>JANMSX010000006.1:0-10879 GCA_031389785.1 Desulfobulbaceae bacterium | reverse complement strand
GAGAAGAGGCCCGAGGACCAGCACCGAGGCCCGCATGGTCTTGACGAGCTCATAGGAGGCCTCGGAGCTGTGCAGGTCGCTGCTGTCGATAAAAAGCACGTCGTCCTGCCGCTCATGGCGGACGCCGAGATTTTCCATGAGTTTGAGGAAGGTCCTGGTATCCCGCAGATCGGGGACATTGCCGAGCCGGTGCCGGCCAGGGGCCAGCAGGGTCGCGGCGATAAGCGGCAGGGCGGCATTTTTGGCGCCGCTGATCCGTACCGTGCCGTAGAGCGGTATGCCGCCTTCAACTATCAGTTTTTCCATGTTATTCCTCGTCTTACTTAGACCAATATACTGGCATGCAGGACCCGGTCGCGGCCGGCATAATCCTGCAGAATTTCCACATCCTGAAAATAACATACGGAGTTGACGAGTTCGCTGAATATACTGCGGACGGCCTGTCCCTGCTCCGCCCCGATCTCGATAAAGACCTCGCCTGCCGGCAGCATCACCGCCGGCAGCCCGTCCCGGATCCTTTCGATCACATCCAGACCCAGCTCGCCGCCATCGAGGGCCAGGCGGGGTTCGTGGTCCGCCACCTCCGGTTCGAGATTGCGGCGGATATCACCGCTGCTCACATAGGGCGGGTTGGAGACGGCCAGGGAGAACACCCTTCTGTCCGCAAAGGCCGACATTAGATCAGCTCGAACGAGCCTGACCCGCTCCCCGACCCCATGTCGTCTGCAGTTTTGTCCGGCCACCGCCAGGGCCTCGTCGGAAAGATCGACGGCGGTCACCTCCCTGCCCAGTTCCAGGGCTAAAACGATGGCGATCACGCCGCTGCCGCAGCAGAGATCGAGGATCCGCCCGGCGGGCAAGGGCTTTTTGCGGCAGATGGCCAGGACCTGCTCAAGCATGAATTCCGTTTCCGGACGCGGGATCAGCACCGCCGGACTGACGGCAAACGGCAGGGACCAGAATTCCCGCTCTCCGAGAATATAGGCCAGAGGCTCGCGCTGCCGGCGGCGGGCGAGCAGATCCAGAAAGGCGAGTCTGGCCGTCTCCGGGACCACCTCATCGGCCGCGAGAAAGAGCCCTGTCCGGGTCTTGCCCAGACAGTGCCCGAGCAGCTGAAGAACATCGCTATCAGCGTCGGCGATACCGGCCCGGCCGAGTTCGCCGGTGGCAAAGCGGATCAGATCAGCGACCCGCATATCCCGTCCCCGGCAGCGGCTGCCGCGACAAGAAGGCAGAAGGCATCAGGCGTCGGCCGGCCACTGCTACTGGATGTGTTTGAGTTTCTCCGCCTGGTCATGGGCGATCAGCGGATAGATGACATCCTCGAGCTTGCCGCCGATGATGGCATCGAGCTTATAGAGGGTGAGGTTGATCCGGTGATCGGTCATCCGCCCTTGCGGGAAGTTATAGGTACGGATTCGCTCGCTGCGGTCACCTGAGCCCACCTGGCTTTTCCTGTCCTGCGAGATCTTGTCGTGATGCTCCTGCTGAAGCTTGTCGAGCAGTCTGGCGCGCAGGACGATCAGGGCCTTGGCCTTGTTCTTGTGCTGTGATTTTTCATCCTGGCAGGTTACTACCAGGCCGGTCGGTAGATGGGTGATCCGCACCGCCGAATCGGTGGTGTTGACGCTCTGCCCGCCCGGTCCCGAGGAACGGTAGACGTCGAATTTGAGTTCGTTCGGGTCGATGTTCAGTTCGACCTCATCTGCCTCCGGCAGGATAGCGACGGTCACCGCCGAGGTGTGGATGCGCCCCTGGGTCTCGGTCTCGGGGACCCGCTGCACCCGGTGCACGCCGCTCTCGTATTTCAGTTTCGAATAGACCTGATCGCCGCTGATCAGGGCGATGATCTCCTTGAAGCCGCCGATGCCCAAGGGACTGGAGCTCATGATCTCGACCTTCCAACCCATCGATTCGGCGAAACGGGAATACATGCGGAACAGTTCGCCGACAAACAGGGCGGCCTCGTCGCCGCCGGTACCGGCACGGATCTCGAGAAAAGTGTTGCGCTCGTCATTCGGGTCTTTCGGCAGCAGGACCAGTTTGATTTCCCGGTCGAGATCCTTCTCCCTTTTTTCCAGATCCTCGATATCGACGCGGGCCATCTCCTTCATTTCCAGATCTTCGTCCTCGTCGTGCAGTATCGCCCTGGTTTCGGCGATGTCCTTCTGCACCTGCTTGTATTCCACATACAGCGTATTCAGCCTGGACAGGTGCGAATGCTCGCGCACCACCTTCTGGAACTCTTTCTGGTCGTTCACCAGCGCCGGATCCGACAGCCTCCCTTCCAGGGATGCCAGTTTTTCTTCTAGGTTTTCAAATACTTCAAACATATACTTTCATCGGCGGGGTGGAATGAAAAAACAAAAAAAAAGTCCACAGCCATGGCAATGCATCACTGTGGACTCGAACAACATGGAAACCGCGGGGGGAGTGCGGCTGCAAACACACCCTGCGGCAGACAGGGGTTTTACTTGCCTTTTTTCTCGAAATGTTTGGCATACCGCTGTTTGAACTTTTCAATACGTCCGGCGGTGTCGATAAGCTTCTGCTTTCCTGTGAAGAACGGATGGCAGGCAGAGCAGATTTCCACCTTGATCTCCTTCACGACGGATCCCATTTCCACTTCATTGCCACAGGCACATAAAGCTTTTATATTGTGATATTCAGGATGTATTCCATTTCTCATAACTCTTCCTTCCTCCAGAACACTGCTCTTCGGTGTCTAATATATTATTGGTCGATGCCAGCTCAGGGCAAAAAACGAAGCGAGTCAAAACATAAACGAACTATTATACCCCAATCCGGCGAGACTTCAAGACAAAACTGTGACGACAGCCGGCCGGCTCCCCCCGTTTCGTCGATCCCCCTGCAGTTCCAGGGAATCCGACAGGGGCTGGAGTCTCCCGGCCATGGCCGGGAAAGGCCTGCGGGACCTTAGGCGAATCGCTCAGCCGTTCATCGAATCGAGAAAATCCTTGTTTGATTTCTGGCCTTTCAGTTTATCGAGGAGAAAATCCATGCAATCGGAGGGATTCATCGAATTGAGCAGTTTTCGCAGGATCCACAGGCGATTAAGGACCTCCGGCTTGAGCAGCAGATCCTCTTTCCGGGTGCCCGAGCGCTTGATGTCGATGGCCGGATAGATCCGCTTATCGGCCATCTTCCGGTCAAGGACAAGTTCCATGTTGCCGGTGCCCTTGAACTCCTCGAAAATGACCTCGTCCATGCGGCTGCCGGTCTCGACCAGGGCCGTGGCCAGGATGGTCAGACTGCCGCCCTCTTCGATATTGCGCGCCGCCCCGAAGAACCGCTTCGGCCGGTGCAAGGCGTTCGCCTCGACACCACCTGAGAGAATCTTGCCGCTCGAAGGCGTCACCGTATTATAGGCGCGGGCCAGACGGGTGATGCTGTCGAGGAGGATGACCACGTCCTTCTTGTGCTCGACCAGCCTCTTGGCCTTCTCGATGACCATCTCGGCCACCTGGATGTGACGCTGCGGCGGTTCGTCGAAGGTCGAACTGACGACCTCGGCGGACCTGACCGAGCGGGTCATCTCGGTTACCTCCTCCGGCCGTTCGTCGATCAGCAGGACGATGAGGTAGACCTCCTTGTGGTTGCGGACGATCGAATTGGCGATCTTCTCCATCAGCACGGTCTTGCCGGTCCGCGGCGGGGCCACGATAAGCCCCCTCTGGCCCTTGCCGATCGGGGCGAACATATCCAGCACCCGCATCGAATAGTTATCGGGCTGCCATTCCAGGTTGAGCCGTTCGTTGGGATGCAGCGGGGTCAGGTTGGCAAAGAGGGTTTTCTGCTTTGCCGCCTCCGGCGGATCGAAATTGATGGTCTCGACCTTCAGCAGCGCGAAGTAGCGTTCCCCCTCCTTCGGCGAACGGACCAGACCGTCGATGACATCGCCGGTCCGCAGATTGAGACGACGGATCTGCGAGGGCGAGACATAGATATCATCAGGGCCGGGAAGATAGTTGTAATCCGGGGAGCGCAGAAAACCAAAGCCGTCGGGAAGTATCTCGAGGACCCCGCTGCCGCGCATCTTGCCGTCCTTATCAGCCTGGTCCTGGAGCAGGGCGAAGATCAGTTCCTGCTTACGCATGGAACTGTACCCTTCAACTTTCGCATCCCGGGCGAATTTGACCAACTCGCCGATTTTCATCGTTTTTAATTCCGCCAGATTCATTAATTACCTTCTCCTAAAAGACTATTGGCAGGATATGGGAGCGACATTCCGTCGAAGTATACGCAAGTCCAAACAGCTATAGGTCAGGATCGCAATAATTCGCAGATGCCGCATGATATAATTGGTAGTATTTCCCTACAAGGAACCGTGTCGCGAGAATGAACCGGGGGTCAACTGGAGATCGCGGCGGCGGTAAAACAGAGATTGCTTACGTCAGATAATTGTCTATAAGATCAAATAAGAGAATGGAGTGAAGAGGTATCACGGCTAAAGGGATTTCCTGGTGACAACAGACATCAGACCAAACCTACCCAAGACAGGGATTTAGATAAACGAGGTTGTACTACGGAAGTTTTACGGGTCCACCAGAGAAGAGGCAGGAAGTGTACTTCGTTTCGCTCTCTCCCTTATACGTACTCATCTCCGCACTGTCAAGCTTTTTAACCAGCAGAATCGACAGGTTTTCCCTATTGCCGGGAATTTTTCCGCAAGCTCCGGGCAAGGCGGCCGACCTGCTGCACGGTCTGGACCCAAAGCCCTGAATTATCGATGACATGCATGGCCATCTCCGCCTTTTTTGCCGGAGGTATCTGGGCGGCCAGCATCCTTTCGGCCTGCTCGCAGCTGACGCCGTCCCTGGCGAGGATGCGCTGCAGACAGATTGCTTCCGGGGCATAGACCGCCACGGTACAATCGAAGTTGTCCTGCCAGCCCACCTCAAAGAGCAGCGGGATCTCAATCACCAGGTACTCTCCGGCCTGATCGGCTGCCGTCATCCTCTCCTGGATCGCCGATCGGATCAGCGGGTGCAGAATCGCCTCGAGCTGCCGTCGCAGCCCTGCGTCCTGAAAGACGGCCTGGCCCAGCAGGGCCCGGTTGATTGTCCGGTCGGGTTGGAGGAATCGATCCCCCCAGAGGGCGCGGATGCCGTGCCAGCCTGCGCCATCAGGCTGCATCAGGTCGCGGCAGATGAGGTCGGCGCTGACGACTGCGGCCTGCAGGGCATCGGCGAGGATGGTGGCGACGCTGCTCTTGCCCGAGCCGATGCCGCCGGTCAGGGCGATATTCACACGAGTCCCTCCAGCTCTGCCGGAATTTCTCCGGCCAGTTCCTTGATCACCTGCAGAAAATCGGGCCACAGCGGCGCGATGAGGGTCAGACGTCTCCCGGTGACCGGATGGGCAAAGCCGAGACGGACGGCGTGCAGCATCTGTCGGGCGAATCCGCCGTCCCGATGCCTGCCGCCGTAGACCGGGTCGCCGGCAACCGGGTGGCCGATGTGGCTCATGTGGACGCGGATCTGGTGGGTTCGCCCGGTCTCGATCCTGATCGCCAGCAGACTGTAGCGACCGGCGAAGTCCGTCAGCACCCGCCAGTTCGTGGCCGCATGCCTGCCGCTTCTCTCCTGCACCGCCATCTTCTGGCGGTTGACCGGATGCCGGCCGATCGCAGCGACGATGCGCCCCTGGGGTTCAGTCATGATCCCGTGCACCAGGGCGAGGTATTCCTTGTCGACCCGCCTGTCCTTGAAATCGGCGGCAAGAAGGCGCAAGGTTCGTTCGTCCTTGGCAACCAGCATCAGCCCCGAGGTGTCCTTGTCGAGCCGATGCACGATGCCGGGCCTGAGGTCATCCCCCACCGAGGCGATAGCCCGGCAGTGAAAGACCAGGCCATTGACCAGGGTGCCACTGCGATTGCCGCTGCCCGGATGGACGACCAGGCCGGGAGGTTTGGACAATGCCAGGATATATTCGTCCTCGTAGAGGATCTTGAAGGGAATTTCTTCGGGTTCAACCTGGATTGCGGATTCAACGGCCACCGAACCCGTTACCGTATCGCCCTCGCGCAGACTGTAACTGCTCTTCTTCTCCAGACCGTTGACCCGGATCAGCCCGCTGCGCACTGATGCAACCAGTTGCGAGCGGGAGATATCGGA
Source organism: Desulfobulbaceae bacterium (assembly GCA_031389785.1). Classification (GTDB taxonomy): domain Bacteria; phylum Desulfobacterota; class Desulfobulbia; order Desulfobulbales; family Desulfocapsaceae; genus Desulfoprunum. The sequence goes on along the minus strand of JANMSX010000006.1, from coordinate 4,742 downwards.
GATTGCCTGGACGAGAAAATGATCGAGTCTGATGCCGGCCTGGCGGCCGGCGACAACCAGGGATATGGCCTCGGGACTCTTTGGTCGATCAGGCTGCTGATCAGCGCTGCAACTCATGCGTTCTTGACGAAGAGCCCGGTTCCGGAGATGCGGACGGACCTTGAAGGGTGCGGATGTTGCCGTTCAGGAAAAAATGGTGTCGATTTTCCTGCTGACATTGGCCTCGTCGACATCCTGGGCCAGAGACAGTTCCTTGACCAGCAGGTTTTTTGCCGTATCAAGCATTTTTCTTTCACCGTACGACAGATCCTTGTCGATACTGAGAAGGAAAAGGTCACGGAGCACCGCCGCAACCTCGTGGACCGAGCCGGTCTTGATTTTATCCATATAGTCGCGGTAGCGCCTGTTCCAGGTCTGCGTACCGATCTCGCAGGTCCTGTCTTCGAGGATGGCAATTACCGTCGCGACCTCTTTCTTGCTGACGATGGCCCGCAGGCCCACATTGGCGCTGCTTTTCGTCGGAATCATGATCGTCATGCGGTTCTCGAGAATCTCCAGGACATAGAAGGCCTGATCGATCCCCCCGACGGTCTGAGTCTGAATAGATTTGATAACACCGACGCCATGAGCTGGATATACAGCCATATCACCTTCAGTAAACACTCTTTTCTCTCCCCTTAGAAGAACCGTATGCTACTTGAGACTGTATGCAGGCTCTGAATAACAGATACAGAACCTTTATTATTGATGGCAGATATATTCGGAACTCCCGGTGCAGATAGAGCTCTACCGGAAACTGTGGAAAGGATCTCTTTGCGCTTTGGAATCATTGCGTACATGATGAGATTTCCCCCAATGAACGTGCGCATACTACCATATTCGGAGAAAAATTGCCCTGATTTTCCGAGGGCAGGCCGGCAGCCTTGCTGATGGGAGGTGTTTCAGGTGTATTTCAGATCACTTGACACTGTTGATGAGGTTCATCGCCCTGGCCGAGCCCTCCGCAAGAAGGGAGCGGATGCCCTGTTCGAGGATATCCATGCGCTCGTCGAGCAACTGTTTTTCCGCCTCGGAAAGCGGCGAGAGGACATACCGTTCGACCGGGATATCCGGGTGCACCCCTTCCCTGCCCGGCCGGCCGATGCCGACCTTCAGCCGCAGGAAGTCACTGGTCGCAAGTGATTGCACCAGCGAGCGGATACCGTTATGGCCGCCGGCCCCGCCCCCGGCGACAAGCTTGAGCCGGCCCGGCGGCATGTCGATATCGTCGTGGATTACCAGGATATGATCGGCTAAGACCTTGAAATACTCCGCATAAATGGCCACAGCCCGGCCACTCAGGTTCATAAAGGTGACAGGTTTCAGCAGACTGACCCGTCGTCCATCGAGCGATATGCGGGCGGAGTGGGCCTGCCACTTTTCAGCCGACAGCACGGCACCCCACCTTCGCGCGAGTTCATCCACGACAAGGAAACCGATATTATGGCGGGTCTGTTTATAGCTGTCGCCGGGATTCCCCAGACCGACAATGAGATAGTCACCCTCGCTCATTGGCATTCACCGGAAGAGAAAAAGAAATCCGGAAAGAAGGCAAGCCCATCTTTCCGGATAAAAGCAGGTCGGCCGGTACTGCAGGTGCAGTACAGCCCGATATGGCTCTGAACCCTTTATTTGCCGAGTTTCTTGTCTACCTTGACGCAGACCGTATCGGCATCGGAGATAAGCTTCACGGTCTCGGGCAGGGAAATATTGCCGAAATTCATGTAGTCGCCAATTTTCAACTCGGTGACATCAAGGGAACACTCGTCGGGGAAATCCAGGGGCAGTCCTTCGAGAACGACACTGTCCGCCTCGATGAACATCTCGCCGCCGAAATCGACACCCTTGGCGAGGCCGGTAAAGACCACCGGCACATTGAAACGGCGCGGCTTCTTGAGATCGATTTCACAAAAATCGGCATGGATCAGGGTATCACGAACCGGATCGGTCTGGACCTCGCCAAGCAGGACGTGACGATCCGATTCGCCGTCAATTTTCAAGGTGACGATCGCATTGCGGCGGATGATCCCCAGCAGCTTCTGCATGAGCGTCTTCGATTCCATTTCCAGCGGCATCGCGGTTAAACCACCGCCGTAGACCACAGCCGGCGTTTTTCCCACCATCCGCAACTGCCGCATGGGGCCCTTTCCTGTTGATTTCCGCACTGAGGCCGACATCTCTACCTGAAGCATAACTCCTCCTTCGCCCGATGACCGCCGCCTGGAGACAACAGCTCCGGCCCGGCCGGGCGTTTGTATAAATAATATGTCATTGGCTGACGTAGTGTATCACAGTCAGTTACACGAAAAGTGAACTGACGGAATCTTCATTATGTATGCGCCGTATGGCATCAGCCAGGAGGGCCGATACCGACAGCACCTTGATTTTGTTACAGCGCAGGGCCTCACCCTTCAGCGGGATCGAATTGGTCACGACAAGCGTCTTGATCTCCGACTGATTGATGCGATCGACGGCCGGACCTGACAACACGGGGTGCGAACAGCAGGCATGGACCTCCCGCGCCCCGTTCTTGATCAGGGTGGCGGCACCGTTACACAGGGTCCCGGCGGTGTCGACCATGTCGTCAAGCAGGATGGCGGTCTTCCCCTTGACATCGCCGATAACATGCATGGCCTCGCACTCGTTGGGCCGGTCGCGCCTTTTGTCGATAATCGCCAGACCGGTATTCAGCCGCTTGGCGAAGGCCCGGGTCCGTTCCACTCCCCCTGCGTCGGGAGAGACCATGATCACATCCTTGTAATTGCTGCCGATATACTTCAGGAGCACCGGGGCGGCATAGAGATGATCGACCGGGATATTGAAGAATCCCTGGATCTGGCCGGCATGCAGGTCCATGCAGAGGACCCGCCGGACCCCGACGACCATCAGCATTTCGGCCACCACCTTGGCTGAAATCGGTACCCGGGGCGCGTTTTTGCGGTCCTGCCGGGCATAGCCGTAATAGGGGATGACCGCCGTTATTCTCCGTGCCGAGGCCCTGCGCAGGGCATCGACCATGATCACCAGTTCCATCAGATGATCGTTGACCGGGGTGCAGGTCGGCTGCACAACAAAGACGTCGGTGCCGCGGACATTTTCTTTTATTTCGACAAAGATCTCGCCATCGCTGAATTTTTTCACCTCTGCCTCACAGAGCGGCAGATCAAGGTGGGTGGCGATATCAAGGGCCAGTTCCCGGTGCGCGTTTCCTGAAAAAATCTTGATTATATTGGCCATGGTCTCTACATCAATCATAATGTGTTGGTCTGCCCACGAAACGAAATGGCTGGGGCGGAAGGATTCGAACCTACGAATACCGGGATCAAAACCCGGTGCCTTAACCGCTTGGCGACGCCCCACCCCACGCTCGAGTCACGAAGACTCTCTTTCCGAATTTACGGCGCAGGTCTTCTGCAATATCCTGCAGTTCCGCGTGATTTGTCGATGAATCGGGGAATACCCCGAAGACCGTCGGCCCACTCCCCGACATCAGTGCCGCTTTCGCCCCGGCTGCCAGGAGTGTTTCTTTTATTACTGCTATTTCCGGATGTCTCACCAAGGTGACCTGTTCGAGGTCGTTGGTTAGGCCAGCCAGCGACAGCGGTTCGGAAATTTTTTTTTGAAAACCTGTTAATTTAGATTTTTTATATCCTCTTGTCAATGCCAAATTTTCGAAGACCCAGCGGGTCGAAACCGAAAACCCGGGATTTACCAGAAGAATCGAACAGTCTGCCAGCGTCGGAACCGGCTGCATGACCTCGCCGACACCCCCCGCCAGGACCGCATCATGGCCGGCGACAAAGAAGGGGACATCGGCGCCGAGACCCAGGGCCATCCGGAGAAGGCCCTGCTCGGCAAACTCCTCCCCGAAGAGGCTGTTGAGCCCTCGCAGGACCAGACCGGCATCGCTGCTGCCGCCGCCCAGCCCCGCCGCCATCGGAATCCGTTTGAGAAGCCGGATATCGACACCGCAGCCCCTGCCCCGTTCGCTCGCCGCAAAAAACATCTCGGCGGCCCGCCAGGCCAGATTGCTCCTGTCCGCCGGCAGTGACTCGTCGCTGCAGGCCATGCCGATCCTGCCGTCCCTCCTGAGCTGCAAGATTATTGCATCGCAGAGGTCGAGTTTCTGCATCCAGGTCTCGAGATCATGATAGCCATCCGGGCGCCGGCCGAGGACATGGAGAAACAGGTTGATCTTGGCAGGGGCGGCAAGATGCAGTGGAGGCTGCAGGTCGGGGCTCATCTGCGAACCCCGCCGGCAATCGCCGGGTTCATCGACCGGAGACGATGTCCCCGGCACACTACTTTTTGACGGCCTTGACAAAGCGCAGTTTCACATCGTAGATGATATTTTTCAGCAGTTCCTCTTCGTCCTTGTCGAGATTGCCCCTGGTCTTCTCTTCCAGCAAGACCAGGGTATCGATACCGTGCCGTGCCAAATCAAAGTCCGGTTGCCGTTTGCCAGTCGCCGGATCGCCTATTTCACCTAGATGATAGAGGACCGAGGTGTTCAGCGACATGATAAAGGCCGGAAAGGTCACCTCCGGCATGACACACCTGCCGTGCTTGTCGGGCACCTTGCCCTCGTCACACCGGCAGTCGTCGGCCGCTTTCTCGTTTTTTGTATTTGCGTGTTCTTCCATATCCCTAATTCCCCCTGTGCAGGATCACTCCTGATTGGCTGCCTGGAACCGGTTGAGCTC
>JANMSX010000045.1:0-40502 GCA_031389785.1 Desulfobulbaceae bacterium | reverse complement strand
AGCCGGTCGGCGGAGACGGTGATCCGGCGGCCGAGAATCAGGTCATCGAAGGTCACATCCACCATCGAGCCGACAGCCTCCACCTTCGGCGGATTGTCCTGACTGTAGCGACAGAAGATGACGCCCACTTCGCGGGCCTTCTGATAATACTCCTCCTGGAAGCCGTAGGTCCGCATATCCCGGTAGAGGACAAAGATCCGGGCGTCGGGGTTGAGTTCCCGTATCCGCAGGGCGTTTTTCACGGCATTCTGGCAGCAGATGCGCGAACAGTTGGGATTGTCCGGGGTCCGGGAGCCGGCGCACTGGATCATCACCACGTTGTCCCAGGCCTTGACGACCTCGGGCCGATCCTCGATCAGGGTCTGCAGCTCCCTCTGGGTCGCCACCGCCTCGCATTCATCGAGCAGGTAGAGAACGGGGCGATTCGGCAGGGCGCCGGTGGCGAGGATGGTGACACCGTGTTCGATCTGCCGGTAAAACATCTGCTTGCCGGTCTGCATGCCGGTCTTGAACATGCCCGGCATACCGCTGTGATCGACAATGATGGCCCTGGTGGTCACCTGGATGTTTTCGTGGGCCTCGGTCCGGCTGACGAGATCCTTGACGAAGGCCTGGACATCGTTGCCCTCCAGGGTCCGCCTGAGACCTGTGGCGAGACCGCCGAGACTGGGCGATTTCTCCACCAGGTACACTTTCAAGCCTTGATCGGCGAGCTGCAGGGCCGCGGTCATGCCGGCGATGCCGCCGCCGACGACCAGGACATTCTTGTTCATCGGCAGGCTGTGATCGGCCAGCGGCTGCGCACGGACCACGCTGCCGACCGCCATCTTGATCAGATCCTTGGCTTTTTCGGTCGCCTCTTTCGGCCGGTTGGCATGGACCCAGGTGGCCTGATCGCGGATATTGGCGACCTCGACGAGGTACTTGTTGAGACCGGCCCGGCGGATGACCTCCTGGAACTTGGCTTCATGGGTGCGGGGCGAACAGCCGCCGATTACCACCCGGTTGAGCCTCTCTTCCCTGATCGACTCCTGGATCTGCTGCATCGATTCGCGACTGCAGCCGTGTCCCTTCAGCTCGGAGATCGCGACATGCGGGAGGGTCCTGGCATAGTCGGTCAGGGCGGAGGCATCGACCACGCCGCCGATATTCTCGCCGCAATCGCAGATAAAAACTCCGACCCGGGGTTCTTCGCCGACCACCGCCGTCTCCAGCGGCAGAGGCTCCCGCTCGTGCTCGATTTTCTCAGCCGGCCCGAGATCGCCGCCGGCCATGCAGGCCGCGGCGCTGGCCTGGACCATGGTCTCGGGGATATCTTTGGGCCCCTGGATGACCCCGGCGACATAGATGCCGGGGACAGAGGTGACCACCGGATTGAAGCCGGCAGTCTTCGGGAAACTGCCGGCATTGAGCTCAAGGCCCATTTTTTCGGCAAGCTCTTTGACATCGTCGGCCACCCGGAAACCGGTGGACAGGACCACCATGTCGAACTCTTCACTCAGGTTGCCGCCGCCTTCCTCAGGACCATAGGAAATGGTCAGGTTTTCCGCCCCGTGCTCCCGCAGGATGCTGTGCGGCCGGCTGCGGACGAAACGGACCCCGAACTCGTTTTTGGCCCTGAGGTAATAGAGCTCATAATCCTTGCCCATGGTCCGCATGTCCATGTAGAAGATCGTCGTTTCGATATCGTCCTGAAACCGCTCCTTGGTGACGATGGCCTCTTTCAAGGCAAACATACAGCAGGCGCTCGAACAGTACTGACCGGCCCCTTTCTGCAGTCCCCGGGAGCCGACACACTGGATCCAGGCGACTTTTCTCGGCTGTTTGCCGTTCGAGGGACGGACCAGCCGGCCCATGGTCGGCCCCGAGGCCGAAAGGATGCGTTCATACTCGAGACTGGTGACGACATCGGGCTGGGTCGCATAACCCAGATAATCGAGGTGACTGGGGTCGAACAGGGCCCCGCCCGGCGAAAAGACGATTGAGCCGCACTTCACCTCACGTTTCCGGCCCATGTCGTCGGGAATGATCGCCCTGGCCGGACAGGATTTCATCAGGGCCTCGACATCGGTGCACTTGGCCAGGTCGATGGAAAATGCCTGGGGGGTGGCCTGGGGATAGCGCATGCAGGTCGGGGCGCGATGATCGAGGCCGGGGGTGAAACGGACGCACTCGGGGAATTTTTTATGGCACTCGCCGCAGGCCGTGCATTTCTCGAGATCGATAAAGCGAGGTGCCGTTTCCAGCGAGACGGTGAAATTGCCCTTCTCGCCCTTGACGTCCTTGACCGTGGTCATGGCCAGCAGTTCGATGTACTCCTGCCGGCTGCTCTCGGAAAGATTGGGCGACAGGGTGCACAGATCACAGTTGTTGGTCGGAAAGGTCCGATCCAGTTGGGTCATCAGGCCGCCGATGGCATAGGCTTTGTCGACCAGGATGACATTCTTTTCGGCCTCCGCCAGATCGAGGGCCGTCCGAATGCCGCCCATTCCACCGCCGATGACCAGAACCCTATTGTTGTGCTGAGGTTGTATTTTCTGCATATCTCTTTCTTCTTTATACCGGTTGCCAGGATTTCAGGTCTGTTCCAGTCGACGATGTTGCGGGTTGCCGCCAGGTACCACCCGTTAGAGGCCGGCGATATCGAGTATCGCCGGTAGCTTATGTTCCCAGCCCAGGGTCTGGATAAGAACCCCTTGAGCCATGGATTTCAAGGCCGCGATGGTCTCGCCGGCGATCTGGATGCCTTCCTGCTCACGATCCGGCGATTTTCTGATCCGTCGGATGAGTTCATCGGAGATATGGGCTCCCGGTTCGCTGTTGGCGATGTACTGGGCGATGGCCAGTGATTTGAGGAGAAAAACCGTGGGGATGACGGGCACGCCAATCTCCTTCACCTTCGCCAGGAAGGTGGTGAAATGGCCGAGGTCGAAGACCGGCGGGGTAATGATGAAGCGGGCCCCGGCCGCCACCTTGTCGCGGGCGGCCGCCAACTCCTCGGCCATCGCCGCCTCATCGGCATAGGGCGCGATACTGCAGCCGGTGGTAAAGCTCGGCAGGCCGTCGAGATCGAAGCCGGCCAGGTCCTTGCCGGTCTGCAGCTGGCCGATGGCCTTGATCAGGCCGATCTCATCGAGGTCGTAGACCGGCTTGGCATCGCTGTGATCGCCCTGGCTCATCTCTTCGCTGTGCACCACAATCAGGTTCTGGATGCCGAGGACATGGGCGGCCAGGATGTCGCCCTGCAGGGCCATGCGGTTGCGGTCACGGCAGTAGGCATGGATGATCGTCTCGATCCCCTGCTGCTGCATCAGAACACCTCCGGCCAGGGCGCTCATGCGCATGATGCCGTTGTCCATATCGGGCACCACGATCGCATCCACCCTGCCCTTGATCCGCCGGGCATCGGTAATCAGCCTCGATATATTCACCCCTTTCGGGGTATGCATCTCGGCCAGGACCACAAATTCGTTTGCCTGTAATCTCTTCTGAAAACTCATACGCTTTTTCTCTCTCCGGATATCAGCATCATAGATTGAGGGGCCGTTTCCAAACCGCCATCACATTTCCGACCGCTCCGCCCCGGCCTCCGTGGCCGGGCGAGGCGGTTCAATGGTCAGGATATTCCAACGACCCGGGTTACTCCCTGTATTTCGCCAATACCGCTGTTACAGGGCTGTTTCGGGATGAAAAACGTTTACCTCTTTGAGATCGTCTCCCAGATAGGCCCGCTCGTTCGGGCCGAGGATCCCCAGAGAAAGACAGATCAGTGTCCAGATATGGACGGTCTTGTAGGCGCCGCCGAAGTGGTGCCCGACATCATGCACCTGGGCGTGGCAGTTATGGCAGCCGGTGATACAGTAATCGGCCCCGGTGGCGACGATCTGATCGAACTTGATCTTGCCGTAAGCCCGCCGCTCTTCTGGGAAACCGGACTGCAGGAAGCCGCCGCCGCCGCCGCAGCAGTAATTGTTCGACTTGTTCGGCGTCATCTCGATGACGTTTTCGCGGCCGACAACCGATTCGATGACATAGCGGAGGTCGTCGGCGACCGCATCGCCAAAGCCTTTGCGGACGATCTGGCAGGGGTCCTGGATGGTGAAGGTGACGCCGAGGTCCCGGTTCCAGTCGGAATTGACCTTCAGGCGTCCTTCGCGGATCCATTTGGCATAGTACTGATATATTGACGCTACTTCAAAGTTGTGCTCGATGTTGAACTTTTTCAGTCCGGCCCGGACTGAGAAGGTGATGTGGCCTCATTCGGTGTTGAGAAAGACCTTGCTCCCAAGTTGGTTGGCCTGGTTGGCCGAGACCCTGGTGACATGCTCCCAGGACTCGTTTTCGGCCAGGAACAGGCAGTAGTTCTCCGCCGCCCAGCCCTTGCTGCCATAGGTCCAGTCGACCCCGGCGAGATGGAGGATCTTCCATAGGGGGACCAGTTCATCCGGTTCGGTGACCGGCTCGCGGGAATTCTGGTTGAGGAAGAAGTGGGCGCCCTGCTTGTCGATCGGGGCCAGCATGTCCTTGAATTCAGGTTGTGACTCCTGATACTCCGCGAGGACGTCCTCGACTACGAAGATGAAATCGTCCGGGGCGGTGCCCATCGCGCTGTTGGAATCGTTGCGCAGGGCCATGTCGCAGGAATTGCGGATACCGCTGGGTCGCTGGTCCCTGGGCCAGGCGGCCCTGGCATTGAATACCAGCTGGGGGATGTCGATCTTCATCGGACAGACATAGACACAGCGCTGGCACATGGTGCACATCCAGACCCAGGGGGTGGTGGTCACCTCCTCGTCGAGGCCCATGGCGCACATGCGCAGGAACTTGCGCGGGTCCATGTCCGCCAGACCGGTCGCCGGGCAGCCGGATACACAGGCGCCGCAGGTCAGGCAGAGATTCAGATTACCCCCTTCGGGAATGATCTCCTTGACCGTGTCAATGAACGAACTCTTCTTTTTCCCTTTGATCGTAATGCTGCTTTCCGGCATGAATATATCCTTTTTCCCTCACCAGGTCTGTTGTAGTGAAAAATTGTCCGCCATCTCCCGCTGCCGAACCAGCCGGCCGGGAGACATAGTCACGCACCTCGTTTCCGTATCCGCACTTTGGAAAAATCCTGCCCTTCATCGCTGTCGGTCAGCACCTCGTACGAGGCCTCCGGCAGCACTTTAAGGAGATCCTCCCTCGTATCCGCGTCCGGACCCCGTATCTCCAGGATCTGCAACGGCTGCATCCGTTTGAAGATCTCCGTCATCTTCAAGAGCGAGATCGAAGAGAAGGTATTCCTGAAATCCAATATAATGTCCGCTTCTCCAGTCAATTTCTCTATGCTCCTCCGTGATGTGAATGTAAAAGATAGAGCAACAATCGGGCCAGTCTGCAAAAGCGCAAATAATATCGTCCGGCAGCCATCTATTTGGCTTGTATTCCCGGCCGTTAGTAAAAATGCCGGAAAATTCAGGATGATTGAAAAAGAGTTGAAAGATGAGTAGAGTAGTCAAGTAAATGCTAAACTGTTAAAACAGTTATTCTTTACAGGTGTTAAAGTTTAACAGGAGATGGGGCATGACCGGTCGGGAGCTTGACGGATACTGGAAAACTGTTGTGAATACCCTCCGCGACGGTATCATGATCGTCAATACACGCGGCGCCATCGTCTCCGTCAACAAGGCTTTTGAGCAGATTACCGGTTACGCCCGCGACGAACTCATCGGCCGCACCTGCGAAATCCTCCGCTGCGATGCCTGCCAGGAGGCCATCGCCCGGGGCGAGGGCCAGTGGTGCAGCCTCTATCGTAACGGCAAAACCGAACAGCGGCAGTGCCGGATCCGCCGCAAGGACGGGACCACCATCCAGACCCTGAAAAACGCCGCCATCCTCCGGGATGCCGATGGCAACGTGATCGGGGCGGTGGAGACCCTGGCCGATCTCTCCGAGATAACCGAGAAGGAAAACCAGCTGGAGGCCTTCAGAAAACAGCTCAATTCCGAGGACGATTTCCACGGCATCGTCGGCGGTTCGGCTGCAATGCGGCAGGTCTTCGACATGATCGAGAACGCCGCCGGCTCGGACGCCCCGGTGATTATCTACGGCGAGAGCGGCACCGGCAAGGAGCTGGTCAGCCGGGCCATCCACGAAATCGGCCTGCGCCGGGACCAGCCCTTCGTCAAGGTCAACTGCGCCAGCCTGACCGAATCCCTGCTCGAAAGCGAACTCTTCGGCCACGTGCGCGGTGCCTATACCGGTGCCTACAAGGATCGGGTCGGCCGTTTTGAAATGGCCAACAAAGGGGATATCTTCCTTGATGAAATAGGCGATCTCCCCATCCCCACCCAGACCAAACTGCTGCGGGTGCTGGAAGAGAAGGTGATCGAACGGGTCGGCTCGAGCACTCCGATCGCCACTGACGTCAGGATCATCTCCGCCACCAACAAGGACCTGATGCAGTTGGTGGAACAGGGGGAATATCGCAAGGACTTCTATTTCCGGATCAATGTCATCCCCATCTTTCTGCCGCCGCTGCGCGAACGGGTCGGCGACATCCCGCTCCTGGCCGAGCGCTTCTTCCAGAAGTTGCGCTTGAAAAACAGCAAGGCCATCGCCGGGATCAGCAGAGAAACCATGGAGATCCTGATCAACCACAGCTGGCCGGGCAATGTCAGGGAGCTCAAGGGGCCTTCGAATACGCCTTCGTCACCTGCCACGAGGAGATGATCCAGCCCGGCCATCTCCCCGAGACCATCCTCCGGCCGAAGGCAGCCAAGACGACCAGCCCCAGAAAAAACGCCTTCAACCTGCAGGAGATAGAAAAGCAGGAACTGCTGGAGATCCTTGAACGCACCGGCGGCAACCAGTCCAGGGCAGCCGAGATCCTCGGCGTCTCCCGGGTCACCATCTGGAACCGGATGAAACGCTACGGCATCGATTCCAAAAGGATGATCGAGGTCCGGTAAGGCAGCCCGCATACCGATTTCAACAGGAGGAAAGACGTTGATGAACTACTTGAAACGGGGCAGGAAAAACATGCTGCTCGCCTTAACCGGGGCTTTGATCCTTGCGGCCTGCAGCGCCCCGGCAGGCAACGCGGAAAATGGCAAGCGCTGGTTCGACATGTATCACTGCTCTTCATGCCACGGCAAAAACGCCGATGACGGCAGGGCCATGGCCATCGCCGGTATCGACATGGGCTTCGGCGGGTTTGTCCGTATTCTCAGGGAACCCTACTCACCGAGCATGCCGGCATTTTCCGAGAAGAAACTCTCCGAAGAGGATGCAGCCGATATCTATGCCTGGCTGAAGAGCCTCGAATAACAGGCCTGCCGGCCCCTCGTCGCTGGCAAAAATCGTAGAAAAAAGATGCCAATAGAGGAAGAGTGATTACTCTGTCTGCATGGGAGGCTCTCCTCATCCGGTTTCGTTGCCTGCCAGGCGAATCGATTCGCCCGGAGTCATGTTCATTCTCTACCAAAAGGAGAAATATATGATTGAAGGACTCTATGCATTCCTGGAAAAGGTTGGTTTCGGCCACCCCCTGCACCCGATGCTGACCCATGTGCCGATGGGCATGATCATCGGCGCCGCGGTCTTTTCCCTGGCCGGCCTGATCTGGAAAAATCAGAATCTCGACCGGACGGCTTTTCACTGCGCCGTGCTGGCCCTGCTGGCCGTCATCCCGGTCATCAGTGCAGGAATACTGGACTGGCAGCATTATATGCAAGGGAGCTGGAATACCCTGATCATTATCAAGATGATCCTCGGCACCATCCTGACCGTGCTTCTCGTCATCGCAGTCGTGCTCAAACAGCGAGGGGCCGAACCGAAGGCCCTCGTCATCGTCTATTTCCTCTGCCTGGCCTGCGCCGGCGGCCTCGGCTACTCCGGCGGCGAGTTGATCTTCGGCGGTTGATCTCCCTCGCAGGCGACAGGCATATCAGCGGGAGGTCCCTGCCGCCTCCCACAGCAGGGCCTCTGCCTTTTTTCTCTCCGTGATATCAATGGCGAAGGAATAGGAATAGGTCTTGCCCTCATATTCGAGATAGGTGATCGACACCTCGACCGGAAACATGGTCCCGTCCTTACGCCGGTGCACGGTTTCAATCGTGCCGTTCTGCTTCGGGCGGATTTTCCGGCGGTGCTCAATCCAGCTCTCTCTGGTGAAGCTCGGGTCGAAATCGAAAACCGTCATCGAACAGAGTTCCTCCATGGTGTAGCCCAGGCTGTTGCAGGCGCGATGATTGGCGAAGACTACCCGGCCGTCGGGCTCCTCGATCCTGAAGATGCTGAGGCCGGCCTGATCGATACAGAACCGGGTCAGGCGGAGGTCGGCCTCGGCCCGCAGGCGTTCGGTGATATCGTTATACATGACGATAGCGTTCGTCACCATTCCCTGCTCATCCTTGACCGGGGCGACCGTAACCTCAAACACCGAGGGATGCTGATCCGGTTCCACCCGTTTGCCATGTTCGAGAAGAAACTCGGCGGTATTTCCCTCATCGTAGACGGAGCGGACCAGGGAGAGGAAGCCCTGTTCCCTGATACGGCTGTCGAGGAGGATATTGTAAATGCCGGCCACCCCGTTTTGAAACCGTTCCAGGATGGCCATGCAGGCCTTGTTCATCCGGATGAGACTGCCATACCTGTCGGAGATCCAGATAGGGTACGGATTCTGCGCAAAGATTCCGTCCAGGAGACTGTTTGTCCGGAACTGATTTTTTTCCACCTCCTTCCTGGCCGTGATGTCGAGGAGCACACCATGCCAGCAGACGCTGCCGTCCGCCAGCGACTCCGGCCTGGCCAGGGAGTCATACCAGCGTACCAAACCTTTGATGACCAGGCGCAGCTCCTCCCGCCAGGGACTGGAGGTGACGGAGTGATAGGCCAGGGACTGTTCGAATCGTTCGCGGTCGGCGGGGTGGATCAGGCGGAGGAAAAGGCTGGCATCGGCCGTCAGTTCCCCGGGGCTGAGGCCCAGGAGGTCGAGTGAGGCCTGGCTGACATAGGTAAATCTGTAACGGTGGTCATGGGTGAGGAGCACCGAATAGACCATACCCGGGATATTCTCCTCAAGACGCTGGTATTTTTTCCGCCAGGCATTCGTCTCTTTTCCCGTCTGCGGTATTTTTCCGGTCCGTCCAGGCATTGTCGATCCTCCTTCCTGCAGCTGAATTTACCCTCTCACGCAACAGGGCCTCCTTCAGTCATTACGCCATAGAATCGATCGCCAACGCAAGGTTTTTCTGGCCGGATCGGCCGCTATCCCGCTATCTCCGCGAGATCAGGACTTTGTCGCCAGGACCTGAAAAAAGGTGTAACTGAAGGTGCCGCCGGGCGCGGCCGCCGCCTTCAGATCGTCGATGCCTCTGTCCCAGGCGGCCTCGTCGATGAGTCCCCGGGAGCATGCCTGGTCCCGCACCCCCTGGACCATGGCGATAAAGGTACGGCGGGAAAACCCCTCGATCAGCGCCGGCTGACTGCCGTCGAGTCACCGGTGAGCTCCGCCGCGTCGTGTTCGATAAAGCCGAAATTGAGGAAAAACGCCCGCGCCTCCTCGAGATTGCTGACGACGATGTTGATATGGTCGAGCCCCTGGATCATCCTTCCTCCTTTCGCCGGCAGCCCGGCCCCTCGATGACGCTGCGGCCGCCGGTCCGGCTGCTGACCTGGATGCGGGTGCCGATCCTCTCCCTGAGCGCCGGCACATGTGAGATCACCCCGATCAGCTTGCCGTCCTGCTGGAGGCCGGCCAGGGTCTGCAGGGCGGTGTCGAGGGCCTCCTCGTCGAGGGTGCCGAAGCCCTCATCGAGAAAGAGCGAATCGACCCGGACATTCTTGCTGGCCATCTGCGACAGGCCCAGCGCCAGCGCCAGGCTGACGAGAAAGCTCTCGCCGCCCGAGAGATTCCTGGTCGAGCGAATCTCCCCGGCCTGGTAGCTGTCGACCACGTTGAGGTCGAGAGGCTGGGTCTCGTCGCGGATCAGCAGATAGCGGTCGGTCATCTTCTGCAACTGGCGATTGGCATGGCCGATCATGATCTCAAAAGTCAGGCCTTGCGCGAAGTTGCGGTACTTTTTGCCGTCAGCCGAACCGATCAGGCCGTGCAGCATATCCCAGCGCCGGAATTCACGGGTCTGCCCCTCAATCGCCACCGCCTTCTCCCGCTGCTTCCGCCGCAGCGCGTCGTTCTCCTGGAGCCGGCCGCGGATGCCGCCGATCTCCTGCTGCAGCTCTCTGAGGGCGACAAGCTGGCCTTCGCGCTCCCGCGTAAGCTCCGCCAGCGGCCGGTCGGTCGCCTGCTGCTGCCGGAGAGATTCCAGTTGCCGGGTCTTGTCCCGCCAGCGCGCCTCGGTCTCGGTCTGCTCGGTATCGAGCCGCTCGCGCTGCCGCAGCAGGGCGACTCGCTCCGCTTCCGGCAGGCAGGCGGCTTGATAGGCCTGCTCGTCGCCGAAACCGCTCTGCCTGAGACGGTGGACGAAGTCCTCTTCAAGGATCCGCAGCTGTCCATCCCGCCCGCTCATTGCCTTTTCCATGGTCTCCAGCCGGCTCTTGAGCTTTTCCAGCTCCTGGCTGGCTGCGATGCGCCGTCGTTCGGTCTCCTCCCGTTTTTTCCCGGCCTCCTCGACGGCCGTCAGCAGGCGGTTCTCCTCGGTGTCGGGGTCCTTCCCGGCGAAGATCTCCTGACGCTCACCGGACAGTAGATCCCGCTCGGCGGCGAGGGCGGCATGGGCCTGCCGTCTGCTCGAACACTCCGCCTCCGTGGCGGCGAGTTGATCGCTCCCGTGCTGCAGGCGGATCTCGAGCGCGGCGATGGACCTGTCCAGCTCGTTCTTCCTGCCCTCCCGTTCCTGCCACCTGGCACGACGAGCCGTCAGCTCCGCCTGCAGCCGGTCGAGGCAGTCCGGCGTCAGGTCGCTGATCCCATCAATCGCATCAACCGTATAGGGCAGGACCATCTGCAGGACTTCCCGTCGGATACCGGCCAACTCGGCGGCAAGCGTTTCCAGCTCCTTCTCCACCCGGGCCGAGGTCTGCTCGGCAGTCTCCCTGGCGTGGGCGGCGGTCTGGCCCTGCCGTTCCGCCAGGGTCAGGGCCTCCCGGGACTTTTCCACAGCGTCCCGCAGAACGGCCAGCTTCTTTTCACCAAGCTGGGCGGTCTGCACCCGTCTTTGGCTCTCCGCCAGTCTGCTGTCGTTCTGCTGTTGGAGATCAGGCAGCAATGCCGCGAGGTCCCGCCCGGCGGCATCGACCTCCAGGGTGAGAAGTTCCCGGGCGATGTCCTTCTCGGCCCGGGCAACCGTCTCCGTACAGTCTTTCTGCCGGGCCTCGGCATGCTCCTGGTCTTTGCCGAACCTGGCCTCCATGACCTGCAACCGGGCAAGGGCCTCGACCGCCTCTTTCAGGTCGCTGCGGACTTTGCCTAAGGCCTTGGCGGTTTCGTCCGGGGCGGGGATATTGCCGGCGGCGAAGGGATGTTCCCTGGCCCCGCAGAGCGGGCAGGGTTCGTCGTCCCGAAGCTGCCGGCGGGCCTCATGCAGGTCATCGATCCGCTGGAGGAGCGTCAGCTGGGTCTCAAGCAATTCCCGCTCCCGTTCCAGGGCGGTCTGCCTGGTTGCCTGCTCCTTGGCGCGGTCGGCCAGAGCGGTCTTCTCGGCCCTGAGTTGCTCAATTTTGAGCGCCAGTTCGCCCAACAATCGCCGGGCCTCGCCCATGGCCCCCCTGGCCTCCTCCAGCCGTTGCAGGGCGGCCTTCCGCTCCTGCAGGGCCGAGAGGTCGTCCCGCCAGTCGGCCAGCTCCCGGCCGTCGAGCAGCCCCTGCACCTCGGCCTGTTGTTTTTCCCACACCGACTGAACGAGCCCATGTTCCTTGCCAAGGTTTTCCTGGCGGCTCAGAGCCTCTCGCCACAGGCGCCGCCTCTCCTCGGCCTGGCTGCGGGCGTGGGCGAGTTCATCGGCCCTGCCCTTGATCTTCCCCTCGAAGGCCCGCAGGGTATCGAAGCGGCCGCAGATCGCCGCAAGCTGTCCGGCAAGCCTTTCATCGATCCGGTTCAGGTCGAGGAACTGCTGCACCGACCGTCTGGCCTCCCACTGCCCACTGAGCGTCCGCCGATCTGCCTCGGTCCTGGCCTGCAGGGCCGCAATCTCCTGCTCGAGGGCAGCGATGGCCTCGGCGGCGGCCTTGATTGGACCGGTCTTTTCGCCGAGTTTCAAGTCCAGTTCCCGCACCCTGCGGATGAGCGGCAGGGTCTCCTGCTGTTCCGCCTTCCGGCGAATCAGGATCGCATCGGCCGTCTGCAGGGCCTCTTTCGCCCCGGCAACCTCGACCCGCCGTCCGGGCAGGGCCTGCAGGCATTCGTCATGACCCCTTCGATCGGCCTCCTGTTCCCGGCGCAGCGACAGCAGGGCGGCATGTTCGCCCGCCAGTTCCAGGGCCTGCAGGGCCCGCTCGAGCTGCAGACGCTGCGGCTGGAAGGCCGCCTGACGCCGGGCCAGGTCAACCTTTGCCCCCGCCAGGGCACCAAGCTCCTTTTCGAGAACGGCAACGCCCTCGAGCCATGCGACAGCCCGGGAGGTCCCGGCGATGGCCTCATTCAGTCCGGCCTCCCGCAGGCCCTTCTGTTCCAGTTCGGCCTGCAGCCGCCCCACTTCCTCTTCCCCCAGGAGCTGCATGCCGGCAAGTTCGGCCTGCAGGACGTCGAGCCGGCGGCGTTCCTCCGCGCGCAGTTCGTGGACCTTCATCGAGATCCGGCTGTAGATCCCGGTTCCGGTGATCTGCTCGAGGATGGGGGCGCGCTCATCGGCGGCGGCCTGGAGGAAGGCGGCGAAACCGCCCTGGGCGAGGAGCATCGAGCGGGTGAAGCGGTCGAAATCCATACCGGTGACCAGCTCGATCTGTTCGGCCACCCCCCGCAGTCTCGTCTCGAGCACTGCGCCGGTGTCGAGGTTGGCAATCTCGTGCTTCGGGCCCTGCAGTTCACCGGTCGCCCTGCGGCGGGCCCGATGCTGACTCCAGTGGCAGCAGTAGCGGCCGTTCTGGGTGGCAAAGCAGACCTCGGCGTAGCACTCGCCGGTCTGCCGCGACATGATCTCGTTGACGCCCTGGCTCACCTTGCCCAGCCGCGGCGTCCGCCCGTAGAGGGCCAGGCAGACGGCGTCGAGGATCGTGGTCTTGCCGGCCCCGGTCGGGCCGGTGATGGCAAAGATGCCACCGGTCTCAAAGGCCGGGTGGGTGAGATCGATCTCCCACTCGCCGGCCAGCGAGTTGAGGTTTTTCAGGCGTATCTGCAGGATCTTCATGAGATATGGTTGGAACCCGGGGGTTGCCCGAGCGTTATCGGTCCGGCAGTTGCGGCGGCCTGCCCTTCGGCTTCGGATGCATCCTCACAAAGCGCCATCACCGCCTGGCGGTAGGCCAGCAGCAACTCCGGGCGCTGGTCGGCCGGGACATCATGGGCATCGAGGCAACGCAGGAAGACGTCACCGTCTTCGAGATCGTCGAGGCTCTCGTCGATGTGCAGGCGGTTCAACACCCGCTCCATGACCCGGTTGTTTTTGATCCGCAGGATCTCGATCCCGCTGCCGCGTATCACCTCTTCGAGTTGCTCCCGCAGATCGGCAATCAGCTCCCCGCCGTCATAGACTACCTCCAGCCAGATTGGGTCGCCTTCGGCGATCAGCTCATGGAGACGGGCGATAATGGTCTCAAGGCTGCCCTGAATGCGCTCGAGGCGTTGGAAGACCGGCACCCGCTGCAGGCTGATTGCGGCCTGCGGCTGCTGCTGATTATCAGGGAATTCGACGATGACTACGTTTTTTTCCTGGCCGGCCTCGCCAAAGCCCATCGGCAGCGGCGAACCGCTGTAGCGGCGGTTCTCGGCCCCGTTGACGACCTGGGGGACATGTAGGTGCCCGAGGGCCAGATAATCGATGGACTCGGGAAAGATGGCGGAGGCCACATGGGCCAGCGAACCGACATAGAGCTCGCGCACCCCGTCGCCCTCGACGGTCCGGCCGCCGGCGGTGAAGAGGTGGCCCATAGCGACGATCGGGATCCGTCCCCCGCAAGCCTCGCGGGTTTGCTCGGCAGCCCGGCCGACCGCCTGATAGTGCGCCCGGATGCCGTCGAGCAGTTTGCCTTCCTTTTCCGCCACGCTTTCCCCGGCCTCTATGGTCCGGATTTCGCGGTCGCGCAGATAGGGTACGGCGCAGACGATGAGTTCGGGCATATCCTGCTGATTTCGCAGGACAAGGACCTCATCCGCGGGGTTGCCGGCGCCGGCGCCGACCACATGGACATCGAGGGCCCGCAGCAGCTCCCGCGGGGCCTCGAGAAAGGAGGGGGAATCGTGATTGCCGGCGATCACCACCACATGCCGGCAGCAGGAACCGGCCACCCGGCAGAGGAACCGATAATAGAGTTCCTGGGCACGGATGCCGGGGGTGCTGCTGTCGAAGACATCGCCGGCGATCAGCAGGGCGGCGACCTGCTCCCGCTCGACCGTCGCCAGCAGCCAGGCCAGAAAGGCCTCGAACTCCTCATAGCGCCTCCGGCCGCAGAGCGTCCGGCCGATATGCCAGTCCGAGGTGTGGAGTATCTTCATCGCCTTTTGCCCTTTTCCACCTCTTTCTTGAACATCGCATCGAGACCGGCGAACATCTCCTTCCTTTTTTTCGCCATCTCGGCCTGGATTTCGGCCACTTTCTGATCCAGATCCTTTTTCCCGGCCTGGAACTTCTCGAGTTCTTTGGCAAGGGTATTTTCCTGCGCCGCCTTCCTGGGAATTTTCTCGATCTCGAGGTGGTCCGCGACCGCAATTTTGACGGCAAAGGGATCCTCGAAGGTATCGACGATCCCGAGTTTCTTCAGATTTCGACAGGTAGTGTGTGCCGCCTCGACGGAGATGCGCAGCATCTCGCCGACATCTTCGATCCTCGGGGGGCTGCCGTTGAGATGCTGCAGGACTCTGACGGCTGCAACAAACAGATGGGCTTCGGTATAGCTATCCATGTTCTTTTGGCTGAAAGTATTTCGGGAGACCTGCGGTATTTTCCTCAACAGTTCAGTGATTCCAGATAATGTCTGATCAACCGGCCGGCAATCGTGCCCTCGCCGGGGATCATCGGCAGGTTGCGGCAATGGTACCAACCGGCGTCGCTGATCTCCACCCCGTCGATGACGATCTCGCCCGAGTCGTATTCGGCGAAAAACCCGAGCATCAGCTGGCCCGGAAAGGGCCAGGGTTGGCTGCCGAAGTAGCGGATATTCTTGATCCGGATCGCCACCTCTTCGGCAATTTCCCGGTGCAGGGTCTCCTCCAGCGATTCACCCGGTTCGACAAACCCGGCCAGGGTGCTGTACATCCCCTCGCGGAACCGCGGTGAGCGCGCCAGCAACAGCTCCTCGCCGCGGCTGATCAGGACGATGACGCACGGCGAGATCCGCGGATACCACGAGCGAGTGCAGGCCGGACAGACCCTCGCCTGCTCGGTCTCATGCGCCACCGTTTCCAGCCCGCAATGCCCGCAATAGCGGTGATTCTTCTGCCAGTGCAGGAGTTGGACAGCCTTGCCCCACAGGTTGAAGAGGTTGTCGTCGACCCTGCCGACGAGACTGCGCAGCAATACCCAGGCGTAATCACTGCCGGTATCGAAATCGGCCGCCATCTCCACGATAAAGTTCCGCGCCTCGCGGCCCTTTTCGAGCGGCAGGATGGTCCGGGCCCAGGGTTTCAGGACCGGCCATTCGCTGCCGGAAAAAGGGGAGATTCCGGCACTGTCCCTTCGGACCAGAACCCGGTCGTCGCACAGGATGTAGTACTGTTCCGTCGCCTCTGTCACCTCTACCAGGCCTCCCGATGCACGCACTCCTGACGGTAGCGGGGTCCGGCCTCGGGAGTGGTCTCGGGCCAGCCCAGGGCGATGCCCGCGATCGGCACGATATGCTCGGGCAGATGAAAAAGGGCGCGGATGCCGTCCATCCGGTTACGACGCGGATGGATGCCCAGCCAGCAGGAACCCAGGCCGAGACCGACCGCCGCCAGCAGGATATTTTCGACGGCGGCGCTGACATCCTGCAGCATATACGATTCGTATCCCTCCAGGGCCCGGTGCATATCGCCGCAGACCACCAGGGCGGCGGGGGCGGTGTGGAGCATCTTGCCGTTCGGCAGGGCCGTAACCATCCTGTCCAGGGTCTCTCTTTTGGTGACGACGATGAAATGCCACGGATCGGTGGCCCGGCCCGAGGGGGCGGCCATGCCGGCCTCCAGCAGGTCGTTCAGCATCTCGGCGGGGATTTCCCTGGCCAGATATTTCCGCACGCTGCGTCGGGTGAAGATGAAATCAAGTTGAGGGTTCATGCCTGTCGTCTCCTGGTGGAATTGAAGAGATCCTGTCCTGCAGGTCAGTCGTTCGCTCCGATATTACCATAATCGGTGCTGATCCATGGAAAAAATCCGCATAGTTGTAAGCACGATGTTCACATGATTCCAGACCATTTACAGCGAACAGGGAGTTTTTCGAGGCGTTCAACGAGGGGCGGGGACGGCGGCCGCCTCCGGCCGAAAGCGGATGTGCCTGGCGATCAGGCAAAGCTTGGCAGGCATTCAGCAAGTCCGGCAAGCAAGGAACCCAGCTCCGGGACCATCCCGGTTCTCTCCCGGACGACCCGATCTTATTCATTTTATTTGACTTCAACAGTGATTTCACGTAGCCTCAGTACTGAGTGGCGGTTATTCATGTTCAGTACCATTTGACGATCAGTACACCCATCACCATGACCAGATCAATTCCAGTCGCCGACGGCGAACGCCGGCGGCAGATCACCTTCTCGATCCTCAGTTGGCTCGGCAGCCGAACTTTTGATTTCAATCCGGACGACCAGCACAATATCGGGACCCCGGCAGTCGGCCGTGGTCGGACCAATCCCTGCATGGTCACCAGCCTGACATGCGCCATTCAGGAGAACATCAGACCATGACAAAAATAAAAGAAGAAAAGCCGCTGGAAACTAAACTTGAAAATATTAAGATAACAGATACATCCAGTTCAAAATGGTACCTCAACCGGGAACTGACCTGGCTCGAATTCAACCGCCGGGTCCTGGCCGAGGGACAGGACCCCAGGACCCCCCTGCTGGAGCGGGTCTTCTTTATCGCGGTGGTCGGCTCCAATCTCGACGAGTTCTTCATGAAACGTATCGGCGGCCTCAAGCAACAGCTCTGGGCCGGGGTGAAAAAACCGTCCATCGACGGCATGCTGCCCAAGCAGCAGCTGAATGCCTGTTCCCTCGTCGTCGAGGATCTGCTCAAACAGCAAGAGCAACTTGAGGAAACCCTGCGGCAGCTGCTGGCGGAGGAAGGCATCAGGATCTGCCCATACGGGGACCTGAGCCCGAAACAGCAGCAGGAAATGACCAGGTATTTCCGCCAGGAACTGTACCCCCTGCTCATCCCTCAGGGCATCGACCCGGCCCACCCCTTCCCCTTCATCTCCAACCTCTCGCTCAACTGGCTGGTCGCAACCAGCGAGAAGGGCCGCGACCAGATCTTCCTCAACCGCCTCAAGGTCCCGACCGGCATCGGCGCGCCGCGCTTCATCAAGGTCGGCAGCGATCACCTCTACATCACATTTGAGGACCTCATCAGCAATAACCTGGAAATGATCTTCCCCGGCCTCGTCATCCACAACTGTGAACTCTTTCGGGTGACCAGGAACGCCATCACCGAACGCACCGGCGAACAGGCCAACGACCTGCTGGCGATGATCGAATCGGCCCTGCGGGACCGGAAATTCGCCGATATCGTCCGCCTCGAGGTGGGTACCTGCATGACCCAGCAGCACCGGGGCATGCTGGCGGCGGAACTCGGCATCGATTCGGCTGAGGATGTCATCGAGGTGCCCGGGATCATGGGCAAGAAGGACCTGATCGAGATCTCGAAGATAGACCGGCAATCCCTCCACTACCTCCCGCATCAACCCTGCGACCACCCCAAGCTGCTGACCGAGGAGCCCAATATCTTCCACATCCTCAGGGTCCAGAAATCGATCCTGCTGCAGCACCCCTATGAGTCGTTCGAGGCCTCGGTGGAACGTTTCCTGAAGGAGGCGAGCACCGATCCCAAGGTCCTGGTGATCAAGATGACCCTCTACCGCACCAGCGCCGACTCCAGGATCATCGAGTACCTGATCGATGCCGCCAAGAACGGCAAGCAGGTGGCGGTGGTGGTCGAGCTGATGGCCCGTTTCGACGAGTCGGCCAATATCCGCTGGGCCGAGGCAATGGAGGAGGCCGGCATCCATGTCACCTACGGGGTGGTCGGGCTGAAGACCCACAGCAAGGTCATCTTCGTCGTACGCCGCGACTACAACGGCCTGCAGCGCTACGCCCATATCGGTACCGGCAACTATCACGCCGGTACGGCCCGGGGGTACAGCGATCTCGGGCTGTTGACCAACGACCCGGTGATCTGCGAGGATCTCACCGAACTCTTCAATTACCTGACCACCGGCTACGCCCCGGCCCGCAAGTACCAGAAACTGCTGCCCTCTCCCAATATGCTGAAAAGGTCCCTGCTCACCAAGATCGAGCGGGAGATCAGTCAGCACACCGAGACCAGTCCCGGTCTCATCCAGTTCAAGACCAACGCCATCGAGGACAAGCAGATCACCGAGGCCCTCTATCGCGCCTCGCAGGCAGGGGTCCACATCGACCTGATCGTCCGCGACAGCTGCCGCCTGCGCCCAGGCATCCCCGGTCTCTCGGAGAATATCTCGGTCATCTCGGTGGTCGGGCGATTCCTTGAACATTCCCGTATCTATTATTTCAGAAATTGCGGCAATGAAGAATTCTTCATCGGTTCCGCCGACCTGATGAAGCGCAACCTTGAGGAACGGGTCGAGGTGGTGGCGCCCATCGAGGGCAAGGAAATGCAGGCGACCCTGCGGGAGATCCTCGATGTCCATATCTTCAATCGGCGCAGTGTCTGGGAAATGCAGTCCGATGGCTCCTATATCCAGCGCCGGCCGGGAGAAGGCGAGGACAACCGGACGGTCCAGGATATCCTCATCGACCTGGCCGAACAGCGTATCGCCGCTTCTCCGCTGGCCAGACGGAAAAAGGGAAAAAAACAGGGAAAAGTTTCATTACGGAAACGAAATTGAGGGCAGCCGCCCAGAGTTGGGAAATCCTGCGCAATCCCGGGTCTCCCGCCTTTTCCCTCTGAATTTTCCAGCCAGCCCTGACGACCCAACGATAAGTCCGGCAGCGGTTGCCTGTCGGCAGGCACCAGGCAGGAGACATGCAGACCGGCACTGCAGCGATAGTCTCCTTGCGCCCGCACCTCCCCCTCCAGACAAGGTTTTCCGACGATACCCGATTAGGGGTGAAAATTGTCCAAACGGGCATTACAATATGCGGCAGACACGGATCCGGCGAAACAGCGCCACCCTTCCAGGCAGCTTCACCGGAGATCCGGAGAGACAAAAAGAACAGCTTTTGCCGTACAAGACCGCGGCCATTTCAGCCATACAAGGAGTACAGAAACAATGAATGTGAGAATGACGGGAATCTCCCTTTCCCTCTGCGCCTGCCTGCTGACCGCTTCATCGGCCTGGGCGGCGAATCCTTCGCCCTTCGCCCTGCCTCCCGAGAACGATCAGCCGCAGACCTCATCACCACCACCCGCGCAGCCGGCATCACCGGCATCGCCGGCATCACCCTTTGCGCTGCCGTCCACAGGAGAGGCCCCGGCGGAGACCGCCGTCGAACCGGACGCGGTCTTCAACCCGCCTGCGACAGAGCGGGGACCCGCCGCGGCCGGGCCGGGCAGCGGCACGACTCCGCAAACCGCACCGGCGCCGATCCCGGACGATCGGCAACAGGATATGTCCGTCGCCGAACTCATCGCCCAGGGCACCAACCTGGCCCATCAGGGCAGGTACGATGAAGCCCGCATCGCCATGGAAAAGGCCGTGGCCAAAGAACCGGGGAATGTCGTCGCCCTCAACAATCTCGGCCTGGTGATGCGCAGACTCGGCAGGGTGGAGGAGGCGACCAGGGCCTATACCTCGGCGATTCAGAGCGATCCGGGCTATGCCCTGACCTACAAGAATTACGGCATCCTCCTTGAGCTCAACGGCGAAATACGGCGCGCAGTCGACGCCTACCGCAGGTACTGCAGCCTGGCCCCCGCCGCCCCGGATATGCAGAAAGTCAGTCAGCGGGCCGACTGGCTGGCGGGAGGACTGTAAGATGCGGATCATCATCTCCTCGCTGCGCCTGTCCCTGCTCCTTTTCTTTTTCTTCCTTCCGGGACTGATGATGACGGGCTGCGCCGATCTGCCGGGAAAACCCGGAGTGGTTTTTGCGCCGCCGGCCAGGGTTTTCATGGTCGTCCAGGCCGACACCCTCAATCTGCGGAATTGTCCCGAGCAGACCTGCCCGATCATGGCCCTGCTGTATCGGGGAGATACGGTCGCGATGCGGAGACAGAGCGGTGACTGGTCGGAGATTGAGACGAGATCGGGAGGGATCGGCTGGGTGGCCTCCCGCTATCTGGGGGCCGCCCAGTCAGGCCCGGGCGGCCAGCCACCAGGGCAATCCATCCCCCCGGCCCGGCCTGAAGAGGAACTGGCTGAACCGATGACCGCCCCGTCCCGGGGGATTGCCGACGAACCGGCGAAACCCGGCACGACTACCGGTCGAGACAATCTGCCCCCGGAAATATCGGAGGAATTCGGCCGGTGATCGTCCCTCGCCCCTGCTAGCGGGCCGCAGGCGGCGACAGCTTCAGGGTATCGATCATCCGCTGAAAGATGGCGACATTCTGCTGGTAGATCTCCCGCGGCGCCGAGTAACTGATCAGCAGCAGATAGGGAGGATGGTCGAGGCCAAGCTGGGTGTGACCGAAGGTCACCTGCTGTTTCATTGAATTTTCAGACGTATAGGTAACCAGGAAAAAGGGGGCGAGCTGGCCGGCCGCCTGGATCTGGCTCTTTGATTCCACCTTGGCTCCGCTCATCCGGGAATACTGGTTCAGGAGCGCCAGCATCTGGTCCTTGAGATTGCCGACCACGCCCATCTGGGTATCGACCACCTGGACAAGGACTCTGATCTCGGACTCGGGAGTCCCCAACTGGCCGCTGAAGAGATAGTCGCTGTTCGCGCCGGTGGCCTGAAAGGTCCAGGTCTCAGGCAGTTCAAAGGAAAACCCGAACTGCTTGTCCTGGAAGGTCTTCGAGGAGATGCCGGGGAGGGGGGGAACGGGAGCCGGGGTCTGTCCGGCCTGCCCCTGGGGGGCATCCGCCTGGCCTGGAACAGGGGGGGCGGTGCCGGCGTCCGGTGCTGGCGGTGCTGGTTCTGGTGCTGTCGTTGCCGCCTGGTCCTGTCCCGGGGCCGGCTGAACGGGCGCGGCCGGGATCTGAGACGCCGGAAATCCCTTCGATGCCGGCATGTCGGCGGCCGGCACAACCGAGAAGCCGATCTTTTCCTTAACTACATCATCGAGGGAAAACTCCACCTCGTAGCGGCCGACAGGCCAGCCGCTCTCCGGGGGATTGAACGGAAAATCGAGATAGCCGCTGTCTTCGGCGGCAACGCTCTGCTCAGCGATCTGCTGCCTGTTCCCTTCAAGATAGTAAAAAACCGCCTTGACCTTGGACCCGGCAGAGCCGTTTTTCAGTTTGACCGTGGCATAGAGCCTCTTGACATCGGCGGGAAAGATTGTGGCCTTCTCCAGAGGGGCCTTGGTTTTGAGATCAACCGCCGTACTCACCGCCGGATCGCCGAGACCGGCGGAACCCAACGGGAAAGAACCCTCGCAGCCGCTGAGGGCGAAGATGAGGGCGATAAGAGACAGGGTGAATCTGCGCATACTGAACCTCCCGCGGAGTGGGCAAAAAAGGGTTGCAGCACAAGACAACGACGCCGGCCGAACCCGGCCTACGGAGTGATCCGCCCGGTTGCCGGCCAAACCGGACGCTGGCGGCAGTCTAATATGTCCTGGCGAACTCTTCAAATTGGTTATCAAAACGGCTTTCCCGGCCTACGAACGGCCTGAAAATTCCTCTTCATACACCTCGGCCAGACGAAAAGGAGTCCCCATGGCATCCTTGGCGGAGAGCACCGGCGCCCCGGCCAGGGGCCAGTCGATGCCGAGGTCCGGATCATTCCAGATGATGCAGCGCTCGTGCTCCGGGGCGTAGTAATCGCTGGTGCGGTAGAGAAATTCGGCGGACTCGGAGAGCACCAGAAAACCATGGCCAAACCCTTCCGGGACCCAGAGCTGTTTCTTGTTTTCGGCACTGAGGGTCTCGCCGACCCACGATCCGAAGGTCGGTGAACTGCGGCGCAGGTCGACCGCCACGTCGAAGACCTCGCCGACCACCACCCGCACCAGCTTGCCCTGCGGCCGGCGGATCTGGTAATGCAGGCCGCGCAGCACGCCGCGGGCGGAGCGGGAGTGATTGTCCTGGACAAAATCCCTCCTGATCCCGGTCTTTTCCTGCCAGACCCGCTGATTGAAACTCTCGAAAAAGAATCCCCGTTCATCGCCGAACACCTTCGGCTCGATGAGCAGGACATCCGGGATTGCCGTAGCTGTCACCTGCATCGTTCGTCCTCGCTGCTGTCCCTTCTCCAGTGGTCCGAGGAGAAAAGCACAGTGCAGACGGCCTCTCAGCCGTACATTTTCGTGTAATATTCCTGATAGGATCCATCCACCACCGAGGCCACCCAGTCCTGATTGGCCAGGTACCAGTCGATGGTCATCTCGATGCCCTGCTCGAAGGTCACATTAGGCTGCCAGCCGAGCTCTTCCCTGATGCGGGTGGCATCGATGGCATAGCGCCGATCATGGCCGAGCCGGTCCTTGACGAAGGTGATCAGCGATCGCCGGGGTTCTGCCGAGGCCGGCAGGCCGAGTTTGCGGTCGAGGATATCGCAGATCAGGGTCACCACCTCGATGTTCTCTTTCTCGTTGTTGCCGCCGATATTGTAGCTCCGGCCGGCCGCGCCCTTCTCCAGGACCTCGAGCACCGCCTCGCAGTGGTCGCGGACATAGAGCCAGTCGCGGATATTTTTGCCGTCGCCGTAGACCGGCAGCGGCTTGCCGTGCATGCTGTTATGGAAGACTAAGGGGATGAGCTTTTCCGGGAACTGGTAGGGCCCGTAGTTGTTCGAGCAGTTGGTGATCAGGGTCGGCAGGCCGTAGGTGTGGAAGTAGGCGCTGACCAGATGGTCGGACGAGGCCTTCGAAGCCGAATAGGGCGAGCGGGGATCGAAGGCCGTGTTCTCGGTGAAGTAGCCTTCGGCCCCGAGCGAGCCGTAGACCTCGTCGGTGCTGATATGGAGAAAGCGCGGTTCGCGGCCCTGCCTGCCGCCGTTGAGCCAGTGCCGGCGTGCCGCCTCAAGCAGGGTGAAGGTGCCGACGATATTGGTCTCAATGAAATCGGCAGGGCCGGTGATCGAGCGGTCGACATGCGACTCGGCGGCGAAATGGACAACCGTGTCGATCTGTTCCCCGGCGAAAAGACGCTCCACCGCGGGGGCGTCACAGATATCGCCCCTGACAAATCGATATCGCCCGTCCTCCTCAACACCCAGCAGGTTGCGGGGATTGCCGGCATAGGTCAGTTTATCGAGGTTGATCAGCCGCCAATCCCGGCGTTCCTGCAGCAGCAGACGGACGAAATTGGCGCCGATGAAGCCGCAGCCGCCGGTTACCAGGACTGTTCGTGTTTTTTTCATGAAAGATGTCTGATTTCTGTTTGCATATTGGGAAAAAGGACCTATTGTGCTGTGTTTTTCTCAGCCTGTCCTTATAATACGTTCATACCGATTTAGCAAATCACAATCTTTCTCCACCATAGCATTATGAGCAAGCAACTCGAAGCAGAAATCGCCAGGCGGCGGACCTTCGGCATCATCAGCCATCCCGACGCCGGCAAGACCACCCTGACCGAAAAGCTCCTGCTCTTCGGCGGCGCCATCAATCTGGCCGGCGCGGTGAAGTCCCGCAAGGTCGAGCGCCATGCCACCAGCGACTGGATGGCCATCGAGCAGGAACGCGGCATCTCGGTGACCACCTCGGTGATGAAATTCACCTACCGGGATTATGAGGTCAATCTCCTCGACACTCCCGGCCACCAGGACTTCTCGGAAGATACCTATCGGGTCTTGACCGCCGTCGACTCGGCGATCATGGTCATCGACAGTGCCAAGGGCGTCGAGGCCCAGACCGAGAAACTGATGGAGGTCTGCCGGATGCGCAACACGCCGATCATCACCTTCATCAACAAACTCGACCGCGAGGGTCTGTCACCGCTCGACCTGATGGCCGAGATCGAGGAGAAGCTGCAGATCGAGTGCACCCCCCTGTCCTGGCCGATCGGCATGGGCAAGACCTTCAAGGGGGTCTACAGCTTCTACAACCAGCAGCTCCACCTGTTCACCGCCGGCCAGGACAGCCGCCTCCGGCCCGGCATCACCATCAAGGACCTGAACGATCCCCAGCTCGATACGCTCCTCGGCTATCAGGCCGACGAACTGCGCTCCGATATCGAGCTTCTCGAAGGGGCCGCCAATCCCTTCGAATACGACCACTACCTGAGCGCCAGCCAGACCCCGGTCTTCTTCGGCAGCGCCATCAACAACTTCGGGGTGAGGGAACTGCTCGACACCTTCGTCGAGATGGCGCCGCCGCCCAGCCCCCGGCAGACTGTCACCCGCCTGGTCGATCCAAGGGAGGAGGCCTTCTCCGGTTTCGTGTTCAAGATCCAGGCCAATATGAACCCGGCCCACCGCGACCGCATCGCCTTCTTCCGGATCTGCTCGGGCACCTTCACTCGCGGCATGAAGGTCCGTCATCACCGGCTGGGCAAGGATATCACCCTGGCCAACGCCACGATCTTCATGGCCCAGGAGCGCTCCAACGTCGAGGAGGCCTGGCCCGGCGACATCATCGGTCTGCACAACCATGGCACGATCAAGATCGGCGACACCTTCACGCCCAAGGAGGAGCTGAAGTTCACCGGCATCCCAAACTTCGCGCCGGAGCACTTCCGCCGGGTACTGCTGAAGAATCCCCTAAAGATGAAACAGCTGCAGAAAGGCCTGGTGCAGCTGGCCGAAGAGGGGGCGATTCAGGTCTTCCGGCCGCTGATCGGCTCCGATTACATCATGGGGGCGGTCGGCGTCCTGCAGTTCGAGGTGACCATGGCCCGGCTCAAGAACGAGTACGGGGTCGAGGCCGTCTACGAGCACGTCGACTACCAGGCCGCCCGCTGGGTACGCTGCCCGGACAAGAAGAAAATGGCCGACTTCGAGCGCAAAAACCAGATGACCCTGGCCTACGATTCCGAAGGGTTTCTCACCTATCTGGCCCAAAGCGACTGGATGATGAGGTTCTTCATGGAAAAATGGCCGGATATCGAGTTTCACAAGACTCGCGAGAATATCTGAGCTTTGACTGAGGCGTTGTTTGCCAGGCCTCCCCTACTCTTTCGCCTCAGCTTCAACGAGTTGATCATATTCGACAAAGCGGTAATGGGCCGCATCGCCCTTTTGCCGTTTGCCGTCATCACAGACCAACAGCAACAGTGCCCGCCCCCGCACGCTCACCGCACTGACGCCCTCGATATTCTTAAGTTTGTCGCTCCCCGGAAATTCGAGGCGCCGCGCGGCATGGCCGGCGATGCCATCCCAAAGCCACAGACAGGGATTTGGTTTTCCTCCATCCAGGACGGTTTCATTGGCAATCAGATAGCCGTCCAGCTGTTCGATGTAGGCCATGGCCCGGATGCCGCCTCCCTGCAGCTGCAGACGAATGACCTGCGGGGCCAGGCGGGGCGATCCTCCACGCTCAAACAAGTCTTCGGGATTTTCCAGTGAGAGGATGAGGGTCTCACCTGCCACAACCGGTTCCCGCAGACCAATTAATAATTTTTTCCTGTCGCGATCCGCACTCAGTCCCTCGATATTTATCGACTCGATGGTTGGATCCAGTCCCTCAAGAGCAGCCAGCAAGACTGGAAGGAGTTCACCATACTCCTTATATTCTTCGATTTTTCCCTTATCATCGACCCTGAACCGCAGCAGTTTTTCCCGATGCCTGCTCACCATCCCGCTTTTTTCCAGGGAATGAGAGGTGATGGCGTAGATCCAGCCGCCCGGGCCGTGGGCCAGTCCTTCAAGGTCTTCTGCAATATTCGACATACTGATGTTTACCGGCTGACCGATAGCGGGCTGTCCTTCATGCTCCTCAAGGTCACAGAGAGAGAACGGATGGGTCGATTCATCTTCAATCAGCAGAAGTCGCTCGTCTGCCAGTTGGATAATTCCGGATGGTTCATAAATTTGTGAAAATTTCATACGCTTTTCCTTCAGCATACCGGTTTTAATCTGATCCCCCGCAGAAACAGCCTCGTGTAATCCAGCGCATAGCACAACCACCAGCGCAGCCAAGACCAGACGTCTCATATCCCTGTCCCTCACATTTTCCCTTGTCGGTTTGCCCCGCCGCTTCTTGCAGGCCACCGTTTCCTGACAATAGATACAGTTGCCGTCCGAGGCAAGCTCAAGTTGCTTACGTATTGCCAATCGAGGGGTGCAATTGAGTATTTCCATGCTTGATGCCCAATCCATCTGATCGATGTGGGTCGGGGCTCTGACCGGCAAGGTCTATGGCAATCACAGGGAGCTTGCGGACGACATCGTCCGAATCCTCAGGGAGGAGCTGATCGATCTGCGCGACGCCGGCTGCGATTTTGTCCAGTTCGTCCTGGAGTACGCAACCCCAAGTGCCGGCGATATCGAAGTGGTGGGAAAGGTGCTGGCGGACCGGGAACTGGGGCTCGGGGTGGTCAACCCGCGGACAGACGACGTCGAGACGCCTGAGGAAATAGTGCGGAAGGCCGAGAAGGCGCTGGAATACTACCGGCCGGAGCAGCTCTTTCTCAACACCGACTGCGGATTCGGCTGTTTTGCCGGCCGCTCCGTCAACGTCGAGGAAGTGGCCTACAAAAAGCTCTGCAGCATCGTAGCGGCCGCGACTGAACTGCGCAGGAAATACAGATAGGGCGGGAAGAAGAGAACGGGCGGGGTGGTTCCCTATTCCTTCTCTTCATCCTCATCGACGAAGATCAAGGCATGCCCCTCGGTGAGGGCGCTGGCCGTTTTCTTCCGGGCAAGGGTGATAATCCGCTGGATCGTCCCGCGCGAGACCCCCATCTTCTGACCGGCCTCCTCCTGGGTCAATCCCTCGCTGTCGCACAACCGCAGAGCCTCAAGCTCGTCGCGATAGAGGTTGATGTGCTCAAGCTCCGGCAGCGGCGTACCTGTCGGTTTGAAGGCCCTGCCACAGAATTTCCCCTGACAGTGACGTATTTTTTTGGGTCTCGGCGACATGGCTATTTACTCGTTTGATTACTCATCCCTCTTCTATACCGTCGATACGCAAAAAAATCAACGGATCCGTCAATGATGACAATCACCTGAACCCTTGCAGACCTGATCGGCATGCATCACCGGCAACTGGTTGGCGGCCAGGCCTGAGATGACGGCGTTGACGGTGGGCACGGTTTCACGGTTGGCAAAATACACCTTGATGCCGACCTCGGCAAAACCGCGCATCGGACGGGCACCCATGCCCCCCACGACTATGGCATCGACCTTGGCCTGATGCAGGATCGTCACCGGCACCATGCAGCCGCCCGCCTCGTGCGAACCGTTGGCCACGGTTTCCACCGCGGTGACGGCATGGCGTTCATCAAGATTGACGACGGTAAAAATTTCGCAATGGCCGAAATGGTCGGATCTCTCCGCCTCCAGGCCGCCCGGACTCTGTGTTGGTATCGCTACACGCATTCCCTTCTCCTTGTCATGTTCTTTGTTTTCCGACCTGCACGGTTGCACAGGCTCGATTTTATGTGTATATGCACATAGTAGATCTTAACCACATTCCTGTCAAGGCATATTTCACCCATGCCGGAAAGCACGGCAGCCTTGGCAATCAGGAACAAGCAATGGACAGGTCCTGCGATATCAGGTAGATTGTCCCTGTGTTTTACTCCCGCTGGGTGGGGCACGCGGCAGGATGAAGGCATCAGGCACTCCCCCTGCCCGGGCCGGAAGAGTGCCAGTTTTAAAGAGATTCTCGAAAAATGTTCAACAAGACCATCCTTTTTCTCATCGCGCTGCTGATCCTGGCCGCAGTCCCGGGACTGGGCCTCAGCCAGGCGAAAGAAGAAACGGATGCAGCCATAACCGAACTGACCGCCACCACCTCCGACACCCACCTCCTGCTCTTCGGTTCCCTGCACAACAGCTTCACCGATGAGATGATAGAGGGACTGCACAGCGGCATCCCCATCCAGTTCTCTTTCTTTATCGAACTGCATCAGCAGACCAATACCTGGGCCGACAAGATCGTCGCCTCGCAGACCTTCACCCATACACTGACCTACGACATCCTCAAGGAGACCTACCGGGTTGAACTGGAGGAGGATAAACGAAAAATTCACTCCTTCACCTCTCTCCTGGAGGCCGAGAACGTCCTCAATGAATTGAACGGGATCAGGGTCATAGCCCTTTCACAACTTGTGCCGGACAGCCTCTATACCCTGCAGGTCAAGGCCGAACTGTTCAACAAGACCCTGCCCCTGAGCCTGCAACACGTCGTGCCCTTTGTCTCCTGGTGGGACATCAAGACCGACTGGCAGAGACTTACATTCAAATACTGATCACCCAGTGCACCCAGATGAAGCACGCGTCACCCGAACAGCTTGAAACCAGCGCAGGCCGAACCAACGGTCAAGGCAAACGCACCTATACCCCGGAGCAGCTGATCCAGAAACGACGGCTCATCCGCTGGGTGATCGTCATCTGCCTCGGTCTCATCCCGCTCTCCATCTATATTCAAAGCCTACTGCTCAAACATGAAACCAGCCTGCCGGCCAGCAACAACATCCTCATCTTCGCCCTGATCAACCTCAACGTCCTGCTGGTCCTCTTCATCCTCTTCCTGGTCCTGCGCAATCTGGCCGAACTCCTCTTCGAACGCCGGGCGAACAGGCTGGGAAGCAAGCTCAAGACCAAGCTGATCGCCTCCTTTCTCTCGCTCACCCTGATCCCGACCATCCTGCTGTTCTTTGTCGCCCTGCAGTTCGTCTCGACCAGCATGGAGTACTGGTTCAATTCGAGCATCGAGAATTCCCTGCAGGAATCCCTCAAACTGGCCCAATCCCTGCTCCACGAGACCGAGGACCAGGTCAGCCAGATGAGCGAAGGGGTCGAAGAGCGCCTGCTGCAGCTGGAGGTGACCTCCTACAATGCCCTCGAAATCAATCAGTCCCTGAGAAACATCCTCGCCTTCAACGCCATCAATGGACCGGACAACCTCATCCTTATTTCCGACGACAACAATCTCGAGATCTCCGTGGTCAGCCCGGAACTCAAGGATACGCAGCTACCGAAGGTCTCCGTCGACCTGATGCGCGAGGTGAGAAAAGGGGGCATTCGCAAGACCTTGATCCAGGAGACGGATAAAGGCGACCTGGTCCGCTGCATCAGCAAGATCCAGGTCGGCAACCTGCCATCGATCCTGATCACCTCGCTGTTGGTCAGCCAGGAGCAGGTATCCCGCATGAACCTCATCTCGCAGGGTCTGGAAGGGTACCGGCAGCTCAAGCACTTCAAGGATCCCTTCAAGTTCTGGCTGCTGGTCATCCTGCTGATCGTCACCCTGCTGATCATTTTCGCGGCGATCTGGTTCGGTCTCTATATCTCCCGGGGCATAACCGACCCCCTGGAGAGGCTGGCGGCGGCCACCCGGCGCGTAGCCGACGGCGATCTGGAATTCGAGATGGCGGTGGAGTCCGATGACGAGATGGGCCAGCTGGTCACCTCCTTTAACACCATGACCCACAACCTGCGCACCAGCAACAGACACCTCGCCGAAGCCCATGCGGCCCTGCAGCTGAGCTCCCAGGAATCTGAACAGCGGCGCCGCTACACCGAGATCATCCTGCAGAACGTCTCCGCCGGGGTCATTTCCCTCGACGAGCACGGCCACATCACCACCTTCAACCGTTTCGCCGAAAAACTCCTCAGTCTCGACCGTTCGCTCTTTCTCGGCCGGCGCTACGCCGACATCCTGCCGCTCGGTCAGGCCACCATCATCACCAGCTTCATCAACGAACTGAATATCACCGGCAAGAACTCGCTCGAACAGCATCTCAAGCTCAATATCATGGGGAAAAACTACTCCCTGCTGATCAATTTCATGCGCCTCGAAGATGATGAGAAAAACTCCCTGGGCTTCGTCCTGGTCTTCGACAACCTGACCAAGATGGAAAAGATACAGCGGGTCGCGGCCTGGCGGGAGGTGGCCCGCCGTATCGCCCATGAGATCAAGAACCCCCTCACCCCGATCCAGCTTTCGGCCCAGCGCCTGCGCAAGCGCTATCCGGAGATCCTGGCGGAAAAAGACGGCATTTTCAACTCCTGCACGAACACCATCATCACCCAGGTCGACGAGCTCAAGCGGCTGGTCAGCGAGTTTTCCCAGTTCGCCCGCATGCCGAAGGTCCACAAATCGCCGGGAGATCTGATAAAACTGTCCAGGGAGACGCTTTTTCTCTATCAGGAGGCGCACCGCGAGATCACCTTCAACTGCCTTGAGTTGACGCCGATCCCGGTGTTCAGCTTTGACGCCGAGCAGATCAAGCGCTGCATCATCAACCTCCTCGATAATGCGGTTGCAGTTTTGCCCGGGGGCGGTACAATAGACATCGAACTGTCCCTCTCACAGGAGTCGGAGAGTGTCAACATCAAGATATCCGACAACGGGCCGGGAATTTCCAAGGATAACAAACTCAAACTCTTCGAGCCCTACTTCTCGACGAAAAAAACCGGCACCGGGCTGGGACTCGCCATTGTCTCAACCATCATCTCCGACCACAACGGCTATATCCGGGTCCAGGACAACATCCCCAGCGGTTCTACCTTCATCATAGAACTCCCCGTCCTCAGCATCGAGTCGAGGAAGGGCTGAACAGCAGGTCATGAGCAAACGCATACTGATCATCGACGACGAACCGAGCATCCGGGAATCCCTTTCGGGCATCCTCGAGGACGTTCCCATAAAAACAGGAGATTCCCATGGTTTTCCCAGAATACAGACCCCGCCGCCTGCGGAAAAATGCGGCCTTTCGCGCCCTTATCCGCGAGACCCGCCTCGATGCCGCTCAATTCGTCTATCCGCTTTTTGTCATGCCGGGCAAAAACAAGCGCGAGGAGATCTCCTCGATGCCGGGGGTCCTCCGGGTCTCCGTCGATCAACTGGCCAAAGAGGCCAGGGAATGCCTGGAACTCGGCGTCAATTCCGTCATCCTGTTCGGCCTGCCGGAGAAAAAGGACGCCATGGGCTCCGGCGCCCACGCCAAGAACGGCATCGTCCAGCAGGCCATCAAGGAGCTGAAGAACAAGGCGCCCGAACTGATGGTGATCACCGACGTCTGCCTCTGCGAGTATACCGACCACGGCCATTGCGGCTGCCTGATCAACAAGGCGGTCGATAACGACGCGACCCTGGAGATCCTCGCCAAGACGGCCCTGTCGCATGCCGAGGCCGGGGCCGACATGGTCGCCCCTTCCGACATGATGGACGGCCGGGTCGGCGAAATCCGGGCCGCCCTCGACGAGCACGGTTTTGAGGAAATCCCGATCATGTCCTATGCCGTCAAATACGCCTCGGCCTTCTACGGCCCGTTCAGGGAAGCGGCCGACTGCGCCCCCCAGTTCGGCGACCGCCGCGGCTACCAGATGGATCCGGCCAACAGCCGCGAGGCCCTGCGCGAGGCCACCCTCGATGTCGACGAAGGGGCCGATATCCTGATGGTCAAGCCGGCCGTCGCCTACCTGGATATCATCAGTAAGCTGCGCGACGAGTTCGACCTGCCGATCGCCGCCTATCACGTCAGCGGAGAATACGCAATGATCAAGGCCGCCGCCGAGAAAGGCTGGATCGACGGCGATCGCGTCATGGAGGAGACCCTGCTGTCGATCAAACGGGCCGGCGCCGACATCATCGTCACCTATTTCGCCAAGGACATGGCCCGCCTGCTCAGGGGCTGAGAACCATTTTTCAGCTCAAATAAAAACAGGGAGACGGGGGAATAACCCCCGCTCCCTGTT
The DNA here is from genome assembly GCA_031389785.1 of Desulfobulbaceae bacterium. Classification (GTDB taxonomy): domain Bacteria; phylum Desulfobacterota; class Desulfobulbia; order Desulfobulbales; family Desulfocapsaceae; genus Desulfoprunum. The sequence goes on along the minus strand of JANMSX010000045.1, from coordinate 8,318 downwards.
TCAGTTTCCACACCGCCCACCCTAGGCGGACCACTCCCCTTCCGTCGCCGCCCGGGTCCCGGTGCGGCGGACAAGCAGCCAGCCGACCGACACCGTCAGGGCGCCGAGCGTGTCGGCCAGGATATCCCCGACACCGGCGAAACGGCCGGGGACGAAGGATTGATGGAATTCGTCGGTGATGCCATAGAGCAGACACCAGATGATGGCGATCGCGGCCACCCTGCCGGGCCGGGTCTGACGCATCGCCGGCCGGCAGGCCCTGATCAGGGTTGCCGCCAGCAGCCCGTAGACCGCGAAATGGGCGAGCTTATCGAGGCCAGGCAATGCCGGCAGCGGCAGGGTTTCCCCAGGCTGGTGCGAGAGGAGAAAAATCCCCGCCATCACTGCAGCCGGAGGCAGAAGGCGTCTGACCGCCGCGCCCGGGAAGGTCATGAAAAGGGATGTTCCACCTTGTTCGGCAGGTGGACGGCCCGCAACTGTTCCGCGGAAAACTTCCTGCGGATCCTCTTCATCGCAGCATTTATCTCCCGACTGGGGGCAGCCGCCATAACCTGCACGGACTTATCGGCATAGGCCGTAATCTCGAGCCGTTTATCGCGAATGGCGAAGGTATGGCTCCAGTTGATCTCGATGGTTTCGGAATTCTCGTCGATCGGCGATTCGAGGATTTCCCCGGCCCTGGCCACCTGGACGCAATCGCAGTCCGTCATCTCGTACAGCCAGGCATCCCCGACCGCCGTGGAGTAGAGGAAAAAGACCCCCAACTCCTGATTGACCGCTTTTTTCGCCAAGGCCGCCTCCTGGATAGCCTTGACCCCGCCCATCAGGGTGATCTTCATCGCTGCCTCAGGGCTGACCCGCGGCTTCGCTGCCTGTTCCTTCAAGGCACAGCAATGCTTGTATTTTTTGCCGCTGCGGCACGGACACTTCTCGTTTCTGCCAATTTTTGCCATTGCATTATCCCTTTAGTACCTTAGAAATTCGTTTCTTGTTTTTTAGAAACGAATTTCGTGAAGGTACTTATACCCCCTTGTGGGGTGCTAGATCAAGGTGGACCGATGCCACCGCTATGAACACTTGCTGTAGCCGCACGAATGACAGGTCTCGCAGCCTTCTTCGAAGACCAGCTTGCCGTTGCATTCCGGGCAGATACTGGCGAATCCCTGCTGGGTCCCCGCCAGGAACGACTTAAACAGTTTACTCAATTGGGCCGGCAGGTCAAGCATATGTCCGCTCGAGCGGTCGAGCTGCTTGATGATTTCATCCATCGGCACATTGAACCGCAGGGCCAACGATACCAGGCGGCAGGTCGTCGTCCACATGGTCGACTTGTCCTTGAGGTCGACCCGGTTGTCGAAGGGAAACTTGGCAAAGACCTCCATCGGTTTTTCGTTCTCATCGAAACAGACGATGATATAGACCGATTTCTGCTCCTGGTCCTTGACCTTGTAGCGTTTGGCATCGAGGATATCGGGCAGGTTTCTCTTGACCTGGCCGCTGGTCGAGACGACCGCCATCTCCTCGCTTTTGCCGCTCTCTTTCATGTTCAGCACCTGCGAGTCGCGGGAGCCGTCGCGATAGACGGTCAGGCCCTTGCAGCCGAGCTGATAACCGGTGATGTAGGAGAGCCTGACGTCTTCGCGGGTTGCGGAATTCGGCAGATTGATGGTCTTCGAGATGGAGCTGTCGACGCCGCTGTTCTGCAGTATGCCCTGCATGCGGATATGGTCCTGCGGTGTGATGTCCTGCGCGGTGCGGAACACCTCCTGCCATTTTTCCGGGATCTCGGGATGGCCGATGACCGTGCCGCTCTCCGCCACCTTGCTCATCAGTTCTTCGGAATAAAAGCCTTCGGATTTGGCCACCTGCTCGAAGTTTTTGTTCACCAGGATCAGCCGGTCCCCGTCCATGACATGCTTGACCATGACGATGGAATAATACGGCTCGCATCCGGAGGCGCAGTCGGCGATCATCGAGACGGTGCCGGTCGGCTGGATCGAGGTCAGGGCCGCGTTTCTCCGGCCGGGGAAGCTGTTGACGGCCGGGTCGTAGGCCGGAAAGGCCCCTTTCTCCCGGGCCAGCTCCATCGAGCGCTCCTCGGCCGTGTCCCTGACAAACTGCATCACCTTGGCGGCCAGCTGCCGCCCCTCTTCGCTGCCGTACGGGATGGCGAGCTGGATCAGCATATCGTGGAGCCCCATGATGCCCATGCCTATTTTCCTGGTCTTCAGGGTCATCTCGGCGATCTCGGGGATCGGGAAGCGGTTGCAGTCGATGACGTTGTCGAGAAAGTCGGTGGCCGTGCGGGCGACACTCTTCAGCCGCTTGTAGTCGACCTCTCCCTTGCGGACAAAATTGGCGAGGTTGATCGAACCGAGGTTGCAGCTCTCGTAGGGCAGCAGCCATTGCTCGCCGCAGGGGTTGGTCGCCTCGAACTCGCCGAGCTGCGGGGTCATATTCGCCTTGTTGGCGGCATCGATGAAGAGAACGCCAGGCTCACCGTTGTGCCAGGCCAGATCGACGATCTTATCGAAGACGGCCCGGGCGTTCAGGGTGGCGGTAACCTGCCTGGTCGACGGCTCGATCAGGTCGTAGTCGCCGTCATTCTGGACTGCCTGCATGAAGGCTTCGGTAACAGCCACGCTGAAATTGAAGTTATTGAATTTGTTCTGGTCTTCCTTCGCCGAGATGAAATCCAGGATATCGGGGTGGTCTATCCGCAAAACGCCCATATTGGCGCCGCGCCGCTTGCCGCCCTGCTTGATCGTCTCGGTGGCCGCATCAAATACCGCGGCAAAGGACAGGGGTCCCGAGGCGACCCCCTGGGTGGAGCGGACCGAGGCGTTTTTCGAGCGCAGGCGGGAGAAGGAATAGCCTGTGCCGCCGCCCGTTTTATGGACCAGGGCGCCGTTGCGGATGGCCGAGAAGATACCGTCCATCGAGTCTTCCACCGGCAGCACGAAACAGGCGGACAACTGGCCGAGATCGGTGCCGGCATTCATCAGGCACGGCGAATTCGGCAGAAAATCCATGCGATAGATCATGTTGAAGAATTCATCGCGAAGGCTGCCGACACGATCCGAATTCTTGTCGACGGAGGCTACCGCATTCGCCACCCGGTGGCACAGCGTTTCCCAGGTCTCGATCGGACTGCCATCGGCATCTTTGAGATAATACCGTCTGGCCAGAACCGTTTCAGCGGTACTGGTCAAGAGCTGTTTCGTTAAATCCGGTGCCATACGCACACCCTCCCGGTGCAGAAAATGATTCTTTGAGTAGATGGTCCGTGCCCCCACGGCAAGGCTCTTCCGGCAAGAAAAAAACAGAATGATTCTGCCGGAATTCTCATCGAAAAGAATGGGTGACGAAATAGTTTATACACCACATTTATTGGTCACTCAAGATTATTCTACAACATGTTGTAGGAAAGCGCCATTGCCGAGAAACATTGGGCAGAGCGGATTGTCAAGGACTTTTTAACAAAATCCTGACCGAAAACAGGAAAGGGAGGGGACGGATTTCAACGGCACCCATCGGGGTCGCGAGGACGGCCTTTGTTATGAACAGCGAAGGGCCGACATGGCCGTGAGGGGATGGCACCGCGCGGCCGTGCCGGTTTCAGGATGAACCGCGAGGTTTCCGCTTATGTCCTGCCCCTTTTAATTGCGCGCAGGATGCGGATCGCCCCGGCCGTCGCCCCGACGGTATTGCCGATATTGACCACCATCACGCCCGGCGCACAGGTCTGCAGCATCGAGATCATCGCCCCGATACCCTTGCCGCCGACACCGTAGCCGATCGGCGTCGGCACGGCAATGACCGGTTTATCGGTGACCGAGGCAATCAGCGTCGGCAAGGCGCCTTCCATGCCGGCGAAGACGATGAGCACATCGGCATCCTCCATTTTCGCCAGGGTCAGGAAGGGCCGGTGGATGCCGGCCACCCCGGCATCAAAGGAGTTCAACACCCGAATGCCGAGATATTCCAGGATCAGGCCGCACTCCCTGGCAAAGGGGATATCGGAGGTGCCGGCGGTAATTATACCCACCGCCCCGGGCTCGCCGTTCTCCAGGGGTCTGCCGATCGCCATGAACCTCGACGAGGTCTCGATCCGGTAATGGGCGAAGGCGGTCCTGAGCGCCTCTTCCTGCTCCGGCAGCAGGTGCGAGACAAAGACGGCAGGTGATTTTTCCAGCACCATCGTGCTGATCGTCAATATCTGTTCGATGGATTTGCCTTCCGCGAAGACCACCTCGGGAAAACCGAGCCGCTCGTGCCGGTGCAGGTCGAACTGAAATTCATCGCCGTGCTCGTAGAACAGCCTGAGCAGCTTTTCCCTGGCGCCGTTGACGTCGATGGCGCCGGCGGCATACGCATCCAGAATCTCTTTCATATATCCACTGGCTTTTGCATCTTTATTTTATCCCTGGAGAGCTGGTTGCGCAGCCCGTTCCCGTTTGCTAGCTGTTTGTGAACCTTGGGGACCGCTTTTCAAGAAAGCTTTTCATGCCCTCCTGCCCATCGTCTGTCTGGCTGGTGCTTGCCATGACCTCGATGGCGTGCGCATACGCCTTCGTCTGATCGAGATCGATCTGGGCATAGAAGCATTGCTTGCCGATCCCTTTTGAGAGGGCGCTGCCGCGGGTTGCGCGGTTCAGCAGCTCCAGGGTCTGCCTTTCCAGGTCGGCGGCAGGCACGACCCGGTTCAGCAAGCCCCACTCGGCGGCGGTTGCCGCCGGGATCACGTCGCCGGTAAGGGCCATCTCGAGCGCGCGCTTGCGGCCGATATTGCGAGCCACCGCCACCAGGGGCGTGTGGCAGAACCAGCCGCCTCGGCCGCCGGGTATGGAAAACCCGGCGGTGTCCGCCGCGACCGCCAGATCGCAGGTCGCCACAAGCTGGCAACCGGCAGCAGCGGCAAGGCCAAGCACCTGCGCAATGACGACCTGCGGAATCTCCTGCATGGTGTTCAGCATCTCGGTGCATTGAGCCAGCAGGCTGCGCATCTTCGCCAGCCCGGCGCCGGTCATGTCGAAGAAGTCATGGCCGGCGCAGAATACTGGCCCATTTCCGGCAACAATGACCCCGAGCGCATCGCTGCGGCCGGCCGCCTTGAATGCATCCGTCAGTTCGCGCATGTGCGCCAGCGAGAGGGCGTTCCGCCGCTCCGGCCTGTTCATGGTGATCGTCGTGTATCCTGCGTCGGTTCTTACCAGAATATGCTCGTAGGTCATAATAACCTCTATGGAGAGTAGGTGCGGTCTATTGCCCGCCACGGCTGCGTGCCGGGCTGCATGGCGTTACCGGCGGACCTGCGCCCGAGGCAGCACGCGGCTTAAGGTCCGGAATTTCCCATTCTGCTCCGGAGTTCCACCATCGCCTGTTGACTGGCCTCCATAAATCCATGTTGAGGGCGATCGAGGTCTGCAATCAGGTAAAGGACCGCCGAAAAAGCGAAGGCGAGACCAAGACCGGCAAAGGATCTGGTGGTACTCGTCAATCCCGTATGGTAACCCATGCCGGCCATGCCGGTCGCGGCTATAGCGTAAAGCACAATCCAGAGGATGTCAGGGATGCGTGATCGCAGACCCGCCGTTACCCGCCTGGTGTTAAGGTTGATCATCTCATTGAGGGACTGGATGTAGAGACCAGCCACGGAACCGGGATTCTTTTCCCCTACGGAGACGGCCTGCGCCCAAAGCATGTCATGCAATTTCTCGGACCGCCGAATCGATTCCTCGAGCTTGCCTGGTCGAACACCTTCCAGGCGCACATCCACATACTCACGCAGGCCACTGCGGATTTCGCTGCGATGAGGCTCCCGGAGCAAGGCTGCACGGAGATAGGTTGTCGCAATGGCATTGACCTCATCGAGGATTACCTGCCTTCTCACATCAAAACGCGACGAGGCCATGCCAAACGTAAACGCAAGCATGAAGGCCACCAGGCCGAGGATGGCTCCGACCATCGCCCCGACCGGCGTCTCCTTTTCCTGCTCGCACCTCTGGCGTCGCCATCTGCCAAACCGGAATCCGCCCTCCAGGGACAACAGGATGATCAGGGCTGTAACCAGAAAAATCCCGAAAAGGGGAAGATAATCCACTACACTATCGTGCTGCATTACATTCCTCCAGACAGTCAAAAGGACGCTCGTGCTATCGCTTGCCTGTTAATGTTTGAACCCAGGCCGCGGTCCGCCTGGACCGCCGGGCCTGCGGCGAATTGGTATGCGCCACGGCAGCCCCCTGCTAATTTTCAAGATCCTTATTGGCGGACTTGATGAATCTCCCGAAGCCACGATCCTTCTTTCTCTTCTCGACATACGACATCTGATAAAACTCTGATTCCGCCCTGAGCGTGACGTAATTATCGTAGCGCTCCTGGCTGATCTCGCCTGAATTCACCGCCTCACGTATAGCGCAACCGGGCTCGTTTGTATGGCTGCAATTCCTGTAGCGGCAGCCGGATGCGAGCCCGATGATGTCGGAGAAGCTGTCGTCTATCCCGCTTTCGGCCCCCAGGATGCCGAACTCGCGCATACCCGGGTTGTCGATGACCAGGGCGCCGCTCTCGAGGATGATCAATTCCCGACGAACGGTCGTGTGCCTTCCCTCTCCCGTCTCGCTGACGCCCTTTGTCTGGAGCATTTCCCGGCCGAGCAATCGGTTGATCAGCGTGCTCTTGCCAACCCCCGATGAGCCGACAAAGCAATACGTCTTTGCGGGCAGCAGGGTCCGTTCAAGGTCGTCGACGCCTTCCCGGGTGACGTTGCTCAAGGCCAGCACCGGCGCCGTAATGCCTGCAGCGCGGATCTCGGCCAGCTGAGAGACCAGAACTTCCGGCGCAACCAGATCCGTCTTGGTGAGCAGGATGCAAGGATCGGCCCCGCCATCCCGAACCATAACGAGATAACGCTCCAATCGGTTCAGGTTGAAATCATAGTGGCAGGACTGAACGATAATCACACAATCGACGTTCGCCGCGATCATCTGATAATCGACGGATTCTCCCGCCGACTTTCGGCGCAGAGCGGTCCTTCGCTCCAGAAACGAGTGGACCATCCCGAATTCGTCAATCGGCTGTTTTTCCACACACACCCAGTCCCCCACGCACGGGAGTTCCTGCGACAGGCGGTGGCGGTAGAGATAACTGCCTGCCAGCTTTGCCCGGAAGGCCCCGGTCTGGTCCATGACCAGCAGAGATTCACGATCGACCGCAGTAACCCGGGCGATGGTGCCCTCAGGCCCGCATTCCGCCCTTATTTCGAACCACTCATTCCAGCCAAGTCGAGTCAGATCAGTGTGTCGGCTTTTCATTCATCACCAGTTGTTTCGGAAGTACCTTTATCTGCGGATCTCGTGCGGCTCACCGGCCGTGCGCTGTATGCGGACGCCGGGTGCAGCAGGTGGTCGGCAAAGGTAAGCCTTATCTATCCCTTTCTATTTCTGCTCTTGAGATAGTAGTTCCACATGCAATATGATGCCAGTGTACGGAATGGTATCCAATTTTCACTTACCGCAAGGACGTCTTCCCGGCTTTCAATTTTGTACAATTCTTTGATGGTATTCACCACAGCTATATCTCCGATGGGAAATATATCCTTTCTCTGCAGACAGAACATGAGATAGATGTCCGAAGTCCATCTGCCAATGCCCTTGATCGCCATCAGGTCTTGCCTGATGGATTCTTCATCCATTTCCTCAAAATCATCCAGATTGAGGTGTTTATCGATTATGGCGTTTGCCAAGGCCCGAAGATATGAAGTCTTTTGGCGGCTTATCTGGCATTCCCTCATTTCCGTATCCGTGAGCTTCAATATTTCCCCGGGGCTGAATGATTTCACATAATCATTGAGTTTTTTGAAATGGGCGTTCGCCGATTCCAGACTTATCTGCTGTTCAAGAATTATCCTGCTGAGTGAGACAAAACCTGGATCTCGCCTCCAATTCGGCGGAATCCCATGTTTTTCTATGGCAAAGGCAATTGTCTTGTCCTTCCTTTTCAATTTCCCGATATCTTCGTCATTTACAACGCACTGCATATTTGATTTCCATCAATGAGTTGGCGTCCGTCACGAACCGGCTGTCGGCAATGCCGTGATCCTGAAGTCATCGAGAGACACCTCACTTTGCCATTGAGGCAGTCTGTCTTTAGGCCCATCGATCCCCACCAGCGGTGGTTCACGCTCTGCGAGCGCATTGATCTTTGCCCAAAGCGTTGTGTCCCCCCAAAACTGCGGAGGTGTATCAGAAGCAGCTACGGATGCATAGATCTTGCCCGGAGTCTCGCATCCGGCCCGAATCGCCATCAGGGCGAGG
>JANMSX010000026.1:0-170098 GCA_031389785.1 Desulfobulbaceae bacterium | reverse complement strand
TTTCCAGAAGATCTTCGCCAGCCTCACCCCGGAGGAGGTCCGTCTGCGCTTTCTTCACCCGATGAATGTCCTGTCCCACGACCAGGCGGCCCGGCTCACTCAGATCGACTATGATCGCGAGATGGCATTGATGGTGGAGGGCCGGAATCAGGCCGGCGAGGCGGAATTGTACGGCGGGGTGCGGATCAGTGCCGACCCGGACATGGAACGGGCGGAATATGCCATCCTGCTGCGCCACGACATGACCGGCCTGGGCCTGGGTCCCATGCTCCTGCGCCGGATTATCGACTATGCCCGCGGTCGGGGAATAGGGGAGATCTTCGGCGAGGTGCTGAGCGACAACAAGACCATGCTCAAGCTCTGCCGGGCCTTCGGATTCACCGTCAAATCGGAGCGGGAGGATCCCGGTGTCATGTATGTCTCCCTCAAACTCTGAGAGGCCGGCGACCGGTATCCGGCCTTGCCCATGTAGTCCGGGTGCGGCCGGGGCCGGTCAGGCAAGGTAGGCGAGACAGCCGTTCAGGGTTGCCAGGCCCGGGTAGTCGGTTTCGGGAATCATCCTGTGAAATGCCTCCTGGAGCTGCTCCATGAGGTTGACAAAGTCCACCGAGTCAAAATCGAATTGATCGCGGAATGGGACATCCGGGTCGAGGTGTTCCGGATCAGATTCCGGGGCGATTCGGTGGATGGCCTGCAGGACAATCGTCTTGATTTCCGTCTTGGACATGCTGGACTCTCCTTGTTGGCGGCGCTTTCCGTTGCAGACCGCACTGTCCCTGGACAACTGCCCGGTTAATTCCACCCCGAAGCCCGGCCCCCTGTCCAGGAATCGTGGCTTTAAATCAGGGGAGTGTGACGTATTCAGGCGAAATGTGATCGCGAATCCGGCCGGGGCTCTTTTACCGGTACTCCAAGTCATTATACATTTTTTTCATGCAAGTCAGAAGGGATTTCACGGCCGGCAGAGTTCGAAACACTCTGCTATTGCCTGGACCTCTCAGAGGCAAAGGGGCGTCAGGAGAGCTGAAGCGTCACAATGCACAATGAAGCGATCGCTCAGTGGAGCAGAGCGTTTGCCGCTGCGGAGCGGTTTTGGAACATGTGGAGGAGGGGGGAAACTGACGGGCGGGAAAAACCGGCAACTGCGTATGATAATCATAAAACATCTATCTGTTATCTCTTTTTCAGGCTATATATTATCTGCAATACGCTGGCCGGTGGTTTGTTTATCGATGGTAATCGATTGTCGAAAATGATTTGCTCCTATTAATACATCAAGCGGATATAATTTATTTATGAAAAAAAGAATAATTGTTTGTAAAAAGCCGAATGAAAATGAAATACAATGTGAGCATTGTAATAAAATCATAGAAGCCGGAAAATATAAAACCCATCTAAGACTGGTACATGAGATTGGATTGAAAAAAGTTACAAAGAAAAATGAAGTAAAGGATGTAATGGGAGTCAGCCATTCTCAGGATTACGGTCTGATGGTTAAACAAAACGAATTCGAACAAAAATTAAGTGTCTTGTGTCCATTTTGCAGTGAAACAATTGACAACAAATCTTTGAAAAATCATCTGAGCGAACATGATGATATAAGCATTGTCAACATTAACAATGTATTGGTACAAAACAGCATTCCCATTATCTGTCCAATATGTCGGATAACGGTTGTCCCTCCACTCCGGAAACATCTAAGAAAAGTTCATTATATGGAGCTCGACACCTTTGCCGAAGGGATATATGAGACCGACAGAACAATCAAAATGAGAAAAGAAAATCAGAAAAAAGCCGAAGAGGGAATGAAAATTGAAAACCCTTGATCAACGGTTCGTGATGCAGGCGTCCGATCTGGCATGTTCTCGACATGATTCTCAACCGCCACCGGCACCTGGTGGAAATGATTTAATTCTATAATATCAGAAAATTACTTGCTTTTAAGATTCCGCCAACAGAATCATCTGGCGATGATCTCAATCAATTTCAGCAAAAATCAACTATCGAGTTTCTAAGGGGAATTTCAGGTAACGTGTCGGCTCGAATCTGAAAATCAGCGCATTACATCGCAGAGAACCCAGGGGCTGCCATTCGGCAGTCCCTTTTTTTTCCTGCCTCACCACCCGCCTGCTGAGTTCCTCGAGGAAGTCGACCTCGACCGGCATCAGTCCGCCTTCCATCAATTTTGACAATCCAACCGGGCAGCACTTCGGCATTTCGACCCACCGCCGTGGTCAATTCTCCATCACGCCAATTTACGTTTTTGTCAGCCACTAATCTAAAAATAACAAAAATGAAAAAATATTCTAAGAAAATTCAGAAATCTTGTCTCCATCTATCTGAAACAAACCGGTATTTCAGGAAAAATATTAATCTTGACGACCCAGGATAAATGGCATTAAAAATGCTGAGTGTTCTCAGAGACTCAAGTGCAACAGCGTTAACGGTAACAGCGATTTCCTCCATTGCCGCCTTTTTCGGACGGAGAGTGTCAGCCGCTTTATCGTGTTGGACTTACTTACATTTATCATTTTAAAAGGAGAGAACATGAAACGGTTATTTTCCATTGCCGCCCTGGTCGCCCTGACCACGGCCGGCGCAGCAACCCAGGCGACAGCGGCAACCGCCACCGCCGCACTTGACGCCAACAGCGCCTATGTCTGGCGGGGCCTGACCTTCAACGACGGCTTCGTCCTCCAGCCCAGCATGGACGTATCGGCCAACGGTTTTGCCTTTAACGTCTGGGGAAATTACGATCTTGACGACTACGACAACACCATAGACGACAACGAGTTCTCCGAGGTCGACCTTACCGCTTCCTACGCTGTTAAATTGGGCGCGGTCGATACCAGTGTCGGTATCATCCACTATATTTTCCCAACCACCGATGTGACCGATCAAGGCGCCGACAGCAGCACCACTGAGGTGTTCGTCGGCCTGGGCTATGACCTTGGGGCCGGTTTCGTTATTTCCACCAAGGTGTACTATGATTTTGACCAGGTTGAAGATTACTACCTGACAGCCGGACTGGGATACTCCTACAGCATCAATGACAAAACCACATTGGGGTTGAGCGGACTGGCCAGTTACGCCGGTGAAGATTTTGCCGGAAGCTATGCCGGGGGCACGGAGAGCGGATTCTTTAACTATCTGCTGACTGCCTCGGCGAAATACATGGTCACCGAGGCGTTTGGGGTAGGCGCCAATATCAACTACACCGATTCCCTGGACGACGATGCCTTGCCCGACGAGGCTGTCGACACCACGGTATTCGGCGGCGTCAGCCTGACCTACGCCTTCTGATCCGCAGTAGACGACCTCTTCTCTTCCCGGTCAGGCGAAGCGCCTCCGGGAAGAGAGTCCTTACACTTTCATTCTATTGACATCCGCTGACACATCCGGCCTCACCGTCGAATTCCATGGTGCGCCCGCTCAAGGGCAGGTGCACCGGAATATTTTCGATCAGGCCGTGAAATTGGGCAGTCTTCGTTCCAGGTATCAGCCTGCCGTTTTCCGTGGCAGCCTCGTTCATATGATGAGGGATTACAGCATTGGGCTGAATCAACTCGTTGATGGAATAGGCCGCTTCCCTCGGTCCTGAAGTGAAGATGCCGCCGGCGTTGATAACGGCAAGGTTTGCCCCGTAGAAACGGCGGACAGTGACCTCCTGATCGGCGAAGATGCCGCTGTCTCCTGAAAGATACACCACTAGGCCATTGGTGAAGGTGAGGATGTAGCCATTATCCGGCCCGGCATAGGCGGCCAGTCCATCGGAACGGAGCAGTCCCGCCAGTTCCTCGCTGACAAAGCCGCTGTCGATGCCATTGCTGTGCGTAACCGGGACGATCGCCACCCGCACTCCGCCGATTTGACGCTCACCCCCGAAACGAAGGACGTCAACCTGGTCGGCGGAACCTCCGGCCACCTCTACCTTGGCCTTCATGAAGGAGTGCATTTCGCCGCCCAGAAATGCCTTCGCCTGTTTGCCGGCGATTATCATCGCGGTGTTCGATAGAGGCAGCGTCACCACATCGGTCTGCGGCTGGGCGCAGGTGCCACTACCCACCACTGAGATGCGTCTGTCTCCGAGATGGTCGCCATGCATGCCGCTGAGTAAAACAGCATCGATTCTGCCGAGGCGCACGTCATCCGGTCCGGCAACGGTGCGCCCGGCATCAAACAGCAGGCGTGTACCATCAGGGTCCTCGAAAAGCATGGCTCGGTCATTGCTGCAGAATTCGCCATCATGGCTGCCAAGAGGGGTTATCGAAACCGTCTGCGAAAAAGCGGTTACGGCAAAGAGGAGGATGAGGATGGTGCAGAGAATACTGACTTTTCCTGTATATGTACTCATGATGGTCCTCCTTATCCTTTTTTTACATACGTTAGGAGTATCATCATCGAAGTCAAGCGGCAATGGAGCACGGGTTGATCGGATTTTCATTGCTGTTCCAGCAGTTCCACGTTCAGATTTTTTCCACTTTCGATCTTGGGAGACGGGGAGGACAGGGAAAATTGCCAAGCTGACCCATTAAAACGCAATTGTCTTTTACACATCAGGTGGTAATCTCAGGTCAGGAGTCCTTGCCGGATAACCCCGCATCTTGCTGTGCAACAGCGGTATTTACGGGGTATCCTGAGCTGGATTATGCCTTCGGCCGTGGAAAGACATATTAGCTTATGGAAATCGAAAGGTGCGGTCTGGCAGCACTTTAAAGCACCAGACATGCAACAGCCTGTAATGCAAAAGCTTATACTTTCGAACACACTATGAGACTGCAGGGATCTTCACCATCATAAGAGGAAAGAGGAGATAGGTTTTGGATATCATTGAAGCGATAAGACAACGTAAAAGCATCAGAGATTTCAAGGATGAGCAGGTTCCGCAGGCGATAATTCGGGAAATCCTCGAGATTGCCTGCCGGGCTCCGTCGGCAATGAATACCCAGCCATGGGAATTCACGGTCATCGCCCATGAAGTTTTAGACTCGGTCAAAAGCGCCATTATTGAAAAATTGAAAGCCGGTGAAAAGCCGCATTCGGAGCATTCCGTCGTGGGTTGGCCTTCGGAGGGCATATATCGTCACCGTCAGGTGGAACTCGCCAAACAACTCTTTCAACTGATGGATATCAAGCGGAAAGATACCGAAAAACGATCGCAATGGGTGGAGAGGGGGGGCAGGTTTTTTAATGCACCCGCTGTTATAATTGTTTGTGTCGATCGAATGCTGGCTGAAGGAACACCTATATTTGATATTGGTGCTGTTACGCAGAACATTTGCCTGGCCGCCCTATCTTTTGGGTTGGGAACCTGTATTGAAGATCAAGGCGTAATGTATCCCGAGGTTTTAAGGAAATTTTGTGATATTCCAGAAAAAAAACAGATAATTATCGCTATTGCCATCGGCTATCCGAATTGGATTTTTCCTGCAAACCGGCTCGAAACCACCCGTGAATCTGTCGATAGTTTAACGACATGGCACGGGTTCAAACAGGCATAAGACCGCTAACCGGCCACAGAAACGATCCTCATTCCGAAACTTATGTGATAGAAGAGTATTATGCATGGAGAGCGGGGCAGGTCTTGAATTTTAGTGTCCTGCTTTTCAAGACCTGGTTCCGCTTTCCCTGTTTTTTTCTCTCCCTCCGCCTGGCCTCTGACAATATTGACAAGCCGGTATCCTCCTCTTAGTTTAGTCGTTAGACACCCGGTTTTGCCAGGCAGATTGTATCCGGTCTAATGTATTTGTTTCAGGATATATAATTTGCCGAGTACTTTTCTGTCTGCCTGGAGCCTGCGAAAAAGGGTTTGTCGAGCAATTCCATCAAATGGAGGTCAGACAATGACGTATACATGTCAAAATTGCGGTGTGTCGTCGGAGGAACCCGGCAAGCTCTGCGATCCGGCAAATGAAATCGACAGCGAAAATTTATGTGCGGTTTCGCCGGAAAAGGTTTGCAGCGGTAAAATGGAAGAGATGAAATTTTCCTGTGATGCGTGCGGCAGCGTTTCAGCAACCTCGGATAATCTGTGCATTCCTGTAGAGATCAGGTGACTTGAGGAGGGATGGGCCACGGTTCGGGATACCGCACGATCTTGGTTCGTCCCTTTTGCCTGTATTCCTCCCTTTAGATGCCACAGGTGAAGAAACAATGATCACCGGCAATGTGAAACCGTGTCAAAATGGCGGTGAAAAATGAATCACCTTCCAGGTTGCCTCTCTTCTCTTTCCTCATCCTGCGTCGGTCGGAAAACGGCCCTCATTGCCTAAAAATAATGAGGAGGGTGGTTGCCTTGATTCCAATCGACCTGCAGCGTGAGTTCGTCACCCTCCGCCACATGGAGAAAGTCAGAGGAGAAAAGCAGGGTCAGAAGGTTTTGTGGCGGTTATGGTGACTGAGGAAGTCTTCAGGGTGTTGGTCAGGCTGGAGACCACCTGGCGGGCAAGGTCCTCCTTGATCTTGCGCTTCGCACCCTCGGCCTCCTTGAGCGTATCGACTTTTTTCATACCGCTCTGGATTGCTTCAGAGTTGCGCGCAAATCAACGTCAGAGTAGATATTCTGATCGGAAGAAGGAAGGGTCAGGCCCAGGATATCGTGCTTGGGGAAAGGCGTCCGAAAACAGCAATACAACTTGTCGACAGGGTGCAAACTTATGGGAGATGTCTGGATTGCGTTCGGCCTGACCTTGGTTGCGGGGATGGCTACTGGAGTTGGCAGCATCATCGCCTTCACGGCAAAAAGGACCAACTATCGCTTTCTTTCCGTGGCGACTGGTTTCTCAGCCGGTGTAATGCTCTATGTGTCTTTCGTCGAGATTTTCTTCAAGGGTGTCGAAGCACTCTCCCAACAATACGGCAATTACCTGGGGCACTGGATAAATGCCGCATCCTTTTTTGGTGGAATGCTGCTGATAGGCTTGATCGATAATCTGATTCCAGCCGCCGAAAACCCGCATGAGATCCATTCTGAGATCGAGACCATGCCGCTGCATAATCCAGCCGTACCCTTGCCGAATTTCAAGTCCGTAGTAGACACACCGTTAACGCCTGATGGGTTCCACAACCACAGTGCCCAACATCATAAACTGATGCGGACGGGGCTCTTCACCGCTTTGGCAATAGGTATTCATAATTTTCCCGAGGGGTTGGTCACTTTTCTTACAGCTTTAGAAGATCCGAGCCTGGGAGTGGCCATCGCCGTAGCAATTGCCTTGCATAATATACCTGAGGGTATCAGTGTATCCGTTCCCATTTTCTATGCCACCGGTAATCGGAAGAAAGCGTTCTTTTACTCGATGCTCAGCGGTTTAGCTGAGCCGGTTGGCGCAGGAGTCGCTTACTTGGCGCTTCGGTCCTTTGTTGGTGGCAATACGGCGGTGATGCCACCCCAATTGATGGGGATACTTTTCGGGGGCGTGGCTGGAATCATGGTTTACATCAGTCTTGACGAATTGCTGCCAACCAGCAGAGCCTACGGAAAAGGCCACGACAGCATTTTTGGGCTTGTGGCCGGCATGTTTGTGATGGCTTTGAGCCTCTTGCTGATGAAATGATCCTTAAGCCCTTAAGGGGCATTCCAGCATACTGATCATTGAAGGTGCTGACATGAGTCATTCTCCAGCCCCGGGGATGCTCTCTTCCGGACCACAATTCAGAAGTAGTGACGGTAATGATAGCCAGGCTATTCCATTGTATTTTCGATTTATTCGAATAATAATCTTATTATTATCTATTTGTTCCAATCGATACCTCTTGGTATGCTGTTTTTTTGACAATTGTATCAATGGACGATTAACAACAGAACAAAAATGGAGATGGAAAAAGATTATGACAACGTTATGGAAGAGATTCGCACCGATTTTTTTGATGCTTATCGCGTTCGCCCTCGTCGAAGGTGGGCTGACGGCGGATTATGCCGATGCCCGTTCCAAATCGGGTGGGAAATCCTTCAGTTCAAGCCCGAGCAAAGCTCCGGCGAGTGCTCGAGCAGGTGCCCCTGCAGCCGGCGGCGGCTTCGGCAGAGGCCTGATGGGCGGTCTTCTCGGCGGCGCAATTGGTGGAATGCTGTTCGGCTCGATGTTCGGGGGCGGAGGCTCGGGCATGGGAATTCTACCTTTGGTGATTCTTGGTGGAGTAGCTTTCTTCCTCTACAGGAGATTTGCCAAAGCCAGACAGGTCGTCGGCAGTGAGGCACCCAACGTATATTCAAGGCAGGGGGTTCAGCCATCCGGCATCTTTGGCGGAGCCACTGATGATACCATCCAGCCACCGCCATCGCCGATAATCGGCGGGAATCTGGTGGGTGATGGCATTCGCCAGATCCAGCAGGCCGACAGGGATTTCGATCCAACCTATTTCACCGAGATAGCTTCCGACGTCTTTTTCAAGGTGCAGGCGGGGTGGATGCGTCGTGATCTCGATTCATATCGCCATCTCCTTGGCGAGCAGCTGGCGCGGGAGTATGAGGAACATTTTGTGGAAATGCGCAGCAAAGGGCATACCAATAAACTTGAATCCATTGCCGTTCGCGGAGTGGAGATCATTCAAGCCGGCAGTGATGATCGCGAGGACTTTGTCACTGTTCTGTTTACCGCCAATCTTCTTGATTACACGGTCGACGACAAGAGTGGTGAACTGGTTTCCGGCAGTATGACCGACCCGGTTAAGTTCCGAGAGGAGTGGACCTGGGCTAGACCTACCGGCACTCAAAGCTGGAAGCTCGAAGGCATAAAGGAAGGCTGACAGGCACCGTCGGCACAAAACTTGTTTTACTATTGTGCCGGCGGTGATTTTTTTATGAGGAATATGTTTGTCCTATGTGTCGTTTGTTGAAACCCTTTTCAAGAGCTTTGAGTCAGCGGGCTTAATATCCCACTGCCCCCTGAATTCCCTGGCTGCATTCCTGATTGCCGCCACGGCAGGGTGCTTGATAATCCTTTCCACGGAAATCGCATAAAAACGTTCTCTGACCGCATCTGATCTGCCGATAATGGCGACATTGTGTTGTCGACATACCTCCTTCTCTATAATGGACGGCACGGTGAAGATGCCGTCCCCTGCCTGGCCGAAAACATTCATCAAGGCATGATCGTCGAATTCACCTGCAATATCAGGCCGTACGCCCAGGGAGCTGAACCATTGATCAAGACTCCCGCGCAGTGCTGACATTGGCGACGGCAATAACATTCGCATATTGTTGAGCGATTGTGGAAATCCCTGTCGCAATGGTCCGGCCAGGGATTCTACGGCACAAAAAGTTACTCCGCATTCTCCCAATAGATAGCTGTACGCCTTGACACTCAACCCCGATTTCACCGGGGTGTCAGTGAGCACAAGATCCAGATTGTGAATGGCCAGTTCCGCCAGGAGTTGCTTTTCTTTCCCCTCATGACAGACAAGACGCAATCCCTCGGGAAGGGCCAGGGCCGGCTCCAGGAATCTTCTGGCCATGAGTTTGGGGAGCACGTCCACAATGCCGACCTCAAAACGAATGGGTCCGGAAGCTGACCTTCCTCGTACGGCATCAAGCATTTCAAGTCCCATGGTAAAGATCTCGTCGGCATATCGGAAAACTATTCGTCCCAGTTCCGTCAGCTCCAGATTTCTCCCCGCTCGCCGGAAGAGCTTACCGCCCAGGGATTCCTCAAGTCTGGTAATTTGCATGCTGATCGTCGAGGGTGCCAACATGAGTCGTTCTCCAGCCCTGGTGATACTCTCTTCCTTGGCCACAACCCAGAAGTAGTGGAGGTGGTGATAGTTTAGCCATTCCATTATATTTTCTATTTATTCTAAAATTATTCTTATTATTATCTATTTGTTCTAATGGATACCTCTTGGTATGCTCTCATATAACAATTTATCAACGGAGGAGTATATGAGCATCGATGTAAAATGGAGTGCACCGCAATTCAAGGGAAAGTCAAAACATATCGTATCCCGCCAACTGCAGATTCTTATGTGGCGCTTTCGTGCCTTCCTCATGCGGGTTCGAGTCTGCTTCTCGGATGTCAACGGTCCCAAGGGCGGTGTGGATAAGAGGTGTATCGTTTCCGCAAAGCTCCGGTCTCCTGGTGAAATCACCATAATAAGTGAAGGGATGGACTATCTTGAAGCCTTTCAGACCAGTCTTGCCAGGCTCATTCGTTCCGTTCAACGTGAGCTTAAAAAACAGCGCGAGAAGCCGATTCGAATTAATCGTAGAGTAAAATTTGCAGAACTGAAAAAATAGAATATTATCGCAAATTACGGCAAGTTCATCAGATTTGCACGGGAAAAGCTACCTG
This sequence comes from Desulfobulbaceae bacterium, assembly GCA_031389785.1. GTDB lineage: Bacteria > Desulfobacterota > Desulfobulbia > Desulfobulbales > Desulfocapsaceae > Desulfoprunum. The sequence goes on along the minus strand of JANMSX010000026.1, from coordinate 159,812 downwards.
TCATGCTCGCTTCCACCTCAGGAAAATTGTTTTCCGGAAACGCTGATAAACTAAATTAAAGGTTAAGATGTCAATATTACTGGAATTGAGATCTTCTGCCCTGTATGCGTGGTAAAAATGAAAAATTTCAAGAATGGAGGATTAACGTGTTTCGCATCGTGCTGTTTTTAGCAACCAACCTGGCTATTATCGTTTTACTCGGCATCGTGATGAGTATACTCGGGGTTGATTCCCGGAGTACCTCCGGACTCCTGGTGATGGCGGCAATATTCGGCATGGGTGGATCATTTATCTCTCTGGCCATGTCGAAATGGATTGCCAAGAAATCAACCGGTGCCCAGGTAATCGTCAACCCAGGCAACCCAACGGAACGGTGGCTGTACGAAACTGTCCGCCGGATGGCTCAACAGGCTGAGATCGGGATGCCGGAAGTCGCGATCTATGATTCTCCGGACCTGAACGCATTCGCCACAGGCATGAAGAAAAACGATGCCCTGGTAGCAGTGTCCACAGGGCTGCTGCAGAACATGTCCAAAGATGAGGTTGAAGCAGTCCTCGCCCATGAGATCAGCCATGTGGCCTGCGGGGACATGGTCACAATGGCATTGATCCAGGGGGTTTTGAATACTTTTGTCATCTTGCTGTCACGTATCGTCGCAAATGTCATAAATAATTTTGTGAGCGGCGACGAAGAAGGCGAAGGACTTGGATTCTTCGGATATATGGCGGTTACAATCGTACTGGAGATAGTATTCGGACTTTTTGCCTCGATTATTGTGATGTGGTTTTCAAGAAAGAGGGAGTATACCGCCGACCAGGGAGCGGCATATCTGACCAGCAAAGGAAAAATGATAAGTGCCCTGCAGCGATTACAGGTGTACAACGAGCCGTCACACCTGCCCGATCAAGTCGCGGCGTTTGGTATCCGGCCAAAAGCGGGCGGTCTTGCCGGGCTTTTCAGGAGCCATCCGCCTCTTGAGGATAGGATTAAGGCTCTTAAGAATTTATAATTATGAGGAAAGGACGGCCGGGATCTGCTTGTTGGTCGTCCTTCTTTTTCTCTTGTGCGTTATTCGAGATTTTTCGAAACCAGTACCTTATCTACACGATGACCATCCATATCAACTATTTCAAAACGGTACCCCATTTCGTCAATTGTATCAGTCTCGGCTGGAATTCGACCAAGCAGGTGAATAATAAGGCCCCCAACGGTATAATAGGCGTTTTGCTTTTCCCCTGGGAATTTCTCGTCAATGCTCAGTTTCGTTTTTAGATGTACTATGGAGGCACTTCCATCCACCAGCCACGATCCATCCGGGCGTTCTATGAACTCTTCAACCTCATGCTCACTGGCAGAAGGTAATCCTCCGACGATGGCTGTGAGAATATCGGTCAAGGTGACTAATCCCTGCAATTCACCATACTCATCCACAATCAATGCGCACTGAAGGTTGGATTTCCTGAAACTTTCAATTATTTGCGCAGTTGAATGTCCTTCCCACATAAAGAGCGGTGGATGCAGCATCTTTTCGATCTCTAATGGTTCATTGGCCAGGGCGGTTTTGAGAAGATCAGCCGTCCGCAATAACCCCAGGATGTTTTCCAATCCGCCACGACAGATAACGATACGACTATAGGGACACTCTGAAAGGCTATTGCGGAGTTCTGAATCCGGTATGTTGAGATCAAGTGTATAGATCTCGCTCCTCGGTGTCATTATCGCGCGCAAGTTTTGCTCGTCCAGACGGAGGACATTTGCAACCAGAGTTTGTTCGCTTTCATGAAACACACCAGCTTCAGTGCCCTGCGCCATCAATAATCTGATTTCTGAATTGGTTACAGGTGGGTCTTGGGTTGGATTTTTATTAAGCAGCCGTAACAAGAAGTTTGAAGAGGCTGATAGGAACCAGACCAATGGCTTCGCTACGCGAGCGAGAAACTTCATCGGAAGAGCGATGAATGAGGCAATTTTTTCCGGCGCGAAGAGTCCCATCCTTTTGGGGACCAGCTCTCCGACAACAACTGAAAAATAGGTCAGTCCTATCACCACAACTGTTATCGCTATTCCCCTTGCATAAGGTGCAATGACGGGGAATTCCATGAACCAGATGGTTAACGGATCTGCCAGGGCTGTTTCACCGATGGCTCCGCTTAAGATACCCACCATGGTGATGCCGACTTGAACAGTTGAAAGGAATGAAGAAGGCTCATTTTTCAAATTGAGAGCCGCTCGAGCGCCATGATCGCCGTCGTTTGCGAGTTTTTGCAGGCGTGCGTTTCGAGATGAAATTACGGCGATTTCTGACATGGCAAATAGACCATTCAGTAAAACAAGGAAGAGCAGTAGGGCAATATCCATTATAATATTGAGACAGTAAGTGAACAGATTGATGTTTGGCCGGGATGTTCAGCCTTTGTACGGAATAGCAGTATCTTTCCAAGTCATCATAACTTGAAAATGAGGTAACAGATAGAGGTTATATTGTGGAATATTTGCAGTGATGCAGGTTTGAGTCCAGGTAAAAAATTGGGAAAATGGTGGGCAGATATATAAAAGCAAAAAAGCACTTACCGAGTTAACGATAAGTGCTTGATTTTACTGGTGGGCCGTCCCGGAGTCGAACCGGGGACCTGCTGATTAAGAGTCAGATGCTCTACCAATTGAGCTAACGGCCCTCACCTTTGGCATTGGTGCCATGTTTGTATCACAGGCGGTGGGTCACGTCAAGGCCGAAAGGCGGCCCGACGGGGGAAAATTCGCAATTCTGTCCTTCCCACCTGATGACCCCCGTTTCTACCGATAATACAGGCTTGGGCTGCCCATGGTCAGCAGGGCCTTGTGGAGGTTGCGGCGGAACTCGCGGCGATCCCAGATGCCTTGGATATGCCCGCGTTTCAGAGCGTTGCGGGCCGAATGGTAGTCGGGCGGGATATCGACACCCGTCGTCTCCCTGATCACCCGCGGTCCGGCGAAGCCGACCCGGCTCGAACGGATGGCGAACTGGTAGGGCGAACAGCCGAGAAAAGAGGCAACCGGCCCGGCGTAGGAATTGTTGTCATAGACCACGATATAGAGGCCGCCGGCATCGATATATTCCCTGACCGCCATGGTGCATTTCGGCATCTGGATCACCCCGAGGGTCCCTTCCTGGATGCGGATGCCGCCGGTGGTATGGACATAGGCCAAAAGCGGCCGCTTCTTCCGTTTCGCCAGCAGGCAGGCCTGGACGAACTTTTCCCCTTCGGCCGAGCCCACCGTACCGTTGCGGAAGTCGGAGTAGAGCATGGTCACGACGATGCGGATGCCGTTGACCTGGGCGTGGAAGGTCTGGTTGCCGGATTTCCTGCCGGTCTTCTTCTTCGACACCTCGAGTCGGTCCGAGAAGCCGGTATAGCCGAGCGGATTGCCGGAGGCGATCTCGTTGTCGAAGCACCTGATCGAGTTGGGGTCGAAGATGTTCTTCAGGTACCACTGGTGCTCAAGCGGAAAGTGGTGGCCGCAGGTCTCGCAGACCCCGGCGAATTCGCCGTAGAGATCGGGGATCCAGAGATCCTTGCAGCCGTACTTTTCGGCGTTGGGGCAGGAGACGGTCCGGTCTTCGTTGGCAAGCGGACTGGTGTAGGTATCGGTCAGTTCCAGGGGATCGACGATGCGGCCATTTTCCTGAACGCTGCCCGCCGGATAGGTGACAAGGCGGGCCGTCGGTTTCTTGGCCTGCTTGGCGCTCCAGAGGTTGATCGCTGCGGTGATCGGTTCGGTGAGCCGTTTGAGCATCACCGACCCCTCGCCGGAAACATCCTTGATGACCTTGTGGACCTGTTTCTTGTGGTTCTTCAGGATATCGTAGCGCAGGGTGTAGTAGACCTTCTCGAGGTTGTCCTTCAGCAGATTGAGCAGGTCGTCGCTGATGCTGGGGCCGCCGGTATAGCCGCTTTTGGCCATGGCCAGGTACTTTTTCGAGCGCTGCGCCAGCAGGCGTTTGATCTCGTCCTGGTTGAGATCCCAGGGGACCTCGACCTGCAGCTCCTGCATCTCCGATTTCGATTTTTTGCGGCCGATCTCCCAGGTCCGGAAGGCCCGGAAACTCTTGGTCGAGAGGACCACCTTGTCGGTGGCCCTGAGCATCTCCGAACGCAGGGTGGAGAAGAAGTTGAAATCGTCGCGGCGGGCGCCGAGCTGCGGTTCGTGGATGATCCGGTCGATAGTGCCGTTCTTCAGGTTATCGAAGGCTGTGAGACGCAGGCGGTCGGCGCAGACCTCGATCAACTCCTTCGGCACCCTCGAGCCTTCGCGGATCTTGCCCTCGATGGCGGCCGCCCCTTCCGGGGAGATGACCGAGTAGTAGCCGTGGGTCACCATCAGCCGGTAGTCGGACAGGCCTATGGCCTCGGCCCCGCCGGAGCCGCCCTCGGAGATCATCGAGATCATCGGCACCCTCAGCTTGGTCATGGCATAGATGTTGCGGGCGATCTGCTGGGCGGCGCCGGGATATTCCTCGACCGGGTAGGAGCCGGGCGTGAAGATATAGAAATGGATCGGGATGCCTTCGGTCTCGGCGACCTTCATATAGCGTTTGGCCTTGGCATTGCCCTCCGGCTTGCAGGAGCCGCCGTTGCGGAACTCCTCGCCGTGGCCGGTTTCCTGGCCGATGACCATCACCGATGAGGTGTAGGGTTTGTTTTTGATGCGCCGGACGATAGTGGCCTTGGCGCAGATCATTGCCGGGTCGATATTGGCGTCGCCCTCGCCGCCGAGTTCGGTGTAGTCCTCGTAGACGTTTTCCAGGATGTCCTTGAGGGAAAAGCGCTGGCTGCTGCGGACGATGCGCACCCGCTCCATCGGGGTCAGCTGGTCCTCGGCGCGTTCCTCGAGAAAACTGATCGATTCGTTGAGTTTTCTGATCTCGCTGGAAATCTCCTCGACCGTATGGTCGTAGACCGTATGTTTGAGGCGTTCACAGGTGAGCTTGAAGCCGTCAAGGTTTCCCCAGGTCGTGTAGTCCTTGACCTGCAGCAGGTAATTGATTCGTTCTTCGATTTTCTGGAGCTGTTTTAATTGTTCATTCATAGCTAAGTTTCGTCCGGCGATATCGGCCACGAGGTCCGTTACGGTATAACCATTATATTTCTGACTATCTCGCTGCGGTTCCTTGTGCCGGTTACGGTGGTACGGTTGTTATTGAACGACGGCCTAAAAGGCGAGCAGGCGAACCAGATTGTTTTTGAGATAATCCAGGTTGGTGATGATCGGGTTGTCGTTGGAATCCTTGCCGCGGATGATCACCTCATCGATAAACCGGGCCGCCCTGGCCCTGGCTTCATCCATCGATTCGCCCCAGACGAGGGCGAGAGCGAGGTTGGGATCGAAGTCGCTGGGGATGGTATAGGGGCGGTCGAAGGGGACATGGGTATAGACAGCCGACCAGTCGTGGGTCGGGAAGGTGAAATCGGTAATGGTGCCGATCCAGGGGGCAAAGCCGCGCCGGGTATCTTCGGCGACGATGCGCAGTTCTATGGCGGCGCCGCGGAAGTCGACGTCGGACTGGCGATAGCCGATCTTCTCGCCGAGCCCCAGGCGGATCTGCTCGCGCAGGAGATTCGGCTGCCTGTTCTGCAGGTAACTGATCCGGGCCGAGATATCGTTCTCCACCTGGATGCGGGTGTTGACCTCGAGCAGGTAGGGCTGGCCGGCCCGGGTGACGATCCACTCCCAGGTGCCGACATTGTCGTATTTGACGTGGGCCGCCAGTTTCAATGAGTATTCGACGATCCTGTCGAGGACCTGCTTCTCGTCGAAATCGTAGTCGAAGCAGGATCTGTGAAAACCGGGGGCGGCTTCCACCCGTTTCTGCCGGCCGGTCGACTGAATGGTGCAGTTGCGGGTGCCGAAGTGGATCCGCTCACCGTGCTTCGAGCAGACCAGTTGGACCTCGAGGTGGTTGTAATCACGGAGGCACTGCTCGATGAGCACGCCGCCGTCGCCGAACTGGCGCTTGGCGTAGTTCTGCAGCTGCCGGTAGATTCGGCGGAACTGCTCGATCTCGGTGACCTCCTCGATACCCATGCCGCCGCCGCCGGCCGCGGCCTTGACCAGGATCGACGGGTTGGCGATGCCTTCCGCCTCCTGGCTCTCGAGGAGCCTCAGGGCGATCTCCTCGGCCTCCATTTCATTGTAGATCGGGGCATCGGTGCCGGGGATGGTGGGGATGCCGAGCTGATTGGCGATCCGTTTGGTGTTGATCTTGTCGCCGAGATTCTTGATGACTTCCCAGCCCGGGCCGATAAAGGTCAGGGCCCGATCGCGGATCGTCGCCCGCCGGGCAAAACGGTAGTCTTCCGAGAAAAATCCGTAGCCGGGATGGATGGCGGTACAGCCGGCATGATCGGCCACCGCCAGGATGTCGTTGGGTTCGGTATAGCTGGCGATACGCCAGGCGTTCTGCTGCGGACCGCTGGTTATATTACGCTGTACGTGCTCGGAATCCTTGTCGGCCTCGGTGTAGACCACGGCATAGTCGAGACCGAGGTCCTTGCAGGCATTCATGATCCGGATGGCGATTTCTCCCCGGTTTGCGATGAGAACCTTTCCTTCCAAACTATTCCTCATGTGCTTATAATTAAAGTGTGATGCATATCTCGGTTGCAGCTGTCCGGGGCCTGAACAGTATCAGGGTTGATTTTGGCCGGGCAGACAATAAACCGAGTCTACTATAGTCATGACGTGCCAAATAGAAAAGAAAAAAGGTAACTCCTCAGATGGATGGAGCGAAGGCTCAAAGTTTCCAGGGGCAGTACCGGCGGTCGGACAAGACCCGGGTTTTTGAGGAGGCCGACGAGGTTCGTGCAGCAAAGATCGTTGCAAGGTGGTATAGTTTTATCTTTCGCTTGAGAGCTTGGGCGGTTGCGAAAAACGCGACAGAATACTGCTCTCGCCGTGGGCAGCGGCGTCTGCCTGGCGGCAGGGGGGGATTCCTAGTGGACCGGGCGGGCCGGTTTCCTCGGAGATGGGGGAAAATGCAAGGCCGGCCGACTATCCGTCTTGCTTTTTCCCGGCCTGATGATAATTGTCTGAGGGTTATCGGGGGAAAACACCTTTCACTCTATGCAACCGATGGCCGGCGCCGGGAATCGGCGCAAGGCCTCCAACTGCGAAGTATCTATCCCAGAAGTATTACATGGACACGGAAAAAGAATCTGAGCAGCAGGAACTGGCTGAACGGAAAAGCGTTTTGCAGCGTCTGAGAGACCTGGTGCCCTTCGGGCGGCCGGGAACGACCGAGGACCTCGAACAGGAGATCCAGGATCTGCTGGAGGAAGGCGAGGAACAGGGGCTGATCACCAGCATGGAAGAGAAGATGATCAACTCGATCTTCGATTTCCGTGACACGGTGGCCACCGAGATCATGACCCCGGCGGCCGAGGTGATCGACTTCGACGAGTCGGCCTCCCTTGCCGACCTTATCGACCTGGTCATCGAGAACGGTTTCACCCGCATCCCGGTCTACCGCGGCAACGCCGACCGAGTCATCGGCATCATCCACGCCAAGGACCTGTTGAAGATCTGTGCCCGGCCCCAGAGCGGACCGATTACCCTTGAAAGCTTTTTGCGGCCGGTCTATTTCGTCCCTGAAAACAAGCCGATAGTCGAACTGCTGCGGGATTTCCAGAAACGCAAGGCCCATATGGCGATGGTCACCGACGAGTTCGGGGCGATCCGCGGCCTCATCACCATGGAAGATATTGTCGAGGAGATCGTCGGCGAGATAGATGATGAGTACGATGTCGACCAGGACAAGCTGGAGGTCGTAGGCGACAATACCATACTGGTGCACGCCCGGGTCGATCTCGAGAAGGTCGAGGAGCATTTCGACCTGGAACTGCCGGAAGGCCCCTATGTCTCGATCGGCGGCCTGGTCATCCATATCCTCGGGCGACTTGGTCAGGTCGGGGATACGGTCGAGGTCAACGGCCTGCGCTTTGAGATCAAGAGCGCCTCGAAACGCCATATCAAGATGATCCAGATCACCCATCTGTCGGCTGCGGAGTCGCGTTGATGCCCGTTTTTGCCGGAAGATCGCTGCTGCTGGCCGTGTTTTCAGGCCTGCTCCTCGCCCTGGCTTTTCCGGGCGGGCCGGGGATCTGGCCGCTAGTAGCCGTCGCCCTGGTGCCGCTGCTGGCAGCGGTTCGGCAGAGGAGCGCCCGCATGGCCTTCGGGGCGGGACTTGCCGCCGGCATGGTCCACTTCCTGTCGCTGCTCTACTGGATTGTCATCGTTCTCGGCCACTACGGCGGCCTGCCCTGGTTCCTGTCCTTGCCGGCCCTTTTTCTCCTCGCCCTCTACATGGCGCTGTATGTCGGCCTTTTCGCTGTCGGCGCCCGTTTTCTCCTCCTCTCGCTGCCGGCCGCAGCAGTTCTCTGGCTGCTGCCGGCCCTCTGGGTGGGGCTCGACTGGCTGCGAGGCGTGCTGTTCAGCGGCTTTCCCTGGATGGACCCCGGCTATGCCCTTTGGCGGCAGCCGTTGCTTATCCAGACCGCCGACTTGGTCGGTCATCACGGCATCACCTACCTGCTCCTCCTCGTCAACACCCTGCTGGCCCTGCTGCTGGCGGGAAGAGGAGAGAAGGGCGGCTGGACGGTGCTGGTCGGTCCGGTCGTGTTGCTCCTTGCCGCCGTCTCGGTCTACTCGGCCTGGCGCTGGCAGCAGGTTGAAGCCGATCTGAGCGATGCCGTTCGCATGCCGATCGGCATCGTCCAGGGCAATATCGAACAGAACATCAAGTGGTCGCCGGAACACCAGGAGAAGACGGTGGTCAACTACATGGACCAGACCGCTTCGCTGTTCGGCGAACACGCCGGTTCGAGGCGACCGGCGCTGGTGGTCTGGCCGGAGACGGCCCTGCCTTTCTATCCGATGAATAATATGTGGGTCGAGGAACTGCAGGGGATGAATGCCCGTTTCGATATGGCCCTGTTGACCGGAGCTCCATGGTACGAGGTCGTCGACCGGGAAAAGAAGGTATTCAATTTCTTCAACAGCGCCCTGCTCATCGCCCCGAGCGGAGAGTTCATCGGCCGCTATGCCAAGAGCCATCTGGTCCCTTTCGGCGAATATGTGCCGCTCAAGCCGTTCCTCCCCTTTCTCGCCCCGCTGGTCGAGTCGGTCGGCGATTTTACGCCGGGAACGATCAGTCGGCCGCTGGCCTGGCGGCAGGCCAGGCTGGGCGTGCTTATCTGTTTCGAGAGCATCTTTCCCGATATCGCCAGAAAATGGGTGAAGGCGGGGGCCAATGTCCTTGTCAATTTGACCAATGACGCCTGGTATGGTAAATCCAGTGCCCCCTACCACAGCCTGGCGATGAGCGTCTTCCGGGCCGTGGAGACCCGGCGCAGTCTGGTGCGGGCCGCCAATACCGGCATCTCCGGTTTTGTCGACCCGCTCGGCAGACTTGTCCGCCAATCCGGTCTGTTCGAGCCCTGGGCCGTCGCCGAAGAAGTGGCCCTGCTGGAGGGCGAGACCCCCTGGGTCCGCGGCGGCCACCTGTTCGCCCCGTTGTGCCTGGTGGTGACGATCGCAGTTGTCGGCGGACGTGCCGTGCGGGGTGGCAGATCTTCAAGAAGAACATAGCAGAGGTTGCCGCAGCAGGGGGGCAGGTTCCCAGCAGCGGCAGAGACAATCAATATATTTTACGGGGAAAAACCATGACACTTGATACCGGCGCAGCCGTTTCGAAACAGAGAATCATCGAATTGAAGGATCGCTTGGATGCCCTGAAGGAGCATCTTTGACCTGGCTCAGAAAAAAGACGAACTCGAGCGATTGGAGCGGCAGACCCTTGCCCCCAATTTCTGGAACGAGGCCGAGATGGCCCAGAAAATCCAGAAGGAACACGGTCAGCTGCAGGAAGTGATCAAAGGCTGGGAAGGAAAATGGGAGGAACTGGAGGAGGTCGACCTGCTCCTTGATATGGGCATGGAGGAGAATGACGGCGAGACCTTCAATGAGGTCGCGCAGCGGCTGACCGGCCTGCAGGACATCATCTCGGTGGCGGAGGTGGAATGCATGTTCGGCGGCGAACATGACAACTGCAACGCCATTATCACCATCCACGCCGGGGCCGGCGGCACGGAGGCCCAGGACTGGGTGGGCATCCTGCTGCGCATGTATCTGCGCTGGGCGGAACGCAAGGACTTCCGCGCCGATATCCTCGATCTCCTGCCGGGTGACGAGGCCGGCACCAAGAGTGTCACCATCCTCATCCAGGGACGCTACGCTTACGGCTATATGCGTTCCGAGCTCGGCATCCACCGGCTGGTGCGGATCTCGCCCTTCGATGCCAGCGGCCGCCGCCACACCTCCTTCGCCTCGGTGATGGTGATGCCGGAACTCGACGACACCGTCAACGTCAACCTGGAGGAAAAGGAGATTCGCATCGACACCTTCCGGGCCAGTGGCGCCGGCGGCCAGCACGTCAACAAGACCGACTCGGCCATCCGCATCACCCACCTGCCATCGGGGATCGTCGTCCAGTGTCAGAACGAGCGCTCGCAGCACCGTAACAAGGACATGGCGATGAAGATGCTGATCTCCCGTCTCTATGAACTGGAGAAGCAGAAAAAGCAGATCGAGCAGGATGGGTTGGGCGGCGACAAGAAGGAGATCGCCTGGGGCAGTCAGATCCGATCGTATATTCTGCAGCCTTACCGGCTGATCAAGGATCATCGCACCGATCACGAGATGGGCAATGTCGATGCAGTCCTCGACGGCAACCTCGATTCCTTTATCAAGGCCTACCTGCTCTGGCAGAAATAACTTCTCAATACATTTTTACAGGGATTCATCATCAGCACGAACACGATCAGATGCGCCAAGTGCGGGGCCTGCACGGTGGTCTGCCCGGTCTATAAGGCCGGCGGCGGCCGGGAGGCCTACAGCGCCCGGGGCAAAAACCATCTGGCCGGTCTGCCGGAATATCAACGGCCGACCGCCGAATTTGAGGATATCTTCGCCAAGTGCCTGCTCTGCGGGGCCTGCAGCAAGGCCTGCCCGCGCGGCATTGATGTCACCCGGCAGGTGATCCGGGCCCGCGCCGGGTTTTCACGGTTCTACGGGGAGCATGGCTTCGAGAAATACCTCGCCCGCACGATGCTGCACCGTTCCGGAATCCTCCGAACAGTGCGGATGGTGGGCAGGACCGCCAGCCGTCTGACCAGGAGATTGCCGAAAGACAGCGGCCTGCGCCTGCGTCTGGCGATGTTCGAGCCGCCGGCGGCAAGCCTTCCTGCCTTGCGGCGGAGGGCTGTCAGACCTGTCGCCGGGGCCAAAAAGCTCGTCTATTTTCCCGGTTGTGCGGCGGAATATCTCTTTCCCGAAATCGCCGAAGCCTGCCGGGACCTGTTCGCCGGCCATTCCTTCGACCTGCTGACGCCTCAGGGGCTTGGCTGCTGCGGCCTCGCCATCCTTGCCGCCGGCGATCTGGCGGGGGCAGGGCGCCTTGCCCGCCGGAATATCGAGGTCCTGGAACGGCTTGAGGGCCAGGTCCTGGTCTCCTGCGCCTCCTGTTTCGCCCATCTCAGGCAGTACCCCGAACTCCTTGCCGACGACCCGCTGTGGCGGGACCGGGCAGAGGCCGTCAGCGGGCGGCTGGTCGAGATGATGCAGTTTCTCGATGGCCTGCTGCCGCCGGCCCCGGAAAAGATGGCAGGGGAGGAAGGAGGCCGGGTGCAGCGGGTATTCTACCATGATCCCTGCCATCTCCGTCACGACCTCAACATCACAGCGGAACCGCGCCGGATCCTCAGGCGGCTGCAGGGCGTTGAGCTGGTGGAGTTGCCCGACGGTCCGCAGTGCTGCGGCCAGGGCGGGCTTTTTCACCTCGGGGCGCCGGAGCTGGCGGCGTGCATCCGCGATGACCTGGCAGGCAAGGTCCTGGCCCTGTATCCCGATATCATCACCAGCACCTGCTCTGGTTGCCTGATGCAATGGAAGGCCGCGGTGACCGCCGCCGGTTCGACCGTGCCCGTCGTCCATCTCGCCGAGCTGCTGCAGAAGGCCGCCGGCCGATGACCCGAAGGTCGGCGGTATGAGAGGGGCATTTCCCCTACCGCTGCGATCCCTGCTGCTCGGCCTGTGGCTCTTCCTGCCGCTCTGTACCGGCCAGCTGGCTGTCGCTGCCGTCCCGCAGAGCGGGGCTCCTGTTGCCAAAACGGAAGGCGAGGTCCTGGCTGGTCAACTGGCCGCCTCGCTTGACCGGCGGGCCAATCCCCGCACCGGTCTGGTGCAGAGCTTTGCCGGCGATACCGGTGTCACAGCCCGGCACGGGGCCCAGATCTACGATACCGGCCTGCGGCTGCTGGCCGGCAGCAGGTATTCCCCGGAGATTATCCGGACCTTTGCGGCAAAGGTCGCCGACGCCGGGAAAGAGGACAGGCCGCAGACCCTGGCGACCGGTTTTTCGCCTGCTACCGGGATCTTCAGCTGGATCCGCATCAGCGGTTTCGACCAGCCCTGGTGGTGGAATGACTGGGAATGGTCGGTCAAGACCGGCGAAAACGCCTGGCTGGGTCTAGGCGCCCTTCATTATTACCGCCAGGCGAAAGATCGGCTGGCCCTGCAGGTCGCCGTCGACAGGGCTGACTTCATCCTCCTCCTGCAGGACGGCGACGGCGGCATCCGCATCGGGCCCCGCGGCCTGGCCGACGACTTCTGGTGGCAGAGAAAATCCACCGAGAATAACCAGAGCGCCCTTGCCTTCCTCGATGAACTCTCGGAGATTACCGGCGAGAAGCGCTACCGGCAGGCCGCCGACCGGGTCTACGAATGGCTGGCGACGGCGATGTACGACCGGAAACACCACCTCTTCATGCGCGGTGCGGTCGAGACCGAAGGGGGCTGGCGGAAGGACACCATCGACGTTTTTGCCGCCGACACCGTCAACTGGGCGCCGATCGAACGGATCCTCGCCGATCGGCGTTTCGGTTCCGACCGGAGAGAGCGCCTGGCGGAGATCGAACGGATGATCGCCGCCGGCCTTGACCTCTGCGGGGTACGCAAGGGCGACGAGCTGGTCGGCATCAGCTATTCGCCCTTGTCCAGGAAGAAGTCGGTCATCTCCCTGGAGTGGTCGGCGCAGTTCGCCCTGCTCTGCCGCCGGCTCGCCGCCGAATATCGGGGGCTGGGCGACACGGACAAGGCCGAAACCTGGGATCGTCGCTACCAGGAGATGCTGGCGCATCTCGTCGGCTATCTCAATGAGCAGGGCGGCGAGAAGGTGGCGGCCCACGCGGTCTACCCCGACGGTGCGGTGGCTGTCGGCGAACCGATGTGGGATGACATCGTCCGGACGCCCCGGGCCTTCCTCTCGGCGGCCTCCCATCTCTATATCGGCTTTGCCCTGAGGGGATTCGACCCCCTGCGTCGCAATGATTGATTGATAGACCGGGCCTCATTGGTGATTTTCTTGTCACTACCCAGGGAGACTGACCGGGAGATCGAAGATTCTCAGAGACACCAGGCGTGCTCATCGGCTCCTCGCCTTCCTGTCGGGAGGGCTGACGAGGTCGATCAGCCGGAGAGGGGAGAAATCCGTTCTTCTTTGTCCTTTCAGCCTGAATGCCTGCACAGTGACATTTTCCTTCAATACCTGCCCCTCTAGGGTATATAATGAACACTGAGATGTGTCGGCCTCCCCGGTGACGGACGGAAATTTTCCGGCCTGCCCCGGGAAGCGGCAGAGATACGGGCGTTTATGACCTGTTTGGAGGAAGTGATGATTGCCGATCACCTCAAGACCAAAAAAGAACTCCTCGCCGAATTGACCGGGCTTCGGGAGCGGCTTGCAGATGTCTCCGGGCAGCTCGAAAAAAGCAAACAATCGGGGGGCCACGACCGGTGTCTGCAGCACCTGATCAACGACTTCATGTCGCCCGTCACCATCACAAGTCCAACTGACCGGCGGATGCTCTATATCAACGAGTACGCCTCTCGGTATTTCGGCATACCCCAGGCGGAGGCCGCCGGCCTGGATGACCCCGATCTCTGGCTTCACCTCGAAGATCGGGACCGGTTTGCGGCCGAAATCGCCAACCATGGCCGGGTGAAGGACCTGGAGGCCTGTTTCAAAACGAGGGACGGACGGGTACGCTGCGCCGTTCTCTCCGCCCACCCCGTCACCTTTCAGGGCCAGATCGCGACCCTCACCGTCTTTGCCGATATCACCGAAAGGAAAAAGACGGAAGAAGCCCTGATGCAGAGTGAGGCCAGGAGGCTGGAGATCTCCAACCTGATGCGGCTGATGACCGATACGGTCCCCGATCTCATCTGGGCAAAGGACCTCGATGACTGCTATCTCTTTGCCAATAAGGCGATCTGCGAAAAACTGCTGATGAGCGAAAATGCCGATGAACTGATCGGCAAAAACGATCTGTTCTTTGCGAAAAGGGAACGGCAGCGGGGAAATCAGCATACCTTCGGGGAGATCTGCATCAATTCCGACGAGGTGGTCAAGAGGACCGGCATGGCCGGGCGTTTTCTCGAGGAGGGCCTGGTACGCGGCGAAAACCTGGTCCTCGATGTCTATAAGACCCCGCTGTTCGATGACGCCGGGGAGATGATCGGCACGGTCGGGGCCGGACGGGACGTTACCCAGGACCGGAAGAACCAGGAGGCCTTCAGGATAGGTGAGGAGCGCTACCGTCTGCTCCTGGAAAATGTCCGGGACGTCATCTGGGTGATGGACGATGAATTCTTTTTCACCTTCGTCACCCCGTCGATCACCGACCTGACCGGCTACAGCGTGGAAGAGTTCATCTCCCTCTCACCATACAGCCATATGACCCCACGCTCCCGGCTGATGTACGAAATCGCCGTGCGCAAGGGCCTGGAGCGGGAGGCCCGGGGCACCCGCGACGAGTCGCCGCGCCTGTGGAAGTTCGAATGGGTGTGCAAGGACGGGTCGGTGATCTGGGTTGAAACCCTCACCTCCATCCTCAGGAATGAGGACGGCTCGTTCAAGGGGATCATCGGGGTCAGCCGGGACAACACCAGTCACATGCGGGTCCTGCAGGAACTGAGGCATGCCAAGGAGGCGGCCATGGCCGCGAACCGGGCCAAGTCCGAGTTCCTTGCCAACATGAGCCACGAGATCCGCACTCCGATGAACGCGATCCTCGGCATGATGCAGCTCCTGCGGGAGACCCCGCTGAACCGGGAACAGAGGGGCTTTGTCGACACCGCCCTGGGGTCGGGGGAAGGCCTCCTGCGCCTGATCAGCGATATCCTCGATTTTTCCAAGATCGAGGCCGGCAAGATCGAGTTGCTGGAGGAGAAATTTGCCATCCTGCCCCTGGTCGAATCGGTGATCCGCTCGTTTGACAGCCTGATCGACAAGAGCAGGGTCAGGTTCCGTCTCGTCTGCAAGTGCAGGATGCCGCAGATGGTCGTAGCCGACGGTTCGCGACTCCGCCAGATCCTCTTCAATCTCCTCGGCAATGCGGTCAAGTTCACGGAAGCGGGGGAGATATCGGTGCATCTGGAGGCCCGTTGCGGCAAGGACCGGCGGAAACAGGAGCTTCTTTTCGAGATCAGCGACACCGGCGTGGGAATTCCCGCCACCCTCACCGATCGCCTGTTTGAACCCTTTGTCCAGGCTGACGGTTCATTCCGCCGCAAATACCGGGGAACCGGGCTCGGCCTGAGCATTGTCAAACGCCTCGTCGAACTGATGGGAGGGGTAATCAAACTGTCAAGTATCGAAGGGCAGGGGACGACCGTACGCTTTTCCATCCCGATCCGCTCCTGCCATGATCGCCCGGAGGAAAGCGTCGAGGCCGATCTTCCCAAGGACTGCCGCGATATCGCCCTGAATGTCCTGGTGGTCGAGGACGAGGCGATCAACGCCCAGGTGGTCTCGGCGATGCTGCGCAATCAGGGACATGGGGTAGTGGTGGCGGGGAATGGCCGACTGGCCCTCGAGACCCTGGAAAGTGAAAGTTTCGACTGTATCTTCATGGATATCCAGATGCCGGAGATGGACGGTATCGAGACCTCCGCCGCGATCAGGCAGCGGGCCGGCTGCAACCGTCTCGACATCCCGATCATCGCCCTGACCGCGCATGCCATCCAGGGCGACCGAGAGCGGTTTCTCGCCGCCGGCATGGACGATTATCTGACAAAACCGATCAGGGCCGAATCGCTGCAGGACATCCTGCTCAAGGTGGCGGCGGAGAGGTACTTCAGGGCCTGAAGGGCAAGGAGGCTGCCGGCCGAAAAAAAGGCGCATCACCTGGCGGGCAGGTGATGCGCCTTTTTTCATGGTGCCGGAGAGGGGACAGTGCCTTTTCGTTCCCGGCCTGATTTACCAAAGATATCAGTTGAGAAACGTGTCGATCGGGGTATGTTCAAGGCCGAAGGCCTCGGCCACGCCCTTGTAGGTGATCTTTCCGCCGACCACGTTGACGCCGGAACTGATCTCTTCGTTGTCCCGGCAGGCCTTCTGCCAGCCCTTGTCGGCGAGCTGCAGGGCATAGGGCAGGGTGGCGTTGGTCAGGGCCAGGGTCGAGGTCATGGCCACCGCACCCGGCATGTTGGCGACGCAGTAGTGCACGACGCCGTCGATGATATAGGTCGGTTCGGCGTGGGTGGTGGCCTTCGAGGTCTCAAAACAGCCGCCCTGGTCGATGGCGACATCAACCAGAACCGACCCCTGTTTCATCTCCTTCAGCATATCCCAGGTGATGACCTTCGGGGCCTTGGCGCCGGGGATGAGGACCGCGCCGATGACCAGGTCGGCGGTCCTGAGCAGCTCGCGCAGTTTCGGCCGGGTGCTCATCACCGTATAGCAGTTGCTCGGCATGATCTCGCTCAGGTAGCGGAGGCGGTCAAGATTGGTGTCGAGCAGATAGACCTTGGCCCCGAGACCGCAGGCGATGCGGGCGGCGTTGATACCGACCACCCCGCCGCCGATCACCACCACGTTTCCCGGCTCAACCCCGGGCACCCCGCCGAGCAGGATTCCCATCCCACCCGTGTACATCTGCAGGTATTTGGCCCCTTCCTGGACCGCCATCCGTCCGGCGACCTCGCTCATCGGGGTCAGAAGCGGCAGGCTCCGATCTTTTTTCTGGATGGTCTCGTAGGCGATATTGACCGAACCGGCGGCAACCAGGGCCCGGGTCAGTTCCTCGTCGGCGGCCAGGTGCAGGTAGGTGAAGACAATCTGGCCTTCCCTGATGAGGGGATATTCCTGGGGCTGCGGCTCCTTGACATGCATGACCATCTCGGCCCGGCCGAATATCTCGGCGGCGGTGTCGATGATCATCGCCCCGGCCTGCCGGTAGTCCTGATCGCTGAAACCGCTGCCTAGACCGGCGTTCTTTTCGACCAGCACCTGGTGTTTGTGCTGGGTCATGATCTCGACCCCGGCCGGGGTCATGCACACGCGATTTTCAGCAACTTTGATTTCTTTGAGGATTCCGATGATCATGGTCTTTTCCCTTTGGTTGAATGAATGATGAATCCGGGTTGATTTCCCGCCATGTCCGCGGCAGGGGAGGAATGCGCGGGCCGGGACATGACGGAAAACCAAGGTTCTGCAGGCAACGTCCTAAAGGATATAGGGAACCTTCAGGTTATACCCCTCGTAGACGACAAAACTCTCCACTGTCTGGACATCCTTGATTCTGGCGACCTGACCGGTGATGAACTCCAGCAGGTTGTACTCCTCGCTGAGGAGGACCTGCAGGATCAGATCGTATCTGCCGGTGACGATTCCGGCCGAGATCACTCCCCGGAGCCGGCTGAATTCCCTGGCCTTTTCCTGCAGATCCATGGTCTTCAGCTTGACCCCGAGATAGAGCAGGCTGTGACCGCGGAGGACATCGACCCGGACATTGCCGGAGATCTCGAGGATGCCGTCGTCGATCATCCTGTTGACCCTGGAGCGCACCGTGTTTTCGGTAATGGCCAGGTCCCGGGCAATCAGCTTATAGGATTTGCGGCCATCTTTCAGGTGGCGGATAATCTCGATATTGATTGGGTCGATCTGCATGTTGGCGGTGTTCTCTGGTGGTATTGACTGATTTTTTATCCCGTAATAATACGATTGACTTTTGTAAAAGTCAAAATAATTTATTAAAATTGAGTAAAACATAAAAATCTAAATATTGAATAACGGTAAAACTCAATTTCCCCTTGCTGGACCGGGTCTCGCGGCCTGCCGGCGAAAGACCCGGCCGCCGTCCGGCGGCATGGGCGAAAAAGGTCCCGGCCGAAACGGCCGGGGGAGATGCGCTCGGTCGGCAGCTACGCTCGGAATGGCAGGACGGGGATGGAGAAGGACGGGCGATCAGCGGGGGAAATCGGCAGGTCGATCGGCAGAGGGGGCGGGAGGCCGCAGGGCGGTCGCGCAACTGAGCGCATTGGGGGCGCGCCGCCGTCCTTGTGGCACATGCCGGTGAGGCCGTGCCTGGGCCGCGCAGATGTCTCCTCGAGAAGTTGATGATGAAGGCCATGATCAACAGGAACGGGAAAGTGAACATCAGGAGGAGGAGAAACGTCTGCATACCTTTACTCAAATCACGCCTCTCTCATTCGCCAAAATCATCGAAGTGGATGTTCTCCGGATCGACTCCGAGTTCGTCGAGGATACCGAGGACGGCCTTGATCATCATCGGCGGCCTGCAGATAGAGTAGTGGATATCCTCGAGTTCCGGGTGGTCCCTGAGGGACTGGCCATAGAGGACCATGTGGATGAATACGGTGGCGCCCTGCCAGTTGTCCTCGGGCAGGGCTGCCCGGCTGACCGGACTTCCTTCTCCGACGACCTGTTCCGGTATTCCCGAGATCGGAATGTCGAGGCCTTTCGTTTTCTGAACAGGTTGCATGGCCGGGAGGATTCCTGTTGGTTATTGCCGGAATCCCCGGAAACGGCGGCGGGGTGACGGATTTTGTGACGCTTATCTTGAGAACAGGAAAGTAGCGCGTATATCATAGTTTTTGCGTGAAATTAATGATAGGATAGAACAAATTCCGTTCAGGGCAAATGCAGTACTCTGCAGTGTTCCCAGCCAGGACATGGTCCGGGTCACACCTCTTCCTGCAGGGTGTCATTTTATTCTTGAAAAATGAAGGAGAAAAGTCGTGGATGCACAATATCCCTATGAAAAGCTCGGGTTATTCTATCTCGGCCGGGAACTGGATCTCGCCACCCATAGCCCTGCCCAGACCCCATTCCTCTTCAAGAGCAAGGACCTGACCACCCACGCCGCCATCATCGGCATGACCGGCAGCGGCAAGACCGGCCTCGGCATCGGGCTTATCGAGGAGGCGATCATCGACAATATCCCCTCGATCATCATCGATCCCAAGGGGGACATGGGCAATCTCCTGCTGGCCTTCCCTGACCTGCTGCCGCAGGATTTTCTGCCGTGGATCGATCCCTCCGATGCAGCGAGAAAGGAGATGACGATTGAGGCCTATGCCGAAGCGACCGCCGGAAACTGGCGGGAAGGGCTGCAGAGCTGGAGCCAGGACCAGAACCGGATCAGAAGTCTCCTGGCGGCGACGACCATGACCATCTATACCCCCGGCAGCAGCAGCGGGGTCTCCGTCTCGGTGCTCAACAGTTTTCAGGCCCCCTCCGCCGAGGTGACAAACGACACCGACACCTTCAACGGCCTGGTGAACTCGACCACCGTCAGCCTCCTGGCTCTGGTCGGCATCGCCGGCGACCCGCTGCAGAGCCGGGAGCATATCCTTCTCAGCTCGATCCTCATCCATTTCTGGCGCAAGGGGGAGAGCCTGTCGCTCGAGGGGCTGATCGGCAATATCGTCAATCCGCCCTTTACCAAGGTCGGGGTATTTCCCCTCGACACCTTCTACCCCCAGACCCAGCGCATGTCGCTGGCCATGAGCCTCAACGGCCTGCTGGCCAGCCCGACCTTCGCCGCCTGGGTGCAGGGGGTACCGCTCGATATCCAGAAGATCCTCTACGGCGATGACGGTCGGCCGAGGACGGCGATCTTCACGCTCTCCCACCTGAGCGACTCGGAACGGATGTTCTTCGTCACCATGCTGCTCAACCAGATTATCGGCTGGATGCGCCGGCAGCAGGGCACCTCTTCATTGAAGGCCCTGCTCTATATGGATGAGATTTTTGGTTATTTTCCGCCGACCGCCAACCCTCCCTCGAAGAAACCGATGCTGCTGCTGCTCAAGCAGGCGCGGGCCTTCGGCCTCGGGGTGGTGCTGTCGACCCAGAACCCAGTCGATCTCGACTACAAAGGGCTGGCCAATATCGGCACCTGGTTCGTCGGCAGGCTGCAGACCAGCCAGGACCAGGAACGGGTTCTGGAAGGCATTGTCGGGGCCAGCGACGGTAAACTCGACCGGCAGAAGGTCAGGGAGCTGCTGTCGGACATGAAGGGCAGGCAGTTTCTCCTGACCTCGGCCCACCTCGATGCCCCGCTGCTCTTCGAGTCGCGCTGGGTCCTCTCCTATCTGCGCGGGCCTCTCTCCCCGGCCGATATCAAAAACCTGATGCAGGGCAGAAAAGACCTCCCGGCCGCTGACACGCTGATTTCAGGCGCACCTGCGGCCGCCGGGATGGACACGGGAAGCCCGATCGGCGGCGGTCCGTCGTGGCTGTCCGAGCAGCCGCCGCTGCTCTCCCAGGGGATCGACCAGCTCTACTATCTCCAGGACATGCCGGCGGAAAGACTGGTCTTCGAGCCGTGGCTGGCGGCTTCGGCCGCGGTCCGTTTCTACAACAGTACGAGAAATATCGATATCGTCCGTGAAACAGCGGTGCGGATCTATCTCGATGAGGCCTTCTCCAGGCCGGACTGGACCACCGCCGAGGACTGTCCCTGGCCTCTCGGCCAGTGCCTCGGCCAGCCGCCGACCAACAGCCTGTTCTACCCTCTGCCCCCGTCTCTGGCCCAGCTCAGGGATTTCAGGGAAATGAGCCGATCTTTCAACGAATACCTCTACCAGAACGCGAAGCTGGAGCTCTTCCGGGTTGCGGCCCTCAAGCTCGAATCGAAGCCGGGTGAGAGCCTTGGCGATTTCAAGGTCCGTCTCACTGATGTCCTGCGGCAGCATAAGGACCTCGAGGGCGAGAAGCTGCGCCGGATCTACGGAGTCCGGCAGAAACGGCTTGAAGACCAGCTCGGCACGGCCATGGCCAGGGTCGAGAAGGAACGGGTCGATGTGACCTCGAAGACCGCCGACACCGTCATCACCTTCGGAGCGGCGGTTATCGGCGCCTTCTTCGGCAGAAAGGCCCTCTCCGCCACAACGGTTGCCAAGGCGGCTACGGGCATGCGCAGCGCCGGCCGGGTGGTCAAGGAAAAGAGCGATGTGCAACGGGCCGAGGTCGAGGTCCAGGACCTGCAGCAGCAGTTGCACAGCCTGGCGACGGAGATCGAGCAGAAGCTCGTGGTCCTGGCCGATTCCTTCAACCATGAGAGTTTCGCGATCGAGACCTTTGCCGTCAAACCGCGGCGCAGCGACGTCTTCAACGTCCGTCTGGCGTTGCTTTGGGAAATGGCGCCGGAGAGGAATATGCCGGCAGTTTCATAACCACACTACAAGGAGATAATCATGTCGGAAAAAGGCAAGCCCTCGTTCTACAAGAAAACCGCCAAACAGTTCCCGGAGATCATCAGTGCTCTCGAGAATCTCGGCACAACCCTGCGCACGGCCGGACCCCTCGATGAGAAGACCTCTCACCTGATCCAGCTGGCGGCCGCTGCCGCCGGCCATTCGGAAGGTTCGGTCAGTTCGCATACCCGCAGGGCCCTGCAGGCCGGCGCAAGTCCCGAGGAGATCAAACACGCCCTGATGCTCCTGGTGTCAACGATAGGTTTTCCGCAGGCCATGGCGGCCCTGTCCTGGGCCCAGGATGTTCTGGAGAAAAAGGAGAAGAGCAGCAAATAGCAGGAGTCCGCTGCCGGTATCCGCCAATGCCGCCACCCGCGCTCCCGCCGCCTCCGGTTGAGGATGGGGGCCGGGCCGGCGGCCATCGGCCCGGTCGCCTTCCTTCGGGGCGAACCGGCCATTGACCTGCGGCGCCTCTGTCAGCGGATGATCAGGTTGTGCAGTTCGTTATGGTCTTCAGCGGTGATGGGGAAATGTTCCCGGAGGATGTCTCCGACCCGGGCGATCGCCTCGCAGATGGCCTCGCCCTGGCGTTTCTGCCGGATGCCGCTGGTGATGTGATCGACGATCTCCTGCCACTGTCCCGGGTTGATCCTGCTGTTGATGCCGCTGTCGGCAAGGACCCAGACCCGGTGTTCGAGCACGGAGATGAAGATCAGGATGCCGTTTTCTTCCCTGGTCTTATAGAGCTTATCAGCGAAAAAGGCGGTTATCGCGGCCTCCCGCACCTCCTCGTCGACCTGGCTGCTGCTCAGGAAGAGGCGTTTGAGGGCAGGCCATCTGCCGACCAGGGCATGGGCCGGCAGGGCGAAAAGGCAGAAGAGGGCCAGGAAAATCCACATGTCCTGGTGTCCGAGCCAGAGCGGCGCGGCGATGTAGGGGGTGAGGAGCAGGGCCGGCGGCAGGGCGAAAATGACCGCGCCGACGACAGATGCCAGCGGGTAGTCATGACTCGCAGAGACGACCATCGGCACGATCTCGCCTGAAGTCCGGCTTTCCGCCAGCCGGGTCGCCTCGTTGATCCGCTCCTGTTCTTCCCTGGTCAGAAACCGCTGTGCCAGTGTCGTCATCTCACCACCCTCCCGAGGCGCCGCCGCCGCCGAAGCCGCCGCCACCGCCGCTGAAACCGCCAGAGAAACCGCCGAGGCCGACGCCGCTGCTCCAGCCTCCTCCGCCCATCCGGCCGCTGCCGGCGCTGGCGGCGACGATGCCGGCCAGCAGACCGGCGACAAGGCCGATGGGGATGAGGGCGAGGATGATCAGCCAGTGCGCGCCGAAGGTGAAAAAACCGAGAACGGGCGCGGCCACGCCGCCGATGCCGGCCGTCAGCCACCTGTTTCTGAAAATGCGGCCGAGAAAAAAGAGTCCGATGAGCAGCGGCACGAGCAGGCCGCCGGGATCGTTCTCCGAACCGGCCGATGAGGACCGGCTCTGCTCTGCGCTGAATTCGCCCTTGACCGCCGCCATCATCGCCGCCGTTCCTTCCACCACCCCCTGGTCGAAATTACCGTTGCGGAACTGCGGGGTGATGACATCGCGGATGATACGGCCGGCCACCAGATCGGTGAGGGTGCCTTCGAGGCCGTAACCGACTTCGATCCGGATCTTCCGGTCATTTTTTGCGATCACCAGCAGGGCCCCGTTGTCCTCGTCCTCCTGGCCGATCCGCCATTTCTCCGCGACCCTGAGCGAAAAATCCTCGAGACTGTCGCCTTCCAGGGAGGGTACGGTGAGGACGACGATCTGGGTGGATTGTTCCTGCTCGAAGAGACTGAGTGAATTTTCAAGCTGGGCGACGGTGGCCGGCGAGAGGATCGCCGCATGGTCATTGATCCGGGCCGTGAGCCGGGGCACGTCGAGGGCGATGAGCGGGGCGGCCGTTAACAGCAGCAGGCAGATCACCGCCGGCAGGCTGCGGCAGGCGGTGAGCATACGGCGAAGAATGGTCATGGTTTTAGGGCGGCTGTCAGAATTTGACCTGCGGCACTGTCTTCGCCGTCTCGTCCGCCTTGAAATACTCCTTGCGATCCAGGTGCAGCAGCAGTTTGTTGGTCAGACTCTCGGGGAATTTGCGGATAGCCGCGTTGAACACCTCAACCGCCTCGTTGTAGCGCTGCCGGGCCACGTTTATCCGGTTCTCGGTGCCTTCGAGCTGGGTCTGCAGATCGAGAAAATTCTGGTTGGCCTTCAGGTCGGGGTATTGTTCGACGACGACCATCAGCCGCGACAGGGCCGAGGTCAACCCGCCCTGGGCCGCCTGAAATTGCTGCATGGCGGCCGGGTCGCTGAGTGCCTCCGGGGTGAGTTGTACGGAAGAGGCCTTCGATCGCGCCTTGATGACCGCCTCGAGGGTCTCCCGTTCGTGTTTGGCATAGCCCTTGACCACCTCGACGAGATTGGGAATCAGGTCGCCGCGCCGCTGCAGGGTCGATTCGATATCGGACCAGGCCTTGAAGACAGCCTCTTCTTTCATCTGCAGAGAGTTGTAGCCGCAGCCGCTTAACAGCAAGAGGGACAGGATAAGTGCGGTGAAGTAACGGAAAGGTTTCATGAGACCTCCTGATTTTGGAAGACCTGGTGCGGGTGACGGGTATCCGGGCCGCCGGCTGGACATCTGCCTGTAATGATATAGCGTCCTTTCCTATATGTCCATATACTTCCAGCAAAAAATATATACCGGTCGGCACCTGCGGAGATCCTGGTTGCGGTATTGCTTGAAAACGGACAAGGCCGTCGCCGTCCCGGTGGTTAATATCTGTTGAAACGGCTCATCCCGGCGACACTCCTGCGGAGTTTTTCCCGGAGGGGATAGTCGTCCGGCGGGTAGCCGAGGGTGATGAGAAGGCCTATCCTGACCTTCTCCGGGATCTGCAGGATCGATTTGATGGCGGCCTCGTCAAACCAGCCGAGCATGCAGGTCCCGAGACCGAGTTCCGTCGCCTGCAGACAGAACTGGCCGGCGGCGATGCCGATGTCGATCAGCGGAAATTCCCGGTCTTTCAACCTGCCGCCGATCTGGGTGACCAGCTTCGCCCGTTCGATGGTCAGGACTGCGAGGACCGGCGCCTGCGGGGCAAATTTGTTAAACGAGATGAGGGTGCTGAAGGTGGCGCGGGCCACACGGGCCTTGATATCGGGGTCGGTAATGAGGATAAGCCGCCAGGGCTGCGAATTGCTGGCGGAGGGTGCCAGTCGCACTGCCTCGATCAATCTCGCAAGCTTTTCATCTTCAACGGCCTTGTCCTGGTATTCCCTGACACTCTGTCTGGTTCGGATGAGTTCTGAAAAGTGCATGGGCGCATGTGATAAAAAGAGGTTGGCCGTCCTGCCGGGCCGGCATTATTTTTCCCTCGCGACCGAGTGTCGGGAGGTCTCCAGGGAGTAATACAGGATGAGCGACCGACTGCACAAGTGTTGATTGTCTGTTCTCCCGACGACCGGGGCTGCCCGGGTGTATGCAGAATCCTCTTCAGTGATTAAGGTTTTCTCCTGTATAAGGAAGGGGATGAAGAAAAAAATGCGGCACAGCTCAGGTGGAAGGGATATGAAGCTTATTAAATTCAGGATCCGTTGCCTTACCGGGATGGCGGACAGCGACTGGCAGGACCTGGGGGCGGGGGCGACCCTGATCGGGCCGCGACCGGGAGGCGGTCCCGGCATCGTGCTGGAGGCCCTGCAGCATATCAATCCACCCGTGGGGGCATCCGGCCGGCAGGGGTTTGCCGATCCGCTGACACACGTCCGGCAGGGAGGGTATGCAAGGAAGATAAACCCCGGGAAAAAGACGGCGGCAATCGCGGTCTTTGCCGCCGATCTGCTGCTTATTCATGAGCTGTCGGAGATTGACCCGGACCTGCTGGAGACCGACAGGATCGAGGTCGGCCGCCGCCTGGATTACAGCAGATGGCTGAACTTCGTGGAGATAGCCTCATCCGGTCGCTGGAGTGACATTGCGGAGCCGATGCTGACCTTGCAGCTTTGGCTGGACGAAAAGCAGCCGCTTCATCCTGCAGGCAGCCTGCCGGCGAACCTGCAGGCCACCGACCGACTCACCGGAGAGGTGGCGGAACGGCTGAAAGAATGGCTGAGGCAGGTAGAGGCGGTCGCTGACGGCCCCCGTCTTTCGCAGATCGCCTCCTGCCGTCAGGCAGTGGAACGGCATGAGAGGTTTACCAGGGCGAGACGGCTGGTTGAGGACAGGCTTCCCTCCTTTGTCCTTCTCCATCCCGACCAGGGCCTCCGACCGGTCTATTCCCTTGACGACCGGGCCCCTGCCGGCGATGCCGGAGGAGGCAAGGGGCTGTTTGACCATCTGCTGGCCCGGCTCTGGCAAAAAAGCGCCACGCCCGGCCCGGTTGCCGAGCGGCAGCTGCTGCTGCAGCAGGACCTTGCGGCAAGCGCGGAGAAACTCGGTTCGCTTGCCGCGGACACCGGCCTTGCGCTGCCCCGCTTTCGGCTGACCGAGGGGACCGTCGCAATCGAGCAGGCGGGGCTGTCCGGCCCTGCTGCCGCCAGGATGACGCACCTTTTCTCAGTCCTCCTGCTCTGTCAGGCCGTCCATGGCCGATTGCCGGTTCTCCTGCTGGCTGAATTTGAAAAGGACCTCAGCCGGCCGGAACAGGTCAATCTGTTCGAACGCATCCGGGAAATCGGCATGTCCTGCCAGGTCGTCTACGCCCCTGCAACCGACCATGCCGCGGACTGGGACGGCTGGTCCGGCAAACTGCACCTTGATGCATCATAAAAGGGGCCCCGGATGGCACAAGCCATCGATCGGCAAATGTCCGGTATTTCCCGGCACCTGGCGGGCGGTGGGTGATTTTCCCCGACCGCCTGCGGGCTGTCCGATAGCTTCAAGTTTTTGTAAAGGATATCAGATAAATAATCTCATGAGTGCAGTCTCTCGGGAATGGACATTTGGCTGTTAACATGCTAAATACGCCTGAGTGAAATCGCTTTTTTGCGCCCAGCCGTTCCGCCTTGACCAGCCACTTTTGAGAGAAGATATGGAAAGACTCCTGGTGATCATATTCGCAGCCGCCCTCGGAACCGGTTTTTATTACTGGTTTTCGTTGATGATCAAGAAAGAATCGATGCGGCGGTATATCATGTCCCATCTCTGGCTGCTGCATCCCAATGCCATCTGCTATTGGCGCACGGCCATGGCCCTGGTCGGGTATTTCCTCTATTTTTTTTCCACTCACCAGTCCATAGCAATTGTAATATTCACCTTTGCGGCGATCCTCGATGGGGTGGACGGCATCGTCGCGAGAAAATGCAATCTCGTCTCGAAGTGGGGCGAATCGCTTGACCCGTTGTGCGACAAGCTGACCTATCTGCCTCCCCTGATCAGCTTCGCCTATCTGGGGATCATGTCGCCGCAGCTGGTCTGGATTCTGGTAGTGGTTGAGCTGTTCGGCCAGTTCTTTGCCAGGAAGCTCCTCTCGTACTTCGACTTCTCGGTCGCGGCCAACAATTTCGGCAAGATCAAGGCGATAATCTGCTTTGCCCTGGTGATCTATTGCGCGCTGCTGGACAACAACCCCGACGTGGTCAATATCTGCGACCAAATCCTGGTGGCCTGCATTACCCTCTCGTCGGCCTCCGTCATCTTTAAATTCATCCCCAACAGGTTATATGCCGACATCCTCTCAACCTTGAATTTCTTCTGCGGTATCGCCAGCCTTATTCTGACCCATGAAGGCCGCTTCGCCTGGGCCATTCTCGCCATCATCGTGGGGCAGCTGTTCGACCTGTTTGACGGCCGCATGGCGGTAAAGCATGGCGGCACAAAATACGGCCCTTATCTGGATGACATCGCCGATTTTGTCAGCTTCGGGCTTTCCCCCGCCTATGTCATCGCCAAATCCGGTGGAGAATACGCCTGGCTGTTCGGCTTTTTTTTCTTTTCCGGCGTCGCCTACCGGCTTATCCGCTTTGTGGCGGTCGATAAGAAGAGGACCGATCTGCCCGATGGGATTTTCAACGGCCTGCCCAGTCCCGCCGGGGCCTTGATCGTTCTCGGGGCTTCCCTGGTCGTGCCTCCGATTATATTGTGGGCCGTCGCCGCCCTTTCCGTCGGGCTCATGGTCAGTCATATCCGGTTTGCCCATTTCGGCCGGGTGATCTTGAAGCAGATTCCCAAACCGCTGTTTTTTCTGACGAGTGCGGCGATTATCGTCGCCATCGCCTTCATCCTCAAGACCAAGAATGCCGAGATGTTCGGCTACCTGATTCTTGCCTCTGTCTTTTTGTATATGATAGTGGGAAGAAAAATGGTCCCGGCCAGGTCTCCTGAATTGATATCAGGCCCGCTGCCCTGAGCCGGCGGCAGTCGGTAAACGCCTGCCGCCGGCAGACGTCCGTGTGCTGCTGCCGATAGTCGTCGCCTGGCAGTCCGCTCTGCCCGGGTTTTCGGCCTTGGCGGGCCGCAGCGCTCAGGACGGCCTGGGCGGACTGTCCGTGGATAATCAGGGAATTCGGGAGACACCGCTGGCCAGCAGCATTTTTGCCAGATCCTCATATCTCTGGGCCCCCACCAGCCTGCCTGTGCCGATAACGAAAGTGGGCACGGCGTCGATGCCCTTGAGGCGGGCGAGCTCCCAGTCGCGGTCGACCAGGTGGCTGAACGACCGGGTAGTCAGGACATCCATCGCCGCCTGCTTGTCAAGACCGGCCGTTCTGACGATATCGAGGAGCACCGGGATCCTGGCCAGGTTGGCGCCATCGACGAAATACCGGCTGAATGCCAGTCGCTGGAAGGCTTCGCCCTTGCCCTGCGAGGCGGCCCACAGGCCGAGTTCCTGGGCGAGCCTGCTGTTGCAGGTCCGGCGCCGGTCGCCGAATGGGAGGCCGAGTGACGCCGCCGTTTCTCTGAGTCGGTCGATCATCCGGTTGATGGTCTCGGGGGGTGCGGAGAAGTGTTTTTCGAGGGAAATGCCATCTTCGGGAACCTCGGGGTGGAGCGGAAAGGCCCGCCAGGTAATCTGCACCGCGAAGTTTTTCTGGAGTTGTTCAATACGCCCGGTAATGAAATAGCACCAGGGTCAGATGTAGTCGGAGAATATCTCGAGTTCCTTTGCTGCCGGCATCGCGGACTCCTTTGCTGCGGGTAGTGGTGAGCGGGTTATGCCGCTGTCAGATTAAGAGCTTATCCAAGCATCATTGCCGCTTCACTCGTCCGTCTTCCTGTTTGCGTCTTGATCCGGCGATGAAATCAGAGGCCCCAGGCGAAGGCCGCCATCGACAGGATGCCGTAATTGATGCCATGATGGATCCTGGCGCCCTTTGTCCCCTGGGCCGCCCCGAGCGGGGCGAAGAGCGGCAGGAAGTGGTCCTCGTTCGGATGATTGCGGAGGGCTTCCGGCGCCCTGTGGCGATACTCGCTGTTTTCCTCCAGGATCAGGTCAGGCGCGCCGTGTGAGACAAAGAGGGTGGGCAGCGGTGTCATGGCGGCAGAGGGCAATAATGGGGCCCTGTGGCGGTCGGGGTCAGCTTTCCTCATACCCTTTGCCCTTGCAGGTCGGGCATTCCTGGTCCGGGGTGCACTGGCTGTCGTCCAAGGCGTCCTCGTTGCTGCTTCCGCGCCATTCCGAACTTACCTCGCAGATACCATCGATGACTTTTTTGCCCTGGCAGGTTGGGCAGGGCCTTCTGGTCTTTTCTGTCATGGTCTTTCTCCTTCTGTTGATTATGAAAGTGCCGGCGGATAATTTCAGGTCAATGGGGCTCGGCTATTTTTCTTCGTCGAGGACAATATAGTCCTTGAGCTTCTCCAGCAGCGAATCGGGCAGCGGCCGGTTGTACATGAAGGCTGCGGCCTCTTCGCCGGTGATTTTCTCCTTGACCTCGAGTGGCAGGGAGCGCAGTACGGCGACCCGTTTCGGGTCGGGCTTTTCTTTGGGTATATCCGTGGGGATCATGATCTTCACCTGGCTCAGGGAACGATTCGGCAGTACCTTACTACTGGTTGTTCTTCTTCCTGCAGATGTCAATGTCCCGATCGGTTTCTTTGTCTGCCGCCGCTGTTATTTCCAGTAATAAAGGGCCGACTCGCCGAGTTCCTGCTCGATCTCGAGGAGCCGGTTGTATTTGGCGATACGCTCGCTCCTGCTGGCCGAACCGGTCTTGAGCTGGCCGCCGTCCATGGCCACGGCAAAATCGGCGAGGAAGGTATCCTCGGTCTCGCCGGAGCGGTGCGAGATAAAATAGCGCCAGCCGGCATCGCGGCACATCCGCACCGCATCGATGCTCTCAGTGACGGTGCCGATCTGGTTCAGTTTGATGAGCACCGAGTTGGCGGTCTTCTCCCGGATGCCGCGCGCGATATACTGGGTGTTGGTGACGAAGATGTCGTCGCCGACGATATCGATGCGGTCCCCGACGCTTTCGGTGAATCGCCTGAATCCTTCCCAGTCGTTCTCGGCCAGCGGGTCTTCCCAGGTAACGATCGGGTATTTCCGCACCCATTCTTCGCAGAGGGCGATGAGGTCGTCGGATTTCATCGGGCCTCCGCCGGAGCGTTTCATGTCATAGCTGCTGGTGAGGTCGGTGGAGAAGGAACTGGCGGCGCTGTCGAGCGAGATGGCGATGTCAGTCCCCGGCCGATACCCGGCCTGCTCGATTGCCTGGATGATAGTCTCGATGGCATCTTCGTTGCTTTCCAGGTTGGGGGCAAAACCGCCCTCATCACCGATCCCGGTCGACAGGCCCCGAGATTTAAGGATTTTTTTCAGGGTGTGGAAGGTCTCGGCCACGGAGCGCAACCCTTCGCTGAAAGTGGGGGCGCCGAGCGGCACCGCCATGAACTCCTGGATATCGACACTGTTGTCGGCATGCGCCCCGCCGTTGATGATATTCATAGCCGGAACCGGTATGCGGCGGGCGGCGGCGCCTCCGAGATAACGGTAGAGGGGCATGCGCAGGGAGGTGGCGGCGGCCCTTGCCACGGCCATCGAGACCCCGAGTATGGCGTTGGCGCCGAGGTTGGATTTGTTGGCCGTGCCGTCCAGATCGATCATCAGCAGGTCGATCGCCGCCTGCTCGCCGGCGTCCAGGCCGATCAGCCTGGGGGCGATGATCTCGTTGACATTGGTGACCGCCTTGAGCACCCCTTTGCCGAGGTAGCGGCCGCTGTCCCCGTCGCGCAGCTCGATCGCCTCGTTTTCGCCGGTGCTGGCGCCGGAGGGAACCGAGGCCGAGACGGCGGTGCCGTCACTCAGCTCGACGAATGCACGTACTGTCGGATTGCCGCGGGAATCGAGAATTTCCATCGCCCGCACTACTGTGATCCTGCTGACCATAATCTGTCCCTCCACGTCGAAATGAATACGCTTGCTCTCTGTTGCAAGGCTGGAGGAAGTACCCCAACCAAGTTCTATTTCTATTGTACGCATCCACAACGACAGGTCAAGCCTGTAAGGAGGGACACTCCCCGTATTTCCAGGCTTTAAAATATGGGGAGTGTCCCTCCTTACAGGTTTGTTGCACTTGACAGATCGACAGGGATGCAGGTACTGTCAGGGTATGAAATAAGGTGTCTTACAGTTTGCGGTATAAAATACCAGGGAGGCGATAGATGAAGATTCTTGTTGGCTATTGGGGAAAAAACGTTGGAAAGGACCTGCTGGGCCAGGCGGTCAAACAGGCGAAGGCCTTCGACGGCGAGGTCCATGTCGTCACTTCGATGATGGGCGGGGAAAAGACGGAAAAGGAAAAAATCACTGAGGCCGAGGAAAATCTGGCGAATGCAAAACAGTATCTTGACGCCCAGGGTGTGAAGAATGAAATTCATCTCCTGGTCCGGGGCCGCAGTCCCGGTGAGGACCTGGTCGAGTTTGCCAGGGAAAACGGCATGGATGAGATCATCATCGCCGTGAAAAGCCGGTCGAAGGTCGGGAAAATTCTCTTCAGCTCGACCGCGCAGTACGTCATCCTCAAGGCCGAATGCCCGGTCATCTCTATCAAGTAGGAGAGATTCGGACAAAATATATCGAGGCGCCCTGAACCCGCAGGTCCCTTAGGGTTTTACGCGAACAGGCCTCTATCGCCGGAACCAGGCATTCCGGCGTTTTTTTTGCGGCCACCGACTGGGTACAGGTCGACCTCGCTTCTCCAGGCCGCTCCCTTCCGATGGGTGGCGCTGCAGACAGGCGCCGCCCGGTTTTTAGGCAGGCAGCTGCAACGGGGCAGGGGGCGGAAGGCAAAGCCTTTCAAGAGATGCGGCGCAGCATTGCGGAAAGGTGGGTGGCCGGTAAGGCAATCTGCGGCCAAGGCGGCAGGCATGCCCTGCCGGTCACCTTCCCGCAGTCCCGCTCGATCACTGCAGTCCCAGTTTATCCCGATAGTACAGCAAGACATCCTCGACTTCCCGCTGCACAGCCGTTTCATCCCAGCCCAGTTCGCCGGCCATGATCCCGGCTATCTGCCGCAGCTCCTGACGGGTCGGGCAGCCGGTGGTGCCGCTGTCGGTTCGGCGCAGTACGACATCGGTCAGCTTCATGGCCATTTCCGTCCGCGCGCCATGGATGACCTCTGCCCTGAGTAGCGGGGGATTGGCCCTGACATAGGCCGCCGCCGCTTCATCTTCGGCGATAATCCGGAAGATCTCGACGCAGTCGGGACCATAGACCTGTTCGATATGCGGGAAGCGCCGGCCGTAGGCATCGACCAGTTCCTGCTCGGCAAAGGAGCGGCGACGACAGACGGCGGGCCAGTGTCTGCCGGTCAGGCCGTCCCGGACTATGATGCGTTTTGCAACCAGCAACTGCTCGACCTCGCGGGCGATGGCCGGGGCGGTGGTGTATTTCACCCCCTCGATAGTCAGAAGCCCCCGCACCCCGTCCTGCCGTTCATGGTCGATAACCTGCGAATGTTTGACCACCTGGGGCGCCGTCTTGCCGCGCTCCATGGTCTGCGGCCGGTGTGCCGGCACCAGTCCGGCGTGGCTGAAGACGACATCCTGGCGGGTGAGCCCGGCCGGCGGATAGATGGCGTTCACTTCTTCGAGCAGTTCGTCGATATCGGCGTCCGTGACTTTGCTGTCGCTCTCCTGATCGGTCGTGTATCTATAGGTGGTGCCGATGATGGTCCGGTCCTGCCAGGGGGCAAAGAAGAACAGCCGTTTGCTGCGCTTGAGGGCTGCGTCCTGGTCGACATAGTCGCCGGTGCCGGCCAGGCCTACGCCGTATCCCGGGAAGAGGGCCTTGTCGACCACGATATTGACGGCCTTGGCCAGATCCTCGGTGGTCGGGAACTGCAGCGATCGCCTCTGGATGTCGGCCAGCCATGGGCCGGCGGCGTTGATGACCAGCGGCGACCGAACGAGAAAGCTCTCGCCGCTCAGCCGGTCGCGGACCTCGACGCCCTTCACCTGCCGGTCGGTGATGACGATTTTTTCCGCCTGCAGGTAGTTGGCGCAGGCGGCGTTGTGACGCATGGCCTCCTTGATGAAGGCGAGGGTCATGCGCTCGGTGTTGATGATCAGGTCATCGTACCAGAGGGCCGCCCCGGTCAGCCCCTCGGCCTTGATGCCCGGTCCGATCCTGAGGCATTCCCGGCGGGACAGGATCCTGCCCCGGCCGACCCGGTTCGCGGCCGGGGCGCCCTGGTTCCGGTCGCAGCCGATGAGGTCGAAGAGGAGGAGGGCGATCGCCATCACCGGTCTGCCTTCGATGCCGAGACCGTAGGTCGGCATGATGCAGGGCATCGGCCGGATGAGGTGCGGGGCCATCTGCATGAAATATTTTCTCGAGCGGATCGACTCCCTGATCCGCTTGAAATTGAGATGCTGCAGATAGCGCAGGCCGCTGTGCAGGATCTTCAGGCTGTTGGCCGAGGTGCCGCCGCCGAAGTCGTCCTGTTCGATGAGGGCCACCCGCAGGCCGGCGGTCGCGAGCTGATGAAAGATGCTGGCGCCGTGGATGCCGCCGCCGATGACAATGGCGGCGAAAGGGTGATTTTTGAGCAGGGCAATATCTCTTTTCATAATCGCTTGGCTGTTGATATGGTCACGGATCAGCTGATCCGCAGGGCTAATTGGTCTTTGAGGAAATGCCAGGGCTTTTCGAGTCGGCCGAACTCCCCAAACATGGCGTTGCCGTCCGTCAGGGCATCCCGCAGGGATTGTCCCGGCCGGGCGGCATCCCAGGGGCAGGTCAGCAGGGTGCCGTAACTGCCGGCGCCCCGCCTCCTGCGGCTGCAGCGCAGCGGATCGGAGCCGCGCAGGATGGTGATCCCGCGGCTTTTTGCCTGGCGGAACTGCGGCACGGAGGTCCAGAACGCAGGCCGGCCGCCATTATCCCCGAGAAAAATCGGGGTCTTCCGGCTCTCCGCCAGGAATCTGCTGACGATTTTCCCCCGACGGCCGAGCCACTTTCCGACGCCCCAGGGCAGCACCGGCAGACCGCCGAGACGGAGCACCTCCCCGACCGTCTCGGCCAGGTCCAGGCCGTCGGTGACCCCTGGCTGCGCCAACAGGGAGAGGACCTCGAGATTTTCGCGGGTGACGATCTGCTGGCCGGAGAGGAGAAAGAGGGTGTCGCCGTCCTGGCGTGTCGCGCGCAGCGAGATCTCTTCCCCGGTAGCGGCAAGTGACCAGGCCCCTTTGCCGGTGCCGGCCCTGCCGCTGATCCTCTGTTGCAGGGCGGCAAAGGAAGGGCGGCTCTGCGGTTCCGTCAGCACAAGGATGCCGGAGAAAGGCCTGTCCTCCGCCTGTGCTCCGATGGCCTTACGGAACGCCAGCAGGGCCGTTTCCAGAAGCCCCGGCACATCCGCCAGGTCATGAAAGTGGACATGGCAGTCAAGGGCGAGGAGTCGGCTGTCGGAGGTCGCTGCGAGGGGCATGGCGGGGCTCTGGGTTAGCAAGGCAAGGTATCGACGGTCCCGGTCCTTGCAGCCGGCAGGGGGCGGAGACCTGAGGCAGGCGCAGTCGGGGCGGTGCGAAGAGCCGGCTGCCGGCCTTGCCGTAATTGAATGGCTGCAAAAGGCCGGCAATAAAAGGCCGGCATGGGGGCTTTCTCTGGCCCAATTTCATAGCCAATACAGCCGTTACTGTCAAGCCTTTTGCAGATATGCCGCGGTGGCCGCGGCCTTGCCGCACAGCGGCAGACGGGGCAACAGCCTGCGGCCGAATCTGGAGAGGATCGCGGGGACTCAAACCTGTTGTCCCCGAAAATCTGTTGCCCTCATAGTATCGCTGCGCTAGGATGGCGCAACTTTGCCTTGCCGACCGCATCCCCGTGCGGGCCGGTGAACGACTGCGGTCTCTATCGGAAAAAGGAGTGTTCTGTGTCACAAGCTGTACTTGTTACCGGCGGCGCCGGATATATAGGGAGCCATACCTGCAAGGAACTGGCGAGAAACGGACTGGAGCCGGTCAGCCTGGACAATCTCATCTATGGACACCGGGACTTCGTCAAATGGGGGCCCCTGGTAGAAGGGGATATCCATGACGGCCCGCTGCTTGACCGGTTGTTCCGGGAGTACCGCTTCGCGGCGGTGGTCCATTTCGCTGCCTTCGCCTATGTCGGTGAATCGGTGCAGGACCCGGGAAAGTATTACCTGAACAACGTGGCGGGGACGATCAGCCTTCTCGAGGCGATGCGCCGCAACGGCTGCGGCAATATTATCTTTTCCAGCACCTGCGCCACCTATGGCATGCCCGAGAAGGAGCTGATCAGCGAAGAGACGGTGCAGCGGCCGATCAACCCCTACGGCCGAGGCAAGCTGATGGTCGAGACGATACTCAACGATTACGAGGATGCCTATGCCATGCGGCATGGCATCCTCCGCTATTTCAACGCCGCCGGCGCCGATTCCGGGGCTGTGATCGGCGAGCGACACAGCCCGGAAACCCATCTCGTACCCCTGGCAATCCAGGCCGCGATGGGACGGGGCGAGGCCTTGACCGTCTTCGGCAGCGATTATCCGACACCGGACGGCACGGCGATCCGCGACTATGTCCATGTCTGCGATCTGGCCGACGCCCATGTCCGCGCCCTGAGCTATCTCAGGGACAACGAGAAGAGTGTCGTCTGCAATCTCGGGACCGGTTGCGGTTCTTCGGTACAGGAGGTGGTCGAGACGGTCGGACAAATTGCCGGCCGGGCGGTTCCGATGACCAGGGGGCCCAGGCGGCCGGGCGACCCGCCTCGCCTGGTCTCGGCCAACGGCAGGGCCCGGGATCTCCTCGGCTGGATTCCGAGGCGCTCGGAGATCGAGACCATAGTCGCCGATGCCTGGAACTGGCACAGTCGGGACGCTCAGAGGTAGAGTGAGAACGGCCTCTGCAGGGATATGCCGCCTGCCGCCTGAGTTTTTCAGGGAGCGGGCGATTGAGAGATTGTCATCTCGGCTGGAATGATTTAGTGCCTTGCAGATTATTTTCGTTTATAAAAAACAAGAAAATAATCTGCGAAAGGCACTTATACCCCCTTGTGGGGTGTTAGACTTGAACGCCCTCCTTACCTGAGGGCATGTGTGAATAATAACGTATTTTCAATATATTGACAGGCAAGAGTGACGGCTGTTCATCTCTCTGGCCTTGAACTCTCTCTGGCGAGGCGAAGAATCCACTATGCTCAATTCGGTCTGTCTGCTCGGTTCCGCTGCCGGGCGCAATGCAGGTGACGCGGCCCTGATCTCCGGCATCATGGAGGCCATCGACCTCCGTCTGCAGCGCAAGCTCCTCTACAGGATTCCCACCCTTTTTCCTCGCTTCGTCGAACAGACCTATCGCCAGAACCGGGTCGAGGCGGTCAACGTCATGCCCTGGACCGGCTCGCTCAAACTCCTCGGTTGGCCGACCTACAAGGCCGTCACCGGATCCGATCTCTCGCTGGTCTTCGATGCGGTGCTCTTTGACCGCTCGCTGTTCAACCCGATGTTCAATTTCCTCTCATCGCTCTATTTCCTGCTGCCGGCCGCGAAAAAAGCCGGCCGCCGGGTCGGCCTGTACAACTGCGGGGTCGGCCCGATCACCACGGATCTGGGGGCCAGGATGCTGAAAAAGGTCTGCGACAGCTGCGATATCATCACCGTCCGGGAGGAGGGCTCAGCCGAGGTACTGCGGCGGATCGGCATGCCGGAGAAGCGCTTTCTCGTCACCGCCGATGCCGCCCTCAACGCCCCGGGGATAAGCGACGATGAGATTGCCGCGATCTACCGGAAAATCGGCCTCAGCCCCGACCAGGAGATCCTGGCGATCAACATCAACAAATACCTCAATACCTGGTCGGAGCAGAGCGCCAGCAAGATGGATGTGAACGGTTTTCTCGACCTGATGGCCGCGGCGATCAACCAGCTGAGCCAGACGGTGCAGGTGCCGCTACTGCTGGTCAGCACCTACCACGGCGATATCGAACTGACCGCCGAGCTGCGCAAGCGCCTCAAGGTGCCGCAGCAGATCGCCGCCATCGACAACAAGGAGTACGATCACTACCAGATCAAGGGGGTCCTTTCGAAGGTCTCCCTGCTCTTCGCCATGCGCCTGCATGCCATGATCCTGGCCTCGTCCTCGGGAACCCCGATCGCCGGCCTCGCCTACCAGCCCAAGGTCCAGCACTACTTCGACCAGCTCGGCATCGCCGATGCCTGCACCAATTTCGAGCAGTTCAGCAGCGAGCGGATCAGCCAGTTCCTGCTGACCAACTGGAACCGGCGGCAGGCCACCAGGGAAATCCTCGCCCGCGAGATCCCCCTGCTGCAGAAAAAGGCCATGATCGCCGCAGACTGCGTGGCGGAACTCGACGCCCTCGGCGGCTGAGCAGCTGAACGGAGCCGGAACATGTCAGATACGAGGATCCTCTACATCCTGCCGCAGCCCTTCCTGCTATCCCGCGGCAGCTCCTTCCGGGCCCTGGCCACGGTCAACGCCCTGGCCGAACTGGGCTATCAGGTCGATCTGCTCTGCTATCCGCTGGGCATCGACCCGAAGAAGCACAAGTACACCATTCACCGCTCCCGCCGACCGCCGCTGCTCACCTCGGTGAAGATCGGCCCGTCGCCGCAGAAAATCATCTTCGATATCCCTCTGGCCTGCATGGCCCACCGTATGTTGCGCCGGAACGGCTACGCCGTCATCCACGGGGTGGAGGAGGCGGGTTTCATCGCCTCCTGGCTGGGCCGCAAGTTCAATGTCCCCTATATCTTCGACATGCACTCCTGGATGTCGCAGCAGATCGAGGACGGCAACTATCTCAAGAGCCGGCTGCTGCTGAATCTCTTCAAGAAACTCGAGTCGCAGGCGATGAACCGGGCCCGGGCGATCATCACCGTCGGCCCGGAGATGACCGAGATCCTGCGCACCCGCCTGGCGCCGGGCGTTTATGCCGCCACCCTGCCGGACTGTCCCCTGGTCTTCGACGACCTCGACAGCACTGACCTCCGGGCACAGATAACCAGCCGGTTCTTTGACCGGCCACGCAAGACGATCCTCTATACCGGCAATTTCCATCCCTATCAGGGGATCGATCTGCTCCTGGAAAGTATCAGGGAGCTGAAGGCGCTAGTGGCTGGACGTTTTCCCTTCGCCCTGCTGCTGGTCGGCGGCGGGGAAGGCGAGGCCAGGTCGGTTGCCGCCTACCGGCAGAAGGCGGCGGATCTGGGTATTGCGGAGGAGGTTGTGTTCTGCGGTGCCCATCCGGCCGAGGCGATGCCGATCTTCATGGACCAGGCCGACCTCCTGGTATCGAGCCGGAGTACCGGCAACAACGTCCCCCTCAAAGTCTATACGTATCTTGCTTCCGGTCGGCTGCTGGTGGCAACCAATATCCCGTCCCATACCCAGGTGCTGAATGCCGGCAATTGCCTGCTGGCCGACCCCGAACCGAGGGCCCTGGCTCGAACCCTCTATCGGGGGCTGGTCGAGCTGTCGGAGGAAGAACGGCAGCGGCTTGCGGTCGAGGCCAGGCGGATCGGCGGGGTTGAGCAGCACCAGATTTTCCGGGGCGTGCTCGAGGACTGCTACAATCACTGCACCCGCTAAAGCCTTTCCTGATCTTCACTGTCTGTTTATTTCCCCAGCCAGCCGTTTTCTCTATACCACTTCACTGTCTCGATAATGCCTGTCCGGTTGCTGTAGACGTTTTCAAATCCGAGATAGCGGCGGATCTTGGAGGTGTCGAACGAACGGTCCTTGGTATAGAAGGCCACCCGGCGCCGGTAGATCGGCGGCTCGATCTTCAGGGGCTTGCAGACCATCTCGCAGAGATCGCCCAGCCAGAAGAACGGCGTCACCGGCACTCTGAGGATTCTGGGGAGATGGCCGGTGACCTCGGCGCTGATCTTGACCATGTCGGTGAGCGAAATAGCCTCGGGATCGCCGCAGAGAAAGACCTCGTGCTCGGCCTTCGGGTGGGTTGCCGCCAGCAGGAAGGAGTTGGTCAGGTCCTCGACATGGGTCAGGTGATACAAGCACTTGCCGTAACCGAGGATCGGGAATACCGGCCACTGGGCCATCTTGAAGATCTTCAGCAGGCGGCGGTCTCCCGGTCCGTAGATGCCGGTCGGGCGGATGACGGACATCGACAGTTTGTTCTTTCTGGCAAAATCCCTGAGCCACAGTTCCGCCTCGAGCTTGGTCTCCTGGTAGAGATCGCCGGGTCCGTAGGGAGAATCCTCGTTGGCCGGCGGATTCTCGATATGGCCGTGCACTCCCATTGTCGACACGTGGACGAAGCGCTTGAAACCGGGGATGGCCGCGGCGGCCCGGGCCAGCAGCTTAGTGGCGTCGACATGGACCTTGGCGTAGATGTCGTCGGAGACCCCGGCCTCGCGGAAGGCTGCGGCGATATGGAAGATATAGTCGAGGTCCCGGCAGGCGGCCTGGATGGTCTCGGGATCATAGATCTGGCCTTCAAAGACCTCGCAGCCGAGGGCCTTCAGCTCGTCTGCGCGGCGCGAGGGGCGGGCGATGACCTTGATCCTGACGTTTTCGGTCAGGAGTTTGTCGACCAGATGCCGGCCGGTGAAGCCGGTGGCGCCGGTGACGAGGACCGTAGAGTTTTTGGGGAGCGGATATTTCATGGAATTCCGGTG
Organism: Desulfobulbaceae bacterium; assembly: GCA_031389785.1. Taxonomy (GTDB): domain Bacteria; phylum Desulfobacterota; class Desulfobulbia; order Desulfobulbales; family Desulfocapsaceae; genus Desulfoprunum. Next base: position 120,121 of record JANMSX010000026.1, on the reverse strand, counting down.
GTGTCGTGTGCTGGTCGTTGGGGTGAATACGGCGGTGCGTCCGGCAATTCCGGCCGGACGCGGCGGGCGATCTCTGCGATGCCGATACGGCAAGGGACCTACTATACTAGTTCTTCAGGTGAATTACAAACATATAGCAGTATAAATAAGGGACACCCCTCCCGTATTCAAACAATAAATAGGGGGAGTGTCCCCTGTTTGTATCCATCGAAAATAAGGTGGTATTAAGTTTCTCGACGATATTCTGAACAACCTCCCGCATTCTTGTATGCCCTGCCTCGTCGTTGCACCCTTTCGTTCGCTTTCTCTTCCTGATTCGGCAACGGCATCAGCGCTCTCGGGTAGTCTGCCTGACAGCGGCCTCCCAGGCGATCATCGCCTTTTTCCTCGTCGATCCCCAGCGGTACTGCCTGATCCTGCCGGTCCCGAGGATGACCCGGTGGCAGGGGATGAGATAGGCCAGCGGATTGGCGGCTACGGCGGAAGCCACCGCCCGGAAGGCCCGGGGGCGGCAGAGGCCGGCGGCGAGATGCCGGTAGGAGACGAGGTGTCCGGCCGGGATGGCCAGCAGGGCCTTCCAGACATTGATCTGGAAATTGGTGCCCTTCAGCAGCAGATGTAGTGGACGGTTGCCGCCGCTGGACCGGCTGGTGAAGATCTGCTCGAGCACCGGCGCCGTATTCCTGCGGTCTTCCCTGCATCCGGCTCGCGGCCAGGCCGCAAAAAGATCCTGCAGGGCGCCGTCCCGGGCCTCGTCCGTGTCGCCCAAAAAGGCCAGGTGGCAGATGCCGCGCGCCGTCAGGGCCAGCAGGCAGGTACCGAAGGGCGAGGGATGGAAGCCGTAGCCGATGCTCAGTCCGGCCCCCAGCTTCTTGAATTCGCCGGGGCTTGCGGCCTCAAAGGTGACGAAGAGGTCATGCAGGCGGCCGGGTCCTGAAAGGCCGGCGTCGATTGCCGCATCAAGGACGCTTTGGGCCTCCTGCAGCTGCTCCTTGGCGTAGTCGAGGGTGAGAAAATGGAGGAACTGCACGGGGCTGATGCCGACCCATTCCTTGAACAACCGATCGAAATGAAAGCGGCTCAGGTGGACGCTGCCGGCGATCTCGTCGAGATCCGGCTGGCTGCGGAAATTGTCGTCGATATACTCGATCGCCCGGGCAATTCGCCTGTAGCAATCAGATTGTTTCAAAAGATCTTCCACGGGTCATCCTCCTTCAGGCTGTGTTCATGAAAGAGGATAGTGGGAAAAGGACGGGGAATCCACCCGGATATTGCTGTATTCGGGAATACCCGGGTGAATTCCCCGTCCTCTGGGGCCGCTCAGGGCAGAATGCTCAGGGCCTGGTGGTAATCGGGTTCCTGGGCGATTTCCGGCACAAGTTCGGTATACACCACCCTGCCGTCCGCATTGATGATGACGACGGCCCTGGCCAGGAGCCCGGTCAGCGGGCCGCTGGTGATGGTCACACCGTAGTCGAGGCCGAAGGCCGGGGAACGGAAGACTGACAGCGGGATGACATTTTCCAGGCCGTCCGCCTCGCAGAAGCGCTTGTGGGCGAATGGCAGGTCGGCGGAGATGCAGAGGACGACGGTGTCCTTCTGGAGAATGGCCTCGGCATTGAACCGGCGCACCGAGGCGGCGCAGATCGGGGTGTCGAGGCTCGGGAAGATATTGAGGACCAGGGTCTTGCCGGAAAAATCGTCCTGGCTGCAGGGGGAAAGATCCGTTTTGATCAGATTGAAGGCAGGGGCCTGGCTGCCGATGGCCGGCAGGCTGCCTGCGGTTTCGATCGGGTTTCCTTTCAGTGTGATTGTCGCCATCAGAGTACTCCTGTGTGAGGGTTCTGGTGCAAAGAGCGCCGCCGCCTTCCCGGGTCGGGCGCGGCACCTTCAGAACAGCGGTTGTTCAGCAAATATTCGTATCTCATGGCCTTCTGTCAAGAGGAGGGGAGAGAAGAGATGCGCTGCCGGACGTATTCTATTCGGTAAGCAGATTCGCCACTTCGATGAGGTTGTCGTCCGGGTCCCTGATATAGATGGAGGAAAGGGGGCCGGGGGCGCCGCGGCGGCGAACCGGTCCTTCGATGATCTGCACACCCTGATTCTGGAGATGGCGGATCACCGCATCGAGGGGGGTGCTGGTGAGAAAGCAGAGATCGGCGCTGCCTGGCTGCGGATTGCCGGCCCTCGGAAGGGTCGTCTCTTCGGCCGGATGGAGATTGATTTTCTGGCGGCCGAAATGGAGGGCGACTCGCCCATCGCTGGAGATCACCTCCTCCATGGCCAGGGCCCGGGTATAGAAAAAGACCGTGGCGTGGATATTGGCGACGGTCAGAACCAGGTGGTCGATGCTGTCGATATGCATCCTGCGTTCCTCAAGGGTATGTGCGTCTGCCGCATGCATGGTGTCCCGCCCAGGGGCAGCCGGGTGATGGGTTCGGGCAATATGCCGGGCATGGCGGCTCCTTCTGCAGAGGGTTGAAATGTGCCGCAGGGTACCAGCAAAAGCCCCTCCCCGTCAAGGCGGAGAAGCCCGTCCAGCCGATAGGTTATGCGCAGTTGCGGAGATTTTCCAGGTGTGTCTGCCGGTAGAAGGGACTCAAGTCATCTGCGTCAAGCCGCGGCCTGCCGGCGGCCAGGTCCTGCAGGTAGGCGATGGTCCTGCTTATGATCTCCCTGCCGCCCCAGGGACCGTGGGCCGGGATGACGATCCTGACGCGCGGGTCGTGCAGCCAGTGTTCGAGCCCCGCCAGCCATTCCTGCAGCGGGCAGTCGGGCGGCAGGCAGGGCAGCGGCGTCTCGACCGTATCGCCCATGAACAGCAGGCCGTATTCGGGGACCAGACCGACCACGGAGTCCGGGGTGTGGCCTGGCAGGGCCCGAAGTTCCAGAGTGAATTCACCGAGGTCGAGGCGGTATTCCCGGTCAAAAACGATATCCGGCGGCATCAGGCGCACCGCCTCCCAGAGGCCGGGTTCAGCCAACCGCCTTTCCCGCAGGGTCAGCGGCACGTCCTCGTCGAAACGCTGCCGGCAGCGGCGGTGGCCGATGACGGTCAGCCCGGCGCCGGCGAGGGCCGCCGTGCCCCAGATATGGTCCCAGTCGGCATGGCTGTAGATCACCGTCACCTGACGGCCGGCGATGAGCGGCAGGAGCGCCAGCATGTCGCCGGGATGGCTGAGGCTGTCCCAGACCACAGCCGTCTTCTCGCCGAGGAACAGGCCGCCCCGGACGATATAGTCGGGAAAGCGGATCTCGGTCAGTTGGATATGCTTGTTGAGCTGCTGGAGGGTGGTCATGGTCCGCCTGAGCTGTGCGTTCTGTTCCCGGCAGGCCGGCCGGCAGGAGGGTGGTCTCGCCTGCGGCGGCGGTTGCCGGTTCTGTCCTCTGCCGCCTGGCAGTGTAGTACGAGTGCGGGTTCAACGAAAGGGAAAAGGGCCGGCAGCGACCGGAAAAGTGCCGGCAGCGGTAGATTTCGGCAGGGGAATCTTCGGGGTTGGCCGTGGAAATGACTGGGAATACAGGGCATGGAGCTTCTGCACGATAAAATATCTGTAGTGGCGCGGGCCTGACTCTGACCAGCCGGCGGATCAGGCTGTGGAATGGTCTTGAGTGTGGCGGCAGATCAGGTATATTGGCAGTTGTCGGCTTGGTCGAGGCCCGGGAACCGGGCGTGGTGCCGCCGACTGACCTTATCTTGAAATTCCGGGCCTCGCCGCCCGCATAACCATGTCCGGTACTATTCCGCATGATACTCCCCAAGCTCGAACTCGCCGACCTGGCCAGGGCCGGCCATGTCACCCGCTGGCACAGCGTCAGGACCTCCAGGGATCAGACCCTGGCCGAACACCTCTTCATGGTGACGCGGATTTCCAACCGTCTGGCCAAGGATATCTTCGGCGCCGATCTCGACGATGCCGGTCTGCTGCGGATCATGGAATATGCCTCCCTGCATGATGCCCCGGAACTGCTGATGGGCGACCTGCCGAGCCCGCTGAAGCGGCATATCGAGGCGATCTGCGGAGACCACAACCCGATTCGCGAGATCGAGCGGCAGATTGCCCCCTGGCTTGACGAGATGCGGGAGGACATCCTCAGGCGGAACCCGGAGCACCTGATCGCAATCAAGCTCGCCGACCTCATCGATGCCATCCTCTTCATCGAATACGAGGGGATTGGTCCCCACGCCCAGGCAGTCTGCAAAGGGCTCATGGCGATCTTTGCCCGGAAAATCGAGGAGGCGGCCGGCAGCTATCCGCATTATCCCTGGGAAATGGCGGCCTCATTGTTGGAAGCCCTGCGACGGAACACGGCGGTCGGCCTGATCGCCTTCGAACAGACGTAGGAACTATCGCTATCGATTCCATCAGCACAGAAAGGAGCACATGCCATGCAGGCAATGATCGAACGTGAACTGGCGTCTTTTCTCGACAAGCTCGGCCTGGCGGAAGAACCGATGGGCCTGGTGTACAGCGACCATATGCCCGAGGGGGCGATATCGCCGCCGGCAATGGAACCGCCGACGCCGGAGCGGGAGCAGCGGGGCGAGATCAACTGGCAGGCGGTCTTCGCGTCATTCTCCTGCGTCATGGGGGTGATCTGGCGGGCAAGGCAGAAGAAGACCGCGGCGGTTTTCGCCGCCGAGCAGCCCGGCTGCCCGGGCGGGTCCTTTTTCCTCGGCTACCACAAGCCGCAGACCGAGACCATACTCAGGTATGTCACCTCGGGGATTCCCGGCTGGTCGGAGGGAGAGCACTACTGCGAGTCGCCGGAGGCCCTGCGGGCGATTTTCACCCGCCTGGATCCCTGCCCGGCCCCAGGGAAATACTGCATAGTCAAGCCGTTGCTGCAGTTCAAGGGAGATGAGGAACCCAGTCTGGTGATCTTTTTCACCCGCCCGGAGCCTCTCTGCGGCCTGCACCAGTTGGCGACCTTCGTCACCAACGACCCGGAGGTCGTCATGTCGCCCTGGGCGGCGGCCTGCGGTTCGATTGCCGCCTGGCCCTACCATTACCTCAGCAGAGGGGCGGTGAAGGCCGTCCTTGGCGGTTGGGACCCCTCGGCGAGGAAGTTATTCCGGCCCGACGAGCTGTCGTTCACCGTGCCTTTCGGCATGTTCGTCTCGATGCTCGAGAGATATCGAGATTCCTTCCTGATGACGGACACCTGGAACATCGTCGCGAAGAAGGCGGCCCGGAGCGAACGGACTTGGGGCGGAAAATCAAATGGTTAAACGGAAAATTCGCTGGATATGATTTTTACTGAAAAACTTAACCACTGTACATGCTGCCCGCGCCACTGCGGTGTCGATCGTCTGGCCGGGGAGGCCGGTTTCTGCCGGGTTCCACCCGGCATCCTGATCTCCCATGCCGGCCTGCATTTCGGCGAGGAGCCGCCGCTATCCGGCACGCGCGGATCGGGGACCATCTTTTTTGCCGGCTGTAATCTCTGCTGCGTGTTCTGCCAGAATTACCAGATCAGCCAGGAATTCAAACAGCATCCGACCTGGCTGCTGACCAGCGACGAACTGGCCTCGATCATGCTGCAGCTGCAGGACGAAGGCGCCCACAATATCAACTTCGTCTCCCCTTCCCAGATGATCTTCCAGATGGCCGATGCGATTGTCAGGGCGAAGGAAAAGGGCTTGGCCATTCCGGTGGTGTACAACTCGAACGGCTACGACGAGGTCGAGTCCCTCAGGCTGATCCGGGGGCTGGTGGATATCTATCTGCCGGACCTGAAGTACCTCGACAACGACCCGGGCCGCCGGTATTCGGCGGTGGACGACTATGCCGATATCGCCCCGGCGGCTATCGAGGAGATGCTCGCCCAGGTCGGCCATCTGCAGCTCGACGAGGCGGGGGTGGCGACGCGGGGCCTCCTGGTGCGGCACCTGGTTCTGCCCGGCCACCTCGAAAACAGCCGGCGGTGCCTTCGCTATCTGGCCGATCTCTCTCCGCATATCTTCGTCAGCATCATGTCGCAGTATTCACCGCAGTACAGGGCATGCGACCATCCCGGCATCGACCGGACCCTGACCGAGGACGAATACGACGAGATCATGCTGTACGCCCTCGACCTTGGCCTGGATAACGCCTTTATCCAGGAGCTCGCCAGCCAGGATCACTACCTGCCTGATTTCCGCCGGGACCGCCCCTTCGAGGCAGGCTTGCCTGAGACTGATTCCGCCGGGTCTGATCCGGAAAACGGCAGCTGACAGGGACCTTAGCGGATCTCTCCAGCGCAGTCGGGATCCGGGCCACGAGAATCCAGGATAGCAGTGATATGATACGCTTCAGTCTATACCCTTTACCTTGCTCCACCGGCTTTCAAGGTCGCGGCCTGCGGGCACGGCGGGCCGAACCGGCCCTTTCTGTGCCCTGCTGCCTTTCATGCTTGCGTTCGCCTGTCGGGGTGTGTAAAGAAAACAGGTGAGGTTATTTCCCTGCAATCCTCGACAGACTGAGAAAAAGCATGGCATTTACACCTGTTATCGGCACATCGATCAGAAGACAGCTGGAAGACCGGGAGGAGCAGATCCTCTCGCCGTACGCCGCCCTGAACAAGCACTCCAGGGGGCGCATCCGTCATGAGGAGGACGACCTCAGCGATATCCGTCTGCCCTTTCAGCGCGATCGTGACCGGATCACCCATTCCAAGACCTTTCGCCGCCTCAAGCACAAGACCCAGGTCTTCCTCGCCCCGACCGGCGATCACTACCGCACCCGACTCACCCATGTCCTCGAGGTCTCCCAGATCGGCAGGAGTATGGCCACCGCCCTCTGCCTCAACGAAACCCTGACCGAGGCCATCGCCCTCGGCCATGATCTCGGCCATACGCCCTTCGGCCATGCCGGCGAGGCCACCCTCAACGAGCTCCACCCCGGCGGCTTCCGCCACTACATCCACAGTCTGCGAGTGGTCGATAGCCTGGAAAACCGGGGCCAGGGCCTGAACCTGACCTTCGAGGTGCGCAACGGCATCGTCAAACATTCCAAGGGCAACAGCGATATCCTGCCGAAGGAGAGTTCGGAGCTCGCCGCCACCCTGGAGGGACAACTGGTGCGGCTGGCCGACATCATCGCCTACGTCAACCACGACATGGATGACGCCCTGCGCTCGGGGGTCTTAAAGGGCAAGGACCTGCCGCAGAAGATCAAGGATGTGGTCGGGGAACGCCATTCGCGGCGGATCGGGGCCATGGTCCGGGACCTGATCGTCGAGACATTACAGGCCGATGACGGGCAGCTGCATATCAGCGAGGCGATGCTCGAGGCGATCACCAACCTGCGCGCCTTCCTCTACGAGAACGTCTACCGCTATTACAAGGTCCACAACGAATTCGAAAAGGCCCAGCGGATCATCCGCGACCTCTATACCTATTTTCTTGAGCACGGCCTTGCCGCCCGGCCAGGCGAAAGCTGGGAGCCGGGCGAAGAGGAGGGCGACTGGCCGGACGAGAAGACCGCCCATCGCCAGGTCTGCGACTATATCGCCGGCATGACCGACCGCTACGCCTTGAACCTCTTCGAGCACATCTTTCTGCCGAAACCGTGGAGCGCCAAATAGCCCGGACCGGCGCACCAGCCGATACCGCTCCACGTCCTGCCGCCTTCTGGCCTTTTTTCTCCTGAAAGGGGGCTTTTCCCCCAGTCTTACCGAAAAAATGTTGAATTAAAGATCCGTCGTAGGTAGTGTCTGGGCAGATTCGCAGTTACCGTATCCCCCTCTGAGATCCACAACCGTCCTTTCCCGTCGCCGGCCTCTGTCCGCCGATTTCACGGCAACGAATTCAGTCGGGATTTCGCTGATTAATTACAACTTTCATCATCACAGTCATGGCAAGCAACGAAGAAAATCTGTTGAGCAAGGGGTATGATTTTTCCACCGTCGAAGAAAAGTGGCTGAGGCACTGGCAGGAGCACAACTGCTTTGCCGCCACCATGGTGGAAGGCCGGCCCTCGTTCTCGATCGTCATCCCGCCGCCGAACGTCACCGGAGTGCTGCACGTCGGTCATGCCCTCAACAACACCCTGCAGGATATCCTCACCCGCTATCACCGCATGTGCGGTGACAATACCGTCTGGATTCCCGGTACCGACCATGCCGGCATCGCCACCCAGAATGTCGTCGAAAGGCAGCTGGCGACCGAAGGCAAGAGCCGGCACGACCTCGGCCGCGAGGCCTTTATCGACAAGGTCTGGGAATGGCGGGAAGAAAAGGGCGGCACGATCATCAACCAGCTGCGGAGGCTCGGTTCCTCCTGCGACTGGCAGCGCGAGCGCTTCACCATGGATGAGGGTCTGTCGAAGGCGGTGCGCGAGGTCTTTGTCCGCCTCTTCAAGGAGGGTCTGATCTACAAGGGCGACTATATGGTCAACTGGTGTCCTCGCTGCCAGACGGCCCTGTCCGATGACGAGGTCGAGCACGAGGACAAGAAGGGTAAGCTCTACCATATCCGCTATCCCTTCGCCGACGGTTCGGGCCACCTGGTGGTGGCCACCACCAGGCCCGAGACCATGCTCGGCGATACCGGCGTAGCGGTGCATCCCGACGACGAGCGCTACCGCAAGCTGGCCGGGGTCGGTATCAATTTGCCGCTGACCGATCGGGTCATCCCGATCGTCTTCGACAACCACGTGCAGATGGACTTCGGCACCGGCGCCCTCAAGGTCACCCCCTCCCATGACCGCGACGATTATGAGATCGGCCAGCGGCATGGTCTGGAACTGCTGAAGGTGATAGACGACAAGGGCGTGATGAACGAGGCGGCCGGGGCCTACCGGGGCCTTGATCGTTTCGCCTGCCGGAAACAGCTGGTGGCGGATCTGGAGCGCCTCGGGTTTCTCGAAAAAGTCGAGGAGTACGACCATGCCGTCGGTCTCTGCTATCGCTGCAAGACCGTCATCGAACCGACTACCTCCCTGCAATGGTTCGTCTCGGTCCGACCATTGGCCGACAAGGCCGTGGCGGCGGTGCGCGACGAGCGGATCAGGATTTACCCGAAGACCTGGTACAATACCTTCTACGGCTGGATGGACAACATTCGCGACTGGTGCATCTCCCGTCAGATCTGGTGGGGCCACCGCATCCCGGCCTGGACCTGTCTCGATTGCGGCGAGTTGATCGTCGAGTCGAGCGATCCCGCAAGTTGCCCGAAATGCGCCTCGCTCAGGCTTGAACAGGAAAAGGACGTCCTCGACACCTGGTTCTCCTCGGCCCTCTGGCCGTTCTCGACCATGGGCTGGCCGGAAAAAACCAAAGAACTCGAGACGTTTTACCCCACCTCGGTGCTCATCACCAGTTTCGATATCCTCTTCTTCTGGGTCGCCCGGATGATGATGATGGGCCTGCATTTCATGGACGAGGTCCCCTTCAGGGACGTCTATCTCCATGCCCTGGTGCGCGACAAGCACGGCAAGAAGATGTCGAAATCGACCGGCAACGTCATTGATCCCCTCGAGGTCATGGGCAGATACGGCACCGACGCGATGCGCTTCACCTTGACCGCCTTCGCCGCTCAGGGCCGCGAGATCAGGCTCGACGAAGAGCGGATCGAGGGCTACCGCTTTTTCATCAACAAGATCTGGAATGCCGCCCGTTTCGCCCTGATGCATGTCAGCGACTGCGACCTCGGCATCCGTGAGGTCGCAAGCAGGCCGCAGGAACTGCCCCTGGTCCACCAGTGGATCCTCAGCCGCACGGCGGCCACGATAAGCGCGGTGCGGGCGGGACTTGACGGCTATCATTTCAATGACGTGGCCTCGGCCAACTACCAGTTCATCTGGCATGAATTCTGTGATTGGTACCTCGAGTGGATCAAGGCCGACCTGTTCAGCAGCGACGAGACGGCCAAGAGACAGGCCAGGGGCGTATTGCTGGTGGTCCTCGAGACCGTATTGAAACTCATCCACCCGATCACCCCTTTCGTCACTGAAGAGATCTGGAGCGTGCTGCCGGGCGGGCGTTCGACCCTGATGACCGAGAGTTTCCCGGAGGAGCAGGAGGGCTGGCGGAATGCCGGGGCTGAGGAGCAGATGACCTTGCTGATGGGCATCATCACAGGCATCCGCAATATCCGCTCCGAGACCGATATCCACCCATCGGCCCGGATAACCGTCTGTGTCGTCTGCAACGACGAGGAGACCAGGACCCTGATCGATTCGTTCGCCGCTGCCGTTACCGACATGACCCGGCTAAGCGCTCTCAGCGTCCAGGTCGGGGGAGAAAAACCGAACGATGCGGCGACCTATATCTATAACGATATCGAGATTTACGTGCCGCTGAAAGGGCTGGTCGATGTCGCGGCGGAATTGGAAAAACTGGGCCGGGAGCGGCAGAAGACCGAGGCCAAACTCAACCAGGTCAGGGGCAAGCTCGGCAACGACAAGTTTCTCGCCAACGCCCCCGGTGACGTCGTCGCCAAGGAGCAGGAGAAACAGGAAGCCCTTGCCGCGCGACTGGCCGCAATCGCCGAGGCGGAAGAGCGCCTGCGGAAGATGGGGTGATCGCATGGACAGGAATCTGCTGCATGGCATGATCCGATCGTTTCTGGCTGAGGATATCGGCAGGGGCGATCTGACCAGTGAATCGATTTTCTCCGACGCCGAGACCGGCAGCGCCCGTCTGGTGGCCCGCGAGAGCTGTGTCGTCGCCGGGGCCGGGGCGATTGCGGCCGAGGTCTTCAAGGTGCAGAATGCCGCCATCGAGACCTTGGGGCCGATCGCCGACGGGACGAGGGTGCAGCCGGGCGAGGTGCTGCTCACGGTGCGCGGGCCGGTGATCGATCTGTTGAAGGCGGAACGGGTGGCCCTCAACCTGCTGCAGCGGCTCTCGGGCATCGCCACCCTGACTGCCCGTTTCGTCGACCTGGTCCGGGGCTGTCCGGTGCGTATCACCGACACCAGAAAGACCACACCCGGTCTGCGCCTTCTCGAGAAATACGCGGTGCAGGCCGGCGGCGGCGCCAATCACCGCTTCAACCTCGCCGACGGGGTGCTGATCAAGGACAACCATATCGCAGCCTGCGGTTCGATCACCGGGGCGGTGGCCAGGGTCAGGGCCAGGGTGCCGCACACCATCCGCATCGAGGTGGAGACCGATACCCTCGAGCAGGTCAGGGAATGCCTGGCCTGCCGGGTCGATATCATCATGCTCGACAACATGACGACCGCCGAGATGAAAGAGGCCGTCGCCTGCATCGGCGGCCAGGCCCTGGTCGAGGCCTCGGGCAGGGTCAATCTCGCCACTGTCGAAGAGATCGCCGCGACCGGTGTTGATATCATCTCGATCGGGGCACTGACCCACTCGGCCCCGTCCTGTGATATCGGTATGGACTGGTCCCCGCGAGCCGGCGCCGAAGAATGATTCTAAACTGCCTGCAATATTGAAAAACTCTTGATTATAACTGGCAAATTGTGCGATAATAGGCGAAATGCCGGTGTCAGGTACCCTCTCGGCCATCAGGATCTCCACCCCGGGATGATGAATATCTCAAAAGAGGAACACTCATGCGCTGCCCTAAATGCGGATTCATCTCGTTTGATAATCTCGAAAAGTGCCTGAAATGCAACAAGGAGTTGAAGGATGTTGCCGGCTTGATGCACGGCACGGTATTCAAGGTCCTGGTGCCTTCGTATCTGAAGATACCGACGGGGGCGGAAACAAAGGACTTCGGTGAAGATATTGAGATCATCGGCGGTACACCGGACAGAGACTTCGATCTGCAGGATCCGGATCTCGAAATTCTTTTCGATGAAGAAGCGGAGGTCGTGGATGATTCCTCTTCCCTGCGACTGGAGAAGGATTCCAGCGATCTGGAAGTCATTTCGAGTGCCGACTTCGACGCCGCCAAGGATGATGATGATGATGATGGACAGATCTCAATAGATTTTGGACAGTTCCGCAATGACCTTGGCGACAAAGACAGTGGCCTGGAAGATATTTTTGGCGAAGGGAAGGAGGAGAGGCTCAGTCTGGAACTGCCGGACGGGCTTACTGATATCTCCGACCTTGCACCGCCGCAAAAAAAGATGACCCCGCCTCCATTGCAAAAATCTACTGACCGGCCACAATCCGGAGACGATTTTAATTTCGATCTTGATCTTGATCTCGATCTTGATCTTGATCTGGGCGGCCTGGACGAAAAACTCCCCGAACGGCCACCGGTGAAGGTGAAAAAGGTAGAAAATCTTTCTCTCGATGCGATCGATCTGCCGACAACCCGTCCGGCCGGCGCCCCTCGAAAAGGCGATTCCGATGCGATGAATATGGATGAAGAGCTGAATTTCGATCTTGATCTCGGCGGCCTCTCGATCCACAAGGATTGAAGATCTGCAGGGGGCCTTGGACAGAGAAAATCTGTTGACATGCCCTTGTAACTCGTGTAAAAACCCAACCACACAAGGTGCCGGGATAGCTCAGTCGGTAGAGCAACGGACTGAAAATCCGTGTGTCCCTGGTTCAATTCCTGGTCCCGGCACCAGTAAATTCAAGCGTTTAGAGTTTCAAGACTCTAGGCGCTTTTTTGTTTCAAACGGTTTGGACAACCTTTTTTCTTTCATGCCGGTTTTTCCGCTTCCTGCAGCCTCAGTGTAGCCGCATCTTCGGGCTGATCCGTCGGCCTGGTCTGTCGCCTGCTGTCAGTGAATATGTTTTAAGAAATGCTGACGTTCTCGGTGTACCCCGACATGTAGAGGACCCGGATCAGAGGATGAAATTCGCGCACCTTTTTGTAGACCTCGGTGCTCTTCATCGTCGGCACGATAACGTCGGTCAGCAACAGATGGATCTCCCCGACGTGCTCAATGGACATGCGATTGCCCCACCTGGTGTGCCTGCGACCAGCACCCTATATCCATGCATTTTAAGTATCTGATTGCCAAGGTTGAGAATTGCCGGTTCGTCATCAATCATCAACACGGTCTCTTTGCCTCTTCCTGCCAGTTCCATCAGACCTTCCGTCCGTGCCTGTTTTTAAAGAGAAACAGGTCGTCTTTGAAGATCGGATTGCTGACTTTTATAACCAGGTAAGCAAGAACCGGACGAGCCATATTTTAAGAAAACGCTATCGGCCCTTCAACAGGCCATGTAATTCGGTCCACCCCACTGCCAAGTCGACTCATCTTCATAGTCTTTGTCCAGCTTCATCAAAAACTACCCTCCTTTCCGATCCTTACTCATTTTCAAGAATCGATTTAGGCAGGCATGGCGGTGCGATGTCTTGCATGCTGAACTGTCTGCAAACGAAAATAGGGTCAAATATAACCACAGGTCGAATGCAACCCTTTTCTAATGGCTGTTATGACCCCTATATCGACCCAGCATCAAGTAAATATTACATAATATAAGATAGATGAAAACATAAGATGAAGAATTCCAACCTGGCACGATAATTGATGTATAAGAAGTGAATGACCGGAAAAGTGAATCTTAGACCAAAAGATACACACTTCGTGATCAAGACACTCATTGCCCCAGTTCTTGTTCAACCAATTGAGATCAAAAAAATGAAGCTATGTGTCCCGTTCGAAGAAAATGGAGGAACGTTATGCTGAACAATGAAAAAGGCAAGATAGGCTGGATACTGCTTTGGGCCTTGGGAATCCCGATCCCGATCCTCGTGGTGTTGTATCTCCTGCGTGGTTGCACCTGAGAGAATGTGCGGCAAAGAATATTCATTGAGTGAGTTCACGGTAACGAGAGCAAAGTTCCTTTAAACAAGCACAAAAGGAGAAATTTGTAAATGAAGACCAATTATAGCTAACCAATCTGGATTAAGACAAGCCCACATACGTGCCTCTTGATCTGTCTAGCATAGATTGAGCCTGAAAGATCAGGGAGGAATGAAAATCTGCCAACGAGGATAAAATCATGCGAAGCGAACTCCGCTGAGGTTGTCGGTGGCAGTATTTACGAAGTAAACCAACTAGAATGAGTATGTCATGAACGAAACAAACGAGAAGTCAGTGCCTATGTACGGTATTGCCCGGGCTTCGAAGATCATCGGCGAAACAGTGGTCAATCGGCAGAGTGAAAATGTGGGCAAGATCCACGAACTGGTGATCGACGCAAAAAATAACCGTTGACTACGGACGTGTGGGAGCCACCTGCTCTCAGGAGTATCAAAAAAACCGCGTTCTTTATCTTTAAGCAAGCCTATCGAGGCGACCCACCCGAAGCGTGCCGCTGTACAGCTTGTGTCGGGTGGGATCGTTATCGAGGGCTCTCGCTGTTTCGCGTCGCGTCGGAAACAAAAAGCACCCATCCAGGTCAGCTTCACACCGGATGGTGGTCGGGTCTATGTCTCCCTGCGAGATGAGAACAAGGTCGCCGTGATCGACACGGTCCAGCGCAAGAAGATTGCTGCTATTGCAGTAGGACGCAATCCAATTCAGGTCTTTATCACGCCGGACGGACATTACGTCTATGTCGCGAATCAGGGTACAGAAGCCGAGCCGGACAATTCCGTGTCGGTGATTGATACAACTAAGAACGACGTCGTTGCAACTATCGAGACCGGAAAAGGCGCACATGGTGTTGTGGTCAGCGACGACGGAAACTGCGTATTTGTCACCAATATTCAGGATGATACTGTGTCGGTCATTGATGCAGCGGCGCAAAAAGTGATCAATACGATCAAGGTTGGCAAGGGGCCGAACGGAATCACATTCAGGAGTACGGGGCGTTTAGGCAGAGAACGCGCAGTCCGGTGAAAAGGGAATAGGCTTCCGTGGCCTCGGTGGAACCGAGTGTTTGATCTGCTAATGCGCCTGTATGCCTTGGGCAATATTGATCTGGTCAGGCTGGCATGAAGGGAATGATGGGAGATATGATAGTGTGCCATAAAATGAAAATCAGAGATGATGCATGGATTGATGGAACAGAGCATCGAATTTCATCACCTTGGGGGGTGGTGAGGGCGTCTGGTGCGTGGTCGCGCCTGAGCTAAGCCGTTGTAAAAAATAACATGGCCAGATAAATGCCAAACACGGCATAAGGAGCTGTAACAAAAATGGAATATAGGGCCAAGTTATTTCATAACAGCTCCTAAGTCAGCTGCTACTCCGCTCTTTGCCAGGTAAACCGATCATGACCGACATCAATACATAGGAGGGGCAGATGAAATATTATGGTTAGGAGTGTGTCCTGTGTCCATTGTGAAGGCCTTTTTTCTGGATTTACACAAGCGGCAGAAATGGGAAAAAATATGATGGACGGCCAAAAAATAATGATGGATAGTTCGAAGATGATGATGGATGGCCAAAAGATGATGAAGTGATAATCTTGCTTCCCCCTCCCATGTAGAAACAGAAACCGGGGTCCGGTCACATAGGCCGGATCCTCACCCGAGGTGATTCATGTAAGGGGGCTATACCAAACTTCGCTGATGATTTCAAACTGTTCATGAAAACAATTTGTTACATCAATTTAACGCTAGCTTTTTCGGCGTTGGCCCCGGGCGTTGGTTGTAAACGGAACGCGGGCCGGTAGGTGTTGGTGCTTGGCGCCGGCCTGTGTCCCCTACTTCAAAATGACGCTACTGCCTACGTTCACGTTTGTGTTTGCCCGGTGGTGAGCTTGATCGAATGTCAACCAAAGGAGCTTAATGATGATGAACACAGGTGGATGGATGAGTGGCGGGATGGGCGGGGGGATGTGGATTTGGACGGTGATCGTGGTTCTGGTGGTGGTCCTGCTGGTCGTCGCGATTAGCAAAATGTCCAAGAAATAATCGAGCGGCCACAACCAGTCTGTGAACTGAACTTTTACCCATGAAAGGAAGACTATGCTGATCAAATTATCCACTGATAAAACCGTGAGTGAAGCTGCGACTGCCTTACAGGCTGCCGTTCAGACCAACCACTTTGGGGTCATGCAGGTTCACAACCTGAAAGAAACCATGGCCAAGAAGGGCGTGGAGTTCAACCGCGAATGCCTGATCGTCGAGGTCTGTCAACCGCAACAAGCCAAGAAGGTGCTCGATGAAAACATGAGCGTCTCTACCGCACTGCCCTGCCGAATCTCCATTTATGAGGAGGGCGGTAAAACCATTCTGGCTACTCTGAAGCCAACCGTTCTTCTGGCGATGTTCAACGCGCCGCAACTGGCAGGGGTGGCGCAGGAAGTGGAGGACACGATTGTGAAAATCATGAAGGAAGCGGCGTCAGGTTGATTTCCTGGCTTTTTGTCCGTATATCCTCAGGAGCCGATGCAGGGTCATGCTAGATTATTTGATCAATTTTATCAGCCACCTCGGTCATTGGGGTATCTGAAGTTCCTCATCTTCAATGCGATGGGCTGCATCGTCTGGGCGAGCGTGTTCGTCTTGCTTGGCTATTTAGCAGGGGAGAGTTGGAGTGTGGCCGCGAAATGGGTCGGTGTAGCCAGCAAAATCATCGGCGGTGCCCTATTGCTCGCCATCGCGCTGGTCTGGCTTTGGCGCTGGCTGGGGCGGCACGAAGACTATGTCAAACGGCGCTGGCAGGCGATAGCAGCGCATCCGCGGATGATGGCTCTGCGTCGACGATTTTCTCTCCAACTGGAATTCCTTTTCGAGCGCCTCTCCCCGCAAGGCTATTTGGGACTTCATCTGAAGATTGGGATTTTGCTCATCATCGGCGCATCCTGGCTGTTCGGTGGCATCGCCGAGGACGTGGTCGCCGGCGCCCCGCGACAAGACAATGCCGAAAACGGCAATAGGATAAGGAAGAAAATGGTCATAGATAGTCAACTCAAGCCAGAACATTTACGGAGAAACAACAATGTCCACTCTACAGGCCGCTGACAATAAATCCCTGAAAAGTCTTTTTGGCACTCGGGTCTCCTTCGACCGCAGGGAGCGCACCCTCTACGGACACGACACCGCTGAGATCCCCAGCCTGATCAAGCCGCTCGTCGGCTCAACTGTACCCGCCGCCGTCGTCCAGCCCGCCTCTGAAGAGGAACTGGTGGCCCTCGTGCGCTGGGCTCAGGAAAAAAGCATGGCCCTGACCCCCCGAGGCAAAGCGACTTCGGGATACGGCGGAGTCTTACCGGTGAGGGGTGGCATCGTCGTTGATTTCTTCCATCTGAGTAAACTCCTGGAGATTAACTCAAAGACCCTGACTGCCAGGGTACAGCCCGGTATCTGCTGGGAGAAGCTTGATCGGGAGTTGGCCAAGAAGGACCTGACGCTGCGCCTCTACCCATCCAGCTATCCCGCCTCCACCGTCGGTGGCTGGTTGGCCCAGGGTGGGGCGGGGTTCGGCTCGTATGAATCGGGATGGTTCCGGGACAACGTGGTCAGCGCCCGAGGGGTGCTGGCCGACGGCACGGTACGGGAATTTTCGGGAGTGGATCTCGATCTCATATCCGACGCCGAAGGCACCACCGGGTTCATCAGTGAGGTGACGGTCAAGGTCATGGCCAAGGAAGATTTGGCTGTGATCTCGATTGGCTGCCCCGACGCGCATGACCTGCAACACCTGGTAGAGCGATTCGTCAAGGATGGGCTGCCGATCTGGTCCCTCAGCTTCATCAGCCCGCGCATGGCGGAAATGAAAAATCGCGCTCCTCTCAGAGAGCACGCCGGTCACGCCATCGGGGAGCGGGTCCTCCTGCCGGCGTGCTACGTCATGACTCTTGCCTTCCGGGAGAAGGACCGCCAGCGTATCGACGGCGTCCTCCCTGACCTGATCAAGACCTGTCAGGCGGAGATCCTCTCGGACAAGATCGCGCAGCACGAGTGGGAAGACCGTTTCAAGATCATGGCAGTCAAACGGCTGGGCCCGAGCCTTGTGCCCGCTGAGGTGGTCATCCCGCTCTCTTCTCTCGGGGCTATGATGGACGAAGTGGAAAAGAAGGTCAGCCAACCGGTCGTCAAAGAGGGGCTGGTCATTCGGCAAGGCGCCGGGGGCAAGCCGGAAGTGGCCATCCTCGGCTTCATCCCCAGCGACCAACGGAAGTTCTCGTACAATTTCATCTTTATCCTGGCGCTGACCATCATGAAAATCGCCGAGAAAAACGGCGGCAGGCCCTATGCCACAGGGCTTTACTTCACCGGCAAGGCCGGCCTGATCCTCGGCAAAGAGCGGCTGGAGCGCTTAAAGGCATTCAAAGCTCTGGTCGATCCAAACAACATCCTCAATCCCGGCAAGGTCATGCAGGGTGGGTTGATGGCCAGTGCCCTCAACCTGGGAGCTGCCATCGAGCCGCTCATCCGGCCCCTAGGGAACCATGCCAGCAGTAAGATCGGCGATCAACCCACACAATCGGTTAGGGACATCCCGGCTGATGTGGCCTGGTATGCCTACGCCTGCTCCCAGTGCGGCTACTGCGTGGAGGAATGCGACCAGTTCTACGGTCGTGGTTGGGAGAGCCAGAGTCCTCGGGGCAAATGGTACTGGCTTCGTGAGTATATGGCCGGGCGCGAGCAATGGGACCAGAAGATGGTAGACACCTTCCTTGTCTGCACTACTTGCGAGATGTGCGACACACGCTGCTCCACCAATCTGCCCATCGAGCCCTCGTGGATGAAACTGCGCGGCCTGCTGATCAACGAGGAGCACCGTATGACTTTTCCGCCCTTCGAGATGATGGCCGCGGCGCTCAAGTCAGAGGGAAATATCTGGGCAGGCTACCGCAAGGATCGCATGGACTGGTATCCCGAAGACCTGAAGGCCGCCCACCCGCCGGGCGGCAGGGCCAAGAACGTCTATTTCGCCGGTTGCACGGCGAGCTACGTGGAGCATGACATCGGGCAGGCCTCGGTGCGTCTCTTGGACAAGGCAGGCGTGGACTTTGTGCATCTCGGGAAGGAAGAAAACTGTTGCGGCACGCCGATGCTCGTCGCCGGCCGCTGGGACCTCTTCGCCGAGATCATGAAGCGAAATATTGAGCTGGTCAAGCAGGCCGGGGCCGATACGGTGATCACCTCCTGCCCGGCCTGCGACCTGATGTGGCGCCAGTCCTACCCCGAGTGGGCGAAGAAGCTGGGTATCGACTACCCGATCAAAACCAGGCATTACAGCGAGATCCTCGCCGAGCAGATCAAGGCCGGGAAGTTCCAATTTCCTCAGCGTGAAGAGCCGATTACCGTCACCTGGCACGACTCCTGCCACATCGGCCGCGCATCGGGGGTCTACGAGCCGCCGCGTGACGTAATCCAAGCCATCCCGGGCGTCACGCTGGTGGAGATGAGCCACAATCGGAAGCAGGCCCATTGCTGCGCCAGCGTCCTCACACTGCTGAAAGACCCGCCGGTGGCTGCCGATATCGGCAAGGTGAGGCTCGACGAGGCCCTTGAAGCCGGGGCAGAGAAGATCCTCTCCCTGTGTCCCTGCTGCCAGGTACAGCTGCGGGTAACGGCGGACAAAAAAGGGTTGCCGATCGAGGTCCAGGACCTCGCGCACTTTGCCGCGGCGACCTTCGGCTACACCTTCCCCGACCCGAACCCCGAGGTCAGAAAGCAGTGGGCGGTCTTTGATGCTTTCACCAAGCTGTTAACCCCGCAAGGGTTCGCCGACCTGATGGGCACGATGTGGCCGGAGCTGATCGACGCCATGCCGCTCGGTATGGGGGGCATGATGCGCGGCCTTGGTAAGGTCCCCGGCGCATTGACTTTGCTGAAACCGACGTTCCCGCTGCTCTTCCCGCGCCTGCTGCCGCTGATGCTGCCCAAAGTCATGGCGACCATGCTCAGGAGGGTCGAGGAGCAGATCGAGATGCCCGAATATATGCGCGAGCAGATGCCGGACCTCATGCCGAAGGTCATGGACCGACTCATGCCGCACATGATCGGTGACGTGGTGCCGCTCATCACCCAGCCGATGATCGACTACCTGCAGGGGAAGTCGTACGTTTCTGCTCCTCGGGGAGGGTGAGGGCTGTTAGCTGACAAGGAATTCCGCTTCTCCTTTGAGTAGCATTGTGACTGTCGGGCCCTAAGCTGATCAAACACACCGAAAATGTACTTCGACCTGTGAAGACGCGGAGATATTCATGGTGACAATCTGGGCAGCGTACACTCGCAAAGCTCTGGTCAAGGTCGCCACATTCAGATATTTCCTGATAGCTGGGATGCAACGTATAATTTCAAAGCATCTTCTGTGGATTTTGACTCAATCAGCATGAAAGATATCCTTTGGCAATCCTCGCTTGGCAATCACACCACGCTGGTTGAGCTTCCTGAGTATCTCGGAGATGGAATTCTCTCCTCGCATTTTGTCAACACCATTCCAATAAACAGAAGAGATTTGTCTTTTTAGTCGGTTACGTGATGCTTGTGAACTAGCTTTCATGCGTGCATCTGCTATTAAATTGGTTAGAGATTTGTCTGCGTGAGTCAGAGGGATTTCTTTCGGAATATCCATACCGTCAGGAATCCTTGCGGTATCGGCCTGTTCGGCAAGACGAATGAGTTCCTCAACCTCGGCCTGCAATTGCTGTTCGAGTTTACAGGCATGCCCCCAGCTCAAGGCATGGTGTTTCGAAGCGTTGGCCTTGATCTTGGTGCCGTCAAGGCTGACTTTGCCTAACTTTAACAGACCCATTTCGCGGGCCAGCAGCAAGATCTGGACAAAGAGCGGCTTTAACTGTTGCAGGAATCTCCGGATGATAGGCCTTGAACCCTTTTCCCGCGTAGGTTTCCGCCAAAGACTGCAAATTAAGCTGGGATACGATATCGACGACAAAACGGGCCAGATGCTCTTCCGGAAGCCAATCTTGAATTGATGGAGGGAAGAGCAGTTGTTGTTCTCTACTGGTCTGAATGAATTTTGGATTCATAAGGTTCTCGCTATGTAATTGATTGCAATTACATAGTATTTAACAGAAAGACTCCGGAGTTGTCAATATTTATGGTACAATATCATAATGATATGCCTGCCAAAGATGGCTCGTTGTCCGTCCATGAGTAACTTTTAATCCGACAGGCTCCTAGACAGGCATCACCAACACCGTGGTCGATGCCGCCAAAGCGGCAGGGGCGACCGAGGCGACCATTATTTCGGCATGCGGCACCGGCATGCGGGAAGCAAAGACCTTTTTCGGCCTTTCCCTGGAGGCGCCGACGGACATCATCATGTTCCTCATAGAGGAGCACATCGTCCGTCCCGTACTGGACGCCATCTCCACGGCCGGTGGATTCGACAAGCCGGGGACGGGGGATCGCCTTTGTCCTCCCGGTGGAGTCCGTAGTCGGTCTGGAAAGCCAGTTGGAGCGTTTCAAGCAGGAGGTAAAGGACCAATATTTTTAGGCGGGTATGCCGTTCAGGCCGCAACCGCTTTGTCATCTCACCTACAACAAAAGGACAAACAATATGGCGACACCTTCAGACCAGATAGTTCGGGGAAAGGATGTGATGAGTACCAACATCATCTCCATCGACGGCATGGCAACCGCCAGAGAGGCCGCGGCCAAAATGCGCGAGGAAAATGTACATAGCCTGCTGGTCAAAAAACGGCACGCAGATGACGCCGGTGGAAGAAACCGCAGGCTTGTCGGCATGGTGACCTTGAGTGCGCTGGTGCTGGACTATGACCTGTTCCTGCGATGAACGCCGGATGGTCAGTCCGGCCTGCCCGCCACCGAGCCGGGTGATGACTTGCACCTTGGATGGAGCAGGGAGACGGCAACGGTGAAGGCCATTCTCCGGCCCGGCTTCCGCTACCATTCGCCCGGGTGCGGTCGGAGGGACAGCCGCCGTGACCCGGAATGGGGAATTCCCTCGGACGAAACGGCCGCAGTCTTTCACCCTTTACCTGTTGATTTACTATGAAAACCTTCGGTCCTCAGCCTCAGCCCCCGATGCTCCGGTCTTCCGCCAAAAATACCCGGGCAGCTGCTCTCAATGGATAGAGACACCAGGACATCGGCCACCATCATTGCAACCGGCGATCCGGAAGAAGCGGGGACCTTCTCGCTGGTCCTCTCCGCCGCTCATATCCCGCATACTCTCGTCTCTGCTTCTCGAACTTCCTGGGAGATCGTGGTCCCGGAGGGCGATGCGGAGAGGGCCGGATTCGAGATCGCCGCCTATATCGAGGAAAACAGGGACTGGCCGGAGCAGATACCGGCCGCGGATGCATTTCAGCCCACCTTCCGCCTGATGAGCCTGTTTATCATCGCCTGCCTTGGCCTGTTTCATCTTCAGACCGGTGCCTGGCAACAGCACTCCCCGTGGTTTATGGCCGGGGCCGGGGACTCCAGCCGTATTCTCGGTGACGGCCAGTATTACCGGCTCGTCACCGCCCTGACCCTGCATGCCGATATCCTGCATCTGCTGGGCAACTGTGCTCTGGGCGGGTTCCTCCTGCACTACCTGTTTCTCATCCTGGGGAATGGCATCGGCCTGACCGGTCTGCTGGTCACCGCAACGCTGGCCAATCTGTTGAATGTCGCAGCCCATGGCCCCGACCACCATTTTGTCGGTTTTTCCACCGCCGTCTTTTCGGTGATCGGCATACTCTCATCCCTGAACTTCAGGCGCCATTCATTCCTCGGTCGAACCCGTCTGCTGATGCCTCTGATGGCCGGCTCCGCGATGCTTGCCATGGTTGGCAGCAGTGGTGAACATACAGATCTGGGGGCGCATTTCTTCGGTCTTGTGATCGGCCTGGCTGCCGGATATGTCCTCAGTCTGAAAACATTTTTCCTCCTCCGTCGCTCTTTCTGGCTGCAGTTGTCCTTAAGCGGTCTGTCGCTCGGCATCGTATTCCTGGCCTGGCAGGCCGCCCTGGCCTGACTTCAGCCGGGGCGAGTCAGGCATGCTGCTGCGGCCCTGCGAGCTTGCCGGATTGGGCATCGGCTGCGGCAGCTGCGAAAACCACTGCCCCGTCAGCGGCAGGGCGGCGGTGCCGGTCTCCGCGGCATGCGAGAGCCGCCATGCGGAACATGACAGGCGGTCGGTTTAACAACAAATCTCGATTTTGTTATTCACATTTCTGATAGTCCCGGATTTCCCTCTCTCCATGGCCTAATATGTTGAAAATACATTAATTAAATATACAACCCGGATTTCGGTGCTGGAGGGCGGGATTGTCGGGGGAAAACCCGATTGAAATGAGTATATAAAGAGTGTACGGTCCTGTCTTTATCAGCCAATAATGATTGTCTTTTTCCGCCAGATTCGGCACCGGGTCGACTTCTCGACAGGGAAGATCGTTTCAATCTTTACGTTTCGAAGGATAATGCATGTACAAAATATCATATGATAATGATGACATGGTCATTCGTTTTAAGAAAGATCTGGTCAACGATGAGACGCTTTCCAAATTTCTTGGGCATATCAATCTCGAGTCTGTCCTGAAGAAAAGTACGGCAACGGATGTGATCGAGAAGATGAGGGCAAAAAACCGGTTGAGCAATTTCCCCACCGGCTTCGACCTCATTCGGAACCCTGCCCTCAACAAGGGCACGGCCTTTACCGTCGAGGAACGGGAGATCCTCGGCCTGAGCGGACTCCTGCCGCCCCGGGTGCACACCATCGACGAGCAGGTTGAGCGTGTCCTCTACAACCTCCGCAAAAAACCCACGGACATGGAGCGCTACATCTTTCTCAACAGCCTCCAGGATCGCAACAAGACGCTCTTTTACCGGGTGCTGGTCGACAATATCGAAGAATTGATGCCGATTGTCTATACCCCGACGGTAGGGCAGGCCTGTCTCGAGTACGGGCATATCTTCCGTCGGCCCCGGGGGATTTATATCACCGCCAGGGACAGGGGCAGAGTGGTTGATCTGCTGGGGAACTGGCCGCGCAAGGACATCCGGATCATTGTCGTTACCGATGGCGAGCGCATCCTCGGCCTCGGGGACCTGGGGGCGGACGGCATGGGCATTCCGGTCGGGAAGCTGGCCCTTTACAGCGCCTGCGGCGGCATTCACCCTTCGCTCAGTCTGCCCGTCACCATCGATGTGGGGACGAATAACGAGAGTCTCCTCAACGATCCTTTGTATATCGGTCATAAGCACCCGCGTATCCGCGGCGAAGAGTACGACCAGCTGATTGAAGAGTTCATCCTGGCGGTACAGCAGGTCTTCCCCGGAGCGATGATCCAATTTGAAGATTTCGCCAACAAGAACGCCTTTCACCTGCTGCAAAAGTATCGCGATCAGGTCTGCTGTTTCAATGACGATATCCAGGGCACCGCCTCCGTCACCGTCGCCGGCCTGTTTTCGGCACTGCGTATAACCGGCAAGCCGCTGGCAGAGCAGAAGTTTCTGTTCATGGGGGCCGGCGAGGCCGGACTCGGCACAGGCGAGTTGGTGGTCTCGGCCCTGGTTGAGGAAGGTATGTCGCCGGAGGAGGCCCGCAAGCGCTGCTGGTATTTCGACTCCAAGGGGCTGGTGGTCAAGGTCCGTGACGACCTCAAGGGCCATAAGCAGTACTATGCCCACGAGCACGAGGTGGTAACCGATTTCCTCGCCGCCGTCGAGGCCCTGCGGCCGACTGCGATCATCGGGGTATCCGGACAGGCCGGGCGATTCACCCGGGAGGTCCTCGAGGCCATGGCGAGGATCAATGAGCGGCCGATCGTCTTCTCGCTGTCGAATCCGACATCGAAGGCGGAATGCACGGCCGAGGAGGCCTATACCGGGACTGACGGGCGGGCTCTTTTTGCCAGCGGCAGCCCCTTTCCCCAGATGACCATCGGCGGCCGCCGGTATGTCCCGGCCCAGGGGAACAACGTCTATATCTTTCCGGGGGTCGGCATGGCGGTAATGGCCAGTGGGGCCAACCGTGTTACCAATGAGATGTTTCTCGTCGCGGCCCGGACCCTGGCCCAGGAGGTTTCCGAGACCGATCTGCGGATAGGGCGACTCTACCCGCCGCTGCCCCGGATCAGGGATGTCTCACTGGCCATTGCGGTTGCCGTGGCCGATGTGGCCTACAGGACGGGACTGGCCTTGCGGTCGCGCCCCGATGATCTGCCGGGCTATATCGAGAGTCTGATGTATGAACCGGAGTACCATTCCTACGTGTAGCCTCGGGAAGTTCTTCCGGAACGGCTGAAAGGTCGGACCATTTCTGCCGGCGCCCGGTCCTCGGATCGGGCGATCACCCCTTGTCTTTTCGCGGAGACGAGGGGTTTTTTTGTCACATGAACAACCTTCTCCTGTTCCTCGGGAGATGGCCGGGGCGGCGAAATATAATGAGGAATACCGGAAGACTGGCAGCGGTTGCTGAGATTGCCGAGCGGCCGGTTCGGCGGGTCGAAGAAAAAATATCCGACCCCGTAGTATTTTCCTTTTTTTGCGGGTACAATTCAAAAGTCGGCAAGAAGCTGGTCTGAAATATTTATCTTGAATCTTCTCATTTCCTGTTTTTTCACATTGACTCCATCCGCTGGCAATTCGCCGGGAAACCGGTGTAACGGATCAGAGATACTGTACGTTTTTGATTGGCCGGAAGAGGCCTCCAGTCCTGGCAAAGGTCGGGCGAAGGGGTCGGCAAAAGCTGTTCGTATGGAATTTCCATCTCTCTTGAAAGTGCCCGAAAAATCGCCGGCAGTGTCGTGGCGGACCACCCCCGTGGCGGATCGGCATCCTGCCGGCCACCCGCTGCCCGGGCAAGACCGGATTTTCAGGATCCGGGGTGGATCTCGGCCTGCGTATTATTTTGATGATTTAGGTTGAATGCCATGTTAAATTAAAATGATCAAAAACAGGGGCGACCACTCACGGCTCTCCCGATCTTTCAGACCCATCGGGGGACCATGGCTCGATCCTGACTTTCCGCAGATATTCCTTCTTGAGCAGTTGATTCTCATTTTACAGGAGGTTCAATGGAAGCTGCACATCAATCGAACACAGAGCCCGGGGCAGACAAGTCCTACCACCTGACTGCCGAAATCGATCCACCGAAGGGGACCAATCTCGAAGGATTTCTGGCGACGGCCCTGAGCCTCAGAGGCCGGGTCGATGCCGTCCGGGTGACCGACAGCGAGCATGCAATCATGCGGATGTCGCCGATCGCCCCCTGCCTTGCCCTCAAGGAGAAGGGTATGGAGCCGATCATGGTGATGAACGGCCGGGATCGCAACCGCATCTCCTTTCAGGGCGATCTCCTTTGTGCCTCGGCACTCGGTATCAAGAACATCCTGCTCCGGGAAGGGCATGACCCGGCCGAGGGTGATCAACCGGTCGTCAGGACGAGTGGCGATCTCGATCTGACCACCATGCTCAAATGCATCTCCTCCCTCAACGCCGGCCACGATCTGGCCGGCGAACTGCTTGACGGCGCCACCTCCTTCACCTTCGGCGTATCCCTGGAACTCTCCGATGACGCCACCCGCAACCGCGAGCAGATGGAGTTCATCCGCAAACTGGCCGGCTTCGGGGTGACCTCGGTGAGCCTCGGCCCCACCTATGATGTCAACATCATCGAGCAGTTTCTGCCGGTCGCCGAAGAGACCGGGATACGGCTCTCCCTGTCGGTTATGCTGCTCAAGTCGGTCACCATGATCCGTTACCTCAACAACCTCAAGGGGGTGCCCTCGATCCCCCAGGAATATCTGAAGAAAATGATGGATTCCCCGGTCAAGCAGGACGCCGGTCTGAGGATCGGCGCCGAATTTGTCAGGGAGATAGCGCCGATGATTGACGGCATCGACGTGCTGGCCCTCGGCTGGCGGGACCGGTTGCCGGAATTTCTCGACCTTATCGGCAGATGACGAACGTACAAGGCATGGGCGACCAGTTGCAGGCGGAAAAGGCACTGACGACAAGCTGCAGGGATCTGGGGTCGAACCTCTACTTCGAACTGATTCTTGAGGAGACCCCGAACGGGGTGATGGTGGTCGGTCTCGACCATCAGGTCATCCACGTCAATCCGGCGGCTTGCCATTTTCTCGATATCACCTGCAGCGAGGTCGTCGAGACCCCTCTCAACATGGTCCCCGCCCTGCAGCATGCCGGACTGTTCAAGCTGATCGAGGCGTTCTTCAAGTCGCCGCCCGCCGGCAAGACCTCGCGGTTCAGACATGAAATCGAGATCAAAAGAGGTGACGGCCAGCGCCTGGTCATCGATGCGGTCCTCGTCTACCCGCCCTCCCGGCCGGATTATTACCTGCTCTACCTGATCGATATCACGACCCGCAAGAAACTGGAGGGGGAGCTGCGGCGGCGAAACGCCTTCTTCCACAATCTCATCGATTCTTCCGTCGACGGCATCATCGCCTCGGATATGCAGGGCCGGTTGATATTGTTCAATCAGGGGGCCCAGGCCCTCCTCGGCTACACCTTCGAGGAGGCCCTCAAGGAACTGCATGTCACCGGCCTGTACCAGGATGGGGTCGCCTACGAGATCATCAAGCGGATGCGCAGCGACGACTATGGCGGCAAGGGGAAACTGCTGCACCATGAGCTGACGGTGAAACACCGGAACGGTCAGGCCATTCCGGTCAGTTTTTCCGGCGGCATCATCTATGACAAGGAGGAGGAGATAGCGACCTTCGGCATCTTCACCGACCTCCGAGCCATGCAGAAGATCGAGGAGGACCTCGAACAGACCCACAACATGCTCATGCAATCGGAAAAGATGGCGGGGCTCGGCCGCCTGGCCGCCGGCGTCGCTCATGAGATCAACAACCCGATGTCCGGCATCATGCTCTATGCCAATCTGGTGAAGGAGGGACTCGGTGACAGTCATCCCTTCGGCGAGGATCTCGATGTGATCATTCACGAGGCCGAGCGGTGCAAGGTGATTGTCGCCGACCTCCTCGAGTTTTCCCACCAGACCGCCTACGATATGACCGTCCTCAATCTCAACGAGGTTATCCGCAAGACCATCGGGGTCTTGAAAAACCAGCCCCTCTTTCACAATGTCGAAGTGCAGCTCAAGCTCGAGGAGGGCCTGCTGCCGATCTTCGGCAACTCGATCCGACTGAACCAGGTGGTGATGAATATCGTCGTCAACGCCGTACAGGCCATGGCCGGCAACGGAGTACTGCGCATCGTCAGCCGCACCAGGGCCGGCCGCGATATCGTCGAGGTTCTCATCAGCGACAGCGGGCCGGGCATCGAGCACGACAAGCTGGAGAAGATCTTCGATCCGTTTTATACCACCAAGGGACCCGGTGAAGGCACAGGCCTGGGCCTGTCGGTGTCGTACGCGATTGTCAGGGAGCACAAGGGCAGCATCAGGGCCACCTCATCGCCCGGCGACGGCGCCACTTTCACCCTCAGATTCCCGGCCGTGATCGAGAACCTCATTGGAGGAAACCATGAACAGTGATCGCATTGCAGCAGAAGACGGCAACCAGAAATTTCTCCACAAACTGGAGGTGACCGGCATCGATGTCCATGCCTGTTTCCAGTGCGGCCGCTGCTCGGCTGGTTGCCCGGTCGCCGACTATTTCGACCTGCAGGTCATGGAGGTCGTACGGCT
Source organism: Desulfobulbaceae bacterium (assembly GCA_031389785.1). Classification (GTDB taxonomy): domain Bacteria; phylum Desulfobacterota; class Desulfobulbia; order Desulfobulbales; family Desulfocapsaceae; genus Desulfoprunum. Next base: position 91,751 of record JANMSX010000026.1, on the reverse strand, counting down.
CGCCTCGTACGGCATGGAGGACATCCTTCTGGGCAGCCGGACCATCTGGCTCTGCGCCGCCTGCGAGACCTGCGCGACCCGTTGCCCGAACGAGATCGAGATCGCCGGGCTGATGGACGTCCTCAGATCCCTGGCCCTGAAAAAAGGCATCACCCCGGCCGAACCGCGGGTTCCGCTGCTCCATAAATCCTTTCTCGATTCGATCAGGCACTGGGGGCGGGCCTATGAGATCGGCATGATCGCCGGCTATAAGCTTCGCTCCGGCGATCTTGTCGGCGACATGAAGCTCGGCATGCAGATGTTCGCGAAGGGTAAACTCAAACTTCTGCCGCATTCCATCAAGGGCAGGGAGGACATCCGGCGGATCTTCTCCGGCAAGGGAAAGGAGTATGAGCGATGAAACTTGCATATTACCCAGGTTGCTCTCTTGAAGGCTCGGCCCGGGATTACGACCAGTCGGTGCGCCAGGTCTGCCGGGCCATCGATATTGAGCTGGTCGAGATCCCCGACTGGAACTGCTGCGGCGCCTCCTCGGCGCATATGACCGATCACGAGATCGGTATGCGCCTGCCGATGCGCAATCTCCTGCTGGCCAAGGAGATGGGGCTCGACATCCTGGTGCCCTGCGCCGCCTGCTTTCAGCGGCTGAAGGCCGCCGACAAGGCCTTGCGGGCTGATCCAGGATACTGGGATCTGAAGACCTACGCGCCGGATTATACCATCATCCACATCAGCACCCTGCTGGCCAGGGTCGATATCCTCGAACGCATCGAAGGCGCGCTGGTGAAACCGCTGACCGGGCTGTCGCTGGCCTGCTACTACGGCTGCCTGTCATTGCGCAATCCGAGGGTAACCGGGGCCCCCGACTGGGAGACCCCGGAGAACCTGGAACGCATCGTGCGGGCGGTCGGGGCGGCACCGGTGTCCTGGTCGCATCGCACCGAGTGCTGTTCCGGTAGCCTGACCCTGGCCCGGCCGGACATCGCCGTCAGGCTGGTCGGGGACATCGTCCGGGCCGCGCGCCGGGCCGGGGCTACGGCCATTGTCACCGACTGCCCGATGTGCCAGGCAAACGTCGAGAGCCGACAGCTCGATGCCGGCGGCAGGGAAGCGCCGCTGCCGGTCTTTTTCGCGGCGGAACTGCTGGCGGCTGCCTTTTCCGGCGAGTATCCGGCCAGCCAGCAGAAGACCCATCTCATTGCCCCGGACATCCTCAGCAGCTGCTTCAGTCAACCCGGGTCTGCCAGGGAGGGAACACGATGAATTCAGGGAATATGACACAACCCGGGCCTCTGCCTTCTCCCCCGACCGGGGCCGTGATGGTCATCGGCGGGGGCATCGGCGGCATGCAGTCGTCCCTCGATCTCGCCAATGCCGGCTTCAAGGTCTATCTGGTGGAAAGCTCGCCGGCGATCGGCGGCAAGATGGCCCAGCTGGACAAGACCTTTCCGACCAACGACTGTTCGATGTGCATCGTCTCGCCGAAACTGGTGGAGGTCGGAAGGCACATGAACATCGAATTGATGACCTGGAGCGAGGTGACGGGGCTGAGCGGCGAGGCGGGCAATTTTACGGCCACAGTAACGAGCCGGGCCCGCTATGTCGACATCGCCAAGTGTACCGGCTGCGGCGCCTGCGAACTGGCCTGCCCGGTGACCCATATCTCGAATTTTCCCGAGGAAAAAACGGAAGAGGAGAAACCGCGCAAGACTGTACGGGAGAAGCGGACTATCCGCGGTCCAGGTTCCCCCCGGCCGCAGTCGGCCCATGCCTGGTCCTTTTCCGTCGTGCCCGAGAAGTGCAGCCAGTGCGGCAACTGCTTTCGGGCCTGTCTGCACGGCGCAATCAGCTGGGAGAAGGGCAAGGTTGCCGCCGTCCTGGCTGACAAATGCACCGGTTGCGGCGCCTGTTTCACCGCCTGCCCGGAGAAATTTTCGGCGATCAGGATAGATGGGGCTCCCGATCTCGACCGGGGACTCGGGGCGGCCATCGTCCTCCGTTCCGAAGCCTTGAAGAAGGATATCCCCGTCATGGGAAGGCAGGACTGCATCCGCTGCGGCCTTTGTGCAATGATGTGCAAAAAGGTCATGCGGATCGGCGCCCTGAAAATGGTGGCCGAGGGCATCGAGGCCAACCTCGATCTCTGCCAGGTCTGCGGCGCCTGTGTCTCAACCTGTCCGGTCAATTATCTCGCCATCGACCAAGTCACCAACAAAGTTCCGAAGCCGCTGTTCAACCGCTTCAACGAGGGCCTGAACCTTCGCAAGCCGATCAACATCCTCTATCCTCAGGCCGTCCCCAGGGTGCCGGTGATCGACGAACAGAGCTGCGTCCATCTCAATACCGGGGCCTGCGGCATCTGCCGGTCGGTGTGCGGGCCGGGGGCCATCGACTACGACCTGCAGGGTTCCGAGAGCGAGATCCGGGTAGGCTCGATCATCTTCACCCCCGGTTTCGAGGTCTTCGACGCCAAGCGGCGCGGCGAGTTCGGCTACGGCCAATATAAGAACGTCGTCACCAGCATCGAGTTCGAGAGGCTCCTTTCGGCCTCCGGGCCGACCTCCGGCACAGTCACCCGCCCCGGAGACGGCGGCCATCCGAAAAAAATCGCCTGGATCCAGTGTGTCGGCTCCCGCGACCATTCCTGCGACAGGGATTACTGTTCCTCGGTCTGCTGCATGTATGCCACCAAGGAGGCGTATATCGCCCGCGAGCACGACAGCGCGATCGAGCCGACGATCTTCTATATCGACATGCGCTCCTTCGGCAAGAATTTCGACGCCTATGTCGAGCGGGCCAAGGAGAGGAATATCCGGTATATCAGGGCCATGGTCAGCCGGGTCTTCGAGGACCCGCAGAGCGGTGACCTGGAGTTGCGCTATGTCGATGAGGGCGGCAGGAAGATTGCCGAGACCTTTGATATGGTCGTGCTCTCGGTCGGTATCCAGATCGCCCGGAAGACCAGGGACCTGGCGGCACTCCTCGAGGTGGACCTCGACCGTTACGGCTTTGCGGTCTCCGATGCCTTTTCGCCGCTGGCCTCGACGAGGCCGGGGATTTTTGTCTGCGGCGCGGTGAACGGGCCGAAGGACATCCCCGAAACGGTGATTGAGGCCTCGGGCGCGGCCCAGGCGGCCTCAGCCGGGCTGGCTGCGGCAAGGGGGACCGCGGTGGTCACCGAGACCCTGCCGGAGGAGCGGATTCCGACCCCGGACGAGGAACTGCGTATCGGCGTCTTCGTCTGCCACTGCGGCACCAATATCGCCTCGGTCGTCGATGTCGCGGCCGTCGCCGAATATGCTATGACCCTGCCCGGCGTCGTCTATGCCGGCCACCCGCTCTACACCTGTTCGCAGGATTCGCAGGAGTCGATCCGCTCGATCATCCGGGAGCACCGCCTCAACCGGCTGGTAGCTGCCGCCTGCTCGCCGAGCACCCATGAACCGTTGTTCATGTCGACCCTGCGCCAGGCCGGGATCAACAAATATTTCTTCGACATGGCCAATATCCGGGATCAGTGCAGCTGGGTCCACCCCAACGAGCCGGAACTGGCCACGGAAAAATCGAAACGGCTGGTGCGGATGGCGGTGGCCAACGCCAGTCAGGCGGAGCCTCTCGCCGAACTCGAGTTCGATGTCAATCCGGCCCTGCTCGTCATCGGCGGCGGCGTCGCCGGCATGACCGCGGCGCTCGAGGCCGCGCAACAGGCATTCTCCGTCTATCTGGTGGAACAGCAGGCGAGTCTCGGCGGCCAGGCCCAGTTCCTCGGCCGCACCCGGGACGGCCGGTATTTCAGGCAATATCTCCTCGATCTCAAGGAGCAGGTCCTGGCCAACGACAGGATCAAGGTCTTTGTCAGTTCGGCGGTGGTTGCCCAGTCCGGCTTCGTCGGTTCCTTCTCGACCGATATCATGACCCCATCCGGTTCCATCCGCACGGTGCAGCACGGGGCGATCATCGTCGCCACCGGAGCCGAAGAGGCCAGGCCGGAACTGTACGGCCTCGGCCGGCTGGACAGGGTCATCACCCAGACGGATTTCTCGGCCCGCCTGGACAGCAAGGCCATCGGCGATACACGGCATGTGGTGATGATCCAGTGCGCCGGCTCACGGTACGACAAGAATCTCCAGTTCAGTTCTCCCGATACCGGTACTCCCTGCGAGACGCCGGAACAGGGCCTGCCGGGCGAAGGGCAGTTGCCGTATTGTTCGCGGGTCTGCTGCAACCAGGCGGTGAAGAACGCCCTGTACCTCAAGGTGCAGAATCCGTCGGCCAGGGTCGATATCCTCTATCGCGACATGCGCACCTACGGGCTGGGCGAACTGGACTACCAGAAGGCCCGTCGCCAGGGGGTCAACTTCATCCGCTTCGATCCACGGGATAACCCCCCGGATATCAGGGCGGAGGAGGCCGGCATCGAGATCGTCGTCCACGATCCGTCGATCGGCAGAAAGGTCTCTCTCAGGCCGGACCTGCTGGTCTTGTCGACCGGCATGAAGCCCCGCGACACCGAGGAATTGGCCTCGATGCTCCGGGTGCCGCGCAACAGCAACGGCTTTTTCATCGAGGCCCACGCAAAGCTGCGGCCGGTCGACCTGCCGAGCGAAGGGCTGTACATGGCCGGCACGGTGCACGCTCCGAAGGATGTCTCCGAGACCATCGCCCAGGCCCAGGCGGCGGTGGCCCGGGCGGCTATCCTGCTGTCGAAGAAGAGCCTGCGGCTTTCCGGGGTGATCTCCAAGGTCGACCCGACCCATTGCGCGGTCTGTCTGACCTGCGTGCGGGCCTGCCCCTACGGGGTGCCGTTCATCAACGCCGACCACACCGCTGAGATCAACCCGGCCCTCTGCCAGGGCTGCGGTATCTGTGTTGCCGAATGCCCGGCCAAGGCGATCACCCTCGGGCGTTATCAGGACATCAACCTCAAGGCCAAGATACATTCGTATGCCGGAAACGGAAACCGGAAAGGAGCCGCATGATGGGTGAGTTTGTTGCCAATGTCATCATCTTCGCCTGCCGCCATTGAGCATATACCGCAGCGGACCTGGCAGGTTCGGAGAGACGGCAGTATCCCGCGTCGACCAGCATCGTCATGCTGCCGTGCACGGGCAGGATAGAGGAATCGCTCATGCTCACGGCCTTTGAGAACGGGGCCGACGGGGTGATGGTCATAGGCTGTCTGGAGGGGGATTGCCACTACCTCTCAGGCAATATCCGGGCCCGGGCCCGGGTCGCCCGGGTCAGCGGGATTCTGGAGCGGATCCGTATCGGTGCCGAGCGGATCCGGATGTTCAATCTCAGCGCCGGAGAAGGGGCGAAATTCGCCGCCTTTGTCAATGAATTTGTCGGGCAGATTCAGGAGATGGGGCCCAGTCCCATCAACATCGCCCGGATGAACGAGGCCTGAATGGCCGGCAGGAGGAGTTGCCCATGATTACAGGAACGCCGAAACCGATCGAAGAGATACTGGAGATGCTTGATCCCTACGACAAAATCATCGTTGCCGGCTGTTACGGCTGTGTCACGGTCTGCCGGGTCGGCGGGGAAAAGGAGGTCCAGGTCCTGGCCTCGACCCTGCGCTTGGCGCGCGAGGCCGCGGGCCGCAAAATAACCATCAAGGAGATCAGCCTTGAACGCCAGTGCGACCCCGAGTACATTGAGCAGATCCGCTCCTTTGTCCAGGACTACCAGGCGGTGCTCTCCATTGCCTGCGGCGCCGGCATCCAGTTTCTCGCCGAGAAGTACACCACCACCCCGTCGCTGCCGGGGATTAACACCGGCTTTCTGGGGGTGACCGAACGCCAGGGTGAATGGGCCGAGCGCTGCCAGGGCTGCGGTGACTGCGTGCTGCACCTGACCGGCGGCATCTGCCCGGTGACCCGCTGCGCCAAATCGCTCTTCCACGGTCCCTGCGGCGGCTCGGTGCAGGGCCACTGCGAGGTCGGCAAGGACACGCCCTGCGGCTGGCAGCTGATCATCGACCGCCTGAAGGCCCTCGGCCAGATGGACAACTACACGAAACTGAAGCCCTACAAGGGATGGAACACCTCAAGAGACGGCGGCCCCCGCCGCATTGTCAGGGAGGATATGATCTGATGAAAGCGGAAAGCAATCTGGAAAAGGTCCTGGCCGCCGGTCACTTCGCCGTGACGGCCGAATGCGGTCCGCCCCGCGGCGCCGATCCCGAGGTGGTGCGGCGGAAGGCTGCTTTCGTCAAGGGCAACGTCGACGCCTGCAATGTCACCGACAATCAGACCTCGGTGGTGCGGATGAGTTCCATCGCCGGCTGCATGCTGCTCAAGGAGATGGGCATCGAGCCGCTCCTGCAGATGGTGGTGCGGGATCGCAACCGCATCGCCCTGCAGTCCGATCTGCTCGGCGCCTCGGCCCTGGGGGTGCGCAACCTCCTCTGCCTGTCCGGCGATCACCAGAAATTCGGCGACGACCCCCAAGCCAAGAATGTCTTCGACATCGATTCGATGCAGCTCATCCATCTTACCAAGACGATGCGCGACGAGGGGATCTTTCCCTCCGGCAAGAAGCTCGACGGGGCGCCGAAGTTCTTCATCGGCTGCGCCGTCAATCCCTTCGCCGATCCATTTGAGATCAGGGTTCCCCGCCTGAAGATGAAGATGCAGGCCGGTGCCGATTTCGTCCAGACCCAGTGCATCTATAATATGGAGAAGTTCAAGATCTACCTGGAAGACGCCAAGCGTCAGGGGCTGCATGAGAAGGTCAAGATCCTGGCCGGGGTGACCCCGCTCAAGTCGGCGGGCATGGCCAAGTTCATGAAGAAGATGGTGGCCGGCATGGACATCCCCGATGCGGTAATCAAGCGCATTGCCGATGAACCCAAGGAAAAGCAGGCGGAAAAGGGCATCGAGATGTGCATTGAGCTGATCCAGGAACTGAAGGAGATGGAGGGCATCGCCGGGGTCCATGTCATGGCGATCGAATGGGAAGAAAAACTGAATCAGATTATAGGGGGGGCTGGTCTGCTCCCGCGGCCGATTGTGGCGTGACAGGATAGAGAGGAAAGACAACTTCGTACGATTAATGGAGGAAAGAGATGGCTGAAAAGAAAAAGATTCTGCTGATTGATGATGATCCCGATTTCGTTGAAGCAGTCAAGGTTATAGTGGAAAACGGCGGCTACGAAGTCCGGGTCGCCTACGACGGCGCCGAGGGTCTCGAGGCCGTCGCCTTGGAAAAACCCGACCTCATCGTCCTTGACGTGATGATGCCGGTGATGAACGGTCACGAGGCCTGCGCCAAGCTGAAGGCCGACCCGCAGACGGCGAAGATCCCGATTATCCTGCTGACGGCGGTGGCTGACCGGGTGACGACCAGCACCTACACCCATCGCGACATGCTGGAGAGCGAGGCGGAGGACTATATGCCGAAACCGGTTGAACCGGCGGAGCTGCTCGGCCTTATCAAGGGCTGGTTGAAATGACGAGACCGTAAACCGCCGCCCGGAATTGTCCGGGCGGCGGCGGGAAGTTCAGCTGCCTTAACCTTCTTCCCAACCAGGAGTGCCATGGGTGATATCCGCATCTTGATCGTCGATGATGAAAAGGTGATCCGTGAAGGGGTTGAACGGGCCCTGGCGGGGATGGGTTATGTCGTGACCAAGGCCGAGAGCGGTGAACGGGGTATCGAGATGATCAAGGCCGAAGGCTGCGACATCGTCCTTCTCGATCTGATGATGCCCGGTATCGACGGCTTTGCCGTGTTGAAGTGGATCAAGGAGAACCAGCCCCAGATCGAGGTGATCGTCGTCACCGGTTTCGCCACGGTGTCGAAGGCGGTGACGGCGATGAAACAGGGAGCATTCGACTTCGTCGGCAAGCCCTTCACCCCCGATTATATCCGCATCGTCGTCCGCAAAGCGGTCGACAAGCTGAGGCTGCAGGAGGAGGCGGCGCAGCTTCGCGAGGAACGGACCCTCAGCCTGGCGGCGATAAACCAGGAGCAGAGCCGTCTGAAGACCGTCTTCAGCTGCATGGCCGAGGCGGTGATCATCACCGATCGCGAAGGCCTGGTCGTCCATCACAATCCAGCGGCCATCAACATCCTCGAGATCCAGACCGATCCGGTCGTCGGCAAGCCGCTGGCAGCATCGATCAATGACGCCGCGGCGGTCGAGATGGTCTTTGAGGCGATCGAACAGGCGAAGGTCGTGACCCGGGAGTTTGCGCCGGGGTCGATCTCGCGCAGATTCCTGTGGGCCCACTGTTCGCCGGTGAAATCGGCGAGCGGCGGGGTCCTCGGCTCGGTCACGGTCTTCGAGGACATCAGCACCCACAAGGAGATCGACCGGATGAAATCGGACTTCGTGGCGATGGTCGCCCATGAGCTGAAGTCCCCGCTGGCCTCAATCGAGCAGATGATCTACGCCTTGCAGGTTGGGTGCAAGTACGAGACGCTGAGTTCCTGCAATGCCCTCCATAACCGCATGGTCGTGCGGACCAAAGACCTCCTGCAGTTGATTGAAAACCTCCTCAATCTCTCCAAACTCGAGAGCGGCACCGTGGTCTTCCACCTTGAACCGATAAGGGGCAAGGAGATTGTCGAAGACATTATCGAGATTATCACCCCTCAAGCCGAGGGCAGGGGACTGAAGATAGACTACGAACCCTGTCACGAGGACTGGTGGATCAATGTCGATTATGACCATATCCGCTCGGCTTTCCTCAATATCATCTCAAACGCCGTGAAATACACGCCGGACGGCGGCAGGATCAGGATTGCCACCTCCCTGGCCGGGGGGCTGGCCAGTCTTGTGGTCCGGGATTCCGGGATCGGTATCGGTCAGGATGACCTGCCGCATATCTTCGACCGCTTTTTCCGAGTCAAGGGCAAAGCGACCCGCCATATCACCGGGTCCGGCCTCGGGCTCTCGCTTGTCAAGAAGGTTGTCGAGGCACATAAGGGCTTTATCGACGTGCAGTCGGAACCAGGCGTCGGCACGGCCTTCACCCTCCGTTTTCCGCTGATTGAAACGATGAAAACCGCCGCCGAGGCCTAGATTCAGCCTGACGGCATTTCCCTGTTCTACTCAGGTACCCGTCCTGACGGCCGTCGGGAAGAGACTCATGTCGGTGTGCGGCAGGAACAGCGCCGCGATGTAATGGTTCATGAAACCGGGGCTGTCGGAGAGTTCCATATTGGTCATAAGGGCCCTGACCTGGGTTCGCTCCATGAATCGGCGATGGTCGGTGATGCTGATCCGGCAGCCAAGCAGCGAGGCATTGCCGAGGTAGAAAAACCGCTCCCGCTCGAGATCCGGCAGCAGGCCGATGGCAATCGCCCGTTCGAGGTCGATATGGAGACCGAAGTTGCCGGCCAGGATCACCCGGTCAAGGTCGGCAAAGCCGAGGCCGACCGACTCCAACAGGGTCTGATAGCCGGCGAAGAGCGCGCCTTTGGCCCTGATGAGATTGTCGAGGTCGATCTCGGTGAGCGAGATGTCTTCACCGGTCAGTGAGTCGTGTGACCAGACCAGCACGTATTCCCAACCATCAGCGCCCTGGCGGACGCGGGGGTGGGCAAGAATCCGGTTGAATTTTCCCCGCTGGTCAATAATCCCCGTAGCCAGCAGTTCCGAGACGATGGCGATCAGGCCAGAACCGCAGATTCCGCGTGGCTGGGTGTTATCGATCGTGACAATCATCGGGTCGAAGGTCTCGGGGTGGATGTGGCAATTTTCGATGGCCCCGGCGCTCGCCCGCATGCCGAACCTGATCCCCCCTCCCTCAAAGGCCGGCCCGGCCGAACAGGCTGCGCAGATCAGCCATTCCCGATTGCCGACGACGATCTCGCCGTTGGTGCCGATATCGATGAAGAGCGTGACCTCATCGCTCATATGCATCCGGCAGGCATGGACCCCGGCGACGATATCGCCGCCGACATACGACGAGACGCAGGGGTAGAGGTAAAGGCGGACGGATGGGTGGGCCATGATCCCGAGGTCGGCGGCCCTGGTCAGCGGAAAGAGGCTCATCCCCGGCACATAGGGCGACTCGCGGATGAATTTCGGGCTGATGCCGGGCAGCAGATGGGCCATGACGGTATTGCCCGCAGTCATGATATAGCTGATATCGCTTGGACAGATGGTGGCCTTGCGGCAGAGGTCGTCGATGACGTTGTTGATCGTCGCCACGACTTTGCCTTGCAGGGCCTTCAATCCACGGCTTTTCAGCGAATAGATGATGCGCGAAATGATATCCGTACCGTAGACGATCTGGGCATTGTAGCCCGAAGCCTCGGCTACGACCTGGCCGGTGTTCAGGTCGACGAGCAGGCCGCAGACGGTGGTCGTGCCGATATCGCAGGCCAGGCCGTAGAGCCGGCCGGTAGTGTCTCCTGGGTCGACGGCGATGATCGTGTCCGGCTCGTCGGCGCGCTTGCCGTGCAGCAGGATGACGGTCGCCTGCCAGTCTGCCTCGCGGAGGAGGAAGGGGAGTTCCCGCAGCAGTTCGGTATGGTCGTAGTGCGGCTCCGGGCTGTCGGGAAGGGCCTTTTTGATGCCGCGGAGGAGACGCTGCATGTCGGAGATATTGTCGTCAAGTGTCGGTGGCGACAACTGCAGAAAGAGTTTGCGTACCGGCGGTGCGGTTTCCCAGGAGCCTACCAGGACCTCGAGGGATTTTGCGGTGATCGGCCTGGTGGTCTTGGGGCGGCATTTGAGGGCCCTGCCGTCCGCCAGAACCGTCTCCGGGATGCGGATGACCAGATCCGATACAGCCTTCGAGGTACAGGCGAGGCGGACGCCCTTGGCGTAGTCTTCCTCGCTCAGGCTGGCGGTGTGGGAGGTCTTGACCTCCGAGCCTTCTTCCAACTGTATTCGGCATTTGCCGCAGACCCCTTCGCCGCCGCAGGCGGCATGGATATAGATACCGGCCGAGGCCGCAGCAGTCAGGATGTTTTCTCCTGTTTCGACGGAAATCACAATATTGTCCGGCAGGAAACGGATGGTGTGATTCATGATTATCTCCCTTGTGAAAAGAACTCCGGCAGAGAAAAAAACTACCAGGTAATCGTGCTTCAGTCAATTGGTATTATTGATTAATTACATCACAATTATTTATCAGCATGAATGCTGGTTTACGTGAAGAAATGAGTTGCTTTGACGTTATGGGTAAGCTACAACTTTAGTGATTCAAATTTGCCATTCGTTGTATTGCATGGTCGCCCGGGAAATTTTTCTTTCCGGGTGGAAAGGGATGTGTGTGTCTCCGGAAGGCAGGCTTATCCAGGGCTGTCGGGGGCCCTGTTAAAGGCTTTGGCGATTTTCCGGGGAAAAGTGGTCTGGGGAAGTTGCAAGTTGGGCGAGTTGTGCCCAACCGGCTGATGTAGACGCTCATCAAATTATTCGGTCTTCCCGATGATCGAATCAACGTGAAAGGAATTCCATATGCTAGATCCAAAAAAACATCAGGATTGGGAAATTGCTGAAGACGCTGAAAAGACGATGAAGACGATCTATGAGATCGGCGAACAGCTTGGGCTGACCAAGGATGAGTTGCTTCCCCACGGGCATTATATTGCCAAGATTGATTTCCGCAGAGTACTTGAACGCCTGAAGGACAAACCGAACGGCAAGTACATCGACGTCACCGCCATCACCCCGACGCCGCTGGGCGAGGGCAAATCCACCTCCTCCATGGGCCTGGTTCAGGGCCTCGGCAAGATCGGCAAGAAAGTCTGTGCCGCCATCCGTCAGCCTTCCGGCGGTCCGACCATGAACATCAAGGGTTCAGCAGCCGGCGGTGGTCTCGCCCAGTGCATCCCGCTGACTCCGTTCTCCCTCGGTTTCACCGGCGACATCAACGCCATCATGAACGCCCACAACCTGGCAATGGTTGCCCTGACCTCCCGCCTGCAGCATGAGCGCAACTACAACGACGAGCAACTGGAGCGACTGTCCGGCATGAAGCGGCTGGACATCGACCCGACCAACGTCGAGATGGGCTTTATCATGGACTTCTGCTGCCAGGCCCTGCGCAACATCATCATCGGTATTGACGGGGTCAACGGCAAAACCGACGGCTTCATGATGAAGTCGAAGTTCGGTATCGCCGTGTCCTCCGAAGTCATGGCCATCTTGTCGATAGCCACCGATCTGAAGGATATGCGGGAGAGGATGGGCAAGATCGTCGTCGCTTACTCGAAAACAGGCAAACCGGTAACCACTGAGGACCTGCAGGTGGCCGGCGCCATGACCGCATGGATGGTCGAGGCCATCAACCCATCATTGATGCAGACCCTGGAAGGTCAGCCGGTCATCGTTCATGCCGGACCGTTTGCCAATATCGCCATCGGTCAGAGTTCGATCATCGCCGACCGCATCGGCCTCAAGCTGGCCGACTACCATGTCACCGAGTCAGGCTTCGGTGCCGACATCGGTTTTGAGAAATTCTGGAATCTCAAATGCCGCTACTCCGGTCTCAAGCCGGATTGTGCGGTGGTCGTTGCCACCATCCGCGCCCTGAAGTGTCATGGTGGCGCCCCGGTGCCGGTTCCCGGCAAGGCGATGCCGGTAGAATACCAGACCGAGAACGTTGAATGGGTAGCCAAGGGCTGCGGCAACCTCATCCACCATATCCGCAATGTCCGTAAGGCCGGCATCAGCCCGGTTGTCTGCATCAATGCTTTCTACACCGATACCGACGCCGAGATCGCCAAGGTTCGTGAGCTGTGCGAGGCCGAAGGGGCCAGGGTCGCCCTTTCCAGGCATTGGGAGCATGGTGGCGAAGGGGCCATTGAGTTCGCCAAGACCGTGGTCGAGGCCTGTGAGGACAAGAACGATTTCAAATTCCTCTACGATCTCGATATGCCGATAAAGGAACGTATCGAACTGATCGCCAAGGAAGTCTACGGCGCCGATGGCGTTGATTTCTCTCCGGCTGCCGCCAAATCCGTCGAGAGGCTCCAGGCCGATCCGAAACTGGCCAAGATGGGTATCTGCATGGTCAAGACCCACCTGTCGCTCTCCGACAACCCTTCGCTCAAGGGTGTACCGACAAACTGGCGTCTGACCATCCGCGAGGTTCTCACCTATGGCGGTGCCGGATTCATCGTGCCGGTGGCCGGCGCCATCAGCCTGATGCCCGGCACCAGCTCCAATCCGGCCTTCAAACGGGTGGATGTGGATGTCGAGACCGGCAAGGTCAAGGGCGTTTTCTAATCCTGCCGCATGGCCGGCGGCAAGGGGAGAGGTATTCTCTCTCTGCCGCCGGCTCAGCCGGTGATTCGCCTTTGTTGAGGGGTAGACGATAACGATTAAACCTGAAGGAGAACGCGCATGACTGCACAGCTTATCAGCGGGACCCAGATTCGCAAGGATATCCTTGGCGAACTGGCGGAAGAAGTCAGGGAGATGAAGGCCAAGCATGGCAGGGGACCGGGTCTTGTTACCATTCTGGTCGGAGAGAATCCGGCCTCGATGAGCTATGTCACTTTGAAGATAAAGACGGCGGAGGAACTCGGTTTCCACGAGGTGCAGGACAGTCAGCCGGTTAATATCTCCGAGGCCGATCTTCTCGGTCTCATTAGTAAATACAACAATGATCCGGCAATTGATGGAATCCTGGTTCAGTTGCCGATTCCCAAGCACATTGATGAAAAGAAGGTACTCAATGCCATCGACCCGGACAAGGATGTCGATGGCTTTCATCCGGTCAACGTCGGCCGCCTGATGATCGGCGGTAGCGAGGTCCGCTATCCGCCCTGTACCCCGGCCGGTATCCAGGAACTGATCATGAGATCGGAAACGGAGACCTCGGGGGCTGAAGTAGTGGTTGTCGGCCGCTCCAATATCGTCGGCAAACCGATCGCCATCATGATGGCCCAGAAAGGACCGGGGGCCAACAGCACGGTGACGATAGTTCATACCAGGACCAAAGATCTGGCGTCTCACTGCAAGCGTGCCGATATCCTTATCGTTGCTGCCGGGGTTCCCGATCTGGTGAAACCCGAGTGGATCAAACCGGGTGCGACCGTCATCGATGTCGGGGTCAATCGAGTGGGAATGAACGAGACGACCGGTAAGGCTATTCTCAAGGGGGATGTGGATTTTGAGGCCGCCAAGAAGATCGCCGGCAAGATCACCCCGGTGCCGGGTGGGGTCGGACCGATGACTATTGCCATGCTGATGAAGAATACCGTGAAATCGGCCTGGCTGCGGCTCGGGCGCTGAACGTTCTGCGGGAGAGGAATGTCGCGACGATGGCAAAATGCAGGAATCATCCGGAGGTGGAGGCAGCCTATACGTGTATGAAATACGAATATTCTCTCTGTGAGGCCTGTATTTCCTGCAAGGATCCGGATTTCTACTGCAAGTACCGATCAGCGTGCGCCATCCATTTTCTCGAGAAAGAGAAGAAAAAAGAAAAGGGACAGGAGTTTGTCCTGCCTTGACGGATTGACTTCTTCTTCCGCAGGAGAACGGTGGAGAAGTGTCTGCCGATGGGCCGAATTTATTGGATGAATTGATCAAAGAAGGAGAAATGCCATGACCGACCAGCATTGTCCGGGATTCGAGAGCAACAAGCAGTTAAAAGAAGTGAAGATCGTCTGTCCAGCCTGCAAGGCGGGTGTCGAGCTTTTTGCCGATGAAATGGAAAAGTCCGTCAAATGTCCGCAGTGCCAAAAGATGTTTGACCCGAAGGCATGCCAGGCTCCGGCATAGTGATTTCTGCCTCGTTCTGATCGCCTACGGCTGAGCAGGAAGGAGCGGACCATGTCGATTATCAGCATTTCCCGGGGCAGTTATCACCGGGGCAGTGAGGTGGCGCAGAAGGTGGCCGAGGTTCTCGGCTATGCCTGCATTTCCAGGGATACGATCCTGGCATCGAGCAGGGAATTTGATACCCCGGAAATCAGGGTCATGCATAATTTCCAGTATGCCGTGCAGACCCTGGAGCGCCTCTCCTTCGGTCGTGAGCGTTTTGTAAACTTTATCTCTTCGTCGATACTGCGTTTCCTGAAAAATGACAGGTACGTTTACCTTCAGGATCTCGCCCTGACCGCCGAGGTCAAAGCGGCATTGTTTGATTTTCCGACGGCCGGGGTCTTTGTCGATGCCGGCAGGGTGCATATCCATGTCAAGGCGCCCGAGAACCAGTCCGCGGCAATTTCCGCCAGGATCGAAAGGGCAGTGGGAGGCATTGAGGGGCTGGCTGCGTCGGAGATCAGAATAGCGCCGTATTATTGAGAAATTATTTATGTGAAAGGTTTTCTTTGCGGAAGAATAGACAGAGCGGTCGGAGGGTGGCCGTCTTTTTTTTTAGCTAATTATTGGAGCAGGGAATCATTCCTCAAGTATGTGAATGAGAGTCGCTCTCATCAGTAGGAATGATATGCTACCCTAACAAAAAGAATGTTTGTTTGTTTTTAAACTAAGGTATCTGTACCTTTTGAAGAGATCCTATTCCCTGTACAGCAAGAAAGAAAGAACGGTCCGGCATGACATGCCCCCGGCCAGGATTTTACCCTCCCTGGCACTTTCCCGCAAAGCATGGAAATGGCCGGGAGAAGGAAACTTGCGGATTGTGACAGCTGGATTAGAAGTGTGCTTTTCAGGCACCGTTGCGGACGAAGCGAATGGAAATGTGTAAAGTTACATTTCTGCCTCACAGCAGGGATATAGAGGTTGTCCCAGGGGATAATCTCATCCGCACAGCTCTCAGGGCAGGTGTGCACATCAACGCTTCGTGCGGTGGTGAAGGGATTTGCGGAAAATGCCGGGTTCTAATCGAACAGGGGCAGGTTGCAGAGGGTATCTCTGAACGGTTGAGCCGCGAGGATGTGGAAAAAGGCTATCGTCTTGCCTGCCTTGCCCGGATTACCGAAGATGTAACGATACGTATCCCTGTCGAATCCTCAATAGACGCAAGCGTCCTCAATAAACTTGGATTACCCAGACGAACCGCCACCATTCGGCAAATGGATTTCAACAGCCTCAAGGAACAGGGGCTGTTTATCCCTCCGGTCGAAAAAATATACCTGGAGCTCTCTCCCCCGGATGCCCAGAACAATATGCCTGATGTCACCAGGCTGATCGAATACCTCAAGCTCAGGGCCAATGAGCACAAGCTCGAGCTGACCCTGCAGGTCATCCGGAAATTGCCGGCTGTCCTCCGGCAGGAAGATTTCCGGGTCACGGTTACTCTCATCCGGCCGGTCCGGGACGACGGTAAGACCCTCATCATCGATGTCCAGGCCGGCGATACCACGTCCGCCAATTACGCAATCGCCATGGACATCGGCACGACTACCATCTACGGACAGCTGATCAACCTGGCCAGCGGCGACTGTCTCGGCGAGTACGGTGACTTTAACGGCCAGATCAGTTACGGCGAAGATGTCATCAGCCGCATCATCTACGCGGAAAAGCCGGAAGGGCGGAAAAAACTTCAGGAGGTCGTGGTTACCACGATCAAC
The DNA here is from genome assembly GCA_031389785.1 of Desulfobulbaceae bacterium. Taxonomy (GTDB): domain Bacteria; phylum Desulfobacterota; class Desulfobulbia; order Desulfobulbales; family Desulfocapsaceae; genus Desulfoprunum. The sequence continues at coordinate 75,302 of JANMSX010000026.1, read as the reverse complement.
AGGGTAATAGTCGAGATACTCCGGCAATCGCAGATCGGGCGCGAAAACATTTCGACCATCACCATGGCCGGCAACACAACCATGACCCAGCTCCTGCTCGATATCGAGCCCCGCTACCTGCGGCGGGCGCCCTATGTCCCGGCCTCGACCATATACCCACCATTCGTGGCGGCGACCATAGGGATCGATATCAACGACAAGGTCATCGCCCTCCTCTATCCGGTGGTGTCGAGTTATGTCGGCGGCGATATCGTTGCAGGGATCATGGGCTCGGGCATGTATCGCAGCGAGAAGCTGACCTTGTTCCTCGATATCGGCACCAATGCCGTGATCGTCATCGGCAACAAAGACTGGCTGGCCTGTGCCGCCTGTTCGGCCGGTCCTGCTTTTGAGGGCGGCGGGATAGAGTTCGGCATGCGGGCGGCCAAGGGTGCGATCGAGGATTTTTCTCTTGACCCGGTGACCTTTGAGCCGATGCTGGTGACGATCGGCAATGTCAGGCCGAAGGGCATCTGCGGTTCCGGGCTGATCGCCATAACCGCCGAGATGCTCGAAATGGGCCTGATCAACAACCGCGGGCATTTCAACCGCGAGCTGAACACAACGCGAATCCGCAACACCAACGGCGTCTGGGAGTATGTCCTGGCCTGGCGGGGGGAGACCCAGATTGACCGCGACATAGCCCTGTCGGAGCCGGATATCGATAATCTCATCCGGGCGAAAGGGGCGATCTACAGCGGCTGTATGACCCTTCTGGAAGAGGTCGGGTTGACCATGGATCTGGTGGAGCATATCATCCTGGCCGGAGGGTTCGGCAGCTATATTGATCTTGACCGTGCCATGACCATCGGTCTGCTGCCGGAAATCGATGCGGACCGGGTCACCTTTATCGGCAATGGCTCGCTGATGGGAGCGCGGATGAGTTCGCTGACTAACAGGATCCGCAAGGATGTTGTTGAAGTGACAAAGAAAATGACAAATTTTGAGTTGTCCGAGACACCTTCCTATATGAGCAATTATGTGGCGGCGATGTTTCTGCCACACACGGAAATCGAGAAATTTCCACGGACGAAACAGAGGATTGAAGGGAGGAAACGGTAAGTGTGCGGTATGTTGGGTCGGATATACGCTGCATTGGGTTCTGCAATGAATGCTCTGCTACTATTAGGTTTGCGCATTTGTGGTATGTGTGGTTTACTGTTTCGGACCGTTGCAGCGATGCATCCCTGCATACCTGATTGCCCTTGTGGACACTCCGGGGCAGGCTGTTGATTGTTGTGAACGTCTTTGGCGTAAAAGGGGAGGTTGGCGTCACGGGAAGTGCCGGCAGAACAGGAAAAACCGGCGCCCCATGGCACAATGACCTAGAGGAGAATAAACACTCAGATGCAAGGAGGTAGTCGTGGGATTTGAAATGAGGAAGGAATCCTATACCGGAGGCATAAGGGAGATTTCCATTGGCAAAGGTGATTCGGCCGTAACCGTTGGAGGCCAGACCTGCTATCCCTTTTACACGTTTGAGGGCAAGATGCCCAACAAACCGGTTATTGCCATGGAGATTTGGGACATGGAACCTGAAGACTGGGCCAAGCCGGCGCTCGCCCACTTCACGGATGTGGTTTCAGATCCGGTGGCCTGGGCCAAAAAATGTGTCGAGGTATATGGTGCAGAGGCAATTGTCCTGCAATTGAAAAGTATCGACCCGAACGACAAGGACGCGAAGGCTGAAGACGCGGCGGCGACGGTCAAGAAGGTTATGGATGCCATCAAGGTGCCGCTGATTGTCTGGGGTTGTGCCAATCCCGCGAAGGACGAAGAGGTTTTCAAGGCAGTCTGTGAGGCCTGCCAGGGCGGGAATGTCATTCTCGGGCCGGTCGAGGAAAAAAATTACAAGGGTATCGCCGCGGCGGCGATGGGTTATGGGCACAGCATCATCGCATCCTCGCCGATCGATGTCAATCTGGCCAAACAGATTAATATTCTCCTGGAAAATTTCGGCATGCCGATGGACAGGGTCTTGGTCGATCCCACCACCGGCGGTTTGGGCTACGGCCTGGAATATTCCTACTCGGTCATGGAGCGTCTGACCATGGCCGCCATGACCCAGGGAGACGAGAAACTTCAGTATCCGATGATCAATAATCTCGGCAACGAGGTTTGGAAAAGCAAAGAGGCCAAACAAGTTGTGGAGGATGCGCCTCTGCTGGGAGATCCCGAAAAACGTGGCATCATGATGGAGGCGATCGGTGCGGTCTCCTATCTGATGAGCGGTACCAGTCTCCTCATCATGCGCCATCCTGAATCGATCCGTCTGGTAAAGGATTTCATCAAGATTCTGGCGGATGGAGGATCTGCCAAGGAGACGGCACCCATAGCTAAGAAAATGGCCGATGTCAAAGTCGATTTCGCGGCTCTGGCTCCGGCGCTGGATCTGACCATAGAGGAAGAAAAGAAGAAACCGGCACCGGCAAAGGCAGCCGCCCCTGCCGCCCCTGCCGCCAAAGCGGAAGCAGTAAAACCGGCAGCACCCAAGGTAGAAGCCAAGACAGCAGCACCGGCAGCACCGGCTGTCGATCCTGCGCTTGCAGCGAAGGCGGAGGCGGAATCCAAGGTCAAGGCGGAAGCTGATGCCAAGGCCAAAGCCGAAGCCGACGCCAAGGCCAAAGTAGAAGCCGAAGCAAAAGCCAAGGCTGACGCAGAGGTGAAGGCAAAGGCTTCTGCCGAGGAGAAAGCCAAGGCCGAAGCGGACGCCGTTTTGGCAGCGAAGGCAGCACGGGCGGCCGAGGAAACGGCCTTGAAGGAAAAGAGGCAGCAGGAACGCAAGAGTTCGGCAGCGCATCAGGTGGCGGCATCAGCGGCAAGCTCCATGACACCTGCCGCAGTTCAGATGACGGAGCAGGAGAAAATACTTGCGATGCTCAACAGATTCCACAAGAGGCAGGTCAATTGACGAGGTTGCAGTACAGTATCGATCTTAAAGCAATTGGTTATTTTTTGATCATAATTCGAGGAGGAACTTCTCATGGCAGAAGAGACAAAAACGAGTACCGCTAAAGCTCCACAACTGGCTGACCCGATGGAAGCGTCCATCGAGGTGTCTACCCAGGAGATGATACGACGTGCCCATAAACTCCAGATCGAAACGGTTTTTGATCGTGCTGTAACCATGAAACCCTGTGCTATTGGTCTACAGGGGATCTGCTGTAAAAACTGCGCAATGGGGCCGTGCCGTCTGCCGCTGCCAAAGGGCGGGGTTGAAGGCGAAGACACCAGAAAGGGATTGTGCGGAGCCACCCCGAACACTATCGCCGCTCGGAATTTTGCCAGGATGATCGCCGCCGGGGCCGCTGCCCATTCCGACCACGGCCGTAGCGTGGCGGAAACCTTTCTTGCCGTTGCCAGAAAGGAAAGCAAGGATTATACCATCAAAGATCCGGCCAGACTCATCCAGATTGCTCCGTATTTTAACGTGGCCACGACTGTTGAGGTTGATGGCAAGAAACAGGATAGGGATTTGTACGAGATCGCTCTCGGTGTTGCCGAAGCGGCCATGAACGAATGGGGAAAAACCGAGGGAACGCTTGCCTACCTGAAGAGAGCCCCCCAGCCTCTGCAGGATAAATGGGAAAAGCAAGGGGTCCTGCCTCGAAATATTGACCGGGAGATCGTTGAGATCATGCACCGGACCCACATGGGTGTCGATCAGGATTACAAGAACCTGATGAAACAGGGAACCCGGGCCTCTCTTGCCGACGGCTGGGGTGGGGCGATGATCGCCACCGACCTGCAGGATGTCATGTTCGGATCTCCCACTCCTCTGCAGTCCGAGGCCAATCTCGGGGTCATGAAAGCGGACCATGTCAATATCATCGTCCATGGCCATGAGCCGCTGCTCTCGGAGATGATCGTCGCCGCCGCCCAATCCCAGGAGATGATTGCCTATGCCAAGGAGCAAGGCGCCAAGGGCATCCAACTCGCCGGTATCTGCTGTACGGCCAATGAGATCCTCCAGCGTCACGGCGTACCGCCGGCAGGAAACTACCTGCAACAGGAACTTGCCATTATCACCGGCGCCTGTGATGCAATGGTCGTCGATGTCCAGTGTGTCTTCCAGAATCTGGCCAACGTCGCCAAGTGTTTCCACACCAAGCTGATCACCACCCACCCCATCGCCAAGATGGAACAGGAAAATGTCATCCATATCGAGTTCGATGAGCACTATGCCATGCAGGATGCCATCCGCATCGTCAAAATAGCCATCGAAAACTTCAAGAATCGTGGCGCCGATGTCATGATTCCGCAGCATAAAACCACCCAGATTGCCGGATTCGGCGTCGAGTCCATTCAGTATCATCTGGGCGGGACTTTCCGGGGCAGTTATTACACCCTCAACGACAATATCATCAACGGCCGGATCCGCGGTATCGCCGGTGTCGTCGGCTGCAACAATGCCCGCACCAAGCACAACCAAGACCATATCACCATCATCAAGGAACTGATCAAGAACGATGTCATCGTTCTTACCACCGGTTGTAGTGCTATCACTGCCGGTATTCACGGATTGTTGACCCCCGGAGCAGCCGCAGTTCATTGTGGTCCCGGCTTGGCTGAGGTCTGTGAGACCGTCGGTATCCCGCCGGTTCTGCATCTGGGCTCCTGTGTCGATAACAGCCGCATCCTGCTGGCGGCGACAGAAGTTGTCAAGGCCGGCGGACTTGGCAAGGATATCTGCGATCTGCCCGCTGCCGGTAGTGCGCCGGAATGGATGAGTGAAAAGGCCATCGCCATCGGTCAGTATTTTGTCGCGTCGGGTGTCTATACCGTTTTCGGCTATTCACTGCCGTTGGAAGGTGCTCCTGTGTTCAAAAATCATCTCTATAAGGATATGGAAGGACTTTATGGCGGTAAATGGGACTGCGAGGCAGACCCCATCAAACATGCCCATAAAATGATTGCCCATATCGATAAGAAGCGCAAAGAGTTGGGCATTGATAAGGCACGGGACCGGGTCCTCATGGATATGGCCGACAGACAGAAACTTGAGGCAGAGGCGTGATAGGTAAATAACCGAAACTGTTCGATCCTCAACAAAGGAGGAAAGCATGTCAAGATTAGTTGCATTTGCCGCGATACAGGGTGGCTATAAAGTCGTTTCACAGGTCGAAGGAGAGCTTGAGAAGGCCCTTCAGACCTACAATGCCGATACCAAAATTGGTTTTCCAAACACCGCCTACTACCTGCCGGTCATCTATTCCCTTACCGGCATGAAGTGCGAGACTCTCGAGGACCTCAAAAAACCGATGGCCTTCGCCCGCGGTCTTCTGCCGCCGCACGTGAAGGGCAGTAATCACTTGCCCTATCTCGGGCCCCTGCTTGATGCCGGTATGGCCGGAATCTTTGCCTATGAGATCAAGGAGGCACTGCGCATCCTGCGTGAGCCGGATTTCTACATGCTCGGCGAGGATCCTGATGTCGAGGCCGGCAAGATCTGGGTGGGACCGGCCGATGACACCATCCTGCGTAAGCGCGGTGTCGAGTTCGTCGACGGCTCGGCCCCCGGCTTTGCCGCCATCGTCGGTGCCGCCCCGGATGCCGCGACCGCCAAGATGATCGTCGAGGATTACCAGAAGAAGAGTCTTTATATCTTCTGCGCCGCCAACCACAACGGCAAGACGGTCATCGAGCAGTGTCTCGAGGCCGGCATGCAGGTGGGTTGGAAGACCCGTATCGTACCCTTCGGGCCTGACATCTCGTCGGCGGTCTTCGCTCTCGGTTTTGCCAACAGGGCCGCCATGGCCTTTGGCGGCGTCGAGCCGGGCGACTACCGGAAGATGCTGATGTACAACAAAAACCGTATCTTCGCCTTCGTCAACGCCCTGGGCGATGTAGGCACCGAGTGGGCCGTGGCCGCTGCCGGTTGCGTCAACTGGGGGTTCCCGACCCTGGCCGATACCGACATCCCGGAGATCCTGCCGACCGGTATCTGTACCTATGAGCACGTTGTAGCCAATGTTCCCCACAATGAGATCTGCCAGAAATCTGTCGAGGTTCGGGGACTCAAGATCAATATCACCGAGATCGACATCCCCTGCGCCTTCGGCCCGGCCTTTGAGGGCGAGCGCGTGCGCGGCGGCGATCTGTTCTGCCAGATGGGCGGCGGCAAGACCCAGTGCACCGAGCTGGTCAATATGGCCGAAATGGGTGCGATCGAGGACGGCAAGGTAGTCGTCGTCGGGCCTGATATCCCTGATTTGAAGGAAGGGGATACCCTGCCTCTGGGCATCTTCGTCCAGATCGCCGGCCGCGAGTTCCAGTCGGATTTCGAGCCGATCCTGGAAAGGCAGATCCATCATCTGATCAACTATACGCAGGGCATCATGCATATCGGCCAGAGGGATATCTCCTGGGTCCGGGTCAGCAAGGCAGCAATAGAGAAAGGCTTTACCCTGAAGGATATCGGTGTTGTGCTCCATGCAAAATTCCATCAGGATTTCAAGAAGATCGTCGATAAAGTCCAGGTTACGCTGTATACCAAGAAAGAGGATGTGGATAAACTGACGACCAGGGCACGTGCCGAGTACAAGGTCCGCGACGAGCGTGTCGACAAGATGACCGATGAAGATGTCGAAACCTTCTACTCCTGTACCCTCTGTCAGTCCTTTGCCCCCAGCCATGTCTGTACGGTCAGCCCAGAGCGGACCGGGCTCTGCGGCGCCTATAACTGGATGGACTGCAAGGCCTCGTTCGAGATCAATCCGACCGGGCCGAATCAGCCGGTCCTGAAGGGCAAGGTCCTCGATCCCCTGCGCGGTCGCTTTGAAGGTGTCGATGAGTTCATCAAGAAGGCCTCGAAAGGGGCTATCGATACCTACAACTTCTATTCCATGGTCCATGCCCCGATGACGACTTGTGGCTGCTGTGAGTGTATTGCCGCCATGTTGCCTTCCTGCAACGGGGTAATGACCGTCGGCCGTGATTATGCGGGCGAAACACCATCCGGTATGAAGTTCACCACCCTCGCAGGTGTAATGGGCGGTGGCGCCTCGTCTCCGGGCTTTATCGGTCATTCAAAGTATAATATCACCCAGAAGAAATTCATCCTCGGCGATGGTGGCCTGCTGCGGATGGTCTGGATGCCGAAGGTGGTCAAGGATGAGTTGTATGACAAACTTAATCTACGTGGAAAGGAAATGGGTATCGAGAACTTCGCCGATATGATCGCCGACGAGACGATCGGGGTCACCGAGGAAGAGATCCTGCCATTCCTGCAGGAAAAAGGGCATCCGGCATTGAGCATGGATCCCATCATCAGTTAGTCATACAGGCCAAAGTGACCGGCCGGGTCTGACCTCCCGGCCGGTTGCGGCAGTGACCATCCTGACATATACATAAGGAGATAACGGAAATGGCGTTAACAGGTATTCAGATATTCAAACTCCTGCCAAAGACAAACTGTAAAGAGTGTGGTGTACCGACCTGCCTGGCCTTTGCGATGAATCTGGCATCCTCCAAGGCCGAACTGGACAGCTGTCCCTATGTGTCCGATGACGCCAGGGCCCAATTGGCTGAGGCCTCGGCCCCGCCGATCAGGCCGGTAGCCATCGGCCGTGGGGTACGCCGGGCCACCATCGGTGGTGAGACGGTGCTCTATCGGCACGAAAAAACCTTTTTCAACCAGACCATGTTTGCCGGTTTAATGACCTCGGACATGACCCCGGCGGCTGTCGAAGCCAAACTCAAGGTATGGAATGCGATCCAGTATGAGCGGGTTGGCCTCAATCTGCGGCCGGAACTGGTCGCCCTCAAGGATGTCAACGGTGATAAGGCGGCCTTTGCCGCCCTGGCCAAGATGATTGCCGAGAACTCGGAGTTCAATCTTGTGCTCATGACCGAGGACGCAGGTGTCATGCAGGCGGCAGTCGAGACCAGCGGATTCAAGCGACCGCTGCTCTACGCAGCTACCGAGGCAAATGCTGAAGCCTTCGGTAAAATCGCCATGGACAGCGACCTGCCCCTGGCGGTCAAGGCAGATTCGATCGATGCGGTCATCGCCCTCACCGATAAGCTGACGGTGATGGGACTCAAGGATCTGGTTATCGACAGCGGGGCCAGGGAATTGAAACAGGCCCTGGCCGATCAGGTCGGTCTGCGGCGGGCGGCCTTGAAGGACAGCAACCGTTCCCTCGGTTTCCCGACCATTACCTTCCCCTGCGAAATGGCCTCAAACATTGACATGGAAGGTCTTATCGCCGGTATGTATGTTTCCAAATACGGCGGCATCGTGGTCCTTTCCGACCTGACCACTGAGGTGATGTTCCCGCTCCTGTTGGAACGCCTCAATATCTTTACAGATCCGCAGCGACCGATGACAGTCACCGAGGGGATTTTCGAGATTGGCAACCCGGATGAGAATTCGCCGGTGCTTGTTACCACGAACTTTGCCCTGACCTATTTCATCGTTTCCGGTGAGATCGAAGCGAGCAGGGTGCCGGCCTGGTTGCTGATCAAGGATTCGGAAGGACTTTCGGTCCTGACTGCCTGGGCTGCAGGCAAGTTCGGCGGTGATGACGTCGGCATGTTCGTCAAGAAAAGCGGGATTATGGATAAGGTCAAACACACTGAGATTATCATTCCTGGTTATGCTGCGGCGATTGCCGGCGATGTCGAGGAAGAGCTTTCCGGTTGGTCAGTGACGGTCGGTCCCCGTGAGGCTGCCCACCTTGCCGGTTTCCTTAAAGCGAGACAGTAAACGCGTATCTCGTCAGAGGCGTTGCTTTTCTTACTAATTACGGTACAATCCAGAGATCATCGGGGCTTGCCGCATCTGATGATCTCTGCGGTATTTTTGACTGCCATATGTATGACATTTAATTATAAATTCGTTAAGGGAGGAAAACTATGATTCTTTTCGGCGAAAGCCTGAATGTAATCTCCACGGTGATCGGTAAGGCATACAAAGAGCGTAATCCTAAACCCATCCAGGCAGAAGCCCTCGAGCAGAAAGAAAAAGGCATGGACTATATTGACATCAACCTCGGACCGGCCAAAAAGGACGGGCATGAATTGATGCCGTGGGTCTGCCAGGTGGTCCAGGAAGTGGTTCCCGAGATCCCTCTGCTGCTTGATACCTCAAACATCGCCGCAATTGAGGAGGGTTTGAAGGTCCTCAAACCTGCCGGCAAGCCCCATATCGTCAATTCGATCATGGCTAGGCCTGAACGCTATACGGTCATGCTGCCGATGGCCGCCAAGTATGAGGCCGATATCGTGGCCCTGATGTGGGGACCCGACGGACTGCCCCGGGATGAGAATGAGCGAGCCGCACTCTGCGTCGAGCTGCTCTATGCCGCCAATGAGGCCGGTATTCCGAACGAGAAGATATGGGTGGACGGTATCGTCACACCGGTCAATATCCAGCAGGTCCAGTGCGTCAGCCTCCTCAATTTCCAGATGATGCTCGAAGATATCGCCCCCGGAGCCAAGAGCACCTGCGGTCTTTCCAATATCTCCAATGGTCCGCCGGTACATCTGCGGCCGATTCTCAACACCACCTATATGGTTATGCTGGAAAGATACGGGATGAAAGCTGTTATCTCCGATCCCCTCGATACCAATCTGACGGCAGTGGCTAAAGGAAAGCGACCCGATATCGTTGAGGTCGTGCATCAGACCATGGACGGCAACGCCCCTGCTCTGAGTGGATTGAGCAAGGAACTTGGAGATTATGTCAAGACGGTGAAGGTCATCCTAGGCGAGACCCTGTTCTCGGATTCCTATCTCGACATCTAGGTTTCCTCCTTTTTGACTGGAAAAAGCCCCATCAATGTAAAAGATGGGGCTTTTTTGCGTGTGAAACCGCCAGACCACACTCGGGATTGGCGATAGTGCCTGAAACGTCGACTGAAAAGGTGAGTTATGGGAGACAAGGAAAAAAACCAGGACTGGATCTATGTCGTTGTCTGTGACCCCGGCCCGAATGAACATATGCTTGGAATGCACAGCAAAGAACAGGGAGTGGATTTCATTCCGACCTTTCAGTCCAGAGATGCCGCGAATGGTTTCCTGTCGACCCTGCCGCGGGAAAAGGGCAAAAAATATGAGGTCCAGGCGATCCACATCGAAGATCTCGATGAAACTGCCAGGAAAAATGGATTTATTGTGGCAATGGTCGACGGTGATGGCAACATTATCAAATAGACATGGTTTGCGGGATGTCCGGCGAATGGTTGCCGGCATAGCCGAAACACAGCTTAATGGTGTATCGAGATGAGCCTGAAAATTGCTATAGGCGGTAAGGGCGGGGTTGGCAAGACCACCGTCACCTCTCTACTTGCCCGTTGCCTGGCTGCCGACGGCCGCAATAAGGTCATTGCCATCGATGCCGATCCGGTCGCCAACCTGGCTGCCGGCCTCGGTATCCCCGAGAATCAGCCGATCAGGCCCATCGCTGAACTCTCCGACCTGATTGCCGAACGAACGGGGGCCAAGCCCGGGACGATGGGCGGATTTTTCACCCTCAATCCCAAGGTGGACGACATCCCTGAGAGGTTTTCTCTGGAGCGGGACGGGGTGAAACTGCTGGTCATGGGGACGGTCCAAACCGGCGGTTCCGGCTGTATCTGTCCCGAGAGCACTGTCCTTAAGGCCCTGATGAATCATCTCGTGCTGCAGCGTGAAGATATTGTCGTCATGGATATGGAGGCAGGGGTTGAACACCTCGGTCGGGCCACCTCCTCGTCAGTAGATGCCCTGATCATTGTCGTCAACCCGGGGACACGGAGCCGGGTGGCGGCTGTAAAAATCAGAAAACTCGGCCGGGATATCGGTATCAAACGCATCCTGGTTCTTGGCAACCGGGTCAAGGGAGAGGCTGATCAGGAACTTATCCGCCAATCTCTGGCCGATTTCGAGATTCTTGGTTTCATGCCTGAAGACGAGGAAATCATCACCGCCGACCGCGAGGGAAGACGGCCTTTCGAGAATATTGCAGACGCCCCGAAGGCCCTGTTTGCCATCGTTGACTCGCTCACTTCCCTGAAGAAATAAATATCCCTCCTGCCCGCCGACTCCCCGCCGATCCAGGCGGGGAATGACGCACCGCGCTGTTTTTTTTTTTGCCTTTCCACATTCGTATTGTTTCTCCCTTCCCTTGACTTTGTCACCCTGTGGCATATATAATACACTTGATAACCATTCCCACAGATCCTCACGTCCTGCGGGTCCCTCGCATCTCCCAGGGGGCGGCCTTCATACATCGTCCACAGCAGTATTCCACCCGGTTTCACCTGCGACAGGTGATATTGGAATGCAGATCGCGAAAATCATTTTTCTGGAGGAACCATGGCAAAGATAAAAGAACTTATGAAAGTGGAAGATCTTACCATCTGTGAAGCTACTGCCCAGATGATTACCAAGTCCCGAAAAGACGGGGTTGAACTTTTATTTGACCGAGCCAGTGAGATGAAGGCCTGCCCGATCGGGGCCCAATCGGCATGCTGCAAACATTGTGCGATGGGCCCCTGCCGGATGAATGTCTCCTCGCCCTATGACCGGGTCGGCATCTGCGGGGCAACCGTAGATACCATTGTCGCCAGGAATTTCGGCCGGATGGTCGCCGCCGGGACGGCAGCCCACACAGACCACGGCATGGGAATGCTTGAGCTTTTTCGCGACGTCATCAACGGAAAGAACACGGAATTCAAGATTCAGGATCCGTTAAAACTGGTGGAGGTGGCCAAGGCACTGGACATCGTCACGGAGGGACGGGAGTTGAATGATATTGCCCTTGATCTCTATGCTGAACTGGAGAAGACCTATACCCAGGTCGATGGCGAGATCCCGAATATGAAAAGGGTTCCGCCAAAGACTCTTGAGTTGTGGCGCAAGGAAGGGATCGTGCCGCGCGGGGCCATGCGGGAGATCATGGAGATGATGCACAGGACCGCCATCGGCGTCGATCAGGACTATGAGAACCTGACCAAGCAGATCTCCCGCACGGCGCTGGCCGATGGCTGGGGCGGCTCGATGGTTTCCACCGATATCACCGACATCCTCTTCGGTACCCCCACACCTGTCGAGGTGGAGGTAGGTATGGGCGTTCTCAAGGAGGACAAGGTCAATATCATCGTCCACGGACACGAGCCCATCCTTCTTGAGGCGATGATTATCTCCGCTGGCGATTCGACCTTGAAAAAAATGGCGGAGGAAGCCGGCGCGAAGGGAATAAATCTGGTCGGCATGTGCTGTTCCGGTCTGGATGCCCTCTCACGGCATGGTTTACCCCATGCCGGCAATTTTTCTTCGACCGAGGCCATCATGGTAACCGGGGCCGTCGATGCGATGTGCGTGGATGTCCAGTGCATCAAACAGGATATGAAACGCGTCGCCGACTGTTATGACACGCCCTTCATCACCACGAATTATCGGGCGAAAATCGAGGGTGCCCTGCATATTCAGCTCGATGAACATGACCCGCTGAAATGCTCGGATGAGATCGTCATCAAAGCGATAACCCGTTTCAAGACCCGCAGCAAACCGATCCAGATCCCGCAAAAAACCGGACGGGGAGTGCATGGCTTCAGTTATGAGTATATCAACTATATGCTGGGCGGATCGTTCAGGGGCAGCTACAAACCGCTCAATGAGAATATCATCAACGGTCGTATACGAGGGGTTGCCGGGGTTGTCGGCTGCACCAATCCACGGTCGAAACAGGATTACTCCCACGTCGAACTGGTCAAGGAGCTGATCAGAAATGATGTTCTTGTCCTGCAGACGGGCTGTTCGCAGCTCGCCCTGGCGAAGGCCGGTCTTACCGGACCGGGGGCGGCGGCAATGGCTGGGCCGGGGCTGGCCGAGGTCTGCGAAACGGTCGGCATGCCGCCTGTCCTGGGGCTTGGTTCCTGTGTCGACAATAGCCGAATTCTCGTCGCCGCCTCGGAAATGGTGCGAACTGGTGGTCTCGGCGACACAATCGCCGATCTGCCTGCTGCCGGTTGCGCCCCGGAATGGATGAGTGAAAAGGCCATCGCCATCGGCCAGTATTTCGTGGCTTCCGGGGTCTATACCATATTCGGCCACACCTTCCCGATGATCGAGGGCATCAAGTTCCAGAAGCACCTTTACGAGGAACTCGAGACCATGGGATTCGGCAAGTGGGGATTCGCCGATAATCCGCAGGAGATGGCTCGGTTGATGATCGCCCATATCGACAAGAAACGTCAGGCCCTCGGCATTGACAAGAAAAGAGAAAGGGTGCTGATGGATATGGCTGACCGCCGGGTCCTTGACGCCATGGCCTGATATGCCTAGAGTGTAGCGACAGGGAACCAGCTAAGGCCTTTTCTCCGAATGTTCCGGAGGGAAGGCCTTAGTTGACTGTTCACTCCGGCTCGGATGCGGCAGAGGGGGAGGCAACCTCCGGCTCGGATACAGCAGAGGGGAGGCAACGCATGAATATTTTCAACGGTAAGTACAGTTGGGACGGCAAAAAACATGACGACCGTGAACCCATCGCCTGGTTTCCCGGGGCCTACAACCTGAAGATTATCACCCTGCAGGAAACAGCAGGCAACAAGGTACGCTACCTCAAACCTTATCTCTGCGTGTTTTCGCGGACCGGTGAAGGGGTTTCCGTCTCGGAAAATCCGGAAAAATTCGCCAAGCATATCTGCGGCGATTTTGGTCTGGAGATCGAAAAGGTGCTGTGGGCCGAGGATCTGCAACAGGGGCCGGACAGGTTTGAGATTGTGGTCTTCACCAGAAGCAGCAAACTGGGCGATTCGTTCTTTTACCGTGTGCAAAAACGCAGGGCTCTCGCCGGCGAAGTGCAGCTGATCGAAAAAGAACTGGCGCGGCTGCAATCGTCGTAGCAGCATAATAGCGATGCCGGACCGATGTGGAGTTGAGTGGTGCAAGTATCAGGAAATGATAAAAAAATACGGGAAAGGCTGGCTGAACTGGAGATTCTCATTGCGGAGGCCGAGAGACGCTTGCCGGCCCACTCGACCAAGCCACCGGTGATGATGGACCTGTTGGCCCTGGAAGACGAACGCGATCTTCTCCTCAGGCAACTCGCCGCCCTGTCCCTCTGAGAGGCATCATGCAGAAGTCCCACATTTTCGAAGAGACGTATCAGCTCTACCTGAGGGAACTTGCGCACATCGATTTCGCGGCCAGGGCCGATCTCCTCGGCGTCACCTGCGAAATGGGCGGCGTCAGGGTTCCCCTCTATGACAGGGAATATTTTGTCTCAAAAGAAGGAATTGCAGACCCCGATGGCCGGGAGGTAAATCCGGCGGTCCGGGTGGTCCTCTGCAAATATCTCCTGACCTGCCCCGCGGAACCGCCGGCATTCTCCGACCGGCTGGTGAGCTATCGGGAATTCAAGGATGCCGGACCGCTTATCTCCTATTTCACCACTAATACCAACAAGATCATCGAGACGACCTTCGCCGGCGATATCCCCGCGCTGCGGCAGAGGGCGCTGCTCCTCGGCGGGGAAATCAAGGCCTCGGAGACCTTTGACTTCTCGGTAAAGATCCATGCCCTTCCCCGCATCCCGATCCTGCTCAATTTCAATGACCGTGATGAACTCTTTCCCGCCTCCGCCATTATCCTCTACAGGGCCTCCGCCGAATGGTTTCTCGATATGGAGTGCCTGGCGATAACGGGCACCTTGCTGGCCGGCAGATTGATCCGTTCCTGATTGGGGCGGGTGTGCCCAGTCTTTGTGGCTGAAGTCGGCCGACGGCGTCTTCGGAAGGCTATTTCCCCCCTCCGTCGACAAGTACTTCTGGCAAAAAAACCCATGGTTCTTTACAGTGCGGGAAGAGCAGGATGACGGTCCGGTGCGGCACGGAATCGCTGATCTGCTCGAAACAGGGGCCGTCCCGAGAAAATTGCGCCAGCTGAGGGGCACCTGTTTTGAGACGTCGACCAGGTGAAAATAGGGGGGAGAATGAGCGTGCAGACCAGTGAGCATCCCAGACGGGTCCTCATCGTTGACGATGAACCGGACATGCTGATGCTTTTGACCAAGATCCTGGTCAAAAAGGGCGGGTATGAGGTGCGCCGGGCCGATTCCGGCGACAGCGGCCTTGTTGTTATTCACTCCTGGCTGCCCGACGTGGTTCTCACCGATGTCAAGATGCCCGGTATGGACGGGGTGGAATTCTTCCGGCGCCTGAAGGAGATCGATCCGACCATGAGCATCATCATCATGACCGGTTACGGCACGGTGGAGATGGCGGTGGAGGCCCTGAAAAGCGGAGCCTACGATTTCTTCCAGAAACCCTTTGATAACGACCAGATCCTTCATGCCGTAGCGAGGGCCATGGAGCGGACCGAACTCCTGCGCGAAAACAGAAGATTTCAGGAGTTGCAACACCAGCTTTCCGGCAGCAGTGAATTCTATGGCTTTATCGGGAATTCTCCGCGATTGCAGCAGGTCGAGGACCTGCTGCGGCGTCTGGCCCCGAGCAATATGACGGTGCTGATCCGCGGTGAATCCGGGACCGGCAAGGAGCTGGCGGCCAGAGCCCTGCATGCCATGTCCGGCCGGGCCGGACGAAAAATGGTGACGGTAAATTGTCCGGCCTTGCCGGAACATATCCTCGAAAGCGAGCTGTTCGGCTACTGCCGGGGGGCCTTCACCGGTGCCGACCGTGACAAGGATGGCCTCTTTGTCGAGGCCAATCATTCGACCATCCTGCTGGACGAGATCGCCGATATCCCGGTGTCGATCCAGACCAAGCTGCTGCGGGTCCTGCAGGAAAAAGAAATTCAACCCCTCGGGCAGACCAAAACCTATGCCGTGGATGTCCGGGTGGTGGCATCGACCAACCAGGACATCGAGGCGAAGATTGCCCGCGGCGAGTTCAGGGAGGATCTTTTTTACCGCCTCAACGTGATGACCGTGACCATGCCCGGACTTGAAGAAATCCGCAGCGATATCCCTCTGCTCATCCACCACTTTCTGAAAAAATACCGCAGGGAGTATGAACGGCCGGACCTGGAATTTTCCGAAGAGGCCTTGCAGATACTGCTGCACCGCCCCTGGCGGGGCAATGTCCGTGAATTGCAGAATACCATCAACCGCGCAGTCCTGCTCGGCACCGGCAGGCGGATAGAGAAAAAAGACCTGATGCTCGACGTGCAGGCCCCTTGCGTCGGCAATGATCCGGCTTGCAATCCCTTTGCCCAGCTGCAGCAGCTTGATTACGCCGGGGCTAAAGAGGTTGTGCTGAAGGAATTCACCGAGGTTTACCTGCGCGCGGCCATCCAGAGATCGCACGGCAATATCTCGATGGCCGCCAAGACCTGCGGCATGGAACGTCAGGCCCTGCAACGCCTGCTGCGTCGCTATCAGATCTCCGTCGAAGAGTTCCGCGCCAAAAAAAATTAGGCCCCGAACTCCCTCCCTTCCGGCCTTGGCGTTGCCAGGATATGTGTGAAGCGGCTTTCCTGCCGAGCCTCCGTTCCCCCTTCTGGGACCCAGTCCATCGAAATTATTTTACTTTCGCAACTCCTCGCCCCCCAATCTTCATCTTTCTGCCAAAATAGCTGTGCAAATTCATGTTTCTGCAGTTTCCGCCATCGGCCCAGAAAATGATCGGCAAAGGCGCAGGTGCAGTAAAATTGTTGCGCAGCTACTTTTCTGTTGCAGTCAGCAGTCTCCCCCGGCTCTCTCGCTGTCTTACCATCAGTCTGATAATTTTCTATTATTTCGATAGATAAGGTTAAATTTCGGCTTTTTCGCCATAACCAGGCAGACTGGTATCGATCCTGCAATAACACCGGTGGAAAGCGAATGAAAGGTGATTGTCCGGGGAAGATATTTTGCCCCTCACTTGCCTGTCCAGCCGTGTCCCGGCCCGAACAGGCTGATTTTCCTAGATTGGATCTGCAACATCTCTGTTGCACCAGAGCTGCTGGAATAATGAAACCGAACTTTTTAATAATACTTGCCCTTACCCCGATATTCATGGCCGTGCTGTTCTGCCGGGAGGCGCTGGCTCTGCAGACCCATGGCGGGGCCGAGGGCGTGGTGGTACATCAGTTTGCCCATTTCCAGTACCTTGGCGCCCTCGGGTATCTTCTCTGGGACATCCGCAGGAGCTCTTTTAGCGGCATCGGCTGGATTTATCTGCAGAGATTCTGCTGGCTGATGATGATCTGGAACGGTATCGCCTTCATCGGTCATTTTGCCCAGGTGGCACTGCCGGACGGGTCCATTTCCACGGAAGACGGGTATCTCTCCGCCCTCCTGCTCCTGCCCTTTTCCTTCGGCAAATGGGTTTATTACATCACCGCCCTCGATCATCTGCTCTGCACCCCGGCCCTGTTCTTTCTCTTTCTGGCCATGCGCTCTTTTTACCGCTCCCTTGATGTCCCGAAAAAGGAGCAAACCTGATGACCGGCCTCTCCCTTTTTCCAGCGATACTGCTTGATATTATCGGTTCCGCCGCCAACATCATCCTCTCTTTCCTGGCCTGGCGATATGCCCGCCTGCTGGCCAAGCGGCAGCCCGATAATTTCGTCTGGGGCTATCTCCATTACGTCACCTTCGCCATCGCCGCCTTTGCCACCTCCAGAGCGGTTGGTCACCTGGTCAAACAGTTCCTGTTTATGGCTGACCGGGCCGATATATGGGCTGCCATCTCGGCATATTCCGGCGGATTCAACTCCCTTTTCATGATCTCGGTGGCGGCGGTGATGATCTTCTATCACAAGGGCGTTCAGGCCTATGAGGCACTCGAGCATGAGGCCGGCAAACTGAAGACCGCCAATCTCGATCTTGCCGGGGCGGCCAGACAGTTGCGCGATCTCAACCAGAATCTCGAACAGAAGGTCGAGGAACGCACCGAGGAGCTGTCACAGTCGGAAAAGAAGTTTCGCCATCTCTTTTCGGCTTCGAAGGACATGGTCTTCTTCAGCGATGCCGACAACCGGGTGGTCGATATGAACGATTCCGGTTTCGAGATGCTCGGTTACAGCCGGGAAGAGACATCCGCTCTGCAACTGGCCGATATTTTCGTCGATCCCACTTATATCGAAACCTTCGCCAAACGGCTGACCGAGGATGGCTACATCAAGGACCTGAATGTGGATCTGGCTTGCAAGGACGGGAAGGTTATTTCGGTGTTGCTGTCGGCGACGGCGATCATCGGAGAGAAAGGGGAGATCCTGGGTTCAGAGGTGATCGCCAAAGATCTGACCAGGCTCAAGATGATGATGGAACAGCTGGCATCGAGCGAAAAAATGGCCTCGGTCGGCCAGATCGCGGCAGGCGTCGCCCATGAGATCAACACCCCGCTCGGCATCATCCTCGGATATTCCCAGCTTTTGATGGATGATGTCCAGGAGGACAGCGATGCCTATCAAAGTCTGCAGGTGATCGAGCGGCAGACCAAGGCCAGCCGCAAGATTGTCGCCGATCTGCTGAAATTTTCAAGACAGTCCGGCAGCACTCGGGAAGAGGTCGATCTCAACGAGATCCTGGCCGACGTGGTGGCGGTGACCGAGCACACCCTCGGGCTCAGCAATATCGCCATCCATCGTCAATTCGCAAACGGACTGCCGAGGGTTGACGGCGACCCGGAAAAACTTCGGCAGGTCTTCGTCAACCTGATCAACAATGCCCACCATGCGATGCAGGATCAGGGCGGCGGCGAACTGCTGCTGCGGACCCGGATCAACAGCGGCGATGTGATGGTGGAGATCCGCGACAGCGGGCATGGCATACCGGAAAAGCATCTGGCCAAGATCTTCGATCCCTTTTTTACGACCAAGCCGGTCGGCCAGGGAACAGGACTCGGACTGTCCGTATCCTACGGCATCATCCATGAGAATGGCGGCACTATTGAAGTGGAAAGCCCGGTTCACGACCAGGATCAGGGACCGATACCCGGAACCCTTTTTCGCATTCGGTTGCCGCCCAGCGGTACAGGCAAACAACAGCAGATGGAGAACAGGTCAGGCATTCCTGCCTGACAATTGCCAATACAATGGAGGAAAACATGGCGGAAGTACTGGTGCTTGATGATGTTCTCGATGCAACGGTGCTGGTCGGCAAAATCCTGACCAAGAAGGGGCATACGGTCCATACCTTTACCGAGGAGGATGCGGCTCTGGATTTTGTCAAAAAGCATCGGGTCGATCTCGCCATCCTTGACATCAAGCTGCAGAAGATGAGTGGCATAGATGTCCTGAGGCTGATGAAACAGGTGCTTCCCGATATGCATGCGATCATGCTGACCGGTTACCCGACCGTCGAGACGGCACGGGAGGCGATCAACCTCGGCGCAGATGAATACTGCGCCAAGCCGATCGACAAACAGGAACTCGAAGACAAGGTCGAGAAAGCCCTCAAGGGTAAAAAATTAATGAATTACATCAATATATCAACTGCTTGATCAGCCGGATCTGAAGGGAAAAGAGCGATGCGGCGGCGGATGACGGAAAGGGGAGAGAGGTGATGGACCATAGCAGGGAATACCGATATCTGCAGGTCTTCCAGCAGGTGACGCGGATGATCTCGATGGTCCGCGATTCGCGCCAGGTGATGGCCAATATCGTCCACAGCCTGCCGGAGCTCCTCGCCATCGATGCCTGCACGATCAGGCTGCTGGATCAGGCCAGCGGCACCTTCGTCCTCGGCGCCGCCGCCGGCCTGTCGCAGGAATACCTGGACCGGCCGGACGTCGATTCGCGGGAGACCATCGCGATGGTGGCCTCCGGCCATCCGGTGGCGATGAGCGCGGTAGCGGACAGTTCCCATCGACCTTTCCGCGAGGCTGCTCTGCGGGAGGGCATCGAATCGGTCCTGACCCTGCCGATCGCCTTCCAGGAACGGGTGATCGGCATCATGCGCCTGCTCACCCGGACGCCTCGGGTATTTGCCGAGGATGAGATATTGTTCTCGGCGGCCTTGGCAGAGCAGGTAGGTATCGCCATCTCGAACGGCCGGATGTTCAGGGAATTGGAGCAGCAGGTCGAGTTTCTGCACGAACTGCAGTCGATCTCGCAGCTGGTCAATTCGACCCTTGATCTCGACATGGTCCTGCAGACCATCGTCGAGTTGCTGCCAAGGAGCCTGCGGGCCCAGGGTTGCACCATCCGCCTGCTGACCCCGCCGTCGAAGGAGTTGGTCCTGGCTGCCGCTGCCGGCTTGTCGCGGGAGTATCTGGACAGAGGCGAAGTGGTCGACGAGAAGAACACCATCCAGGCCCTGCGGGGAGAAGCGGTCGCCATCCAGGATGTGGCTCGGGATGAGCGGGTGCTGTACCACGAGCATATGCAGAAGGAGGGGATTCGCTCGCTGCTGGCGGTACCGATAAAGGTGATGGACGAGGTCATCGGCATCATCAGGATTCTGGCCCGGGAACCGAGGACATTCAGCGAGGCCGAGATCGATTTCTCCCTTGCCGTGGCCGAGGCCGGGGGATCGGCGATCACCAACGCCCGGACCTATCGCAAGATCACCCTGCTGTTCAACCAGATCGAGGAGCATGAGCGCTTCCTGGCCAATATCCTCGACTGCATCCGGCCGCAGTTGCTGGTGGTCGACCGGCAGGGCCGGGCAGTCATGGCCAATCGCGCCTTTCTCGAGACCAACGGCTTTCAGGAGTCCGAGGTGCTGGGAATGGAGTACGGCCGACTGTGCCAGGCTGTCGAAGGAAATCCGCCCTGTCCGATGAAACAGGTTATGACCACAGGTCGGATGGCCATTTCCGTCCAACAGGTGCAGGCGGAGGACGGAACGCGATGGTACGAACGGACGGCGACCCCGATGACCGGTGAATCAGGGGAGATCGAGTTCGTCATCGAGATCATCCGCGATATCACCGCCCAGCGCCGTCTCGAGACGGAGCAGGCGGAACGGAACAAACTGGCGGGGGTGATCGAGATGGCCGGCGCAGTCGCCCACGAGATCAACTCGCCTCTCTTTGCCGCCCTCGGTACCGCCCAGATGATTGAGAGTGATCTGGCCGGCAGCGAGATGGAGGAGGATATCAGGACCGTGGTGCGTAACCTGAAAACGATCAGCGAACTGACGGCGAAGATGACGGTCATGACCGGTTATTCGAGCCGTGATTATGTTGGGGAAACGCGCATCGTCAATCTCTAGGGAGACGAGGTGCGAATGGAAAATCAAACGATTGTTTAAGAAGGAGAAGAAATGATGAAAAGCAGGTTCAGAATCTTGCCATGGCTTTGCCTGGCGATGGTGATGTTACTCGGCGGTCAGACGGGACATGCGGTCGAGAGCGGCGAGACGGTGGCGGCACCGGCGGTGGCATCTGCCGAGGCCTCGCCAGATGCATCGGCGCTGACGATAGCGATCGACAATACCGAGCTGAAGAATGGCGGCACGATCAAAGTCACCGGCCAGGCCCCGGCCGGTAAACCGGTCTATATCGAGGTCTGGGCCGAAAGCCATGAGGTCCGGGCAAGCCGGTTTGACAGCGATGTCGACAAAGAAACGAAAAAACGTCCCTATATCTTTTATCTGACCAGCAATATGCCGGCTTTCTACAAGATCCTGGTGCCGAAAGACCTGCAGCCGAAGCTCGATGAGGCCAAGAAAGAGGGGAACAAGTGGAGTTATTCAGCGCTGCTCAAGAACCTGGGGGCCGATATCGCCTACACCGTACCGGGCAGTGTTGCCATCGACAGGTATCAGTCCAGTCTGATGGCCAGCGTTATCGGCAGCCGTGGCGAGCTTCTCCCCGCCATGGATGAGAAAGAGAGCAAGAAACGCTCGATGCAGCTGGTGAAAGCCCGTTTTCGGTCGATTGGCAAGGTACTCGGCGCCTCGGTCGAGGTCCAGCCCGATGGTTCCTATTCCGCGACCCTGAAGGTCGATAAGGGTTCAGCTCCCGGTCAGTACAAGGTGGTTGCGTTTATCGATAAGCAGGTGAAAAGCGAGCCGGCGGTCTTCGAGAATAAGATCTCCTTCCCGACGGTGTATATGGGCAATGCCGGCACCAGCATGAATCTGATATATCCTTTCCTGTTGACTCTGGTCGTCTCCATATTCGGTGTACTTATGGGTGCCGGTGGCGGTTTTATCTTGAATCCTCTCCTTGTTACTCTTTTCCCGGTTCTGCCGCACACCGTCGTCGCCGGTACCGTCACCCCGACCGTACTCTTCTCTCAGGGCAGCGGTATTTTCAACTACTCCAAGATCAATTTCATCAACTGGAAACTTGGCTGCGGCATCGGCTGCGCCATGCTCCTTGGTGGTTTTATCGGTCCCAAACTGACGGAAATGATCACCCTTGACCAGTTCAAGTTCGCCTTTGGCTGGATCCTGCTTGTCCTTGCCGGTTTGATGTTCTGGCAGACCACGCCTGGCTACATCCAGAAGAACAAGAAAGAACAGGCCATACTCAAGGAATTCAAGAAGCGGGCTGAAGAATCTGCCAAAGCGAAATAAATCGGACATCACAAGGAGGAATCCGTTATGAAAGTAGAATTTTGGGGACAGGAATTTCAAGTTAATATGGTGGTCGGCTGCATCGGAGGCTTTCTTATAGCCATCATGTCGTCAATGTTCGGCTTCGGCGGCGGACCGTTTATGGTGCCGTTGATGACCGTGGCCCTGCGCCTTCCGATGTATGTTGTTGTCGGCAGTTCCCTGCTGGCCATCTTTTTCAATACCTCGATCAGTACGATGCGGCATTATCAGTTCGGCAATTTCGATCTGATCTTCTTTCTGGCCATGTTCCCGGCAGCCCTGCTGGGCGGCTATTTCGGCCCGCAGATCGCCAAGAGAGTCAGTCCGATGGTCGTCAAACGCGTTGCCTGTGTCGGTCTTGTCCTTTTGGCCTTGAACCTGTTAGGTTTATATTAATTCATTTTCTTGGGAGCAATAACTCCGGTGGTGTGAAACCTCAAGTTTAAAGGATGTAAAAGGGCTTCATGCCTTCGACTTCAGTTGTCGTGCCGCGTGCAGGTCGCGGAACGAAAAACATGGCAGGCGGGAATAAACCGATTCAGATGCATCATCTTCCCGTCTGCCGTATTGCTCGATCGGGATGACCGTGCATCGTCAGTGTATCCGACGATGCACGGTGACTGCCCTTTTGCCGGCTGGGTCGGAAATGATTGCAAAGTCTATGCCCGGAAAGTAGTCTTGATACATTGGATTCGGGTGGCTCTTCGTTGGAAAGGGCTATGTTGGAAAGGGCTATTTTTCAGGAGTTCCGAAGAAGGCCCTTGTCAATCAGCCCCATACCCCTCATTGACCTTGGAGACGAACTATGGATTTTAATAACCTGACCGCCATCATCGATTTCGCCATCTCCCAGGAGCAAGAGGCCGCCGATTTTTATCGCAGTGTCGGCGAAAAAGACGCCCGGGAAGGGACAAAGGACCTCTTTCTTCAGTTCGCCGAGGAAGAAGACAGGCACCGCCGGCTTCTCGAAAACCTCAAAAGCGGCGACGCCGGCAGGGCCCTTGACGATTATCGGTTCACCTGGATTGTCGACATCAAGCGCAGCAACTATATGGCGGATCTTGCCTACACTCCGGGCATGCCGTATCGCGACATCCTCATGCTCGCGGCCCAACGGGAGGAAAAGGCGCTGGCTCTTTATAATCTTCTGCTCGCCAAGGCCGAAGACGAAGAAACCCGGAAGATCTTCAAGATGCTTTGCCAGGAAGAGGCGAAGCATAAACTCGCTCTTGAGGGCACCCTCGACGCCTATATGGCCGAGATGGGTGATTGAGGCCTGTTGTAATACATAGCGCCAGGCCCTGAAATTTTATTTTTTTATTCGCTGCCCATATTCCATAGGGATTTATCCCATGTTGTGTTGAACTTTTGCTTAAAGGAGAATTTTCATGAGCCGGTACCATCTCGCCCAGGATACCCGCAAATGCATTGGCTGCCATGCCTGCGAAATCCAGTGCAAATCCAATAAAAGCCTGCCGCCGGGTCCTCGTTTGTGCCAGATCGTCGAGGTCGGCCCGAAACTGATCGGCGGTTTGCCGCGAACATCCTTCATCTTCATGCTCTGTTTTCATTGCGAGAACCCCTGGTGCGTCGCCGCCTGTCCCACCGGCGCCATGCAGCAGCGCTCAAGCGATGGCATCGTCTTTGTCGACCACGACCTCTGTGTCGGCTGTAAGACCTGCATTTCCGCCTGCCCTTGGGGAGCGCCGCAGTGGCAGCCGGAAATCGGCAAGGTAGTCAAATGCGATTACTGCAAGGATCGGCTTGACCAGGGCTTGAAACCGGCCTGCGTCACAGCCTGCACCACCCAATGTCTCGAATTCGGGGAAGGGCAGACGATGACGGAAAAGAAACGAAAACGCCATGCCGAATCGGTAACTTCGTTTGAAAACAGCTCGTTCTAGTACCAGAGAAATTCATTTCCTGTTTATTAAGAAAGAATTTCGTGAAGATACTTATCCCCCCTGGTGGGGGGCCAGGACCTCTGTCCGAAGGACGAGGCTCGCCGGTTGCGGTGGCCTTGCCCTCCTTGCACCTTGTTCGCTTTGAGAGCCTGCCATGACCCCAAGTCAATGCCCGGTCCATGAGACCTTGCTGGTTTTGCAAAAAATCCCGGCCGACCGCCGGATTATCCATCCGCGCAGCCGTCGCCTCATTGAAGAAATCGCCACCCTGATCCAGGATATCGTTGCCTCCAGAGCCGGAGCCGATCATCTGCCGAGCATTGATGCCCTGGTGACGGAATTGTGCGCCTTCGACGATGACCCTGCAGGTGTTGAGACCGGTTTATGGCTCAAGGAACGACTCTCCGAATACCAGGAGGTCTTTCGCAGCCATGCCCTGGACCGCAACTGCACTGCCTCGGTCTGCGACCATCTCACCCCGGCCCCCTGTCAGATGGCCTGCCCGGCTGGTATCGACGTCCCCACTTATGTGTCGCTCATTGCCCTTGGCCGTGACGACGAGGCTATCGAGGTCATTCGTCGCGACAATCCCCTGCCCTGGGTGTGTGGCCTGGTATGCACCCGGCCCTGCGAGCTTATGTGCGTCAGGGCGCGGATCGACACCCCGGTGTCGATCAAATTTCTCAAGGCCTTCGCCGCCGAACGGGCGATGTCCTGGGGAAGCTACCACAATCCGCAAAAGGCCTCTGCCACCGGCCGCAAGGTCTGCGTAATCGGCGCCGGACCGGGCGGCCTGAGCGCCGCCTACTACCTGGCCCTGCACGGCCATGCGGTGCGGGTCGTCGAGGCCCTGCCCCGGGCCGGCGGCATGATCCTGGTAGGTATCCCGCGCTATCGCCTGCCGTCGGACATCATCGATCGCGAGGTCGCCAAGATTGAAGAGCTGGGGGTCGAGTTCCGCTTCAATACCCGGTTCGGCAAAGACGTCGACCTGGAGTCGCTGCGCGCCGAAGGGTTTGAGGCCTTCTTCTTTGCCGTGGGCGCCCATGCCTCGTTTAACCTCGGCATCACCGGCGAAAACGATTTTCCCCAGGTATATGGGGCGGTCGATTTTCTCCGGCGGGTGGCGCTCGGCGAACGCCGTTGCCCGGGTAAGAACGTCGTGGTCATCGGCGGCGGCAACGTCGCCATCGATGCGGCCCGCACCTGTCTGCGCCTCGGCAGCGAGCAGGTAACCATCGCCTACCGCCGTACCCGCAAGGAAATGCCCGCCGACCATGAAGAGGTGGAGCAGGCCGAGGAGGAAGGGGTGCACTTCGAAATTCTCACCGTGCCCATGGCGGTTACCGGCGAAGGCGGCAGTGTCCAGGCCCTCCATTGTCTCAAGGCAAAACTGGTGACGGTAGCCGGTTCGAACCGCCAGTCGCCCAAGCCCATTGAAGGCAGCGACTATTATCTGCCCACCGATGCGATCATCAGCGCCATCGGTCAGCGGGTCGAACAGCAATGGTTCGAGCACATGCCGGGGCTTTCCTGGACGCATCGCGACACCATCCGCGTCAACACCATCACCATGGAAACCAGCCTGCCGGGCATCTTCGCCGCCGGCGACGCGGTTACCGGCCCGGCGACGGTCATCGAGGCCATCGGCGGCGGCAAACGGGCGGCCATCGCCATTGACCGCTTCCTTGGCGGTATCCCGCAACCGAAACTGCCGCCGGTGCCGGTGCGGCAGCAGCGCATTCCCTACATCGATGTCCCGGCCCACACCAAGATGGCGCTGAAACGACCGGAGATGCCGCTGCTCGGCATCGACCGCCGCCGCACCACCTTCCAGCAGGTGGAACTTGGCTACACGGAAAACCAGACCCGCGAAGAGGCCCGCCGCTGTCTGCGTTGCGATATCTGCAGGCGCTGCGGCAAGTGCGTGACTGTCTGCAAGGAGAAGATGGGGGTCGACGCCCTGGCCCTCGGCTACCTGTCCTTCGACCATCCGCACGAAAGTGATTTCCGCCGCACCGAGCAGCGCTGCATCAGCTGCGGGGCCTGTGCCGCCAACTGTCCGACCGGGGCAATGCGAATCGAGGACCGCGGCTCCGAGAGGATTCTCTCCCTGTGCGGCACCGTGCTCAGCCGCCAACCCCTGCTTTTCTGCTCCGGCTGCGGCGCAGTCATCGGTACCGAACGCTACCTGGCGTTTATCCGCGGCCGCCTGGGCGCGTTGGCTGCAACGCCACAGAATGAAGCAGGGCCGCAGTGCGACGTCTGCGCCCGGAAAAAAGGACATCATGGGGTCTCCACGGTCATGCCTACTTCCTGAAAAAAGAGAATAGAGGAGAACGACGATGGTATTCCATAAAGGTCAGATGGTGCGGATCCTGCGCCGCAGCGACGACGAAAGCTGGGAAGAGTATATGAACGGGCTGGTCGGCAGCCGAGGCATCGTCACCGATCCGGACTCCCAGATCAACGATCCGGACTCCCTCATCGAGGTCAGTCTCGAAGACAAGGGAACCTATCGGCTGCCTCAGGATTGTCTTGAGGTCCTGGAGTAGGCTCTCTGGGGCGTCGTCCGGCAATGCCTTGGGAAAAATGGATTCTGAAAACGGCGTCAGGCGCCGTAACAGGATACAGACAATGAACTATTTATTTCGTAACGGCTGCTGAATGCGACTGGTGGATGTTCTCGACAGCTGCTGTGTGAAGACGGTGACCGCCGTCCCGGAAGTCTCTCTGGCCGAGGCGGCACGGGCGATGCATGATGACGATGCTGCGGCGATCATCGTGGACAGCAGCCGATTTCAGGGGATCCTGACTGCCGGTGACCTACTTCGCCATCTGGTCCTGGCAGCCTCGCCGACTGAGACTTGGCAAGTCCCGGTTACGGCGGCGTTGGGCGACAAAGTGGCGACCGTTTCCAGTGAAGAAACGGTTGGCCGAACGATAGAAAAGATGACGACGGCCGGCATCGACCACCTGCCGGTGGCAACGGCACAGGGAATTGTCGTTACCTCTCTCTGCCGCCTGCTTCTCGCGGAAAATGCCCTCCTGCACGGAGAGGTGCAACATCTGCAAAACTATATAGACGCGCTGCACGATGCGCCAAACGACTGAGGAAGGACGATGATTACCATCCATATCAATGACCAGGCGGTCAGCGCCGAACCGAATACTTCGGTTCTCCAGGCGGCAAGGAGCCACGGCATACCTCTCCCTACCCTCTGCCACCATCCGGCCCTGAAGGCCTCCGGCTCGTGCAAGGTCTGCGCGGTGGCGGTCGAAAAGGTTTCGGGGGACAAGACGATCATGCTGAGCTGCCTGCTCAAGGTCAAGCCGGGAATGAGGCTGTGGACCGAGGGGGAAGAGGTGCGCCAGGCGCGGACCAAGGCCCTGCTGCAATTGATCGCCATGGCCCCGATGTCGGAGCGAATCCGCCATCTCGCCGAAAAAGAAGGGGTCAAGCTGCCGCCGGCCCCTGACGGCTGCATCCGCTGCCGTCTCTGTATCAGGGTGTGCAAGGAGGTTATCGGTCAGGAAGCCCTGCGCATGGAGAGAATTGACGGCCGGCAGCTGGTGCTCCCCGATCCCGATCGCTGTATCGGTTGCGGTACCTGCGCCAATATCTGTCCGACCCAGGCAATAACGGTGCAGGAAGACGGCGGGATGCGCACCGTCTCCATCCGCGGCAATGTTTTCGGTCGCCATCCGCTCCTGCGCTGCCAGGGCTGCGGCAAATACTACGCCACCGAAAAGCAGATACGGCTGATGGAAGAGCGCACCGCTCCCCATCCCCAGGTCAAGGAGCATCACAGCTACTGCGCCAATTGCGCCAAGCTCTTTTCCAACCGGCTACAGGTCTTAGAAAAACAACCGCCAATTCAACAAACCAACAACAAGCGGCAGCAGTAGGCTGCCAGCACAGCTCATAGCGAGGAGAAATACCCATGGTTGCCAAATCAGTATTCAGTGTATGCGGGATGTGTACAGTTCGGTGTCCGATCAAGGTTACGGTCGAGGACGGCCAGGTGACATTTCTTCAGGGTAATCCCCATGTCCCGGCGATGAAGGGGGCAGTCTGCCCGCGCGGCGCCGCCGGCAATGCCCTGATCACCGATCCTGAACGACCCCAGACCCCATTGATCCGTGTCGGTGCCCGGGGAGAGGGCAAATGGCGGAAGGTGAGTTGGGACGAGGCCTTCGACTACGTCGCCGACAAATTGAAAGAGGTGAAAGACAAATACGGGGCCAAGGGCATCGCCCTCACCGACCGCGGCGGCCCGTTCCGCGATATGCACCGCGCCCTCTTGCGCGGCCTCGGTAGCCCCAACTACTGCAACCACGACTCCTCCTGCGCCCGCAATGTGCAGCACGCCAGTCTGTCGATCACCGGCATGGGACGCAAGAGCGTCGCCTATGACCTCAAGAACGCCAAACATGTGGTGCTGCAGCTGCGCAACATCTTCGAGGCGATCAACGTCCAGGAGGTCAACAACCTCATGGACGCCATGGAGAACGGCTGCAAGCTGACGGTCATCGACATCCGCGCGACGGTCACCGCCTCCAAGGCGACCCGTTACTTTCAGGTGCGGCCCGGCTCCGATTACGCCTTCAATCTGGCCGTGATCCACGAACTTTTGAAGAAACGGCTCTACGACGAGAAATATGCCGGCCGATACATCGAGGGCATGCGTGATCTGGAGGGCTTCATCGAACCCTACAGCCCGGAATGGGCGGAGGGAGAAACCGGCATCGCCCCGGTGGAGCTGCGCCAGTTCGTCCGCGAGCTTGCCACCGCCAAGGGGGCGGTCATCTGGCATCCCGGCTGGATGGCGGCACGCTATCGGGACTCGTTCTACGTCTGCCGCACTGCCTACATCATCAACGCCCTGCTCGGCTCCTTCGGGGCCAAAGGCGGGATGCCCCTGGTCAGCAAACCGGGCGATGTCGGCCGGGCCGATCTCAAGGCCTTCGTCGATCTCTACCCGAAACCGGCGGACAAGCGGGCCGACGGCCTCGGCTGGCGCTATACCCACTTCGAGGAGGGGCCGGGACTTGCCCACCTGATGTACGAGGCGTTTGGCAGCCAGGACCCGTATCCGGTCAAGGCCTATATCGCCTACCGGCATGATCCGCTGATGGGCTTCCCCGACCCGGACCGCCTGAAAGAGCTCTTCAACAACCTTGACCTCCTGGTTTCGGTGACCTTCAGCTGGTCCGACACCGCCTGGTTTTCCGACGTGGTCCTGCCTTTGTCTCCCTATCTGGAACGGGAAAGCGTCATCGCCACCAAGAACGCCCTGAAGCCGCAGTTCTTCGTACGCCACCGGGCGATCGAACCGCGTTATGACTCCAAGGCCGACTGGGAGATCGTCGGCGGCCTGGCGAAGCGGCTTGGCCTGCCCGAACTGGTGTTCGACTCCGTCGAGGACGTCTGGAATTTTCAGCTGCAGGGCACCGGCGTGGCGATAACTGATTTCAACGCCACCGGCATGGTCAACCTGGCCGACAAGCCGATCTACCGCGATATGGACAAGCTGAAGTTCAAGACACCGAGCGGCAAGCTCGAGATAGTCTCG
Organism: Desulfobulbaceae bacterium; assembly: GCA_031389785.1. GTDB lineage: Bacteria > Desulfobacterota > Desulfobulbia > Desulfobulbales > Desulfocapsaceae > Desulfoprunum. Next base: position 45,360 of record JANMSX010000026.1, on the reverse strand, counting down.
GCAAAGCTGGAAAAGGCCGGCCTGCAATCGCTCAAGCCTTTTGAGGCCCCGGAAACACCGCCGGAGGGGATGTTCCGTCTGACGTTCGGCCGTTGCGCCCTCCATACCCAGGGGCATACGGTAAACAACCCGTTGCTGTTCGAGCAGATGCCGATCAATCCCCTGTGGATCAACAGCCGCGCCGCGGCAAAACTGGGGATAAGCGATGGCGATACGGTGGCGGTATCGCAAAGGGATTACTCGGAAACGACGGTGGCCAAGGTCACCGACCTGATCCACCCCGAGGCGGTGTTCATCATCCATGGTTTCGGCCATCGCCTGCCGGTTGAGAGCCGCGCCTTCGGCAAAGGCATCGCCGATCAGAATTTCATGCGCGGCGGCCTGGACAAATGGGACAGGGCCGGTGGCGCCATTGCCTACCAGGAACACTTCGTCTCGGTGCGAAAGGTCTGATGCCATTATTAAATTTAACATGAGGTCATATGTCCACCAAACCTGGGGGCGGGCATATGGCAAGACCAGCGAATGGCCGGGATGTGCTCGGCCTCTTTTGATCATTGATGCCGGGAATGCTGCTCCGGTCGTATAAAAGCACAGCCAGGGAGGTGCAGATTTTCTCCCTGGCTGTCTTCCATCGTGCCGGCAGTCGGTTCAACGCGTGAGAAATGTCCGGCAGGCGGGGAAGAAGCCCATCCGGCCCATCTTCCCGCCTGCCATTTTGCTTGTCACTATCTCTATAATCCCGTCATTGGTGGATTATCCGACGATACACAGCGACTGCTCCTTCGCCAACTGGGTCAGCTTGTTTGTCACCCTTCCCATCGAAAAATCGGCAACCTCGGAAATACCTCGTCTGCCGGCAACGATGGTGCCGAAGCCACCCAGTTTTGCCTCCTCGACGATTGCCGCTGCGCGACTGCTGACACCGGTGACAATTTTGGTGGTAATCCGTTCCGGTGCGATGCCCATTTTGGTCAACCAGAGTTCGGCAAGCTTCAATGCCGGACGGATTTCCATCTCGGCATCCTCGAGCAGGCGCTTACGGTAGGAGTCGGGGAAGATATCCTCCATGCCTTCCAGGGGAATTGATATCCCGCGCACCGCATGGAACAGGGTCATGGTATTCCTGCCTTGATTGAGCATCCTGCCGGCATGTTTGACACCCTGAATGGAGTTATCGGAAGAATCCATGGCAATCAGGACGTTGTCGGAGCTTGGTTTTCCTCCCACCAACCAGATGGCAGGAGCGTGGGCTGCGCTCAGTATCTTGCTGGCAACACCGCCGAGGGGCATGTCCTGCATAGAGGCGGACTTGCCCCGCCCGATGACCAGAACGCTGTAACCGCCCCTTTTAGCCACTGTCACGATATCCCTGGCAATACCTTCCTGTTGCGCTCCAATCCGAGTGGTAACGCTCCCCGGGTTGAATCCTGCCACCTTGAATATTTCTACGGCATTTCGGTTTCCACTCTGTCGTTCTTCACTGCAAATTGTTATCAGGAAGAAATCATCCCTCAATCCCTGGTGTCTTAGCGCAACTTTGGGCCATTGGCGAAAAATTCTTGCAAATCAAAGTTTTATTCTAAACAACAACAGCTTGCCCTAACCTCATCAAGAAGACCTTTCTCCATATCAGTTGCGCCCACGCTCAGCCCCGTATGTCCGGGGTGATGAATAAAATACGCAGTTTTGATGGATGTTTTTGTAATTGCAGCAGAAACACGCTATGTGTAGAATAGGTGACACGACTCTGCGGTACGATACCGGACTGTGTGAAAATAGTGACGAAGGAGAGGCGCCGGGGACAACTTGTCCCGAAAAATCGGCGATATCGGCATATGACTTGGCGAACTACTTGAAAATGAGATGGAAATATGTGTTAGGCTGGATGGAGTAGAGGCACCCCAAGGACAAAATCCTCGGTATCGTCCTTGGGGGGTAAAAACGTGGTTACGGCTTCAGGTATTCACTGTTTACTGCTTGATCATCTTTTCCGCCTGCCGGCGGCCGCTGTCAGTCAGCAGGTCATTCTCGATTACCGCAGATATCCTGGCTGCCTGCAGGGGTGCGTGTTTATTCTCCTGTTCAAGGCGGGCCAGAACCGACGCATCAGCCAATACCCGAAAGTCAAGGCGCGTTGTATCCCGCAGGGTAAGGGACTGCTCGATGAGGTTGCAGACCTCCTGGACGATTGCCTCCTTGGCGCCCAGTTTCCCCAAAATTTCCTCGGCCAGTTTCTTCGTTTCCCGGGCGGTGTGTTCCACTCCGCCTGCACCAAACTTGCTCAGGGTCTCGGCCTCTCCAACTTCGAGCAGGTATGCCGTACATACCGTCGCCGCCAGATTTGCACCCTCCTCCCTGGCGATCTTTTCGGCCTGCTGGGCGACCTTGATGGCATGCCCGATACGTTTGAAATCGGCTTTCAGGTAGCGTTTGACCTCGACCGCCACCCGATCTTTCAGGAGATTGTCCCGATTGCCGACAAATTCCTCAGGCAGGGTGCCGAGGCACTGTTCGGCGTACTGGCAGTAGGAGGCGCAGCCGAAATCCATCCGGGGGTTGACCATCCGGTTTCCGCAATGACCACATTTCCGGTTGGTATCATCCTTGTAGAATTCGATTGTCTGACCGCATTTCGGACAGGATGCCTCGAAAATCGCCCCTTCCTTCCAGAACTGCATATCTTGCCCCGGACATTTCATGGCAACGTACCTCCTTGGATGTGTTTGAAGCAGCCATCCTGATAACAGGTCTCTGCACTCCGAGACTGTAATCATCGAAGAGAAAAAGGCAGGAAGGGTCGGAACTTTCCCTCGATGAAAGGCTGCTGATATTCTCCAGTATAGATCCGGAGCATCGTGATTGCCTTGACCTGGGTCAAATTCTGAAAAAAGAGGGGAATGCTCTGCCGGTACTCGTTTTGGAGATTCCGGCAGAGCGTATAGCTGGTGCTGCGGGGATCAAAAGGGGCAATTGTTTTGTATCAGCGAATTAACTGCCACCACCGAAACGGATTCATCCGGCAGGTCATACAGGGAACGCTTCTCCATGTCGAAATCAAGAAGGGTCGGGTCGTCCGGGATGATGCCGACCAGCGGTATCCCGATTTCTTCAGCCTCACGGAGGAATACGTCGTTGAGTTTCGCCGGCGCCCGGGTCACTACCAGACCGATTTTTTTCACATCAAGGTTCAGGCCTTGCAACATCTCATTGATGCGCCGAACGGCCCGCAGGCCCCGCAGCGAGTAATCGGTGACGAGAAAGAGCATATCCACCCTGCCGCTGGTGCGGCGGCTGAGATGTTCCATGCCGGCCTCGTTGTCAACCACCATATACTTGTAGCTTGTAGCCAGCTTATCAGTGAATTTATTGAGGATATTGTTGACCATGCAGTAGCAGCCCTGGCCTTCCTGGCGGCCCATGACCAGCAGATCGAAGGCCGGTTTTTCAATCAGGGCCTGTTCCACGAGGGTCTCAAGATAGTTGATCTTGTCCATCCCCGAGGGTATGCCCTGCGGATCCTTCATGTAATTTTCACGAATATCGCCGATGGTAGCGGTTACCTCAAGACCGAGGGTCTCGCCGAGATTACTGTTCGGGTCGGCGTCGACCGCCAAAACCGGGGTCTTGCCGGCAGTAGACAGATACCGTACGACCAGGGCCGCAACAGTTGTTTTTCCGACTCCGCCCTTACCGGCAAAGGCAATAACTTTACTCATACTATTCTCCATCTTGAGGTGGTTTGTTTGGTTTCTGCAGAAAAAGCCAATTTAATTATAAGCATTGCCGGCGGACGAGGCTGTATGTTTTTCACGGTTTCCGGAATATTTCGCCGGCCGCCGGGTGACGGTCGCTGGACTGTGGGGCGGTTTTTCTGGGAAGGGCGACGACGGGTTCACTCTCCGGGGGTACGGTCGTCGCTGCCTGTTCGGCAATGACAACACTCGATCCCTCTGTATTGTTGGCTCACCATTCGATCCTGGTCGTCGGCCAGGATCGATAAAGAGACTGCAGTTTTGCAGGATCTGTCAGAGGCCAATGCTTGGAAAGAAAAAGGGAAGACGGGCTGCTGTCGCAATCGGTCTTCCCTTGTCAATGGTTCATGGAGGCGTTCTCTATGCCGCCTTCGCCCGGGATTTTTTCTTCTTTTCTTCAACCGGAGGTCCCAACAGCGACTTGATATGGGCTATATTTTCCGGTCCTATGGTGCTGTTGCGGGCAATGCCGAGTTTCCCCTCATCGATGCCCAGGCAGAGCCCGAGGATCTGGGGATAGAGGAGCACCGGCAGGAGCTTGGTCCCCGGCTTTTCGGCGACGATGTTTTTCTGGGTGGTATCGAACTGGAGGTGGCAGTAGGAACAGATCGGGGTCATATAGTCGGCTCCGGCCTGCTGCGCCCCGCTGATCTTCTCTTCCAGCAGGCTGCGTGACAACTTGTCGTTGAGACCGGCCAGGGCGGCGCCGCAGCACTCCATCTTGCCGCGCCAGTCAAGGCTTGTCGCCCCGGTAACCCCGACGAGATTCTCTGTTATCCTGGGCACGAAGGAGTCGTCAAATTTGGTAATTTCGCGTGGCCGCAGGATATGGCAGCCATGGATAACCGAGAGTTTGAGGCCGTTGCAGGTGTTGACCAGCTTTTTCTTGATGGCCTCGGTGCCGACATCCTCATGGAGGACGGTGAGGTAGTGCCGTATTCGGGTTGTGCCGTGATAGGTGAGGCCTTCTTTGGCCAGAAGGGTGTTGAATTCCTCCTTCAGGGCGCTGTCTTTCTCCAGGACATTTTTTGCCTTCTGCAGACTGGCAAAGCAGCAGTTGCAGATGACGAGCATGTCCAGACCCGCCTTTTCGGCAATGGCCATATTCCGTACGGAAGGCATGATGTAGGCCTTCTCGTCGACGTTGCGCATCGGGTAGCCGCAGCAGTTGAATTCCGGGATTTTCACCAGTTCGATCCCGAAGATCTGCAGGACCGCCTCGGTCGAGTCGGCATATTGCTCTACCCGGACAGGGATGTTGCACCCCTGGAAAAATGCGAATTTCATTTCCTGTCTCCCTGATCGATTTTTGCTAATGCTGCATTTTTCAGCCCGTAAAAGATATCGCACAACTCAACCTGGTTGGGGCAGTGTTCCTGGCACAGGTAGCAGGTGGAGCAGCTCCAGATCATCTTCGAGCCCATGGCCAGATCGACATTACCGATCCCGAGGCTGTATATGATCTGATGGGGCAAAAGGCCCAGGGCCTCTGCGGGGTTGTCGAAACTGCGCACGACCGGACAGATATTGGTGCAGCGCTGGCAGGAATAGCAGCTCCTGTACGAGGCGTTGCCAAATTTTCCGGGCCGCGCCAGAGTGAGGGGCTGCACCATGTCCGCCAGGACCTTGAAGCTCTTTTTGAACAGCTGTTCCAAAACCTTCAGGGCCTTGAGGTGATCACCGACACGATACTGGGCCAGGGCAAGCGGAAAGGAGAAATGGCTGAGCATCGAGGTCTCGGGGATGCCTTTATCAAGCAGGGCGTATCGCGAGCTGACGAAGAGTTCCTTGAGGTTGATGCCGGAAGGGCAGATATTGGTGCAGCGATCGCAGCTGGTACAGATGTAGAGCCCCTGCTGCAACTTTTTCAGGGTGTCGTTGTCGAGGGTTTTCCCGGAAGCGAGATGTTTGAGAAACTGGACCTTCTCGGAGGGCAGGATGAAGTCGTTCTGATACGACTCGAAAAACATGTTCGACGAGCATTCCAGGCTGCAGGCGCCGCAATGGGTGCAGGCCGAGAGCCCGATCATCTGCCGGGTCAGGACATTTGCCGGTTCGCCGTTCTCCTTGCCCATGATCCGGGTGATGATCAGACTGACCGGCGCGGCGATGATGTGAAACATCTTGGAAAAGGGCAGCCAGGCGAGAAACGACAGGCAAAACAGGATATGGAGATACCAGAGGAAATTCACAGCCCCGGCATCGCCCGTGGCAGCGGCGATCGGTCCGGTGATCTTGGCCAGACCGTAACTGACGAAGGCCGAGGTATTGGCGGCGTGACATTCGACACAGCTCCTGCCGCTGATTTCCCGGCCATGGTTCACCAGTTCGTCGGTTACGGCCAGTTTACCGTGCGAGACCACCAGGCCGTTTTCTTTTACCCAGAAGGCCTCCAGGGCCAGCTGCTCCTGGTCGTCGGCGACATCACCGTAGTCCTCGACCATCCTCTGGAAGGTCGAGTATGAGGATATCTTGGTTCCCTCAAGGAGCATGCCGGAGAGGATGATGCCGCCGACAAAGATCAGGGCCGCCCAGTCGCTGGCGTATGTCCTCATCCGCTGCGGTTTCAGGGTGAGACGGCGGTAGACGGCGATGGCGATGCCCGCGAGGACCATCAGGCCGAAGAGATTGCGCAGGAAGAGGTAGGGGTTCAGGGTCGACACATAGCCGCTGAACAGCTTCGCGGTAACTACGGTATCAAGGGCATGCAGGAAGAACAGCAGGAGGAAACCGGTAAAGAGGAGGGCATGCGCGACCCAGCGCAGAGAGCTTTTGTCGAGAACCCTCTTCTGCAGGATGAGATCGAGGACCAGCGACTTCAGGACCGTGAACAACCTGGGGCTGAAAAGCGTCGCCAGGAGAGTCCGCCCGGCGACGGCAAGCCGTTGGGGGAAAGAGATCGTCTCTGCGGGTGGATGAATCCCCTGGGCAAACCAGATGTAGAAGCGCAGGAGAATACCGATGAGACAGACAGAGACCGCTATCGTCAGAAGAAGAGTAAAATTCATATTAAAATCCCTATACCCTCAGTCAAGTTAATGGTTATCGGAACTTGGATTCGATCAATCAGGCCATGGGGTGCATTGCGGCGATGCAATGAAATCTCTGAGAAGGCCGACTGCGGCCAAAGGGGCTTGTGGTTTTGCCGAGGCAGTTCCGTTTTGCTGATCGCATCGGTCCTGGACTGTCAAGTTTTCAATCCTCAAGAGCAAAACGGGTGTATCGCGACTTGTCCGGGAGATACCCCTCCGAGCGGCAAGACTTTTTACTGCATTGAACGCAATCGACCGCGACTCTCCGGAAGGCACTCAGGTCCTTCAACCCTTGTTCATTTATCGGCGAGAGCTTGGCCGGATTCTTACCCAGGGTAAATTTCATGGCATTTACCTTTAGTGTGAGAGATAAGAATGTTCCGCGATCAACCTCTCTCAGTCTACATAGAGAAGGTCGGTAATACAATAGTAAAGACGTAGTCAAACTCTCTTGCCGCAATCTTTTTAAAAAAGGCATACAGCCCAGACTGTTAGCCGGTTTGCGCGCTGGAATAGAGAGATTCCGGGCCGGTCGCCAGGCCGGTTTGTCCAGCCTGTCGCACAATTTTCCGTTGTTTCCGGTTTTCTTTCTCGACCTTTCAAAAAGAACGCGATACAGTTCGTTTGATCATGGTCTGAACGGGCCGATCTTTGGCTCTTTTCCTGTGGTCATTTCTCAATGTATGTTACACTATGTCGGGTAGGCGACACGATACTTGCACGTATCTCTCAAAATTATGCATGACACGCGGGGAAACCCGGCAGAATGTATAAATTTCTTATTGTTTCTATCTGTTTTAATGATTTGTCGATCGACCGATGCCCTTATCAGGGGGTGCCGGCGGTCTGGAATAACGATGGGATGACCGGGCTGCAGCAGGTCAAACGGCCCGAGTGGACGGAGGAGTAAGGAGGGCATGCCTCTTCTCTCTCTGCGCAGAATGGCATTTGCCCGGGGGACGGGGATTGCCGCCCGAGGTGCGGGGACGTCTGCAGTCAAAAGATACGTTGCTTTGATTTTCTTCATGAAGTGAAACGGGTTCGTGAATATTCATTCAGCTGGAGTATGTGGAAATGGAAAATCAGATGGAAGCAGTACTGGAAGGAATTTATCAGAAGACAATTGCGCAGGGGGACAATATTATCACCGTGCTCCAGGAGATCCAGAATGAATTTGGCTATGTCCAGGAGGAAACGGTACATTGGTTCTCCGCCAGGACCAATATTCCGGCATCGAATTTCTACGGCGTCATCACCTTTTATTCCCAGTTTCATCTGAAGCCGCGCGGGAAGAACATCATTACCGTCTGCTCCGGTACGGTCTGCCATGTCAAGGGGGCCTCCCGAATTATCTCGCGGTTGCAAGACGATCTGAAACTCTCGGGAGGTGCCGCTACCACCAAGGATATGATGTTTACCCTGGAAAATGTCAACTGCGTCGGGGCATGCAGTATCGCCCCCGTCGTCCTGGTCAATAATAAGGTGTATGGCAAGATGAACCCGGAGAAGATCTCCAAGACCCTTAAAACCTATAAGGAATAAGACCGTGAACAGCGAAATAATTGTCAATGTGTGCATGGGCACCGGTGGCATCGCAGCCGGTGCGGAAATGGTGATGACGGCCTTCAAGGAGGAGTTTGAGGCCGCCGGAGTAAAAAATGCCAAAATTGAAGAGCGCTGCAGGCTCCACAAGGTGGGCTGCCGCGGATTCTGTGCCCGGGATGTCCTGGTCGATGTCAGTGTCGGCGGCGAGGTTGCGACCTATCAGTATATTCAGCCGGAGATGGTGAAAAGACTGGTTCAGGATCATGTCATAGGCCGAAAGCCGGTGACCGAATGGCTGGTGGGAGACGACTATCATGTCTTCCATGACAACCAGACCAAGATCGTTCTGGCGGATCTGGGCAAGATCAATCCGGAGTCGATTGCAGATTATCTGAGTGTCGGCGGCTACACCGCAGCGGAAAAGGCCCTGACCAAAATGTCTCCCGAAGAGGTGATAGACACCGTCAAGAACTCCGGCCTGCGCGGCCGCGGCGGCGGCGGCTTCCCGACCGGCTTGAAGTGGAGTCTCTGCGCCGCCAACGAGGCGGACCAGCGCTATGTCATCTGCAATGCCGACGAAGGGGATCCGGGCGCCTTTATGGATCGCTCGGTTGTCGAGGGTAATCCCCATGCGGTGATCGAAGGCATGATCATCACCGCCTACGCCATCGGCGCAAGCCGTGGCTATGTCTATATCAGGGCGGAATATCCACTGGCCGTCGACCGCCTGCGCATCGCCATCGCCGCTGCCCGTGAGAAGGGCTATCTCGGCAAGAAACTCTTCGGCGGCAGCTTCGATTTCGATGTCAAGATCAAACTCGGGGCCGGGGCCTTCGTCTGCGGCGAGGAGACGGCGCTTATCGCCTCGATTGAGGGCGAGCGCGGCATGCCGCGGGCCAAGCCGCCGTTTCCGGCCAACAAGGGACTGTGGGGCAAACCGACGATCATCAACAACGTCGAGACCCTCGCCAATATCCCGCCCATTATCAATAAGGGAGCCGAGTGGTTCGCTTCGATCGGTTCGGAAAAGAGCAAGGGCACCAAGGTCATCGCCCTCACCGGAAAGATCAGGAATACCGGACTCATCGAGATCCCGATGGGCATGCCGCTGAAAGACATCATCTTCAAGGTCGGCGGCGGCATCGAAGGAGACAAGCTGTTCAAAGCGGTACAGACCGGCGGTCCGTCCGGCGGCTGCATTCCGCAGCAGTTTATCGATCTGCCTGTCGACTACGAAGGCTTGAAATCGGTTGGATCGATGATGGGCTCCGGCGGTATGGTGGTCCTCGACGAGACCGACTGCATGGTCAACATCGCCAAATTCTTCCTCCAGTTCACCCAGGACGAGTCCTGCGGCAAGTGCGTACCCTGCCGGATCGGCACCAAGCGTTTGCTCGAGATCCTCACCCGGATCACCGAGGGTAAGGGCAAGAAGGGGGATATCGAACTGCTCCAGGATCTGGCGGAGGATGTCCGGGATTCGAGTCTCTGCGGGCTCGGCATGTCGGCCCCGAATCCCGTAATCAGCACCATCAAGTACTTCCGGCACGAGTACGAGGCCCATATCAACCAGAAGAAATGTCCGTCCAAGGTCTGCAACAAGCTGCTGACCTTTTTCATTCGTGCAGACCAGTGCGTCGGATGCGGCATGTGCGCCAAGGCCTGTGGGGTCAATGCGATCACGGGAGAGAAGAAACAGCCGCATGTCATCGACAACGCGACCTGTATCCAATGCGGATCATGCTTTGATGTCTGTAAATTCAACGCGGTGATAAAGGATTAGACTATGATAAGCCTGACGATAGATGAAAAGAAGATTGAGACGCCGGAGGGGGCTACCGTCCTGGAAGCCATCCGTCTGGCCAATATTGATGTCCCGACCCTCTGCCATGATCCGCGCATGAAACCCCATGGGGCCTGCCGGCTCTGCATTGTCGAAATTGCCGGTCTGCCGAGGCCGGTTACCTCCTGTACCACCCCGGCCACCGAAGGCATGGTGGTGACGACCACGAATCCCAGGCTCGAACGCCTGCGCAAGACCACGGTCGAACTGCTGCTCTCGGATCACCCCAATGACTGCATGGTCTGTATCCAGGCGGGGGACTGCACCCTGCAGGACCTGGCCTATAAGTACGCCATCAGGGAGAATCGTTTCCAGGGTGCCGTGCGCAAGCACAACCGGGTCGACAAAAATCCCTTTGTCATGCGGGAGCAGGACAAATGCGTCCTCTGCGGTCTCTGTGTCCGGGTCTGCGACGAGGTAATGGGGGTCGGGGCCATCGGCTATGCCAACCGCGGCTTCGAATCGGATATCTGCCCGCCTTTCAAGAATGATCTCAATTGCGAGTTCTGCGGTCAATGTATTTCCGTCTGCCCGACCGGGGCCCTGTCGGCCAAGATGTGGGCCGGTCATCCCCGCCTGGAAAATTTGGAGGCCACCGAGTCGACCTGCACCTACTGCGGCTGCGGCTGCAATATCACCCTGCACACCCATGCCGACAAGGTTGTTCGGGTCTCTTCAAGGTCCGACAACCACAATCGCGGCTGGCTGTGCGTAAAAGGTCGGTTCGGCTACGAGTTCATAGGCAGCAAGGACCGCTTGACCACTCCGCTGATCAGACGGGAAAAAGGCGGGAAGCTTGAACCTGCCAGCTGGGACGAGGCCCTGGGTCTTGTTGTATCAAAGATGACAGCCATCAAGGACAAGCATGGGGCCAATGCCCTGGGCGGACTTGCCTCGGCCCGCTGCACCAACGAGGAAAACTACCTCTTCCAGAAGCTGATGCGGGTGGGGCTCGGCACCAACAATGTCGATCACTGCGCCAGATACTGACACAGTGCAACGGTGGCCGGTCTGGCCGCCAAATTCGGTTCTGGTGCAATGACCAATTCCGTCGAGGGGATTGCCCGCAATAAGGCGCTCTTCGTCATCGGTTCCAATACCACTGAAAATCACCCTATCATCGGTCTCAGGATGAAGGAGGCGGTGGCCGCCGGGGCTCAGCTGATTGTTGCCGACCCGCGCAAGATCCCTCTGGTCAAATTCGCCACCCTGTGGCTGCGACACCGGCCGGGGACAGATTCGGTGCTGCTGAATGCGATGATGCATGTCATCCTGGCCGAAGGGCTTGAGGACAAAGCCTTTATCGCCGAGCGGACCGAAGGGTTTGCCGAATTTACCGAATCATTGAAGGAATTCACTCCCGATTTCGGTGAGAAAATTACCGGCGTACCGGCGGAGGATATCCGCAAGGCAGCCAGGATCTTTGCCTCGGCCGGCAATGCCGGGATTTACTATGCCATGGGCATCACCCAGCATACCATGGGCACCAACAACGTCCATGCCGTCGGCAACCTGGCCATGCTCACCGGCAATCTCGGCAAGGATGCCGCAGGCGTCAACCCGCTGAGGGGTCAGAATAACGTCCAGGGGGCCTGCGACATGGGCTGTCTGCCTGATGTCTTCCCCGGTTATCAGAAAGTGGAGAACCCCGAGATCCGGCAGAAGTTTGCCGCGGCCTGGGGCGCAGAACTCTCCGACAAGCCGGGTCTGCCGGCTTCCGAGATGACGGCGGCGATGCTCGCCGGCAGCATGAAGGGAATGTATATCTTCGGTGAAAATCCGGCCGTGTCCGATCCCAATACCAACCATGCGATCAAGGGTTTTCAGAGCCTTGAGTTTCTGGTAGTCCAGGATATCTTTCTGACCGAGACTGCGGAGCTTGCCGATGTGGTTCTGCCGAGCGCCTCCTTTGCCGAGAAAAGCGGCACCTTCACCTGTTCAGAGAGGCGGGTGCAGCGGGTCAGGCCGGCAGTTACCTCACCGGGTGAGGCAAGAGGCGATCTGGCCATCATTCATGAGATTTATCAACGCCTGACTGGTGGCGATGCGACGGCAGAGGTTCAGCCGGAAGAGGTCTTCAACGAGGTGGCCTCTCTCTGGCTGGGTATCGCCGGCATGGACTATGCCCGTCTCGAGCAGGAAAGCCTGCAGTGGCCCTGTCCGACCAAGGATCATCCCGGCACGCCGTATCTCTTCGAAAAGGCCTTCCCGCGCAACGAGACAGGCAAGGCGCTGTTTACCAAGGTGCCCTATGTGATCTCGCATGAGCTGCCGGATGCGGAATACCCCTTTGTCCTGACCACCGGGAGGGAGTTGTTCCACTATCATACCGGCACCATGACCAGGCGGTCACCCGGCATCAATGCAGTGGCCCCGGATTCCTTTGTCGAGGTCAATCCGGCCGACGCCAAGGATCTCGGGGTGAAGGATAAAGAGATGTTGACTGTGACTTCACGCCGAGGCACTATCCGGGTCAAGGCCCGGGTGTCGGATATCGTGCCGCCGAAGGTCGTCTTCATCCCCTTCCATTACCAGGAGGCAGGCGCAAACAGGCTGACGAGCGATGCCCTCGATCCGGTCTGCAAGATCATGGAGGCCAAGGTCTGCGCCGTGCGGATAGAAAAGTAGAAGTTTGCTTTCTCCGGGTTTCGGAGAAAGGCTCGACGCCGGGGAATCAGGTTCCGTTCGGACCTGATTCCCCTTTTTGTTCTGCATCAAAGCGTGGGAATACAGTTGTGGATACCGATACCATCATCCTCGATTTTGCCGGGCACACCATCGCCGACTGTGCCAGCCTGATCATCATCCCGGAGATCGCCATTACCGAACCGGGATATATCAAGACTCTGACCGTCAAGGCAGCTGCCCATGCCAAGCATGAATTTCAGGCCATGGCCCAGATGGCCTATTTTCAGTTTCAGGACGATGAGCTTGAAATTACCCCGCTCAAGGGTCCTCTCGGCGTTACCTTGCGTGGGGAAACCGAATACCTGGCTGCCGGCTTGGCCCTGTACCGCGATCTGGCGGGAGAATTTCATGCCCTGGTCCACGAGGGTCAGAACCGGAAAAAACTCCTTGAGGCCGCCCATCGGTTCTGCACCCGCTGGGTCCGCTTGGATATCTGAATAGTCTATGCAACAAGGGACAGAATAATGATTACTACAGGCAGCGAGCGCACCGGCTCCCTCCAGAAGGTGGCCGTCTTTCAGCAGAACGGCAGCGGCGAGCGCAAGATCGCCGGGGTCAGGGAATACGGGGCCGATATCATCGCCCTGGAGGTCATCTCGATTGATGAGCCACTTCCGCCGGTCCTCGACGATGCTCGGATCTACCTGCCGGAGACGATCGACGCCGATCTGGTGCTCGATTTTCTCAGGCATCAGGACCTTTCCCACGATCTTGTCCAGATGTGTGTGGAACGGGGAATTCCAGTCGTCTCTTCGGGAAAGAAACGGAGCGGCGAACGGGTCATGATACCCCCGACCTGATGCGGGCTGCCGAGGCAGGATTGTCTCGGTCTCTATGGTGAGCGATTCGGCGCTCCCGAGTTTGCGGTTGCGGTCAAAGACGGCAGGATCTCAGAGCTGACGGTGTTGCGGGGGGCGCCCTGCGGGGCGACCTGGGATGCGGCAAAAAGGATGATCGGCGTGCCGGTTGCGGATGCAGTCAGGAAAATCGGCCTCGACACCCAGTTCTTCTGTTCCGCCGACCCGGCAGGCTGGGACCCGATCTATGCCAAGAGCCCGGTGCATTTCGCCGGCAATGTCCACAGCCGGGCGCTGCAGGCCGCCCTGAAGAAACTGGAAGAGGGCTGATCCCGACAACCGGGAACGCCGGCTGTCGGGGGTGAGAGAGTGGAGGTGAGGAGCGGCTGCGATTACCAGTTCTTCAGCAGCAGCGCGAAATAACCCTGCGGTTTTACACAGGCCGGACACTTGTCCGGGGCCTTGGCGCCGGTATACAGATAGCCGCAGCCGAGGCACTTCCAGATACTTTCCTCGCTACGCGCAAAGATCCGGCCTGAGGACATATTGTCGGCGAGTTCCCGGAATATCTCCTCGTGGTGCCTCTCGGCTACGCTGATGGCGTCAAGGATCTCAGCTGCCCGTTCGAAGCCTTCCCCGCGGGCGACCTCGGCGAAACCTTTGTACATGGTGCTGTGGACGTAGAGTTCGAGTTCCGCCGAGGAGAGCAGGTTTGCCTGGGTATCCTCCAGGACGCCGGCGGGAAACGGCCAGGTGATCTCCAGTTCCCCGCCGTTAAAGCACTTGAAGAAGCGCAGGGCATGCTCAAATTCCTGTTCGGCAATCTCATCGAAGGTCCGGGCGATCTGGATAAAGCCCTCTTCCCTGGCCCTGCCGGCGAAAAAATTGTAGCGGGTGCGGGCCTGGGCCTCTGCCGAAAAGGAAATGAGCAGGTTTTTTGCCGTCATGCTCTCGCGAAAGCGCATCGGAATCCCCCTTATTCTCCCTATTCTTCGATGATGATCGCCTCGGCCCCGCATTCACGGGCGGCCTGCCGGACGACGGCTTCGAGATGGGCCGGGATGACCTCGAACTTGACGATTGAAAGGAGTTGGTCCTCGTCGAATTCGAAGACCTCGGGGCAGAGTTTGTTGCAGTTTCTGTCGCCCATGCACTGTTTGGTGATCTTGGCTTTCATGTGAGTCTCCTTGATATGATTGATGTCCGGTAAGTGCTGCGGTAAATCATTCAATATGGTATTATATACGTCTTATAGATCAAATGAGATTCCGTCAAATTAAATTACACCGAAAGGGTTCATTCCAGTACTGTCCCAATCACCATCTGTCAATTTAACTGCCGGGAATGGCGGGAGAATCATAACGGGCCACGAGGACAGAGCCGCTGAGGGAAAATATGCCGGGTTTTGCCAACGCCATGGAAGTCTACGCCCTGCTGGACAGGAGCAACTGCCGCAAGTGCGGGGAGAAAACCTGTCTGGCCTTTGCCGGTGCGGTCTTTATGGGCGGCAAAGACCTGGCTGCCTGTCCGAAAATTGATCCTGCGATCCTCCGCCGTTATACGGCGGGGCGACCGGCGGCGGAGGACGGGCGGGATCTGCCTGCCGCTCTGCTCGAACAACTCAGCCAACTCGACCCGGCCGAGGTCGTCAAGCGGGCAGGCGGGCGGCTCTGCGACGATCGGATGACCTGCAGGGTTCTGGGCAAGGATTTCAGTGTTGACCGGGAGGGAGATTTTTTTTCCGATATCCACATCAACCACTGGCTGATCGTGCCGTTTCTCACCTATCTCCTGCGCTGCAAGGAAGGACCGGTTTCAGGAAACTGGCTGTCATTCAGGGAGATCCCGGGGGGGCGGGAGCAGTATCCGCTCTTCCAGAAACGGTGTGAAGAGGCGATGAAACAGGTGGCGGACGCCTGGCCCGAACTCTTCGATGATATCGTTCAACTGTTTGGCGGTCAGCGGGTGGCTGAACAGTTCGCTTCCGACATCTCGGTGGTGCTGCACCCGCTGCCGAAGGTGCCTGTAATGATCTGCTACTGGCGGGAGTCCGAAGGGATTGCCTCTACCCTCAATCTCTTTTTTGACACAACGGTCGGCGACAATCTGGATGTCGGGACGATATTCATGCTGGGGACGGGGATGGCCCGGATGTTCGAGCGGCTGGCTCTCCGTCATGGTTTTGGCATCGCAGCCGGTTGAACGGCATACGGCATGTCACCGACCAGGGCATTCGATGCCTTCCGGTGCTCATGCCTGGTAAAATATTGGACCTGTACGGCGTCTCCGGTACAGCATCTGTTTCAGGATTTTGTCAGTAAATACTTATGATTGGCTGATAAACATCATATTTGTGCCGGTGAATGCTAAAAAGAGATTGTCATAAGAATGATTATCTATGATAATGATTGTGAGCCGAAGGGCGTTTACCGATGTATTTTCTCACCGTAGTATTCTTATCACTCCTCTGCATATTCGCGTGTGAATACACAATGACCACAGTTACGAAGGTGTCGGGGCTGATCTGAAGGAGGGTTTTGTTTTGACTGAGATGAGCCGGGGACAGGAAAAAAAGGACAGGATTGGATCAGTGCTGGTAGCAGGCGCAGGAATCGGCGGCATGCAGGCAGCCCTTGATCTGGCGGGAAGCGGCTTCATGGTTCATCTGCTCAACGATGAACCTTCCATCGGCGGGACGATGTCCAGACTGGACAAGACCTTTCCCACCGGCGACTGTGCCATGTGCATGATCTCGCCGCGTATGGTCGAGAGCAGCCGTCACCCAAATATCAAGATGCATACCCTGGCCAAGGTCAAAAAGGTCACCGGCCAGGAGGGAAACTTCACGGTGACGGTGGTCGAAAAGGCCAGATACGTCGATGCCGATCGCTGCACCGGCTGCGCCGCCTGCGAAGGCGAATGTCCGAGCAGGGTTGCCAATATCTTCAACCAGGGGCTCGATAAGCGCAAGGCCATCTATGCCCTTTTTCCCCAGGCCGTACCGAACACCCGGGCCATCGACCGCGACCACTGCCTCTTCCTCACCAAGGGGGTCTGCCGCAAGTGCGAAAAGGTCTGCGACGCCAACGCCATCAACTTTGACGATACCGACAAGGAATACGATCTGCAGGTCGGTTCGATCATCCTTACCCCCGGCGCCAGGACCTATGACCCGAATATCCGGCATGAACTGGGCTACGGTCGGCATAAAAATGTCGTCACCTCCTTGCAGTTCGAGCGGCTCCTCTCGGCCTCCGGCCCCTCCAGCGGCACGGTGGAAAGGCCGTCCGACGGCGGCCACCCCAAACGCCTGGCCTGGGTGCAGTGCGTCGGCTCCCGCAACGCCCATAACGCCAATCCCTGGTGTTCATCGGTATGCTGCATGTATGCCGCCAAACAGTCGATTATCGCCAAGGAGCACGATCCGGAGGTCTCTGCGACCGTCTACTATATGGAGCTGCGGGCCTTCGGCAAGGACTTTGACAAGTATATCGACAAGGCCAAATACAGCAGCGGGGTCAAGTACGTCCGGGCGATGATCTCAGAGGTCGTCGAGGATCCGGAGACTAAAAATCTGCTGATTCACTCGGTTGATGAAGAGGGCAGGCTCATCCGTGAAGAGTATGACATGGTCATCCTCTCTATCGGGTTCGAGCCGCGGGCCGATGCCGCCGAGTTCGCCGAAATTTTCGGCATCGACACCGATGCCTATGGTTTCGCCCGGACCTCGAAACTGTCGCCGGTCGCCACCAGCCGCCCCGGTGTCTATGTGGCCGGCACCTATCAGGGCCCAAAGGACATCCCGGAAACCGTCATCCAGGGCAGCGGCTCGGCCGCCAAGGCCATGGCCCTGCTCGGGGAGAGCCGCGGCAGTGAGATCGAAGAGGTAGTGTTGCCCGACGAGAGGGATATCACCGGCGAAGTGCCGAAAATCGGCGTTTTCGTCTGCCATTGCGGCATCAATATCGCCGGTACCGTTGATGTCAAGCGGGTGGCCGAGGCGGCGGCGGGCGAGCCCGGCGTCACCCATACCGAGACCATCATCTATGCCTGCGCCCCTGACGGCCAGCAGAAGATCCGCGACCTGATCAAGGAAAAAGGTCTGAACCGGGTAGTGGTCGCCTCCTGCACCCCGCGCACCCATGCCCCGCTGTTCCAGGACACCATCCGGGAGGTTGGTCTCAACCGCTTTCTCTTCGAACTGGCCGATATCAGGGAACAGTGTTCCTGGTGTCACATGGCGGACAAAGAGAAGGCGACTACAAAGGCCATCGAGATCGTCAACATGAACGTGGCCAAGACCCGCCTGCTTGATCCCGTTACCTCCAACTCCGTTGGGGTCACCCACTCGGCGCTGGTTATCGGCGGCGGAATCGCCGGCATGACCGCCTCGCTCTCACTGTCCGAACAGGGGTATGGCGTGCATCTGGTGGAGCGGGAAGCGGCCCTGGGCGGACTTTTGAACAAGGTCCGGCATAACCTGGAGGGAGACGATGTCCAGGTCTTTCTTGTCGATGTCAAAAAACGGGTCGAGCAGGACGAGCGCATAACCGTCCATCTGGGAACCACTGTTGCCAATACCGAAGGCTTCGTCGGCAACTTCAAGACCACCCTGGCCGATGCCGCCGCGTTTGATCACGGGGCCGTCGTCGTCACCAGCGGCGGCGCCGAGTATGTACCGGTCGAGTACGGCTACGGCAGCTCGGCGCAGATCATGACCCAGCGCGAGCTTGAATCGTGGCTGGCGGCCAATGCCCCGAAGAACAGCGACCGCTTCGTGATGATCCAGTGCGTCGGCTCGCGTGAAGAGCCTGCCAATTACTGTTCAAGGATCTGCTGTCAGGATGCCTTGAAAAACAGCATCGCCATCAAGGAGCGGCAGCCGGATGCCCAGGTCGTGGTGCTCTACCGCGATCTCCGCAGCTACGGACTGAAGGAAGACTACTACAAGCGGGCCCGCGATCTCGGTGTCCTGTTCTTCCTCTATGTCCCGGAGAGGAAACCGGAGGTCATCCCGGACGGCAACGGCTTCAAGGTGCGGATCGACGGCAAGGTCCTGGGTGGGGAGATGGAGATCGAGGCGGATTATCTCATCCTCTCAAACGGCCTGCGACCCCAGGAAGACGCCCAGGATCTCGCCCAGACCTACAAGCTGACCCGGAACAGCGACGGCTACTTCATGGAGGCGCACGTCAAGCTTAGGCCGGTCGATTTCGCCAGCGAGGGCCTGTTCCTCGCCGGACTGGCCCATGCCCCGAAAAACCTGGAGGAGACCATCAGCCAGGCGCTTGCAGCTGCCGGCCGGGCAGGGACCCTGCTGTCCCGCGACAGCCTGACGGTCTCCGGTATCATTGCCAAGCACAACCGGGATATCTGCATGTCCTGTCTGGCCTGTTTCAGGGCCTGTCCCTTCGGTTCCCCCTTCATCGACGAGGATGGCCGGGTCAGTCATAACGAGGTGAAGTGCGCCGGCTGCGGCATCTGCGCTGGGATATGCCCGGCCAAGGCCTTCCAGGTCAACTGCTTCCGCGATGATCAGATTCTGGCGATGATTGATTCGGTGACCGAAATCAACTAACGAAAAGAGCAAGGAAAAAGAAAAATGACACCTGATGGAGAAAAGATCGAGGAGCGACGGAGCCCGGAAAGGCCTCACGAAATCCCCGCGGACTGGGAGGCGAATATCGTCGCCTTTGCCTGTCATTACTGCGCTTTCGCCGCTGCCGACCTGGCCGGGGTGATGCGACTTTCCTACTCGACCAACGTTAAGGTGGTGCGGCTGCCCTGCACCGGCAAGCTGGATCACATCTATGTCCTGCGGGCCTTTGAGCGCGGCATCGACGGGGTCTTTGCCGCCGGCTGAATGGAAAATCAATGCCATTTCCTGGAAGGAAATACTAATGCGGCAAAAAGGGTGAAACGGTTGCAAAGCCTGCTGGTCACGGTCGGCATTGATCCGGAAAGACTTCACTTCTACAATCTTTCGGCGGCGCAGGGCCCGCGATGGGCGGAAATCTGCACTGAATTCACCGAAAAAATAAATAAATTGGGCCCTTCGCCCATCCGGTTGGCTCTGCAGAAGAAGAAAGAAGCGAAGAACCATGACGAATAAGCAGCGCCACTCATGGGACTGCTGGCGATCCTGCGTGTCTAACGAACAAGGAGTTAAGACGCTATGATAGTTGGAGAACAGAAACCGTTGGAAGAGATCTGGGAGATGGTCAAGAGGCACGACCGGCTGACGGTCTTCGGTTGCAATACCTGTGTCGCTGTGTGTCACCAGGGAGGGAACAAGGAAGCCGGGATTCTTGCCTCGTTGCTGAGAATGAAGGCCAGCCAGGAAGGGGTCGATATCGAGATTGTCGACAGCGGCATCGAGCGGCAGTGCGAGCACGAATTTTTCGAATCTGCCCGTGATCTGCTGGCAAAGTCCGAGGCGGTGCTCAGTCTTGCCTGCGGAATCGGGGTCCAGTTCGTTGCCACCAAATATCCTGTCACACCAGTCTATCCGGCCCTGAACACCACGTTTCTGGGGGATGTCATCGCTCCCGGGCATTTTACTGAGAAATGCCAGGCCTGCGGCGACTGCGTCCTGGGGATCACCGGCGGTGTCTGCCCGGTGAGCCGCTGCTGTAAACGGCTGTCAAACGGCCCCTGCGGCGGTTCCTCGAACGGCAAGTGCGAGATCTCAAAGGATATCGACTGTGCCTGGCAGCTCATTGTCGACCGCCTGGAGGCCCTCGGCAGGCTTGATGATTATGAGAAGCTCCCCCCTCTGAAAGACTGGTCGAAAGATCGAGCCGGTGGACCCCGATCATTTAAACTGGAGGGCTTTTAATCGTGGAGATAAGAACAAACAGCAGACTGGAAAAGATATTGAAGAGTGGCCAGTTGGCCGTCACCAGTGAATGCGGCCCACCACGATCAAGCGCTCCGGAAGGAATTATAAAGAAAGGCCATCTGATCAAGGACCACGTCGATGTGATCAACGTCACCGACAACCAGACCTCGGTGACCAGGCTCTGCAGCCTGGCCGCCTGCGTCCACCTGAAACTGCAGGGGCTCGATCCGGTGCTGCAGATGGTGGTCAGGGACCGTAACCGTATCGCCCTGCAGAGCGATATCCTCGGTGCCGCCTCCTTTGGCATCAATAACATCCTCTGCCTGTCCGGGGATCACCAGAGTTTCGGCGACAATCCGCAGGCCCAGAACGTCTTCGATCTCGATTCGATGCAGTTGGTGCAGACGGTGCGGCGGATGTGCGACGAGGGCAAATTTCTGAGCGGCGATGAGATCAAGGTACCGCCGAAAATGTTTGTCGGGGCCGCAGCCAATCCTTTCGCTGATCCCTTCAAGATCCGGGTGCCGCGGCTGGCCAAGAAGATCGCCGCCGGCGCCGAGTTCATCCAGACTCAGTGTATTTACAATATCGAGAAGTTCGAACTGTGGATGCAGGGCGTACGCGACCGGGGGCTGGATGAGAAGGTTTATATCCTGGCCGGCATCACCCCGATGCGTTCCGTCGGTATGGCCAAGTACCTGAAAAAATCGGTGCCGGGCATGGATGTGCCCGATGAACTGATCAAGCGGATGTCGGGCGTGGAAAAGGACAAACAGGCGGCGGAAGGCATCACCATTGCGGTGGAGACCATCCAGCGCCTGAAGGAAGTCAAGGGGGTCAGCGGCTTTCATGTGATGGCCATCGAGTGGGAGGAAAAGGTGCCGGAGATTGTCGAGCGCTCAGGCCTCTACCCGCGACCGAAAATAGATTAGTACCTTAGAAATTCATTTCTTGTTCTTTAAGAACGAATTTCGTGATGGTACTTATAACTGTCTTGTGGGGTGTTAGATCGTATTTTCTGTTGCCCCGAGGGGGCAGTCCAGTTGCAGCAGAAGGGGTCGATATATGTGTCAGATGCGCGTGGTGACTGAAAAAGATGGAATTGAAGAGGTGATGCTCGAGAATGTGACGAGTATCGACATCCTCGAAAAAGGGATTGCCGTCACCACCCTTTTTGAGGGCTCAAAAGAGTTTACCGGTGCAGTCATCCGGCGAATGGATTTTCTGGCGGGCAAGGTCTTCCTGGCCGTTGTCTGAGGGAGAGACGGGTGGGAATAGCCATCCTGCCCGTGAACAAACTTGTTTGGAGGACGAGAGTGGGAAATAACGAAAAAATAAAGATACTGCTGCAGCACTGGATCGATCATAACAAAGAACATGCCATGGAATACGGCAAATGGCAAGAGGCCCTGGTGGACGAGGGGCATGACCCGGTGGCCGGCTATATCGGCGCGGCGGTTCAGGAGATGGCCAGGGTCAACGACTACCTCGAGAAGGCCCTCAAGGAGGCGGGCGGCAGGAAAGAGGATGCCGGCCATGACCACCATCATCATCACCACCATCACCATTGAGGCGTTCCATACGACTCCACTCAATCCTCTGAAGAAGACCCTTTTCCATACGTTGCACGTCATAACGCAGCGTTTTATGTGAGAAAGGTCATCTCTTCAAGGCTGCCAACTCCCGGCAAGATGTCCCGAAGGGCTCTTCCGGGAGAGCAGTCAAGCGTTATCTCTTACTGTTTTGCCCTGATCTATACCCCCACCAATATCGATGGCTGGCGCTGATGCATGACGAGATAGAGTATTACGATATTTTTCAGTCGGCGAGCTACGGTATCATCGTCACCGATGTCCGGGGCCTGATCAGGCACGTTAACGAGCAGTCTCCAGCCATCCTCCGCATCGATGTGCGGCAGCATATCGGTGAGGATATCGCGGCCATCCTGCCGCTTATCGGCAAGTCGGCGCACCAGTGCCTCGCAACCGGCAAGGACATCCCCGGTCATCAGATCCTCGGCAAGAGGGCCAAGCTGATTCTCAACGTGGCGCCGATCATCCGTCAGGGCCGCACAATCGGCGCCATCTGCAGCTTCCAGGAACTGAGCAGTTTCGAGGACTCGGCCAAGAAGCTCGATTCCTACAAGACCCTCAACCGCCAGCTTGAGACCATCTTCAATGCCTCGTCGGACGGCATCTGGGTCTGTGATGGGCAGGGCACGGTGATCAGCATCAACAAGGCCTCGGAGCGTCTGAACGGTATCCGCAAGAAGGATGTGATCGGCAAAAACATCAAGGATCTGGTGGATCATCAGGTCTTCGACCAGTCCGTCACCTCGAAGGTCATGGCGAGCGGCCGCCAGCAAACCGTCATGCAACATGTTGCCAAGACCGACCGATATCTCCTGGCCACCGGCACCCCCTCGATCGACGGCAACGGCAAAATCGCCATGATCGTGGTCAATGAACGGGACATGACCGAACTGAATATCCTGCGGGAACAGTTCGAACAGAGCCGCAAGATCGGCGAGAAATACAAAGATGAACTTTCCGAACTGACCCTGATGGAGCTCAAGCGCAACGAGATCGTCGCCGAGAGCAACAAGATGCGCCATGTCCTGCAGACCGCCCTGAAGCTTGCCCATATCGGCGCCTCGAATATCCTTATCCTTGGCGAATCGGGGGTCGGCAAGGGCCTGCTGGCCAAGCTCATCCATCAGAGCAGTCCCCGCCATGAAAACCCCTTTGTCGAAATCAACTGCGCGGCCCTGCCGGAAAACCTGCTGGAGGCGGAACTCTTCGGTTATGAGAAGGGGGCCTTCACAGGCGCCAGCGACAAGGGCAAGGTCGGCCTGTTTGAACTGGCCCAGGGCGGGACCTTGTTTCTCGATGAGATCGGTGATATGCCTCTGGCCCTGCAGGCCAAGCTGCTCAAGTACCTCGATGACCGGAATATCCGCCGCGTCGGGGGGACGCAGTCTATTCAGGTCGACTGCTCGACCATCGCCGCCACCAATCGCAACCTGCCGGTCCTGGTTCAGGCCAGGGAGTTCCGCGAGGATCTTTATTACCGGCTGAAGAGCTTCACGCTGGAGATCCCGCCACTGCGTGAACGTCCTGAAGATATCGCCGGTCTGGTGCGGACTTCCCTGCAGAGTTGCAATCGCAGGTATTCCTGCAGCAAGACCATCGGTTCCCGGGCTGTGCACCTGCTGATGCGCTACGCCTTCCCCGGCAACGTCCGTGAACTCAGGAATATCATGGAAAATGCGGTGGTGATGAGCAACGAAGATCAGATCGATACCTTTATCAGCAGCAGCCTGTTGGAAGGGCAGGGGTTTTCAGCCGAGACGCAGGGGGCCGCTGAGATGACGGGCCAGACCCTGTCGCAGCAGCTGGCGGCGGCCGAAAGACTGATCCTCCTCAAGGCCGGGCGGCAGTGCCGAACCACCAGGGAGATGGCGCGGTTCCTGGGAATCAGCCAGCCTTCTGTGGTCAGAAAACTGCGGCGGCATGATATTCCTCTGCTCGCGATACAGAAATGAATCAACTGACCGCTCTTTTACCCTCAGTCCCGCTCCTTCCCGATACTTCCCCTGTCCGGGCCAGCTCTCTCTTCTCACCAGAAAGGTCTTGACCAACTCCGGCAGGCGCGGGTTCGTTCGGATGGTGGGGATCGACCATCTCTATCCGGGCAGGAGTAGGCAGGCCGCCGCCCCTTGCCGTTCTTCCTGTTTGCCTGTTTTTATCCTTTGATTCAAAAGTGAATCGTCGTAATAGTATGTATTTCTGTGTAATAAACAAAATAGATTCATAAATGAATCGATAAAATCCAGCCATCTGCCTCAATTTTATTTGTAATATGCTGATTTTCTGTCGTAAAATGGAATACGCCATGGGCTGGCGCGCCTTTTGCTAGGAGACGGTAAGGCTTGCTATTACGGTTCTCTTCCTGCGGGAAGCGCCGGCTTAAATTCATAATTCTCTTCAACGAAGGAAAGGACATGGAAACATCTCAGACCAACGCCGGGTTGCACGAGTTACGCAACAAGGTGATCGCGCAAGGCAATATCAGTGGAACGGACCGGTATATCTCCCATGGCCGGGGCGCCGTTCTCGTCGATGTCGAGGGGCAGGAGTATCTTGATTTTGGCGGTGGCATTGCGGTGATGAACGTCGGTCATTCCCACCCCAAGGTCGTCAAGGCGATCCGGGATCAGGCGGAAAAATTCACCCACACCTGTTTCATGGTGACCCCGTATCAGTCGCCGGTCCAGCTTGCCAAGAAACTCTGCGATGCCGTTCCCGGGACTTCGGAAAAGAAGGTGATGTTTGCCAACAGCGGCGCCGAGGCAGTTGAAAATGCCATCAAGATCGCCCGTTACTACACCAAGAGGCAGGCTATCATCGCCTTCGAAAATGCCTTCCATGGCCGGACCCTGATGACCATGACCCTGACTTCGAAGGTCAAGCCCTACAAATTCGGGATGGGACCCTTCGCCCCGGAGGTCTACCGGATGCCCTATGCCTACTGTTATCGCTGCCCCTATAATTTGAAATACCCAGAGTGCGGCGCTTCCTGTGCCGACCAGCTGGAGAATTTCTTCGTCAACAATGTTGCCGCCGAGCACACTGCGGCGATTATCGTCGAGCCGGTGCAGGGCGAAGGCGGTTTCATGGCCCCGCCCAGGGAGTTCTACGGCAAGCTGAAGGCGATCTGCGAGAAGTACGGCATCCTTTTTATTGCCGACGAGATACAGAGCGGCATGGGCCGGACCGGCGAGATGTTCGCGATGCATCACTACGGTATCGAGGCCGATATCACCACCACCGCCAAGAGTCTTGCCGCCGGTATGCCGTTGAGCGCCGTGGTCGGCAAGAAAGAGATCATGGATTCGGTGCATCCCTCCGGCATCGGCGGAACTTACGCCGGCAACCCGTTGGCCTGTGAAGCGGGCCTGGCGGTCTTTGATATCTTTGAAACGGAGAACCTGCTGGCGAAGGGCAGGAAGCTGGGAGAGAAGCTGCACGCGACCCTCAACCGCTTTCAGGAGAAATTTGCCCTGATCGGCGATGTCCGGGGGATCGGGCCGATGATCGCCATGGAGTTGGTGCGGGATCGGGCGACAAAAGTGCCCGCGGGCGATGAGGCCAAGGCCCTGGTTAAATATTGCCTCGGCAGGAATCTCATTCTACTGGCCTGTGGCCCGTATGGCAATGTCATCCGTTTTCTGATGCCGCTGGTCATCACCGACGAACAGTTGGAAACGGGTATGGCGATCGTCGAAGAAGGCCTGGCTGCCCTTGGCAAGTAATACATGCAGCACGTTTTCCCTTGTTTTGACGCCCCTTGGTGTCTGTCGGACAATCGGCAGACCCCAAGGGATGATATTACGGCCGCCCCAGGCAGGATAGGGCGCCCGGTCAGCATTCAATCTGATGAAAAAGGAAGAGCCTATGTTCGGCTACTACAATCGTATCCTCACCGTCGATCTGAGTCGCAAACAGTTCCTCATCGAAGAACTGTCGGATACCCTCCTCACCGAGTGTCAGGGTGGCAAAGGTATCGCCACCCGCCTGCTGCTTGACCGCAATCCCCCTGGTGTCGATCCGCTGGCCCCGGAAAACCATCTCATCGTCGCCACCGGCCCCTTCTGCGGCGGCACCCTCTGGGGTGGCAGCCGCTATGGGGTGTACACCAAATCACCTCTTACCGGTCTCTATGCCGAGTCCTATTCCGGCGGCAAGGTGCCGGAATCCATCGATTCAACGGGATTTGATGCCGTCATCTTTGTCGGCAGGGCCGACCGGCCGACCGTGGTCTCCGTTCATCCGGACGGTGCCGAATTCCATGCTGCCGAAGACCTTTGGGGCATGGACAGCATTACGGCCGAAGAGGAGGTTGTGAAGAGATTCGGCCATCATACCGAGGGATTCAGAAAGGCGGGGGCCATTACCATCGGTCCCGCCGGTGAGAAAATGGTTCGCTTCGCCCTTATCGCCAACGATAAGTGGCGTTGTGCCGGTCGCACCGGGGTAGGTGCGGTTCTCGGTTCCAAGCAGGTCAAGGCCGTGGTCTTTCAGGGTGACCGCAAGCGGCAGTACGCCGATCCGACCGGTGTGGCAGAGTATGCCAAGGCCTTTTCCCATGCCAATATGCAGCACCCCGGGGTCAAGGCCTACCGGGCCATGGGCACCACGATGATGGTGGCCCTGATGAATACTGCCGGGGCCTTTCCCGCCAAGTACTGGAATCAGGGAAGCTGTGAACACTGGGAAAAGATCAGCGGCGAGACCTATCATGCCGAACATGAGGTGAAACCGCATGCCTGTGCCAAGTGCTTCATGGCCTGCGGTCGTCTGGCCAAGATCAGCAAGGGCCGTCATAAGGACCTGAAAATCGAAGGTCCCGAGTATGAGACCATCTATTCCTTCGGTGGCCTGTGCATGGTCGAGGATATGGCGGAGGTCGCCCATCTCAACGATCTCTGCGATCGCCTCGGCATGGACACCATCACTGCCGGCAACATCTGTGCCCTGGCCATGGAGGCCCGAGAGTTGGGCCGGATTGATTATGACATCAGTTACGGCGATGTCGATGCCATTGCCGAGCTCCTCGCAAAGATTGCCGCTCGCGAAGGCATCGGCGATATCCTGGCCGATGGTATCCGGGCCGCTGCCAGCCACTGGGGTGTTGAGGATCTGGCCATCCATGTCAAGGGCCTGGAACCGCCGGGCTACGACCCACGGGTGCTCAAGGGCATGGGTCTGACCTTCGCCACCTCGCCGCGGGGTGCCTGCCATCTGCGGACCACCTTTTACAAGCCGGAACTGTCAGGGCTCATTCCACCGGAGAGAATCGAAGGCAAGGCCGAGATGCTTACCGATTATGAAAATCGCCTGAATATCTTCGATACCCTGGTGCTGTGTCGTTTCTACCGGGATCTCTATCCCTGGGACGAGCTGATCAAGATCCTGTCCATGGTGACGGGAGAAACTGTTACAAAAGAGAGCCTGGTCGGGACCGCCGCCCATATCGCCACGATGACCCGTAGGTTCAATCTGCAGGAAGGTCTCCAGTCCGAAGATGATCGGCTGCCTTCCCGTCTGCACAAACAGGCCCTGCCCGGCGGTGCCGCGCTTTCTGCCGACGAAATGGAATACATGCTGAGCGATTATTACCGCCTGAGAGGCTGGGATGCACAGGGGATTCCGCCGGAAATCTGATTTGCAGTGTCTGAACACCACGTCAAGGATCGTTATTAAGAATCTGGAACACCAAAGGAGAAATGTTATGAGCAGCATCCAGTTTGTAACTGACAGGGACCCTCACGAGCGGGAGTTTCATCAGGCGGTAAGTGAGGTTATGGAGTCTATACGGCCTGTTCTTGAGAAGAATGTCCACTATCGCCGAGAGGCGATCCTTGCACGCATAGTTGAGCCGGAACGGGTTATTATCTTTCGCGTACCCTGGATCGATGACCAGGGTCAGGTCCGGGTAAACCGTGGTTTTCGCATCCAGATGAGCAGTGCTATCGGTCCCTATAAGGGCGGACTGCGCTTCCATCCCTCGGTGAATTTGAGCATCCTCAAATTCCTGGCCTTCGAGCAGGTCTTCAAGAATGCCCTGACCTCCCTGCCCATGGGCGGCGGTAAGGGCGGCTCGGACTTCGATCCCAAGGGCAAATCGGATAATGAAGTGATGCGCTTCTGTCAGAGTTTCATGACCGAGCTCTTCCGCTATATCGGTCCCAACACCGACGTTCCCGCCGGAGATATCGGCGTCGGAGCCAGGGAAATCGGCTATCTCTTTGGTATGTACAAGAAACTGGCCCATGAGTTCACCGGCGTTCTGACCGGCAAGAGCCTGAACTGGGGCGGCAGTCTCATCCGGCCCGAGGCCACCGGCTACGGCAACACGTACTTTGCCGCCGAGATGCTGGGTACCAGGAATGAAACCCTGGAAGGTAAGACCTGCCTGGTCTCCGGCTCCGGCAATGTCGCCCAGTACACCCTGGAAAAGTTGATCGAGCTGGGGGCAAGGCCCGTCACCTTCTCCGATTCGTCGGGCTATGTCTATGACCCTGCCGGTATTGATCGGGAGAAACTGGATTTCATCATGAAGCTGAAAAATATTCGGCGTGGCCGGGTGCACCAGTATGCCGAGCAGTATGCCGATGCCACCTTCACCCCTGTCGATTCGGAGCTTGATTATAATCCGCTGTGGAATCATAAGGCCGATTGCGCCTTCCCGAGTGCTACCCAAAATGAGGTCAACGAGAAAGACGCCCAGAATCTGGTCAATAACGGTATCTCCGTGGTCTCGGAAGGGGCCAATATGCCGACCACACCGGATGGCGTGAATATCTTTCTGGATCATAAGATCCTCTACGGACCGGGCAAGGCGGCCAATGCCGGCGGGGTTTCCGTGTCGGGGCTCGAGATGTCGCAGAACAGCATGCGGCTGAACTGGCCGCGTGAGGAAGTGGACAAACGCCTGAAGGGTATCATGAAGAATATCCATAAGATGTGTATGGAAACTGCCCAGCAGTACGGGGCCCCCGGCAACTATGTGGTGGGCGCCAATATCGCCGGTTTTGTCAAGGTCGTCGATTCGATGATCGACCAGGGTGTTGTCTGAGAGAGTAGGCGCCATGCTGCCGAAAACTGCGTCGTGGCGCCGGGTTTGCCAATGTCGGTATGCCGATGACGGCCGGCTATGAGAAATACTAGAAATGAGGTTATCATGCGCTTACAGGCGTTAAAGCACAAGGTCTTGAGGCTGTTGGCTGAAAATGCGACCAACAATACCTCTCCCCAGGTTATGGATACCGATACCATTGCCAGCGCGCTGGATATCAGTCTGTCGGAAACAAAACAACTACTCAAGGCCTTGCACGCCTCCGGAGTGATAATCAGCAATATGGAAGGCCAGTATTCCCTGATCACTCGGGAAGGGATTCAGTGGCTCAACCAGATGACCTTTACCGCAAACAGCTGCCAGGCGTAGCACCAGCCTCTCTCCGATTTCGGTCGCCCCGCTACAGAGATGGGCTGTGCGGGGTGACTGTCGTAGGCCATTCCCAGGTCAAGCGCTCTTTTCAGTTACGTTGCGCGGCTCCACGAATTTAGCCTCTTGCCACAGATTCGGCGGAAGAGGCAGTAAATGTTCTCGAAAAGGGCCGCTGGTTACTCCTGAAACGATCAGTGAATCTTTTCGAGAAGCAGACAGTACGATTGGCTGATTTACTCAAACTGAATCTCTCATCGATTAAGGCCTATCTGTTGCGCGAAGATTTCCAGCGGGTTGCGAGACATGCCTACGTTTTGATGACCACCATGTCCATCTTCTCCTGTCTCAGGCAGAGTAAGATAGTTCGGCCGTACTGATGATAGGCCTGAAGCAGCGTTATGTACCGGTACCCTCTGGGAAAGACGATTTCGCTTGAGAATCTGTGGCAGATTCCTGCCCCTCCCCTCATTTTTCCTGTCTGTTTTAGTTAGTATTAGTTTTTTCTTGTTTTCATTGTTGACATGCCGACATGATCGCCTATTTTGGTTCGTAATGGATCTTTTCAAAACCTTTCAAGTACTTATGTAGGTTTTTTGCCTACTTAATTATAAGGAAAAAGCCCACGTTCTTTTCGTCAAATTCCCTACTGGTTTTTCAGCATTCCACCGGCCTTTTTTTGAGATATTTTCCTACGCTTATCTGGGTAATTTTCTTACATAAAAAAAAGTAATTGCCTGATTTTTTTCTCACTCTCATTCTCCTATAGTAATCCATTGATAGTTGGAGTGCTGTCCTGATCTGTTTGCTGTCGGGGGGCGGCTCCCTGGCTATCTTGTCATGCGCGAGAATTATGCTCAACGTGCATGACAAGAGCGCCTTGCCAGTCTCCTCGTGCCAAGGGAGCAGGGGCTGGAACGCGCGGCTGCATACGGGATACGGTCCGGTTTGTTTGAGCCGGGCTTCACTCTTCTTACCTCACTTGATGAACAAGAAAGGAGCACCATGATTAATCACCGGAGCAATAATAAACCCCGGAAGACAAATCCTGACAATAAGGAGGAGGCTTCAATGGCAGTATCAAGGCGGAACTTTTTGAAGCTGTCAGGCGGAACCGCTCTGCTCGCATCGCTCGGCGTGAACCTTGATCCTGCAAAGGCCTATGCCCAGGAATTGAGGATCAAGAACGCCAAGCAGACTACGACGATCTGCCCTTACTGTTCCGTAGGGTGCGGCTTAATCGTCTACGTGGAGAACGGTAAGGTCATCAATACCGAGGGCGATCCTGATCATCCGATCAGTGAAGGTACACTCTGCGCCAAGGGCGCTTCCCTGATGCAGATGGCGAACAGCGACACGCGCATCACAAAACCGATGTATCGCGAGCCCGGCGGGACGGCGTGGAAAGAAGTGGAATGGGACTGGGCGCTGGACAGAATCGCCCGCCTCGTCAAAGACAGCCGTGACAAGAGCTTCATGACGACAAAAAAGGCCAAGGTCAAGGAGAAACAACCCGACGGCACGGAGATTGAGGTCGAAAAGGAATTCGTGGTCAACCGGACGGACGCCATCGCCCATGTGGGCAGCGCCGCCATGGACAACGAGGAATGCTACCTGATGCAAAAACTTGTCCGGTCGTGGGGCCTGGTGCACATTGAACACCAGGCACGTATCTGACACTCTGCAACTGTTGCGGCTCTGGCAGAGTCGTTCGGACGCGGTGCAATGACCAACCACTGGATTGACTTGAAAAACGCCGATGTTATTCTGGCCATGGGCGGCAATCCAGCCTCGAACCATCCCATTTCAATGAAGTGGATTATGCGTGCCCGGGAAAAGGGCGCGAAGCTGATCTGTGTTGACCCACGCTTTTCGCAGACCGCCGCCAAGGCGGATCTCTACGCCCCGCTCCGTTCCGGAACGGATATCGCCTTCCTGGGCGGAATGATCAACTACATCCTGGAAAACAACCTCTACTTCAATGACTACGTTCTCAATTACACCAACGCCTCGTTCCTGGTGAGCCCGGACTTCAAGGGACCGGCGGATATGGACGGCCTGTTCTCAGGGTATAACGCGGAGAAGCGGAACTACGACAAGAAGTCCTGGTCCTTCCAGATGGACGAGAACGGCATAGCCTTGAAGGATCCCACCCTGGAAGACCCGAACTGCGTGTTCCAGCTCCTGAAGAAGCATTACGCCCGCTACACCGTGGAAAAGGTGGTCGACATCACCGGGACGCCCAAGGACAAACTGTTAGAGGTGTACAAGCTCTTCGGCTCCACCGGCAAACCTGACCGGGTCGGGACCAATTGCTACGCCATGGGCTGGACCCAGCACACCGTCGGCACCCAGAACATCAGGGCCATGACCATCATCCAGGTGCTGCTCGGCAACATGGGCATGGCCGGCGGCGGCATCAACGCCCTGCGTGGTGAGGCCAATGTGCAGGGATCCACGGATCAGGGCCTCCTGTTCCATATCCTGCCCGGCTACAACCCGACGCCGAACGCATCTCTGGTCGACCTCGCGACGTACATCGAGAAGAACACCCCGACAACCAAGGAACCGCGAAGCGTCAACTGGTGGGCCAACCGCAACAAGTACATCACCAGTTATCTCAAGGCCATCTACGGGGAGGCAGCGACCAAGGAGAACGATTTCGGCTACTCCTGGCTGCCGAAGATAGATGTGGGCCAGAACGCTTCGTGGCTGATGATCTTCGATAAGATGTTCAAGGGAGATTTCGAGGGTTTCTTCGCCTGGGGACAGAACCCGGCATGCTCGGGTGCGAACTCCAATAAGACCCGCCAGGCCATGACCAAGCTCAAGTGGCTGGTGAACGTCAACCTCTGGGACAACGAAACCGGTTCCTTCTGGCGCGGCCCCGGCATGAACCCCAAGGATATCCAGACCGAGGTCTTCATTCTGCCGTGCTGCTCCTCGGTGGAAAAGGAGGGGAGTATCTCCAATTCCGGACGGTGGGCGCAGTGGCGCTATAAGGCCGTTGAACCCGTCGGCCAGTCAATGCCTGACGCCGAGATCATGAACGAGCTGTATTTCAAAATAAAAGAGCTCTACAAGAAGGAAGGCGGTGCCTACCCCGAGCCCATCATGAACCTGACCTGGGATTACGGAGATCGCGACGCGGCGGGCAAGGTCAAGCACATTGACATCCATGCCGTGGCCAAGGAGATCAACGGCTATTTCCTCGAAGATGTGTACGACATGAAGGTGGAGCCGCCCAAACTCATTGGCAAGAAAGGGGATCTGGTCACGAGCTTCCCCTCCCTGCAGGCCGACGGCACCACCTCGAGCGGCAACTGGATCTACTGCAATTCCTATATCCTGAAGGATGGCAAAGAGATCAATATGATGGCGCGGCGCGGCAAGGACGACCCAACGGGCCTCGGGCTCTTCCCCGGCTGGTCCTGGGCGTGGCCGGTAAACCGGCGAATCATCTACAACCGGGCCTCGGTAAACCCGCAGGGAGAGCCGTGGGATCCGAAACGGCCGCTGCTCAAATGGAATGCGACCAAACTTAACGCCACCACTAAAACACCGGGAGTCTGGGAGGGTGATGTCCCCGACGGCCCGGCACCGCCGATGGGCACCGACGGGAAGTTACCCTTCATCATGAAGTCTGACGGCATTGCCTCGATTTTCGGCCCCGGACTCGTGGAAGGTCCGTTCCCGGAGCATTACGAGGCTATGGAGTGTCCGCTCGAGGTAAACCCGATGTCCAAGCAGCGGGTCAACCCGACCATCAAGATCTTCGGCGACAAGATGGATGCCTCTTTCTCCTGCGATGCACGGTATCCATTCGTGTGCACCACCTACCGGGTGTCGGAGCACTGGCAGACCGGCGTCATGACTCGACACTGCTCCTGGCTGCTGGAAATGCAGCCCCAGAACTTCGTGGAAATGAGCGTGGAACTGGCAAAGGACCTGAAGATAAGCAACGGCGAGACAGTGATCGTCTCCTCCGGCCGCGGAGAGATAAAAACGGTTGCGATGGTCTCCGAACGGTTCAAGCCCTTCAAGATCGCTGGCTCGACTGTGCACCAGGTTGGTATTCCCTGGCATTTCGGCTGGCAGTTTCCCGAGGACGGTAGTGGGTATGACAGCGTTAACCTGCTTACGCCCAATGTGGGCGACGCGAACACAATGATACCCGAGTCGAAGGCCTTCATGGTCAACGTCCGAAAGGCATAGGGGGGAGAACCATGGCAAACGATAACACCAAAAACCGCAAAGCTATCCTGGTTACCCCGGAGGCCTGCATCGGCTGCAGGGCATGCCAGGTTGCCTGCAAGTCCTGGAACCAGCTGCCGGGCATCAAGACCAAGAACAACGGCACGTATCAGAACCCGCCGGACCTGGCGAGTGCAGCATTCAACATTATCCAGTACAACGAAGTGCCGTCGCAGGAAAATCCCGTGCGCTGGCTCTTTGTCAGCAGGCGGTGCATGCACTGCGAGGACGCGGGATGCATGAAGATCTGTCCTTCCGGCGCATTGTACAGGACGGCGGAGGGCGCCGTGGCCTATGACCGCGACAAGTGCATCGGCTGCAAACTCTGCGTCACCGCATGCCCATTCGATGTACCCCGCTACGATACAGACAACAAGGTGACGAAATGTCATCTCTGTTTCGACCGGATCGCCGCGGCTATGCATCCGGCCTGTACCAAGACCTGCCCCACCGGCGCCTTGAAGTACGGCGACCGGGATGAGCTCATCGGGACCGCCAAAAAAGAGGGTTTCGGCACAATTTATGGCGAAAAGGACCTGGACGGCCTGGGCACGATCTACGCGTTCAAGGATGAGCCCAAGCTTTACGGGATGAAGGAGAATCCGACCATCCCGAGTAGTGTGGTCTTCTGGCACAACTATTTGAAACCGCTCTCGGTGATCGGTCTGGGCGGTGTGGTTGCCGCGGCGGCGATCCATTATCTGGCCATTGGCCCCCACAAGGAAAAGGAAGAGGAGGTGTGATATGGCGGAGATGGTAAGAAAATCGAGAGTCGACGAGATCCTGAACCACTGGATCCTGGCCGGAAGCTGCATCCTGTTGAGCATCACGGGATTCGCCTTCCTGTTTCATCTGGAACCTGTCGCCTCCGTGTTCGGCGGCTTCACTACTATGGCAACAGTACATAACTGGGGGGGAGTGGTCTTTGGTTTGTCGCTCTTGTACTCCATGCGCGATTATCTCAAGGAATCCCTTGAATACGACGCCGACGACCTGGGATGGTTCAAGGTGGCGGGAGGGTACCTTTCCCACAAGGTGACGGTGCCGCCGATGGGAAAATACAATCCTGGTCAGAAGCTCTTCTATCTGGCCATTGTCGGGGCAGGGATTGCCATCGCGCTCTCCGGCTTCGGCATCTGGCTGATGAAGGAGAACACGACGGTGATGTTGGTTTCGCACATTGTCCATAATGTGGCGTTCATCATCTTTGTTCTTGCTGTGCCGATCCATATCTATCTTGGGACTCTGGCTAATCCGGGGACGTTCCAGATTATGGTAAACGGTATGATGCCACTGAGTGATGCCAAGAAGAAACACCCAAAATGGATGAAAGCGGTCGGGAAAATGTAATCACGACCTATTGCCAACCTATCATGAGGAGAAAAGGGGATACGTCTGCATCCCCTTTTCTATCTAATCTGATGAAAAGAATACTGATCTGTGTTTTCGCCCTGCTTGTGTTCGGGGTGGCGCACGCAGAGCAGAAGAAGACCGATGTCCCTATCGGCGACTCTCCATCTCTGGGACCGGCCAACGCGCCGGTCACCATCATCGAGTTCATTGATTTCCAGTGACCTCACTGTGTGGCGGCCGGTCCGACCGTCAAACAGATACTCCAGACCTACCCCGGCAAAATCCGACTGGTGATCAAGAATTATCCCTATAAATACCGCGATTTCGCAAGGATCGCGGCCGAGGCCTCACTCGCGGCGAGAGACCAGGGAAAATATTGGGAGATGCACGATATTTTAATCACCCGCTCACCGAAGCTTGACCGGACCAGCCTGATAGCCTATGCTGGTGAGTTGGGGCTTGACGTGAAGAAATTCACCGAATCCATTGACAGTGGCCGGCAGGCGAAGGAGATCGACCGCGATTTAAAGCTCGCCGAATCGATGGACCTCTACAACACGCCGACCTTCTACATCAACGGCCGGCAAGTTGTTGGTGAGCGCCCCTTCGACTACTTCAAGAAGATCATCGACGAGGAATTGCATCAGGCAGGAAGGTAACCGGATGAGAAGAATACTATGGATGATCATCGGGCTGCTCTGCCTGCCGGTGTGCGGGTTTACCGGCCAACTCGAGCCGTTCCAGGACGTCCCTATCCCGGTGCAGAACCCCCAGACGCCGGCGAAAGTTGAACTCGGCAAGAAGCTTTTCTTCGACCGACGGTTGTCCGGCGACGGGACCATGAGCTGTGCGACCTGCCATGATCCTAAGCAGGGCTACAGCGACGGACTCGAGATCTCGCTCAACTATCCCACGACCCGGAATTGGCGCAACTCTCCCACGCTGATAGGCGTCGCATTTCAGAAACGCCTGTTCCATGACGGGCGGGCATCAACCCTTGAGGAACAGGCGCTGTTCCCGATGATGTCGGCCTTCGAGATGAATCAGAACCTGGATTTCATGGAGGAAGAGATCCGCTCCGTGCCGGAATACGTAGCGGAGTTTGCGAAGGTCTTCGGCGACGGCGACGTGAACCGGGAACGCATTGCCATGGCAATCGCCGCATTCGAGCGGACCCTCGTTTCGCGCGATGCTCCACTTGACCGGCACCTGAGCGGGGACACGCACGCTCTCTCGCCGGAAGCGTTGCAGGGCTATAAAATATTCACGGGCAAAGGGAAGTGTTCCGATTGCCATTACGGCGTCAATCTGGCTGACGACCAGTTCCACGTCCTCCAGGTCCAGGAGAACCCCGAGCACCTGAAAGACCCGCGAATTGCAGCAACGCGCCGGTTCGTCGCCAAGGTCTATCATTTCGAGGAGTATCGGACCCTGGCCGAGGATCCCGGAAGGTACCTCATCACCAAGGCCCAGAAAGATTGGAAGGCATTCAGAACACCCACGCTCAGGGAGATCGCCGGTACTGCCCCCTACATGCACAACGGCATCCACGCGACCCTGGACCAGGTAATCGAATTCTTCAACGGGGGTGGCGGGAAGGGCAACACCGCGCTGAAGCCTTTGCAACTCACCCTCGCGGAGAAGAGACAGCTCAGAGTTTTTCTTGAAGAAGGATTGACTGGAGCGCCGATCACCTTTACCTACCCAAAAATTCCATAAGGAGAACCATGACCATCGATGTCCAGGCCTTGATCGAACAACGGCCCCACCTCAAGGACCCGCTCGAGCTCTACGCCAGATGGCAGGGCTTTCACCACGAGGCTGCGGGACTTCTGCCGAAAGAGAGATCGGCTCTATCGACTGAGGACTCCAAGGCATATCCGCGGGAAAGCGCCGGCCCTGTTTTTCAATTGTTTGTCTCCATCTTCGACCTGCCTCGTGAGGAACTTGTACCGCTCGGTCGGGCGCTGGAGGACGGTGATATTGACTTCATGCGGTTGCCGCTCAATGAACTTCCGGCCCTTTCCCCTCCCTATGCCGAAGAGGAACTGGCCACGATCCTGTTCCTGTTGAGCAGGCCCTACTTTCTGGCACTGCGAGAGGCCTTTCCGCTGGACGGCAACCAGTGGGAGGAGGGACGCTGTCCTCTCTGCTCGGCGCGGCCGGCGCTCGCATCCATTCTGGAAGGACCTAAGCGTCGCCTGCACTGTTCCTTCTGCGGTACTTCCGGCCCGACACCCCGGTTCATCGGCTGTCCGAACTGCGGAACCGTCGATGCCTCAAGGCTCAACACCATCATGTCTGAGGATGAACCTGGATTCCGGGTAGTGACCTGCGATGAGTGTCAAACCTATGTGAAGGTCGTGGAGAGCCCGATTCTTGGTGAGATGGGGGTGGACCTGGCAGACCTGGCAAGCCTTCCGCTCGACATCGTGGCCCAGGGCAAGGGATTTGTTCGCATGGCGCCGAATCCCATCGGCTTGAAAAAGATGGAGTAATTCCGTTTCTAAATCAAAATGAGAACGCGAAGGCAAGCGAGCAGCGATGAGACAGTACAGGTAGTACGGCGAGGAGCCGCACAGCGTAGCCGACAAAGTTAACGTTTGATTTAGAATTGGAATAACAGGAACCTCAGAAGACTTTCTGTTTTTATCCCGGCCTTGTTTTCATCATCCTCCACGTTGTAAGTAAAAAAAGATCCCAAGGGGCTGTTCAATTCGGACAGCCCTTTTTTATTACCTTATCGCTCGATGTTCCGTATGCTGCCTGTAGAGTAACGGAGTCGACTGCCGCGGTCTCCGTTATTGCAACCTGATTTCCCATGAATCGCTGCCCGTCAGTTCGCTCCTGCCATTGTCGAGATAAAAAAAGCGGTAATCCGCACTGCACGTCTCTTCCAGAGCTCAGTGCCCGGCCATCATGGCCGCGACATCCTCTTCGGGTGTCGTGATGCCCTTTATATCGAATTTTTCGATCAGGGTTTTCGCCACATTGGGGGAGAGAAAACCCGGCAGAGTCGGTCCGAGACGTAAACCCTTCACGCCCAGAGAGAGCAGGGCCAGCAGCACCAGGACTGCCTTCTGTTCATACCAGGCGATATCGAAGGAGATCGGCAGTTCGTTGATGTCCCCCAGGCCGAAGGCCTTCTGCAGTTCCATGGCGATCACGGCCAGGGAGTAGGAATCGTTGCACTGCCCGGCATCAAGCACCTGGGGGATGCCGGCGATATCGCCGAGATCGAGTTTGAGGTACTTGTACTTGGCACAACCCGCTGTGAGGATGACGGCGTCCTTGGGCAACAGTTCCGCCACCCGGGTGAAGTAGTCACGGAATTTATGGCGTCCGTCACAACCGCCCATAACCACGAAGCGCTTGATCTCCCCGGATTTTATGGCGTCGATGATCTTATCTTTCAGGGCCATTACCTGGAGATGGCCGAAGCCGCCGACAATGGAGCCTTTGTCGATCTCTTCGGGGGGCTTGCAGGTCTTGGCCTTGGCGATGATCTGCGAAAAGTCCTTCGGTTTACCGTCCCGGCGATCGGGAATATGGACACAGCCCTCAAAACCGACGGCACCGGTGGTGAATATCCGGTCCATGTGCTCGGGGTTGGGAGGGACGATACAGTTTGAGGTAAAGAGAACCGGCCCGTGAAACGACTCGATCTTTTTTTTCTGCATCCACCAGGCGTTGCCGTAGTTGCCAACGAGATGGGCGTATTCTTTCAACTTAGGATAGTAATGGGCGGGCAGCATTTCGCTGTGGGTGTAGATATCCACCCCGGTGCCTTTGGTCTGTTCGAGGAGTTCATGGAGATCGACCAGGTCATGGCCGGTGGTGAGGATGCCCGGATTATTGCCCACCCCGAGATTGACTGTGCTTATCTCAGGGATACCGTAGCCGTCGGCATTGGCCTTGTCGAGCAGGGACATGGTGTCGACCCGACCTTGCCGGTCTTGATGACCAGGGCCAGAAGGTCGCCCTTGGTCAGTGAAGGGTCGACCACGGCAGAGAGTCCTTCCATAAAAACCCGAATATCGGCCGGCTGTGTTTCTTCAGTTGATAGGCATGTTCGGCATAGGCGGAAATCCCTTTGAGGCCGTACTGGATCGTGGCCTTGAGTGATCGTTCGTCCTCGTCTGCGATCTCCAGCCAGCCGGCGGCCCCGGTCGCGGCCTTGGCCAGGATGTCGGCCTCGCTTGCAGAGGTCCAGGTCGCGCATAGATGTCGGGGGCTGTGGTCTGCATGTAGTCATTGACCAGGATCCCGCCAAGGTTACCGATGACGAGTCCGGCGGCCCCTGCCAGTTCTGAGTTGGGGCGGACGCCGACTGCCAGCACCGCCAGATGGCAGGGAATTTCCCGGCCATCCTGAAGGACTGCGGCCACGAGCTTGCCGTCCTTGCCCCGCAGTTCCTGGACGCCCTGACCGGTAATGACCTGGGCTGCCTTGGCGTTCATATGCCCATAATAGATCTTTATCAGTCCGTTATCCGGTGTGGAATGCAATCAGAAAAAGGCGAGGTGGCAGAAAGGGGAGGGAGGAGGGAGATCAGTCTTTGGAGATACGTTGCGAGAGCAGGCAGAACCGCTTAATGGTTGAGGATGACACCTCCCGCTGTGAGTGTGGAGCTTTCTTCGTCCTGGGAAACACCATGCAGAGGGGTTCCCCAGGTCAGAAGAAAGGATCATTTCAGGGATTGCCGGCGGGTGGCGAATTCCTCGGGGCTGAAGTGATAAACCTGGGTACCGTAGCATTCGACGGCGAAGGAGGCGCAGACGCTGCCCAGCATGGCGCTTTCCGTTAGATTTTTGCCGTTGATCAGGCCGCTGATCAGGCCACCCCGGTAGGCGTCGCCGGCCCCGGTCGGGTCCAGCACCTTTTTTGCCGGGCAGACCGGGATCTTCTTCTCGCCCTCGGTCCCATAGATCATTGAACCGGACTCGCCGAGGGTGATGATGGTGGTCTCGGCCCTGCCGAGGAGCTCTTCCTTCTTCAGGCCGGTCTTGTCGAGGATGAGATCGAACTCGTAATCGTTGACGATGAGGATCTTGGCCCCGGTGATGGCCGAGAGCAGGTCTTCGGCCTGCAGCACCGGCAGGGCCTGGCCGGGATCGAAAATATAGGGAATTCCCGTGCTGCGGCAGAGGCGGGGATAGTTGATCATGTCCGCCAGATTGCCGGGAGAAACGAGCAGGAGGGTCGCTGCCGGATCGAGGCTCGTGAAATCAAGGTCGGAAGAGTATTTCATGGCGCCGGGATTGAAACCGGTAATCTGGTTGTCGGCCTTGTCCGTGGTGATATAGGCGCCTGCCGTCAATTCCTGCGGGATGACCTTGATCCCTTCCGCTGCGATATCGTTTTTGGCCAGCCACTCAAAATATTTGTGATTGTCACTGCCGATGGTGGCGGAGATCAGGGGCCTCTCGCCCATCAGGGTGAGGGCGTAGGCGATATTGCCGGCCGTACCGCCATAGTTTTCCGTAACGCCATCCACCTGGAAACAGACGTTCAGGACATGGATTTTATCGGGCAGGATGTGGTCGGAAAAATACTCGGGGAAATTCATGATCCTGTCATAGGCCAGGGAACCGGAAACAAGTACCTTCATGGCGATCAACCTCTTGGGCTCTCAAATAAATGTGTTATGCGGGTTGGGCGTCAGCCCGTGGACCAGGCCTGGTGCGAAGCGCAACGCGGGGCAGGGAGCGCTGTCTACAAATATGGGCCTGTTTAACATAAGGCTGGCCATGGTGTCCAATAAATAGTAAAAAAGTCAGAATTCCTCGTTGTGAGGGAATTGTTTTGTTGAATACGCGAACAGGCGCAGCGATCGGTTTTCCGGCGGCCCTGGCAATATAATCATCGTCTCAGGAGGAGAGATAATGGATCTCAGGTCACTCAGGATAACGGCGAAAGAACGACTCAAAGGCTCTTGCCGGGTATGTCCGAATTGTAACGGTGTTGTCTGTGCAGGCGAGGTGCCGGGCATGGGCGGCGTCGGCACCGGCTCCTCATTTACAGCCAACATCGAGGCCCTGGCCGAATGGCGGCTCAATATGCGGACCATCCATGCGGTCAAGACGGTCGAGACACGGTTGTCTCTTTTTGGCCTGGAGCTTGCGATGCCGAT
This sequence comes from Desulfobulbaceae bacterium, assembly GCA_031389785.1. Classification (GTDB taxonomy): domain Bacteria; phylum Desulfobacterota; class Desulfobulbia; order Desulfobulbales; family Desulfocapsaceae; genus Desulfoprunum. The sequence continues at coordinate 4,110 of JANMSX010000026.1, read as the reverse complement.
ACTTGCGGCGCCGATGACCGGTGTTTCCTACAACTTCGGGGGTGGTATGACCGAGGGTGAATTCAGCGATATCATGATCGCTGGCGCCAGGCAGGCCGGGACAATAGGCCTGATCGGTGACGGCGCCGACCCGGCCATGTATCTCGGCGGCATCGAGTCGATCCTGAAAAAGGGCGGCAGGGGCATCCCGATCATCAAGCCGCGGGCTCAGAAAGAGATTATCAAGTTGCTCAGAAAGGCCGAGGCTGCAGGTGTTCCGGCAGTAGGCATGGATATAGACGGGGCAGGTCTTGTGACCATGGCCCTGAAAGGTCAGCCGGTCGGCCCCAAGACCCCTGCCGAACTGCGGGAGGTGATCGGTGCGACCAGCCTGCCCTTTATCCTCAAAGGTATCATGACGGTCGATGAGGCGGAGCTGGCGGTTGAAGCCGGGGCCGCAGCTCTGGTCGTCTCGAATCACGGTGGCAGGGTGCTTGACTGTACGCCGGGCGTGGCGGATGTCCTGGGTGATATCGCCGCCGCAGTCAAAGGCCGGATCACCATCCTGGCCGATGGCGGTATCCGTTCGGGTGTCGATGTCCTGAAGTATCTTGCGCTGGGTGCCGATGCGGTGCTGGTCGGTCGACCGCTTGTCGTCGGGGCCTTTGGCGCTGGGAGCGAGGGTGTGGCCTTTCTTCTGAACACCATGAAAAACGAGCTGGTACAGGCGATGCTTCTGACCGGTGTGGCCGATGTGCAGAATGTCCCACCCGATATCCTCTTCGGCTGGTGATTGTATTGCGAAAACATGCGAGGAACTTGCAAAAAAATCTCCGACCAACCGGCAGTTTGGGCCAGCCGGGAATTACCTCAGAGAAGGGGGACATTGACAACTTGAGAGTCTTTCTTATTCTTTAAAAAGGACTCTTCCGCCGGTTATCGGTCGGGATCCCTCACCTGAAATGGCGGCAGCTTCGGCGCAGGCCCAAAAAAGCCAGGAGAGGGAAGAAGCCCTAAAAGCCCAGTGGGCGGTCTCCTATCATGACCGTCCTGCTGCCTTTTTTTCTATCATAAGGAGATTCACTATGGCACATACATGCAAAAACTGTGGTGCGACGGCAGATGACCCCGGCCATCTCTGCAATCCGACCCAGGAAATCGTTTCGTGTTCGTACTGCAACATGCCGGATGTCAGCATCAACCACATCTGTAAGGAAAAGCTCGCGGCGATGAAATACTCCTGCCAGACCTGCGGGCGGGTCGCCCCGGATGCGATCGGTCTCTGCAAACCGGGGGAGATCGCCTGAATCAGCTTGGCCGAGACCATTAAGACTGTACAACAAATCGGGGCATCTTCTGCAAAAGAGAAGATGCCCCGGTTTTTATTTCTGGGATACAGCCCTCAGGTTCTGTAATGAAGAAGTGGGCGCATCCTGATTCCTGGCGAGGAAAATTTTGCTCAGCGGTAGAGTTCCGGATAATCGACCTTCCATTTCCTGTGGCACCAGAGCCAGTGGTCCGGGTAGAGGGTGATGATTCTCTCAAGGCGCTCATTCTGTCTCTGTGTCAGCGTCTTGATATCCTCACGTTCCTCGCCATATTCTATCGGCACTTCCGGCAGGAAGACGATCTTGTGGTGCTGGTGGTCCTTTTCCCTGACAGTGAACATCGGTACCAGCGGCACTCGATACTTCTGGGCCAGACTGGGGGCGATATAGAGAGAGGTGGTCGGGTGACCGAAAAAGTTGCAGGAAACCCCCTCCTGCTGGTTGGCGTTCTGATCGGCGAAGATCATCAGGTCCTCACCCTGCTTGAGATGTTGTATTGCCTCCTTCAGGCCCCTGTTTTTATAGATGATATTCACCCCGAGATCGGTATTGTAGCGATATCTGATCTCTTCGACCAGCGGGTTGTCGATGCGGCGGACGATGAAGTTGAGGCGGTTGTAGTGTCTGGCGTAATAGAGGTGACCCATCTCCCAGTTGCCGAAATGGGCACCGAGGAGGATCACCGCCTTGCTCTTTTCTTTTGCCGCAAGAAGATGCTCTTCGCCTTCGACCCGTACCATTTGATCGACGTAGTTGGCTGTTTTCTGGGATGATTGTTTGAATTTAAGAAATTCCTGGCCGACCATGCCGAACTGTCGGAAGTTGTTGTGGACAATCTGGTGAATTTCGTTTTCAGGCGTCTCCCGGCCAAAGGCAAAGCGCAGATTGGCCTCGGCAATCCGCCGATATTTTTTAGCAAAGAGATGGAGAAAAGAGCCGAGGCATCTGCCCATTCCCAGCCAGGCGAAGCGCGGTATGCAGGTACTGAATGCATAATAGCCGGTAGTGGCATGCAGGGCTAATCGGTCAATTCTCGAGCTTGTTGAAGGTGTGGTCATCGTTATCGGAAACAGGAAAGAGTGGCGCGGGGCTTTTGCTGTCTGCTACTGCCCTGGTTGTAGAGCTTGAAAAAATATACAAACTGCAGCATAACATAGCCTGGAGAGCAGGAATTTTCATTCTAAAACCAACAGGACAGGAACTCGTTGCCGTATCACCTTGATGTTTTGAAAGTTTTTTCGTGAAATTGGCAAGGGCTGCGGACAGAGCGGAGCAAAAGGCATGATCATCAGGGGAGATCGGGACAATCTGGAGGGGAAGGCGGCCTGGATACTTGCGGAAAATATCCAAGACCTGCTGACCTTACAGAGGCATGTTGTGCTTGCTGTACCGGGCGGGCGGAGTGTCGGCGGGGTTTTGCGATATCTGGCCAAAGAAAATGTCGACTGGGAGAGGGTGCATATCTTCATGGTAGACGAGCGCCTGGTTCCTCCGGGACATCCGGAGTGCAATTTCACGCGTATCCAAGAACATCTCCATGAGATTATATCTCTGGTCTCAGTCCATCCCTTTTTCTCCAATCCCGAGCAGGAAGAGAAGGGGGTAGAGACTTACCGGCGCGAACTGGCAGAACTTGGCGGCAGGTTCGATATCGTCCTGGTGAGCAGTGGCGAGGATGGCCATATCGCTGCTCTCTTTCCCGAAAATCACGACCCGGCTGCGGAGGTGGATGACTTTCTTCTGGTGCATGACGCCTCATCAGAACCTTCGGCGGGGCGGATGACGGCCTCGCCGCGGCTTCTGTTACGCTCACAGGTCGGGGTTATCCTGTTCTTTGGTCAGGAAAAAAGGGCTGCGCTGCAGGATTTCTTCGATGACGCCCTCACGGTTAGAGATTGCCCTGCCAAGATCATCAGCCTGCTGTCGCAGCATTATATCCTCACGGATCAGGACGCCTGCCCATGACCTCTCCCGCCCAGCTCCAGATGGTGGGGTCATCTTTAGCGCCACGGGCGATCTCAGGCGGCGAAAGCTCATCCCCATCCTGTGTCATCGTGCTCAGGCCTCGGTGAAAAACCGCCTGGCCTATTGTAAGACCATCTGAAATTCTCCTGCTCTCTGGGCGTGATATGCGAATTGAGCAGCAAATTCTTCTTGTGTTTTCCTTGTTGCATAAAAAAACCACTAGAACTGCCTGTAAAAGTTCAGTAACTAGCCGTTATTGTAAAGATTGCCTCAGAGAAAACAACAGATCTTTTCTGAGCATTCTGCTATCAGCCTGATTTAGCATGATAATATTTGCTTTCCCCGGGTGTTTCCGTCGCCTGGGGAAATGCCTTGACAGCCGTCTGCCGCGAACGTAAAAAGTAAAAGATAAAGTAATTAATTAAATAGTGGTGTATTATGTGCCGTGAAGTGGACATTTGTAGTATAAAAAGCTAGTTGTCTGCGGTAGCCGGTGTCGCTTTTATTGCCGAAAAGGGTGTTTTTTAGTTGTCTTTTGCCAGTGATTGTTCCTATATAATCTGTTGGCTCCAAAAACGTTTCAACATCTTTCCCCGGGTCCGGTCTGGTCCTTCAAGTCGGCTGCCGCAGGTGGCAGAAGAGGAATCCATCTTTCATGTGTTTATTGTGCAAGGAGTGACGAGTAATGAACAATTTATTAACGGGGGTACTCCCCCAGGCAGGCGGTTTAGAGGCAAGCGGTTCAGGCAAGTACACGGCGGCCATAGGTCTCTGCGGGCTTCTGACTGTGGTGGGCGTGGCGGCGGGTATCCATTCGATCTATGCCGGTCATGAACAT
>JANMSX010000106.1:0-4658 GCA_031389785.1 Desulfobulbaceae bacterium | reverse complement strand
TCGCGCCGTTTTCCTGTGAGCGTGGCGGAAAGGACAATCACCGTACATCCTAATCCTTCAAGGGTCGTAATGAGTTTGTCTATAAGCGTCCCGGTGTAGAGGTCGTAGGAATGAACTTCATCGAGAATCACCACTTTTCCGGCAAGAGCGAAATGCCGGACAAAGAAATGCTTTGCCGCCACTACACCAAGTAAAGCCTGGTCAACCGTGCCGACACCGAAGGGGGCAAGCAGCGCACGTTTTGCGGAAGCGAACCAGTCACGCCCGGTTCGTGCATCGTCACTTGTAGAACCGGGACTTGTTGCCGCAGGCAATAGACCGATTGCTTGATCCATCAGCCACGAGTTTCCATGAATCAGTCGACTTGCATTGTGGGTGTTGGAGATGCGTCGCACAAATTCATTCATGCGTATGTGCATCCGGTTGCTGGTTGCCTGGGTGGGAAGCGCGAAATAGATACCCGTTGCTTTGTCGGAAACAAGTAATTTATAAGCTGCCCAGAGTGCAGCTTCGGTCTTACCCATACCCATTGGCGCTTCAATAACATAGACACCAGGTCCGCCCACTGAAGCAAGTGTTCTATTCTGCATCGCATTGGGAATCCACTGAATATCAGGCTTTTCAGCATCATGAAAGAGATCATTAAACGAAAGGTTTGGAATAAATTCGGTTTGTCGAAAACCGATAACATCAAGCGCCTGGAGTGCAACAGCGGTGTGATTGATCGGGTCTGAAGTGTTATCTGGCGGAAAGAACCTTTCATCGGAACCGATCCAGTCGGCAATGGATGTGAGACCGGCAAGCCACCAGATAGCTGGTGATTCATCAGTAAAAGCAAGACTGGAATGCCCAGGATTGAAATAATTCCAAACCTGTTGGCCACATTCTTGCCGTTCATTATCCCAGTCGATTCCGGTTTTGTTGTCTGTCATCAGCTTAATTACCGGAGGTTTGATTCCACGGGCATTGGGCAGAAATTTTATCCTTCCGTGGTGCGCTCCGAGAACAGTCGCCAAATACATGGCTAAATTTCTGGAGACGCCTTGCTGCAAAAGAAAATCCTGAATTGCAGAATGCGAGACTTTTCCGTGATCTGGCTCCATTCCTGTATCCCAACAACCGTTTCGGGCAAGTTTCACCAGATCATTCTCTTCCAACCAAGCCTTGCATTTTTGTTGAAATCCTGGGGATATTTTGCCCAGATCATGGAGAGCGGCAAGAGCACCAACCTCTGTTGCACGAAGACCGAAGCGTTCAAGAAGAGCCGGCGACATTTCGGCGATACTACGGGCAACGCATCCGACATTCATCATGTGCTCAAATACGGAAACACCCGGCTTTCCATCTGAGTTTGTTTTTGCCCAAAAATAGTTCATCGCTCTTTTTCCTTTCTCTCCAGCAGATTCAAAACCAACCGAATCAGCAAATCCTTCTGTCTCGGGTCACTTTCAGCAATCAAAAGCGCCAGAGCAACCAAGCCGTTGTCGTTGATGCCGGATTGTTCAAGCAGTCCGTTTTCATTCAGGTACAACAGAAAAAGAAGCGAGCCGATCCGTTTGTTGCCGTCTGAAAAAGGGTGATCCTTGATTACGAAGTAAAGAAGGCAGACGGCCTTTTCCTCGGCGCTTGGATAGAGGTCCTTGCCGTCAAAGGTTTGGCTGATATTGCCGAGAATCCCCTGAAGCTGATGATCCCGCTCCCGGCCGAACAGGTCACCCGCTTCGCCGCGTTTTGTCAATTCGGTCTTGAGGATGGCGACAGCTCTTTCTGCCTTCTCGTAATCCAGAGCCATGCGTGTGGGATGTACCGGTTTCGGCTTTGCGAGACTGTCCTCGTCGTATTGCAGGAGAAGGGTCCAGGTCCTTGCGAATCGGCGAATTACTGTCTCAACCCCGGCTGTTTCGTCATCTGGTCGGTGCATGTGTTTCCCGTTGTGTTTTCTTTTTATCGGATCTTTCTTCCCAACCTACCCCAACCCCTGTCAACCGATGGCATGGGACATTACAGTTTTGCTGTCTCCTACCCCTGCACCATATAAATATTCATCGTCATCCGCTCCCAAGAGTCGGTGGTCTGCTGCATTTCGCCGATTCTGACGATTATCGGTTGCCTGCGGTTCAGCAGCTGGCTGATGGCGGTATTGTCGCGGCGTGGCACATAGCCGAGCTGGTTGCCGTTCCACATGACTTTCACGGCCTGATCGTCGTGGGGATTTTCCGGCTCGGGTACGAGTTGCAGGGGATCATTCGGGCGCAAGGCGTCCCACAGCCGGTCGCCGTCGTAGAACTGGAAGCCGGCCACCGGCGAGGTCTGCAGGAGTATTTGCCGGGGCGGGGTTTTAGCGAAGGCCGGTTTTCCGGTCAGGGTGACGAGCGACAGAGCGGAGAGTGCTTTGACAAGAGATTTGAGAAAAAATCGTCTTTGCATGGGGATTCTCCCGGTATGTTGGTGATCTCTGGTTGCCTTCCAGCTTTAAACGCTATCTCGGATCGATGGCGATCATTGCATTATCTTACCACACCCACCCTGCCAGGGCGCGGCAGGGTGACAATACAATTTTGCCATTTTGTCGATTTCTTTCTGGACGAGATTTTTCAGCTCCGGCGGTTCGATGACCTGGACCCCTGCGCCGTGGCTGAGGACGTTCTTTACCAGTTCGCGGAAATCGGCGACCGGGAATTCCAGCCGGAGGGCGCCATCCGGCGCGGTGGCGGATTTCTGTTCCGGGTGCCAGCTCTGTTCCTTGATCCATGGCGAAATCTGCGGCGAAAACCGCAGCACCACCCGGCTGGTCGTGCCGCCCTGCATGATCCCGAAATTCTGACGAGTGTAGTCCTTGATATCCGGCAGGTCGGCAGGGACGGTTATTATGTCATCGCTTGAGGCGATCGCGCGGATACGCGCCAGGGCGAAGTCCCGCAAGGCCCTGCGGGTGGCGCACCAGGCGATGAGGTGCCAGCTGCCCATATAATGCATGAGGTGCAGGGGCTGAATCGTTCGGCTCGAGGTGCCGTTGTTGTGCGGGGAGTGGTAGACGATGCGCAGGGCGCGATTCTTGAACAGCGCTTCCACGGTGTGCCGGAAGGTTCCGGTGTCGACCATGGCGTATTCGATATTCTTGACCGAGATTTTCCGGTCGACCTGCTGCAGGCAGGATCGATCATCGTTGCCGGTCATGCGGGTAACCCGGTTGATCAGGCGGCAGAGATCGTCCTTCAATGACTGATCGGGAATGGTGGAGGCCAGGCGGACGGCAAGCGACAGGGCCAGCACGTTGGTCTCGCTGATCCAGTGGCCGGGGATTTCGAAGGAGGTGTCGGAGTAGTGGAACCCGTTGCGCGCATGATCGAATTCGAGCGGTGCTTCGAGTCGATGGCGCATGAATTCGATAATGCGGTAGGCGGTTCGTCTGGATATTTCGAATTCTTCGATGAGATGGCCTGAGTTCGGGAATTTTCCGGCCTTGATCCGGCCATGGAACCAATGGACACGTTCAAACTGCTGCCGTTCCGACATGTTCAGCCTCCTGTGGTAGCGCGTGAGGGATGCTGGGGGAAAAATCCAATAAGCAAACGTCCTCTGGTCTGCAGGGGCTCAGCCCGGTGGAAAAAGACCCTTGGTGACGAAGTAATATATTAAACTTATTATGAAATTAGCAATTTAATCAGCTATTGTGTTAGGCTGCATTGGGTATTGTCCCGATCCTTGCCCGGAAGGTTTGATAAGCTTACCGGGCATGTTATACTTTAGGCACAATTATTTATCCTATCCTTGGAGGACGACCACCATGACCAAACCTATTTATCTCGACTACAACGGCACCACCCCGCACGCCCCGGAGGTGATCGAGGCCATGCGGCCGTTCCTGGAGAGCGAGTTCGGCAATCCGTCCAGCTCCCACTGGTACGGCATCCGGCCGAAACAGGCGGTGGAGGAGGCCCGCCGGCAGACCGCTGCGCTGCTGGGATGCCGTCCCGACGAGCTGATCTTCACCAGCGGCGGCACCGAATCGAACAATCAGGCGTTGAAGAGTATCGGCGCCTCCCGCTTCGCCCTCGGCAACCACATCATCACCTCGCAGATCGAGCATCCGGCGGTACTTGAGGTATGCCGCTCGCTGGAACGCTACGGATTCGCGGTCACCTACCTGCCGGTCGACGAGGACGGGCTGGTCGACCCGGCGGCGGTGGCGGCGGCCATCACCCCGAAAACCATCATGATCTCGATCATGCACGCCAACAACGAGGTAGGCACCTTGCAGCCGATCGCCGAGATTGCCGGGTTGGCGAGGGAAAAGGGAATTCTCATGCATACCGATGCCGCCCAGTCGTTGGGCAAGGTGGCCGTGCGGGTGGACGAGTTGGGCGTCGATCTGCTGTCGGTGGCCGGCCACAAGCTCTATGCCCCCAAAGGGGTGGGCGCCCTGTATATCCGCCGGGGCGTCAAGCCGGAGATCTTCTGCCACGGCGCGGGACAGGAGCGGGGCATCCGGGCCGGCACCGAAAACGTCATGGGCATCGTCGGTCTCGGCAAGGCCTGCGAGATCGCGGGGTTGGAATTTTCTCGCCAAGCCGAACACATGCGCCGCATGCGGGATCGGCTGGAGGAAGGATTGGCCGCCGCCCTGGGCGATATCCGCTTCAACGGTCACCGGCAAA
>JANMSX010000047.1:0-10327 GCA_031389785.1 Desulfobulbaceae bacterium | reverse complement strand
GGCCAGCTTCAAGATCGGGCTGGCGATGTAGGGTTCTACCGCCCCCTTGGCAAGCGCGCGGAGATTGAAATCCATGATAAGACCGAGATCCCGTATCAGCTCCAGGTTTCGCCTGACCCTTTCGGCAATCGAGAGTTTCTCCAGCCTCTCCCGGTAGTCCGGATCAAAGAGGCGGACCAGGTCGAAATGGCCGACAACCGCCGGACGCAACAGCCTGATCATCTCATGCTGCAGGTCGAAATAGACCTGATAGAGGGCATCGATGCCGCCGACCGCTGCCGCCGTCTGTCCGTACTGTTCGGGAGAATAATCAAAACCCATATTGTTCACGAAGTGCACCGAACCGACAATATAATCAGGTGCAAACGTATCGAGCAGATAAGGCACAAAGGTCTCATAGCCGTTATAGGTCTCGATCTCCATACCGGCATATATCCTGATCTCAGTGCCGTACTTCTGCTGCAGCCGCCGGCATTCCTGCATGTACCTGGCAAACCGCTCGAACAGGAATTCCGGGGTCAGTCCGGCAGCCTTCTGGTCAGGATAGAGCAGGTCCTCACTGATTGCCGGTGCATGCTCGGTGATCCCCACCCAGGTGAATCCTTTCTCGATATATTTCTTAACAATTTCTTCCAGGGCATCCGTCGCGTGGTTGCAGAACTGGCCGCTGTGGCCGCCATGGACCGAAACATATTGTGGTTTTGCCATATACTCCCCTATGCGGGCTTCTTCACCTTAAAGAAATACCACAGTTTCTTCTGTCACTGACCCTCGGTAAAATGTCGAACATATCCTTATAAAAGATTTGCCGGATTTGCAATTGTGAATGAGGGTCTGATCATATCAGGCAGTGTAAGGGGTATCGGCCCCGGAGCTTCGAGTTTCATTCTCCAGGGGCGGACAATCTGCCGGGTCGGGAATCTCGATCGCCGATCCGGATGGGTCGGTTTCCCTTCACCCAGCCGTAGTGTTTTCGCAAATCCTTTGACATTGGCGACTCCACTTCGTAATAATGATTGGCCTGACAGAAATTAAGCCCCCGGTGTTCCAGGCAAGCAGGAATTCAGCCGCTTTTCCGTTGGATTGATTTTTTCGAACACCTCTACACTCTTCTCCGGACCTTGACCTGATGAAACGATTTTTCCTCCCGGCTGGAATCGTTGCGCTCCTGCTCCTGCTTTTCCTCGATTACCGTAATTTCCAGAACCCCGGCAAACCTTTCTTCAATAATCTCGCCGCGCCCGTAACGACCAACTCGATCACAGACTACGATTTCACGGCCGGACAGCTCACGCTGAAATTCAATGCAACACAAGATGCTTTCTTCTCAGTGCCTTTTTCGGCCAGATTCTCCTTCTGGAAAAGGCTTCGTGTTGATTTTTCCAGATTGCGCGGGATCAAATCAATAGCCGTTTTTTATCAACTTGAAGGAGACCCGGGTTTTCAAGAGTTTCAGATGCAGAGGCATCGTATAAGCGGCAAGAACAAGTACAGTTATGACTTCCTCCTTCCGCCCGGCACCTATACCAACCTGCGCATTGATTTCGTTGGCTATAGACCCGACGCCGTAGCCGTAATCACAGACCTCCGCCTCCTTGACTACAGTGCATTTTTTTATACCGAATCCTATTTCCATCTGCTTGCCGCTGCAATTCTCGCCCTCCTGATCCTGCCGGGAACCATGCTCTATTCGCTGTTCACCGAGCGAAACAGGGTCGATGCCGAAGCAAATCTCCTCCTGTTTTTCGGACTGTCAATCATGTTTTTTCTGGTGCTTTACGGTGTCATGGAAGCATCGCATCACCTGGCGATCGATTCGCATGTCTCGGTGGGGTTGTCCTTTCTGCTTCTCCTGGCCGTTCTTGCCGGCCTTATTGTTATTACAGACCGGCAGGAAATTCTGCGCCGGCTGCTCCTCGCCGAGAAAAAGGCATTCCTCTCCGCTCTCGCTCTCACCCTCGTCTGCGGCGTCCTGGCGACCGGGTTTGTCAGGACACCCTTTTCCTTTGACTCGATCAATTGGGACACCACCGACGGCGAGGTGGTTTTTTCGCACTTCACCGGCCATGACAATATGTTCCAGTATGTGAACGGCACGGCTATCGCGGACAACGAACCTTTCGCGAAATACTATGCGGACGGCAAACTCATGGCCGGTGTCCAGGACCGCGAAATTCTCGCCGGGGTGATCTACTCGGTTTTTCGTACCCTGATCTCGGCGGTCAACCCCTATATGGGAGAGTCCTACCTGGCCTACACCCTTGTCGGCCTGTGCATGAACATCATGGTGATATTTCCGCTCATCGTTCTGCTGCGAAGATATTTCCGAAGTTGCCCGGAGTACCTCTTTATCCTGCTGCTATCGCTGAATATCTTCGTATTGGCCAATTATTATTTCACCTGGTTCAAGTTTGCCGGCGCCGCCCTGTTTATCAGCGGTGTGCTGGTTCTTTTGCGGGACCGAAAAAACCTCCTCGGCTGGCTCCTTGCCGGTATCGCCTTTGGTCTGTCCGCCAACATGCATGCCGGCAATGCCCTCGGTATACCGCTGATATTTCTTCTGGTTATCTTTCTGAACTGGCGGGAGGACGGTCTCTCCGGCAAAACCGTCCTGGCCTGCCCGCTCCTGCTCTGTCTCGTCTTTATTCTTGCCAATGCGCCCTGGGCGATAGTCAAATCCCTGCATTTTCCGGATCAACATTTACTGTTCAGATATCATTATCTTCCCGGCTCAGCAGCAGATGAAGGGTTATTATTGAGTGTTATCAATTTTTTCAAGACCCACCCCCTGCAGGAGCAAATCAGCTACCGCCTGCTCAATCTCTACGACAGCTTCAGGTTTTCCGAATTTTCCAATTTTTTCAATCATTACTCCAGGGACAGCAGCCTCAAACTGCTGTATCTCTGGAGCAGCAGGGAATTCAACTACTTCAGTATCGCCACCTATCCTGTTCTGCTCATCGCGGTAGTCAGCAAGGCCGTTTTGTTCTGTCAATCGGCTACAACCGCCTCCGCAGGACATACGCGGCCAGCCCATCCGCTGCGGCAGGAGTTTGCCGCCTTGTTGACCATGGCCTTCCTTACCGTCGGCGGCCTGATTCTCCTGTCCTATCACGATTATCCCGATGCCAATCACCACCTGCCGATGGGGATGATCCTGATAATCCACAGTCTGCTCATCGGTTTCAGCCTGAACAGCGGCAATATCGGCAAAGGTCTGCTGCTGGCCTATGGATGCCTGTCGCTCTGGCGCATAGGCAGCCTGTTTCTGCACTTTATCGGATGAGATCCTGCAGAAGATGTCGCTGGCGCTTGAGACGGTGGACAGGCTGTTGACGTAATTTTTCGGTGTGAACTGAAGAGTACATACTGGTGGGCCTTGACTTCCATGGGCGCACATCGGGCAGTAGCGGCCTCTGCTCACCAGGAAGTGGCTCAGATACATGGAAATAACGGGCTTTACATTCAAGCCCTCCTGGCAAAACTTTAACGAAATACCATAATTATCACATGAGACACTGTACATTCGCCGTTGTCGTACCGATGGCAAACGAAGAAAATGACTTTGATCCGTTCATCGCTGAATTGGTTAAGGTCCTCGACAACCTTCATGGCGGCAAGGTCTTTCTGGTGGTTGATTCTGCCTCCGGGGATCAGACACTGAAACTCTGCAGGGATTTGTCCGCCAGCGACGGTCGCTTCGTGACGGTCTGGGCGCCGGAAAACAAAAATGTCGTCGATGCCTATCTTCGGGGTTACAGAGAAGCACTCGCGGACGGCAACGATATCATCATCGAGATGGACGCCGGTCTTTCCCATGACCCGCGCGCCCTGCCGATGTTCCTGCGGGTGCTGAACGAAGGGAACGACTGCGCATTCGGAAGCCGTTTTATCAATGGCGGTTCGATTTTCGCCTCCAATTGGCGACGGACCTTTTTATCCCGGATCGGTACCTTGCTGGCGAACATCCTGCTTGGCACCAGGATGTACGACATGACCTCGGGATTCCAGGGCTTTCATGCCGGTATCGTGCAGAGTTTCATTGATTACCCGCTGTTGTCAAAGGCCCATTTCTACCAGACCGAGCTGCGTTACCTGCTGAGGCACACTCGTTTTGCCGAGATCCCCATACACTACAGGGCGCCTTCTCCGAGCGTATCCAGGAAGGCCGTCGCCAATTCTCTCTCCGTGCTGTGGCATTATTTCCTGCTTCGTCTCCAGGGCAGGGCGGCCAGCATCCAGTAAGGTCGACGGACAAGCAGTCCGGCCACAGCCTGCGCTGCTTTTTTCCAAAACAATCAACCAGCGGCCATACCTATGAGTCTGAAAAACCTGGTAATCACCTCCATTGCGGACAGCAGCAATCCGGTCCTGCAGCACTATGCCGAGGAATCGGCAATTCACTCCGTTCCGCTGATCGTCATCGGAGACCTGAAGAGTCCACCGTCCTTTCATCTGCCGAACTGTGATTTCTACTCCATCGAACGGCAAAGGTCCTTGCCTTCGGCGCTCGCCCGCCTGCTGCCGTGCAATCATTACGCCCGGAAGAATCTGGGCTACCTCGCAGCCATGTTGAATGGTGCTGAAATCATAATTGAAACTGATGACGACAACCTTCCCTTTGCCGAGTTCTGGTCGGAGAGGGAGAGGATGGTCAGCGCCCACCCCCTGAGTGATTGCGGATGGGTGAACGCCTACAGATATTTTACCGATCTGCATATATGGCCGCGGGGTTTTGCGCTTGACCATATCCACGACCCCGTGCCTGCCCTGGAGGACCAGCACCTGGCAGACTGCCCCATCCAGCAGGGACTGGCCGATCGGAATCCCGATGTGGATGCACTCTATCGACTGACCCTGCCCCTGCCCGTTGAATTCAAGCGTGCCGGCAGTCTGGCGTTGGGACCGAACAGTTTCTGCCCTTTCAACAGCCAGAACACCACCTGGTTCAGGGACGCCTTTCCCCTTCTCTATCTGCCTTCCTTCTGCAGCTTCAGAATGACTGATATCTGGCGTTCGTTCATAGCCCAGCGCATCGCCTGGGAATGCGGATGGAACATACTTTTCCACCAGGCCACTGTCTGGCAGGAGCGAAATGACCACAATCTGATGAAGGACTTTGAAGATGAGATTCCCGGCTATCTGAACAACAACACGATTTTCTCAGAACTGCAGAAGCTGGGTCTGCAAACAGGGAAAAAGCACATCCCGGACAATCTGATCACCTGTTATCGGAAATTAATCGACCTGAACCTCATTGATTCTGCTGAAATGCCCCTGCTCACGGCATGGCTGGCAGATCTCCTGGCCATCGGCATCGCCTGAGCGTCCTGCCATCACCCAGGTCGATGGACGGGACGGGATGAACCCTCCAAATGTAACGGTTATTTCGTAACGGCCCCTGATATGGCTTCATCCCTTTTGTCTGTCTGCACCTCAGTCATTTTTTTCGGCAGTGCACGCATTTCCGCCCGACCCGCGCACAGGCAGGCGCCGTAAATGAAAATGCAACCGGAAACATAGACCCACAACAGCAAGGCCATGATCCCGCCAAACGCCCCGTAGACCGCGTTCAATGTGGCGAAATCCTTCAGATAGACTATGAACAGACTTTCGCCTGCCCGCAGTATAATCGTAGTGAACAGGGCGGCGGCCCAGACTTCGGCAAACCGCGTGGGCCGCCTTGGAGCGAATCTGTAAAACAGGCTCAGACCGAAGAATACCACCACCACCAACGGGATAAAAAAGCTTCCCAGGTCAGACACCCAGGACCGGAAATCATGCAATGGAAACAGCCACCCCTTCACCATTCGTACCAGCACCGGCACCGCCATGCCCAGGAGAACCGCACCCGCCGTGATGCCGAACAGCGCCAGGCTTTTCAGCGGCAACCGCCACCAATTGTACACCTCGGTACCCCAGGCGCGGTTGGTTGCAACGATGAGGGTGGTGAAACATTGGATGGCGGTCCAGGCCAGGGCGAGAATGGCGACCGTGCTCGCCTGCTCGCGTGAATTGATAACACCGGAGATAACGTTGAAAATGTAGAGCTGCATCTCGCCGCTGATCGGGACATAGCCCTCCATGTAGGAGATCACCACTTCCCCGGCTATGTCTCTGTCGACAAAGGTCGAGACAATCGTGACAAGCAGGATCATCAATGGAAACAGCGAGAAAAACGCATTGAAGGCAAACGCTCCGGCCCACTGTGTCCCGTCAATCTGCACAAACTTTCTGCCGGCAAGACTCAATATGGCAGAGACCCGGCGAAACGCCCGGACAAACCTGCCGGGCCTGCCTGACGAGTCCGCAGGCCCGGAAGCGTTCCGTATCATCTTTACCATCTCGAGAATCAACAGCGGGATGGCGCCCACGGCAAGAAGCAGGAGGCAATCGCTGAGCGGCATGAACAAGGTCTTCAGAAAACGGCCGAGAATCGCATTGTGGTGGCTCCACACCTGAAAGGCGAAAGTAATGACCACCACGATGACGAGATTGACGTTCGTGAAAAGAGGGATGCGCCATACCTGCTTGGTTTCACTGCGGGCGCCGAAGGACCGCAGGAGTTCGGCAAAGACCAGCACGGTGAAGGCATAGGTGCGGGCTGCCTCCGGGGTCGCCGAATTCAGGACATAGAGGTAGACGGCGAACGCCACCCCCGCCGTGAGACCGCCGGTGAGAAGCATCGAGCGGAGGAAGCTGCGATCGGTAATACTCTCCGATCTGCGGCGCGGCCGGCGTTTCATCACGTCGGGATCGATGGGGTCGGTGGCCAGGCAGAGGGCGGGCAGGCCGTCGGTGACCAGGTTGATCCACAACAAATGAATCGGCAGGAGAGGCGACGGTAGTCCCACCGCCACGCAGATCGTCATGAGCAGCAGTTCACCGGTGTTGCCCGCCAACAGGTACTGCAGCGTTTTGCGGATGTTGTCGTAAATACCACGGCCCTCTTCCACGGCTGCGACGATCGTGGCGAAGTTGTCGTCGGTAATGATCATGTCCGCCGCCTGCTTGGTGACTTCCGTTCCCGATCTTCCCATGGCGATACCGATATCCGCGCCCTTGATGGCCGGGGCGTCGTTGACGCCATCGCCGGTCATGGCCACAACCGCTTCTTCATCAGCTTTCAAGGCACGAATAATGCGCAGCTTGTGCAGGGCGGTAACGCGGGCATAGACGGAGGTTTTGAGCGCCAGCTGCCGGAGTTCATCGTCGCTCGTCTTATCCAGCTCAATGCCGGCGATAACCATGTCGCCGGCTGAAGCGATGTCGAGTTCCCGGGCTATGGCCGCCGCGGTGTGCGGATGGTCACCGGTAATCATCACCACCCGGATTCCGGCGGCGCGACACCTGGCTACAGCGTCTTTGGCCTCCTGACGCGGTGGATCATACATTCCCGATAGACCGACGAACACCAGATCGTACTCCACGGTGTCGGCAGTGAGGTCGGCGGGCGAAGCGTTGTCCAGGTCGCGGTAGGCCGATCCGAGCACGCGCAGGGCCTGCTGCGCCATCGCCGTGTTTTGCGTCTCAATGCTCCGGCGATCCTCGTCCGTCATGGGCCGGACCCCGGTGCCGGTATAGATGTCCGTGCAGAGTTCCAACAGTATTTCAGGCGCCCCGTTGATCAGGGCGCGGAGCCTGCCGTCCGGCATCCTGCGGATCACCGTGCTCCGTTTGCGGTCGGAGTCGAAGGGTATTTCATGCTGCTTCGGTAGTTCCTGCTCAATCCGCTCCCGGTCGCCGCCCGCCTTGCCGCCGGCCGAAAGCAATGCGCCTTCGGTGGGATCGCCGACGGTCTGCCAATCCCCGTCTACTTCAGCGAGATGCGAATTGTTGCAGCCGAGATGTACGGTTGCCAACTCGAGCAGTGGCGCCAGGTGCTCGGCACCAGCCTTCTTGCCGTCAAAACGCACTTCCCCGTCCGGCTCGTAGCCGTTACCGGTGACTTCGTAGATTTGGCCGGCGACATACAGAGCCCGTACGGTCATTTCACCGGCCGTAAGCGTCCCGGTCTTGTCCGTACATATTATCGTCGTTGAGCCGAGTGTCTCGACTGCCGGCAGTCTGCGTACGAGTGCGCGACGGCGGGACATGCGCAACACGCCGAGCGCGAGCGCTACCGTGACGACGGCCGGCAGGCCTTCCGGCACGGCGGCTACCGCAAGGCTGACCGCGGTCATCGTCAACTCATAGAGTTCCGTCCCGCGAAGCATGCCGAGTCCGAAGAGCAGGGCGACGATCCCTAAGGCCGCCCAGACGAGGATACGCCCGACCGAATCGAGTTTCTTCTGCAGCGGCGTCCCCTCTTCCCCACCTGCCTTTTCAAGCAATCCGGCGATCCGGCCCAATTCGGTTTTCATCGCCGTAGCGACAACGACTGCCTGGCCGGTACCGGCCGCGACACCGGTTGCCATGAATACCATATTTTCGCGGTCGCCGAGAGGGACATCGCTTTTGGCCAAGGTCGCCGGCTGCTTGCTCACTGCCGCCGATTCGCCGGTCAACGCGGATTCAATGCACCGCAGCGATGCTGCTTCGATGAGCCGGGCATCGGCCGCGACCAGGTCGCCTGCTTCCAGCGAGAGGATGTCTCCGATGACGATTTCCGAGGCAGGGATCGAAATGATTTTTCCTTCACGTCGCACCTTGGCTCGGGGCGCGGTCATCTTTTTGAGTGCGGCGATGGACTGCTCCGCGTTGAACTCCTGGTAAAAGCCGATGACGGCGTTGAGGACAACGATGGCGAGAATGGCGAAGGCGTCGACAACTTCGCCCATCACGGCGGAAAGAGCCCCGGCAGCAATGAGAATCCAGATGATGAGGCTTTTGAACTGACCGAGGAAAATCTGCAGCGAGCTGATGCGCTTGCCTTCTTTCAATTCGTTCGGGCCGTTGACCGCAAGTCGCTTTGCGGCTTCAGCCGCCGAAAGCCCGGTCGCGGCGGAGCCGAGCTGTGCCAGCACTTCCTCGGCGGACTGGTTGTGCCAGGCCTTGCCCTTTGGCTGTTCGGTGCCGGCGGTAGCCGATGTCATGCGGACTCCCTCACTCGGCCCTTGAAACAGCACGCGCAATTCGGACGATTTTTCGCGCGATTGCCTCAGGCGAAAGGATAAAACCGATACTGCCGCTCTCTATTGCGATCTCAGGCATATCCGGCTGCATGGCTGTGTCGGGCTTCCGGGCGATGGTAATACCTCCTGCCTCTTTTTTCTGAACTGCCCATAGCAACCCCTCCTTGCTATCGGTAATTTCCAGTTGTATCCCGATGGAGTCGGAAAATCGATTCCGATTCAACCCGTTTCGTCTCCCTCCTGCCTTGCGAGGATTTCGCGAATCGACAGCAATTCCTGCCGGTGCGCCTTGGTAGGTTCGGGATATTTCATCTTGAGTCCCTTCAACGTGTCGAGGATGACCCTGGAAATGATCAGACGGGCGTTTTTCTTGTCGTCGGCCGGCACGACATACCAGGGCGCGTGCTTCGTGCTGGTTTCGCTGAGGCAGGCCTCATACGCTTTGATGTAATCCTTCCACAACTTCCTCTCCTCAAGGTCACCTTGGCTGAATTTCCAGTTCTTATCAGGCTCATCTATACGTTCAAGAAAACGCTTGCGCTGCTCTTCCGGCGAAAGATGAAGAAAAAACTTTACGATTCTCGTGCCGTTCCAATGGAGATGCTCTTCGAAATTAACGATCGAACGATATCGTTTCTGCCAGAAGTCTTTTTCATCGAGCAATTCCTCCGGTAAGGCCTGGGCACGAAGAATCTCCGGATGCACCCGAACAATGAGGACTTCCTCGTAATAGGAACGATTGAAGATGCCGATTCGTCCGCGTTCCGGCAGACAGCGGGTCGAGCGCCAGAGAAAATCGTGATCCAGCTCTTCGGCGCTTGGATGCTTAAAACTGAAGACCTGACAACCTTGAGGATTGACACCGGACATTACATGTTTGATGGCGCCGTCTTTGCCGGCGGCGTCCATCGCTTGAAAAATCAGCAACACCGAATAACTGTTTGAGGCGTACAGCAGATTCTGCAGTGCGCTCAGCTCCTTGATGTGCTCGGCAAAGATTTCCTGGTACTGTTCCTTCGACTTGGTGAAGGCCTTGACCGACGTCGGCCGCATCTTGAGGTCGACCTGTTCACCGGCCCGGACCTGGAAGGTTGTTGGATCGATTTTCATCTTTGTCCTCTCGGCGAGGTCCGTCGCGTTGAATGTTATCCTTCATCTGAGACAAACACGATCACCGCCTTCCGATGATCAATCCATAACCCTGCTGCCGTTTTCATATCGGTCTCCTGTAAGTAATTTTCCAAGCAGTATGT
>JANMSX010000009.1:0-87201 GCA_031389785.1 Desulfobulbaceae bacterium | reverse complement strand
TACAGCTTGAGCCGCACGGTGCCGTTCACCGTTTTCTGGGTAGCATCCATGGTGGTCTGCAGCAGTTCCCGCTCGGGCGAGAACCAGAAGCCGTTATAAACCAGCTCGGCATAACGCGCCACCAGGGAGTCCCTGATTCGCATCACCTCCCTATCCATGGTGATGGTCTCCAGGTCGCGGTGCGCCGCACGCAGGATGGTGCCGCCCGGGGTTTCATAGACCCCCCGCGACTTCATGCCGACGAAGCGGTTTTCCACGAGATCGAGACGGCCGATGCCGTTTTCACCACCAAGCCTGTTCAGCTGCTGAAAAAGGGCCAGCGGCTCGAGAGGCCGCCCGTCAAGGGCGACCGGGTCGCCATTGCTGAATTCCACCTCCAGATAGGTCGGCCGGTCCGGGGCCTGTTCCGGCGAAACCGTGAGTTTGAACATCGCCGGATCCGGTTCGTTCCACGGGTCTTCCAGGATTCCCCCCTCAAAGCTGATGTGCAGCAGGTTTTCATCGGAGCTGTAGGGCTTTTCCTTGGTGACCGGGATCGGAATCGCATGCTTTTCGGCAAACTCGACGAGCTTCTGCCTGGAGTTCAGATCCCAGATACGCCAGGGCGCGATGATCTTCAGTTTCGGCGCCAGACCGATATAGGCCAACTCAAAACGGACCTGGTCGTTGCCTTTGCCGGTCGCCCCATGGCTGACCGCATCGGCGCCTTCTTCCAGGGCGATGCGCACCTGTTCCCGGGCGATAAGCGGCCTGGCCAGCGAGGTGCCGAGAAGATACGAGCCCTCATAGATGGCATTGGCACGGAAAGCCGGAAAGATATAGTCCTCGACAAACACCTTCTTCAGGTCGGAGACAATCACCTTCTCCGCCCCGGTTGCCAGTCCTTTGGCCCGGACGGCCTGCCAATCCTCCTCCTGACCGATATCGGCCGAATAGGCGATGACGGAACATCTGTATTCCTCCGCCAGCCATTTGAGGATCACCGAGGTATCAAGCCCGCCTGAATAGGCCAGGACAATTTTCTTCACATCCATATCATGTTGCCTCAAAGGTAAGGAGAATGCCGTGCATTTCCCATATAATCATAAATTACGGTATAATACAATCCGTCAGGCGATGAGTTTCTCGAGGATCGCCTTATGGATGTGCATCTTGTTTTCGGCCTGGTCAAAGGCCACACACTGCCGTGATTCCAGGACCTCGTCGGTGATCTCCTCGCCGCGATGGGCGGGCAGGCAGTGCAGGACGATGCTGTCAGCCGGGGCCCTGGCCAACAGGGCGGCATTGACCTGGTAGGCGTTGAACACCTCCAGGCGTTCGGCCTGTTCCTCTTCCTGCCCCATGGAGGCCCAGACGTCGACATTGATCACATCCGCCTCGGCAACGGCCCGCTCCGGCTCCCGGACGACCGTGATCGGGCGGGTGGCCTCGGCACGGCTTCTGGCCAGGATTCCGGCATCGGGCTCATACCCCTCCGGGCAAGCCAGGATCAGTTCGAAACCGATTTTCGCCGCGGCCTGAATCCAGGAGTTGGCCATATTGTTGCCGTCACCGACCCAGGCTATCTTCAGCTCTGCCAAGGGCCCTTTCTTTTCATGGACCGTCATGATGTCGCTGAGGATCTGGCAGGGATGATGCAGATCGGTCAGGGCGTTGATCACCGGCACGGAACTGTAGGCCGCCAGTTCCTCCACCACCTGCTGGCCGAAGGTCCGGACCACCATGGCGTCGACATAGCGGGACATCACCCGGGCCATATCCTTCAGAGGCTCGGAACGGGCCAGCTGGGTGTCGCGGGCGGAGAGGAAGATGACCTGGCCCCCGAGGCCGTACATCGCCGCCTCGAACGAGACCCTGGTCCTGGTCGAAGGCTTTTCGAAGATGAGGCCGACGGTACGTCCGGCGAGTTGCCGGTGGGCCATCCCCTGCTGCCGTTCCCGTTTCAGCTGTATGGCCCGTTCAATAAAAAAGACAAGCTCTTCTTTTGCGAAGTCTTGTAATGATAGCAAATGCTTCGGCATGACTGTCACCCGTATTCCAGGCCGGAAGGCGGCTCTTTCCGGTGTTAACCTCCCCACTCCATTTCACGCTGTTTTTTAAGGGAGAAAGAGCGTATCTTTACATAAAATGCAGGGCATTTGCAAAGAATTTTCCCGGAATCGCCGTGCCGGCGGCCAACCTCAGCTTTTTTTCCCGCTCAGTATTCCGCCAGGAGCTCAGCCAGCGCCGCCACGAATCGCTCAATCTCTTCTTCACTGACAATCAGCGGCGGCACAAAACGCAGGGCCACGCCTCCGGCAAAATTGCAGAGAAAGCCCCGCTCAAACATCTTCCTGACAATTTTACCCCCCAGCGCCACCCCCTTTTCGGTCAGGATCAGGCCCCAGATCATGCCCATCCCGCGCACCCCGGTGAGAAGATCGGGAAAGCGTTCGGTCAGGCCGTACAGCCGATCTTCGAAAAATCTTCCTCTGTCCCGGACCCCGGGGAGAAATTCGGCGGCAAGGATGGTTTTCATGGTTGCCACGGCAGCAGCCGCGGCAACAGGGTTGCCGCCGAAGGTCGAGGCATGGGTGCCCGGGACCAGAGGGGCGGCGATCGCCTCGGTGGTCAGCATGGCCCCGATCGGCAGGCCGTTTGCCAGGGCCTTGGCGAGGGTCATGATATCCGGTTCGATCCCCATCTGCTCATAGGCGAACAGGGTGCCGGTCCGGCCGATGCCGGTCTGGATCTCGTCAAAGATCAGGAGCAGGCCGTGCTTTCGACAGAGGTCCTTGATTCCCCGGAGGTACTCGGCCGCAAGCGGGCGTACACCGCCCTCGCCCTGCAACGGTTCACAGAGAATGGCGCAGGTCCGGTCGTTGATCATCCCGGCAATGGCCTGCAGATCACCGAAGGGGGCATGGACAAAGCCCTCGGGGAGCGGCTCAAAACCCTTGTGGAATTTGGGCTGGCCGGTGGCGGCCACGGTCGCCAGGGTCCGGCCGTGGAAAGAACCGGCCAGGGAAATGATCTGGTAGCGCCCTTCCCCAGCCTGAATGCGGGCCAGTTTGATCGCCGCCTCGTTGGCCTCGGCCCCGCTGTTGGCGAGAAAGACCTTGTCGGCGAAGGAATTGGCGACCAATAGTTCGGCCAGCTCGGTCTGCGGCCCGGTGTAATAGAGGTTGGAAACATGGACCAGTTCAGCGGCCTGGCGGCAGATCGCCTCGGTGACGGCCGGATGGCAGTGACCGAGGGCGCAGACTGCGATCCCCGAGAGGAAATCAAGGTATTCCCGCCCATCGGCGTCTCGCAGGATACAGCCTTCACCCTTGACCATGGCCGCCGGAAACCGGGCATAGGTGCCGATAAAGACCCGATCAGCCCTGGCCCGCAGTTCTTCGTTGGTAATTTCCATCAGTAGATCTCCGTTCCCACCCCTTCCCGGGTGAACATTTCCAGCAGAATCGCGTGCTCGACCCTGCCGTCGATAATATAGGTCTTGGCCACGCCGCGGGTTAAAGCCGTCTCGCAGCAACGCACCTTGGGGATCATGCCGCCGGTAAGGGTGCCGTCGGCGATGAGCGATTCGAGATCCTGCCGGGAAAGCGAGGGGATGAGCCGTCCATTCCTGTCCTTGACCCCGGCCACGTCGGTCAGCAGCATCAGCTTTTCAGCGGCCAGTTCGCCGGCTATGGCCCCGGCCACCAGATCGGCATTGATATTGAAGGCCTGACCGTCTTCCCCCACCCCGACCGGGGCGATGACCGGGATGAAATCGGCCTGGGAGAGGCACTCCAGGACCTGCGGGTTAATCTTGGTCACCTGGCCCACCCGGCCGAGGTCGATCAGCTCGGACGGGGCCTCCTTCAGGTCCTCCCCCCTGGCCTGGCTGCTCATCTGCAGTTTTCTGGCGCAGACCAGATCGCCGTCGCGTCCCGAGAGACCGACGGCCTTGCCGCCGCAGTGATTGATCAGCCCGACGATCTCCTTGTTCACCTTGCCGACCAGGACCATCTCGACGACATCCATGGTCTCCCCGTCGGTGACCCGCATGCCCTGCACATAACTGGGCTTGATGTCGAGACGGTCGAGAAAGCGGTTGATCTGCGGTCCGCCGCCGTGGACGATCAGCGGATTGATGCCGATCTGCTTGAGGAGGATGACATCGAGGGCGAACTGCCTCTTCAGATGTTCATCGACCATCGCATGGCCGCCGTATTTGATCACCACCACCTTGTTGCGGAATTTCTGCATGTACGGCAGAGATTCAATAAGGACCTTGGCCTTTTCGATACTTTCTTTCATCTTGTCGTCATCCTGAACCGATACTTTTTTTCCCTCGGGTAGCTCACCCAGGCCGATTTGTTCACATTCGCCGGCGAGTCGCAACAGCGGCTTCAACCGCCCAATTCTCCTGACATTGTACTGACTCGTGCCGGCTAAGTAAAGCACTGTTTCCGGGGAATCGGCACAGCCTTCTTTACTTTTTGCATGCTTTAAGCTAGGATGGGCTCGGTAATTGCATTAGGGTAATTCTCTGATTATCTACCCACAGGAGACCCATCATGACCAGGTTATTTTCTTCCCTTACCCGATTCTGCTGTCTGACAACTGCGATCTGCTGTCTCCTCGCCTCGCCTCTTGCCGCAGCGGACGCCCCCATCCAGATCGAGGCGGATAAGATGTCCTCGACGGAAAAGACCAACACCGTCCTTTTTACCGGTAATGTCGATGCCAGGCAACAGGACGTACGCATACGCTCGGACGAGATGACCGTCTACTACACTGCCCTGGATGCCCCAAAAGGCAAGACCGGCAAAAAGGCCAGCCAGCAGGTCCAGAAGATCATCTGCAACGGCAATGTCGAGGTCTCAAAAAAAGAATGGCTCGGGACCTCGAAAAAAATGATCTATCTGGCAAAAGAGCGCCAGGTTGTCCTCCTTGAGGACGCCAAGGCCTACCAGGGGCAGAACATGGTCAGCGGCGAGAAAATCATCTACTACATGGACGAAGGCCGCTCGGAGGTGGTGGGCGGCAAGCGGACCTCGGCCACGGTCGGCGATACGGGAAAGGGCGGCAAAAAACCCTCCCGGGTCAATATGACGATTATCCAGAAATAGTCGACGGCAGCTTAGGGGCCGTTACGAAATAACCGTTACATTTTTCACAATTTCGTTACGGCCCCTTATGCCGGAAAGGTATTTCCGCGTAACGGATATTGTTTGACGACGGCTTACTCAACCATAACAACGCATCATGGCCCTGCTTGAAACAAAGAATATCGTCAAGAAGTACGG
This sequence comes from Desulfobulbaceae bacterium, assembly GCA_031389785.1. GTDB lineage: Bacteria > Desulfobacterota > Desulfobulbia > Desulfobulbales > Desulfocapsaceae > Desulfoprunum. The sequence goes on along the minus strand of JANMSX010000009.1, from coordinate 81,922 downwards.
AAACCGCACGGTCGTTGACGGCGTCAGCCTGCAGGTAAACACCGGGGTCGTGGTCGGTCTCCTCGGCCCGAACGGGGCCGGCAAGACCACCTCGTTCTACTCGATCGCCGGCTTCATCAGACCGACCAGCGGCCATATCCTCCTCAACGGCGAGACGATCACCAATCTCCCCATCCATAAGAGGGCGTTGAAAGGCATTTCCTACCTGGCCCAGGAGCCTTCGGTATTCAAGAAACTGACCGTCGAGGAAAATGTCCGGATCATCCTCGAACCCCTGGGGCTGAGCAAAAACGAGATCACCAACCGGATCGACGAACTGATGGCCGACCTGGGTATCGAATACCTCCGCAACAACAAAGGCTACGCCCTCTCCGGCGGCGAGCGGCGGCGGGTCGAGATCATGCGCTCCCTTTCCACCCGGCCGCGGTTCATTCTCCTCGACGAACCCTTTGCCGGTATTGACCCCCTGGCCGTAATCGAGTTGCAGAAGATCATCTACAACCTGAAGGACAAGGGCCTCGGCATCCTCATCTCCGACCATAACGTCCGGGAGACGCTGCAGGTCTGTGATTTTGCCTACATCATGAATGCCGGTCAGATCCTGACGAGCGGCGTGGCGGATGACATCATCGAAAGCGAAGTAGCCCGAAAGATGTATCTCGGGGAAAATTTCAGCATGTAACGCATATGGCACTGGAACTCCGACAACAACTCAAACTGACTCAGAAGCTGGTGATGACCCCGCAGTTGCGCCAGGCCATCAGACTGCTGCAGCTGAACAGACTCGAACTGTCAAACGCCCTGCAGGCCGAGCTGGAGGAGAACCCGGCCCTGGAGGAGGAAATCAGCCTCGACGAAGGCGGCGAGTATACCAAGGGTCTTTCATCAACGGTTGAAATACAGGAACCGGGCAGAGAAGATGACTACACGGAGCGGGTAGCCGTTTCAGACAACCTCCCGGAGACCAACTGGGAAGACTATGCCAACAATTTCGACAGCAATTTCTCCTTCGCCCACGAGACCCCCGCTGCCGACGCACCCTCCCAGTTCGATTTCATCTCGGTAAAACCCGGGCTTTCCGCCTACCTCCACTGGCAGCTGGCCCACGCCGAACTCGACGAAAAAGAATGGGACATCGCCTTTTATATCGTCGGTAACCTCAACCGCTATGGTTTCCTCCAGGTCGACCTCGAAGAAATCATGGCAGAGACCGAGTGCAGCCACGATGAGGCCGAATATGTCCTCGAAGTCATTCAGGACCTCGACCCGCCGGGAATAGCGGCGAGAAACGTCACCGAGTCCCTACTGCTGCAGCTGGAACGGCTGGGACTTGCCGATTCCCTCGCCGCCGAGATCGTCCGCGACCATCTCCCCCTTCTTGAAACCAGGAATTACAAGGCCCTGATGAAGGCCACCGGCCGGAAAAAATCCGAGATCACCAAGGCCATCGACTGTATCATCGCGAAACTCACCCCTTACCCGGGTCTGCCCTATGCCGAGGAAAGCACCAATTACATCGTGCCGGATGTCTATGTCCGGAAGATCGACGGCGAATATGTCGTCCGCCTCAACGACGACGATCTGCCCCGACTCAAATTGTCCACCCACTATCAGGAACTGCTGAAGGAAGGCAAGTCGCTGCAGAAGGAATCCCGTCAGTATATCAGCGACAAACTGAAAAACGCCGAATGGTTCATCAAGTCGATCCACCAGCGGCAGCGCACCATCTACAAGGTCATGGAAAGCCTGCTCAAGTTTCAGTACGAGTTCTTCGAACACGGCCCGGGCCATCTCAAACCCCTCATTCTCAGGGATGTCGCCGAAGATATCGAGATGCACGAATCGACGATCAGCCGGGTAACCTCGAACAAGTACGTGCACACACCGCAGGGGATCTACGAACTGAAATTCTTCTTCTCGACGGCCATCCCCCGTAACGGCGAAGAGGCGCTGGCCTCCGAATCGATCAGGAACACCATTCTCAAGATGATCCAGGAGGAGGACAAGGCGAAACCGCTCAGTGATAACACCATCTCCGAAATGCTGGCGGCGCAGAACATCCAGATCGCCCGGCGTACAGTAGCTAAGTATCGAGAACAAATGAGAATTATGCCAGTTAAACATCGCCGCTACGCGAAATAGCGAAACCCCTGCAGTCCGCAACCGCCGGCCGATTTTTCACCTCCTGCGGCCCGCCAGGTGAGAATTCCCCTTTCTCTCTGCTCATTAGCCAGCTATACTCTCAGCATCCACCGCCCCATCACTCAACTCAAACACTGGAACGCCTCCCCATGCCGCCAGTACCGAAAAGCCGCTCTGCAGCTCTTGTCATCACCCTCCTTGGCCTGTCCCTGTGCCTGACCTCATGCACCCGGCTTCTCACCATTACCGTCATCGAACCGACCGTAGCCAATCTCCAGCAGCAGACCGACCTTGACCTGGTCTGCGAAGGCGCCCCCGCCTACCTGCTGATGATCGACAGCATGATAGCCTCCTCGCCGAAGGACAGATCCCTGCTGCGAACCGGCGCCCAGTCCTACAGCGCCTATACCGCCGCCCTGGCTGAATGCGGGGCCGAACAGAAGAGGATCATGGTTATCGCCGACAAGGCCAGACTGTACGGCACCACCCTGATAGACCTGCTTCTCGCTGATAACGCCTCCAGCCGGCTGGACGTGCTGGAGAGGGAACTGGCCGGCGCCGCCAGGTCCGACGTCCCGTCCCTCTTCTGGGGTTCCATGGCCTGGCTCACCTGGATTCAACAGCAACAGGGCGCACCGAAGGCCATGGCGGACCTGCTCAGCGTCGAAAAGATCATGACCCGCCTCCTGGAACTGGACGAAACCTACCAGGCAGGCTCCATCCACCTCTTTTTCGCCGGACTGCAGGCAACCAGACCGGCGATGCTCGGCGGTGACCCTGAAGGCAGCCGCCGGCATTTCGAACAGGCCCTTGCCATCTCCCGCCGTCAGTTCCTGCTCGTCCAGACAAGCTACGCCGAGCTCCTGGCCCGACAAACCCTCGACCAGGAGCTGCATGACCGCCTGCTGAAAGAGGTGCTCGATTTTCCGCTGGCATCAGCCCCGGCCTTTGCCCTCGGCAACCAGATCGCCAAAAGGAAGGCGGCACATCTGCTTGCCGAGGACTTTTTTGGCGAATAATTCCAGTGAAGGAACAGGACGAGCAGGCCAAGGTAGGCAGGCTGTCGGGACAGTACGGACAAATTCGGCAGGGAGCCGCGCGGCGCAGCCGATCCAGTGCAATCCTCTGGTGAGGGGAACCATGGAACCTGATCTGGGATTTGTACAACATGACACGCCCGGGACCACCTCTGCCGGGCTGAGATCACACCTCTCCGGAGACACTATGCGTCATATCGCCTCTCTTTTCCTGATCGCCCTTTTTGTGCTCATCATGGCCTGCCGACCCGCCGAGGCCAAGCCGAAATACCTGTTCAAGATCGGCAGCCTGGCCCCGGAGGGGTCGGTCTGGGTCCTGCAGTTTCATGAATTCGCCAAGGAGGTAGAAGAGAAAACCGGCGGTGAAGTGGGTTTCAGGGTCTATTCCGGCGGGATCATGGGAGACGACCAGGCCATGTACCGGAAAATGCGGGTCGGCCAGCTGCAGGGCGGCGGTTTCACCATGACCGGCATCGCCCAGGTGGTCGCCGATTTCCGGGTCATGGCCCTGCCCTTTTTCTTCAGTTCTTACGCCGAGGTTGACGCGGTGACCAAGGGGCTGCTGCCGATGTTTCAGGAAAAGTTCGCGGAACAGGGTATGGAATTCATCGCCATGACCGAGGTCGGCTTCCTCTATACCATGTCCACCGTGCCGATCACCACCCTCAAGGAACTGCAGGGCACGACCTGCTGGATCCCTGCCGGCGATCCGCTTGCCGCCGCCTTTCTTGACCAGCTCGCCATCAATCCGGTTCAGCTCTCCATCCCCGATGTGCTGTCCTCGCTGCAGACGGGCCTGGTCAACACGGTCTTCAATTCCCTGTACGGCTCGATTGTCCTGCAGTGGTTCACCAAGGCCCGTTATATCAACGACACGCCCTTCGGTTATGCTTACGGCGTTTTTCTGCTGGACGGCAAGGCCATGCAGAAATTGCCGAAGGGCCATGCCGCGATTATCCGGGCCGCCGCTGACAGGTATTTTCCGGCACTGATCCAGCAGACCCGGGAAAGTAACTCGGAATCAAAAGAGATCCTGGAAAAACAGGGTGTGCAGTTCAGCCGATCCACGCCGGAATTCGTCACCCAGCTGCACAGTTTCAGGGACAAGACGGCTGGACAGCTGGTCGGTTCCTCATTCTCCAGGGAAATCTACGAGGAGGCCGTGCGGTTGCTGCATGCACATCGGGCCGCTCGGCCGGAAGCAGCCGCGCCATGAACAGCGAAACCGCGGCGAAACCGGCAAGGCCGATCCTGCACCTGCTCGCCGGGATTGAAGAAACGGTTCTCAGCCTCCTGCTGCTGGCGATGATCGTCCTTTCCTGCCTGCAGATCGCCCTGCGTGGGCTTTTTTCAGGCGGCCTGCTGTGGGCAGATCCGCTGATTCAGCAGATGGTCCTCTGGAGCGGTCTTCTCGGGGCGGCCCTGGCCACCTCCAAAGGAAAACACATCTCCCTCGATGTCATCACCTATCTCGCTCCGGAGCGGCTGCTGCCCTGGATCCTCGTTCTGACCCACCTGTTCTCGGCCCTCACCACAACGGCGCTGGTCTATGCGGCCTGTCTCTTCCTGCAAAATGAGGTAACCTACAGCCGGCCAGGCCTCTTCGGCCTGCCTTCCTGGGCCTGGAATGCCATCTTCCCGCTGGCTTTCCTGATCATCACGCTGCGCTATTACCTGGCCTTTTTCCAGGCCATCGGCCAACTCCGGCAGCGCTACCGGGAAGGGCAGCGATGACGAGTCTCAAACTGCTGACAGCCCTCTTCGCCCTGCTGGCCACGCCGCTCTTCGTGGTCATCTCGGCCTTCGCCCTGTTGTCCTTTCACGCCGTCGATATCGATCTGGCGGTAGTGATCATAGAGATGTCCCGGCTGGCTGATACCCCGCTTCTGGTTTCCCTGCCCCTCTTCATCTTTGCCGGCACCCTGCTTTCCGAGAGCGGCGCGCCGGGACGGATACTGCTGCTCTCGAAGGTCTTTCTCGGCTGGCTTCCCGGAGGGCTGGCGGTGGTCTCCCTGGTGGTCTGCGCACTCTTTACCGCCTTCACCGGCGCCTCGGGGGTGACCATCTTCGCCCTCGGCGGCCTGCTCCTGCCGGCGCTTCTGCGGGAGGGCTATCAGGATCGATTCGCCATGGGCCTGATCACCTCTTCCGGCAGCCTCGGCCTGCTCTTCCCGCCAAGTCTGCCGCTTATTCTCTACGGGGTCGTCTCGGAGACACGGATCGATCAGCTCTTTGTCGCCGGCATTCTCCCCGGCATCCTGATGCTTGTCCTGCTGATGGCCTACACCGTCCGCAAAAGTCCACGTATCCTGAAGGAAAGGAAACGATTCTCCGCCAGCGAGATCCTCTCCGCCCTGCGACAGACGGCCTGGGAGCTGCCTCTGCCTTTCATTATTCTTGGGGGAATTTACGGCGGTTTTTTTGTCGCAGGGGAGGCGGCGGCGGTGACCGCCCTCTACGTGCTGATCGTCGAGGTCTTCATCCACCGTGAGGTTCCGCTTGCAAAACTTCCCGAAATCATCAATAAATCGATGATGCTCTTCGGCGGCATCCTGGTGATCCTGGCCGCCTCGATGGCCTCGACCAACTATCTGGTCGATCAGGAGGTGCCGACCCGGCTGTTCGCCTTCATTCACCAGTATATCAGCAGCAAATACACCTTTCTCCTGCTGCTGAACATCTTTCTGCTGGTGGTGGGGACCATGCTCGATATCTTTTCGGCCCTGATCCTGGTGGTGCCCCTCATCCTGCCTATCGCCATCGGCTACGGTGTCGATCCCGTGCATCTCGGCATCATCTTCCTCACCAACCTGCAGATCGGCTACTCTACCCCGCCCGTCGGCCTCAATCTGTTCATGGCCTCGTACAAATTCGAGCGCCCGCTACTGGAGCTCTACCGGGCGACCCAGCCCTTCCTCGTCCTGCTCCTGCTCACCCTGGCGCTCATCACCTACCTGCCCTGGCTCAGCCTCGTCTTGGTTGAACTCCTCGGCTGAGCGGAGAGGATTCGCGCCTTTCTCACGTTTATTCGACTTTCAGGACTCCGACATAGGGCAGGTTGCGGTAGCGCTGGGCATAGTCGAGGCCGTATCCACAGACAAATTCATCCGGGATCGTGATCCCGCGGAAATCGATGTCGACATGGGCGGTGCGTCTCGACGGCTTGTCAAGAAAGGTACAGGTCTTCAGGGAGCGGGGGTTGCGGTTGTTCATCATCCTGATGATCTTGCTGAAGGTGTTGCCGGTATCGACGATATCCTCGACGAGAAGGACATCCCTGCCCTCAATCGACTGGTCCAGGTCCATGGCCACCTTGACATCGCCGCTGCTCACCGTGCCGTCCCCATAGGTTGACACCGCCATGAAATCAACGACCAGGGGCCGTCTGATCACCCGGATCAGGTCGGCCATGAAGACAAAGGAGCCGCGGAGCAGGCCGATAACCACCAGGTCGCCGTCGATTTCCTTGTAATATTCGGTAATTTCGGCACCTAGTCTGTGTACCGTCCTGGCAATCTCTTCCTCAGAAACAAGGATCCTGGCAATTCCCGAATCCGGCATAACACCTCCGCAGCTTTCACACGGGTTGACGATTGAACATCTTCAGGGCGAGGTCTCTTCCTCTGTCGCAACGCTCAGAGATTGCCCGCCAGATGCTGGACGATGGCAACGGCCGAGACGGTTGCCGTTTCGGCCCGCAGGATACGCCTGCCGAGGCTGACCGTCTGCCAGCCCAGGGTCCTTGCAGCAGTGATCTCGGCCCAGGAAAACCCCCCTTCCGGCCCCAGCAGGATGCAGACCCCCTCGACCGAGGTGTCGGTCATCATGCCCTGATCCAGGCGGAATTCCTCTTCCTCCTCCCAGAACATGAACCTGAGCAGGCCGGGATTCCGGTCGGGCAGGCCGAGCATGGCCGCATAGTCGGCGACCTCGTCGACCTGCATCTGCTTGGCGCGCCTGCACTGCTTGCAGGCCGAGACGACGATCCGGTTCCAGCGTTCGGATTTCTGCCGGCCGCGCAGGTCATCCAGCCTTCCCTGGCAGCGGCTGCTAAAAAAGGGTGTCAGGCGGGTCACCCCCAGCTCGGTGCACTGCTGGATCGCGCCGTCCATTTTTTTGCCTTTGAGAACACCCTGACCGACCCAGAGTCTGATCCGACCGGCATCGCTCTGCTCCTGCCGGGCCAGCAGGCGGACGGCGACGGTGCGGCCAAGCTCGATGATCCTGGCCGTGAACACCCCGCCCTGGCCGTCCATGACCTCGATTTCCGCCTCCGGTTGCAGGCGCAACACCCTTGCTATATGATAGGACTCTTCCTCCGAGAGCGTGACCAGGTCTCCGGTCCGCATCTTCGGATCAAAAAAAAAGCGACGCATATCCTTTCGCTGTCTCCTGATTCTTTACATCTGAGATTTTGCCGAGGCGGCGATCCCGCTGCATTCACTCGCCTGATCGAACGTTACCCCATCTCCTTTTGCAGCAGCAGGGCGGACCACTCCGTCAACTGTTCGCATCTGGCGAGGCGAAAACCTTTTTCCGCAAAGCATCGGACAATATTTTCCGTCTGCTCACCCTGCAGAATCCCTGATACTACCAGGGTCCCACCCGCTTCGGTGAGACTGCTGAGCGTTTCCGCCATCTCGACCAGCGTGTCATGGATGATATTGGCCACGACCAGGGAAAACGGCCCGGCGACCTGCTCCAGGGGCGTCGCCGCCACCTCAACGACCGCCTCGAGACCATTGTACCTGACATTTGCAGCGGCTGCCGCCACCGCCTCCGGGTCGTTGTCGATTGCCAGAACCGCCTCGGCGCCGAACAGGGCGGCCGCCATGGCGAGGATCCCGGTGCCGGTCCCGACATCGAGGACCCTGCCGCCGCCGTTCCTGACGACATCCTCAACCAGGGCCAGACTGAGACTCGTCGTGGCATGATGGCCGGTGCCGAAGGCCATGCCCGGATCCATCACGATCACCGCCTCTCCCTGTTCGGCCCGGTAATGCTCCCAGGTCGGGGCGATCACCAGTCCCGGCACGATGGCAAAAGGAGTGAAATGCTTTTTCCAGTTGCTGCCCCAATCCTCATCGGCGAATTCGGAGATCGTCACGGTCGGCACTGCTACCTGGAAGATTTCCGCCAATTGATCGAAGCAGGACCGGATCTGCAGCAGTATCCGTTGCCGTTCCGCGTCCTCCAGGTCTGCCCGGGCCAGGTACATGTGCACCGTCTGCAGGCTGTCATGATCATCGACGGTTATTTCAACCCCGGCCTCCGTCAGTCCCATAAGAAAATCACTGAGCGGTTCCACGAGGACCGGATCGGTACGTATCGTAATCTTCAGCCAGGCCTGCGCCTGCTCTCTATCCCTTTCTGCCATCCTGCTCTCCTGATGTTCCCTGCCGCCTCTCAGGCTGCGCCCGAGGTCGTTTCCGGCAGAGAGTACACTCTCTCCTGCCGTTGTACAAGCGGAACTGCGGTTTTTATATGACAAAACCCCACCGGCAAATTACTATTGATGTTACTGACCCTGCGGCAGATCTGCAGTCTGCCGGAATGACGATCGTCCGTCACACCAAATCCGACCAAGGATTCCCACTTTTCCTCTTCATGCATACCCATACCACCGCCTGTCCAGATTGCGACCTGCTCCTGGCCTTTTCCAGGAAACAGGCCCGTCATATGCTCCGCTGCCCGCGCTGTGCAAGTACGGTGCACAAAGGGGCCAGTGATTCCATCGGCCCGGCCCTTGCCCTGAGCACCACCGGCCTCCTGCTCTACCTGCCCGCCATCCTGCTCCCCCTCATGACCCTTGAGACGCTTGGCATGAGCGACAGCGGCAATGTCCTCGACACCCTGCTCAGTTTCTATGAAAACGGTTATTATTTCGTCTCGTTCATTGTCCTGATCTCCGCCGTCGTCTTTCCCTTCCTCCTGCTTTCCCTGGTCTTCACGGTGTCGCTTCTGCTCCGGATAAACCGCCGTCCCGCCTTTCTTGCCAGGCTGTTCCGGGTCTATGTCTTCCTCCAGGAATGGGCCATGGTCGAAATATATCTCCTCGGCATCATGGTGACCATCATGAAGATGCGCCATACCGCCGACATCCATTTCGACCCCGGATTCTACTGCTTCACCGCCCTCGTCCTGGTCACCATGGCAATCGCCAGCATCGTCGACAGGGAACAGATCTGGTCGCAGCTCTCCGCCAACCGTACCGCCGCCGGGCCGCCGCCGCTATCCCCCGATACCGCCGACGGCGGCCGGCAACAGACGGCATTGCAGGCGGACCTGGTGCTCTGCCATGTCTGCAGGCAGCTGCAGCCCGCCGGAAAAGAGACGGCCGCTGCCCTGCACTGCTGCCGGTGCGGCGCCAGGGTCCATGGCCGCAGACCCGACAGCGTCGTCCTGACCTGGGCCCTGATCCTGACCTCGAGCCTGCTGCTCATCCCGGCCAACCTCCTGCCGATCATGCGGGTCGAGTTTCTCGGGGTCCCCGAGAATTCCACTATCGTCGACGGCATCATTTTCTTTTTCAAGGATGGTTCGTACCTGATCGGCCTGATTATCCTGACGGCCTCGGTATTCGTGCCGGTTTTCAAGATCGTCGGCCTCAGTATTCTGCTGCTCACAGTGCAAACCCATAACAACGCCCATCTGCGGGAAAAAACCATGCTCTTTCGTTTCATTACCTTCATCGGCCGGTGGTCGATGCTCGATATTTTCGTTATCGCCCTGCTCTCGGTCCTGGTCAATTTCGGCTTCCTTACCTCCATCCATGCCGCCCCCGCCGCCACCTATTTCTGTACCGTCGTCACCTCGACGATGTTCGCGACGTTCACCTTTGATCCGAGACTGATGTGGGATCGACGCCGTCATGCCGACGAATCGACGGTCGAAGATCTCTCCTTCACCCCGCAGGAGGCATTATGAGCCCTGCTGTACCCGTCGTCCATCACAGAAAAGGAATCTCGGCAATCTGGATACTTCCCCTCCTCGCCCTCGGGATCTGCAGCTGGCTGCTCTACTCCAGTTACCGTGATGCCGGTATCCTGATCACCATCTCGTTTGAAGAGGCGAACGGCGTCACTCCCGGCAAGACCCAGGTCATGTCCAGGGGGATCCCCATCGGCCTGGTGCAGGAGGTTCATCCGGATCTCGACAACCAGCAGGTCCGGGTGGTGGTCAAAATGGAAAAGGAAAGTGAGGGGTATCTCGTCGAGGACAGCCTTTTCTGGGTCGTCAGGCCGGAATTGTCCGCCGCCCGCATCCAGGGACTGGATACCATCTTTTCCGGCAGTTATATCGCCATCCAGACCGGTTCATCGACCAGATCCTCCCGGGAATTCACCGGCCTCAGCACGGCCCCGCCGGTACCCCGGGACGCACCGGGGCTGCATCTGTCCCTGCAGGCCGAGACCCTCGGCTCGATTCAGGCCGGGACCGGCATCTACTACCGGAATATTGAGATCGGCAGCGTCCAGGGCTATCACCTGCAGGACGATGACAGCGTTCTTATCTCTCTTTTCATTAAAAATGAATACGCCGACATTGTCAGGGAGCAGAGCCGGTTCTGCAACGCCAGCGGCATCTCCGTCTCCGGCAAACTCACCAACCTGAAGGTGCAGGTGGAATCCCTGGCCGCCCTCCTGAAGGGCGGGATACTCCTCTATACCCCTGAGCAGCTGAAGGACAGCCCGGCCGCTCAAAATGGCCGGACCTTCAAGCTGTACAAGGACCTGGAGGAGGCCAATTACGGCATCCCGATGACCCTCAATCTCGTCTCCGCCGTCGATATCGTCGAAGGCGATACCAAGATCATGTATCGCGGTATCGAGGCCGGTTTCGTCAAGGAGATCCAGATCGACCCGGATGACCGGCGGACCGTTACCGCCCATATCCTGCTTGACCCCCGGGCCGAACTCATCCTCCGGGAGCAGACCACCTTCTGGCTGGTCAAGCCGGAAATCAGCCCCTCCGGGGTGAACAACCTGAGGACCCTGATCGTCGGGCCGCATATCACCTTCAAGCCGGGTGGCGGAGAGTTTCGTGACCATTTTGAGATCCTGCCGGCACCGCCTCCCGACGAACCGCTGCGCCCCGGGGCTACTTTTGTGCTCACCGCCAATGAAGCCGTCTCATTTTCCCCGCAATCGCCGGTTTTTTATAAAAATATCAAGGTCGGTGAAATAATCTCGATTGACCTGGACAGCACCGGTAAAAGCGTCAGAACCACCATCTTCATCTATGAGCCCTACCTCCACCTGATCGACGGGGACAGCGTTTTCTGGCAGCAGAGCGGGGTCGAGGCCCAGGCCGATTTTTCGGGGGTGCGTATCAGGACCGGTCCTCTGGCCGAGATGTTCACCGGCAGTATCAGTTTCGCCACCCCGGAAAAACGCTCCACCTCCGCCAAGCCTATCGGAAAAAATCTGTCTTTCCGAATTTATAGCAGCTATGCCGAGGCAGTCAAGAAAGTCCCGGCCCTGCAGCAGCCCGGTCTATCGATCAGCCTGCGGACCTCCGACCCCGCTTCACTCAGCGTCGGCTCGCCGCTGCTCTTTAAAGGCATGGAAGTCGGCAGAATCACGGGATTTCAACTGGCCGCCAATAAGCGTGAGGTGTTCATCGACTGCTTCATCGAACGGAAACATGCCGATCTGGTCGGCAGCGCCACCCGATTCTACAACCTCAGCGGCATCGAGGTCTCAGGAAACCTTGCCGGGATAAGCATGAAAACCGGATCCCTGCAGACCATCGTCTCGGGCGGCATCGGACTGCTGACCTCGCCGGGGCAGGACACTGGCCGGAAAACCACGGCCTACCCCCTCTATAAGGACCTGCAGGATGCCCTCCATGCCGAAGATATGTCCATCCGGGTGCAGTTCGAGAAGGAGGTCGGCCAGTTGAAAACCGGCTCGCCGATGACCTACAAGGGCGTCACCATCGGCACGGTCACAGCCCTCAACTTCACCGCCGATCTGCAGACGCTGGTGGCCGATATCAGGATCGACAGAAAATTTTCCCCCCTGTTCAGGAAGGATACAAAGATCTGGCTGGAGCAACCTCAGTTCTCGATCTCCGGCATCAATAACCCGGAGACCGTCCTGTTCGGCCCGTATCTCACCTTCCTGCCCGGCAAGGGGGTGCCAGCCCGCGAATTCACGGCCTTAAACAGCCCGCCGCAACCTTTCCCGGGCAGCGGAAAGGACTTCACCATCATCCTGGAAACCGCCAGGCTGGGCTCGCTCGGCCCGGGTTCGCCGGTCTCCTACAGACAGGTCCAGGTCGGTCGGGTGACTGGTTTCACCCTCTCGCCGACCTTCCAGAAGGTCTACGTCTCTGTCGCGATCGATCCGCAATACCGCAACATCATCCGAGAAAACACGCGATTCTGGAACAGCAGCGGGACCAGGTTTTCGGCCGGCCTCTTTTCCGGTGTCCAGTTCGAGAGCGAATCCCTTGAAACCGTGATCAGGGGCGGTATCGCCCTGGCCACCCCGGAGGACTGCGGCAGCCTGGTTGAGACCGGTCGTCACTATCATCTCTTTGACGAGGCGGAACCGGCCTGGCTCGAATGGCGTCCAAACCTCGCCGGCTCAAATAATGAGCGGAAAACGGCAGGAAAACGATAAGCCGTCGTCAAACAATAACCGTTTCGCAGAAATACCTTTCCGGCATAAGGGGCCGTAACGAAATGGTGAAAAATGTAACGGTTATTTCGTAACTGCCCCTGATCTGGACAGGCTGGAACGATGCCCCTTGCCGGCGGCGCAGCCTGGATTCCCCCTCAACGTGAGGCATGCATGACGGAACAGAAATCTCATCATTACATCTACGGCACCCTCAACGACTACCTTACCGGGGCGGAACTGACCGATACCGATGACGAGCGCATCCGCCAGGCCCTGAGCCGGATGATGGTTGAAGAAAAGCATTTTCATAGGGATGAGCTGCAGCCGCGGCTGTATATCGACACCTTTTTCGCCCGCTGTTTTGTCCGCTCCTTCATCGAACTGACGGTCTGCCTGGCTGGCAGGCAACTGCTGGTCCTGCGCTACGGCCCGGGTTCTCTGGTCAGCCGTGAACGCGCCGCCATTGCCGCCGCCCGGGTTCTCAACCCTTCCTGCTGTATTCCCCTGGCTGTCGTGACCAACGGAGAAGACGCCGAACTGCTGGACACTTCGACTGGCAAGATTCTTGGATATGGGTTACAGTCAATACCTGATCGCAGTACGGCTCTGCTGATGCTGGCGAACCTGGAGATTCTGCCGCCGCCGCAAGGGATGAAACGGGAGAGGGAACTGCGCATCCTCAACGCTTTCGATGTTGAACGATGCTGCATATAATGCCGTTTCATCCACGAGTGCCTGTACTTTTATTGCCAATACCTACTACCTATTCACGAGAGATGCAGTATGACACCCACCGACAATGAATGGACGAAATCCGGCTGGAAAAAATTCACCGCCCTGCAGCAGCCCATCTGGCCTGATCAGATCGAGGTCGACAGGGTCCTGGCAGACCTTTCACAACTGCCGCCGCTGGTCTTCGCCGGTGAAATAAGAGCCCTCAAAGCCATGCTGGCCAAGGCCGTCAAGGGCGAGGCCTTTCTCCTGCAGGGAGGGGACTGCTCCGAGGATTTTTCCAAGGTTACCGCCCCGAAAATCAGGGAGACCTTGAAAGTGCTGCTGCAGATGGCGGTCGTCCTTACCTATGCCGGCGGCAAGCCGGTCATCAAGGTCGGCCGGATCGCCGGTCAGTTCGCCAAGCCCCGATCATCGAATACGGAAGTCGTCAACGGTATCGAGATCCCTTCCTACCGGGGCGATATGGTGAACCGGCCGGAACCGCTCGAGGCGGCGCGGATTCCCAATCCCAAGTACATGCTCAAGGGCTACAACATGGCGGCCTCGACCCTCAACCTGCTCAGAGCCTTCACCAAAGGAGGCTTCGCCACCCTGCAGAGAGTCCATTCCTGGAATCAGGAATTCGTCATCCAATCGCCGATGGGTCGGTCATATGAGCGCATGGCCAAACAGATCGAGCAGGCCATAAAATTCATGGAGACCATCGGTATCCGCACCGATAACCCGCAGATCACCCAGACCGACCTGTACACCTCGCACGAGGCCCTGCTCCTGGAGTACGAGGAGGCCATGACCCGGGTCGACTCGACCTCGAACGGCTGGTATGACTGTTCGGCCCATATGCTCTGGATCGGTGAACGGACCAGGCAGGTCGATGGGGCGCATGTCGAGTTCCTGCGCGGCGTCCTGAACCCGATCGGGATCAAAATTGGTCCGACCTACGACCTGGATGATGTCAAACGTCTGCTGGAGACCCTCAATCCCGAAAACGAGCCTGGCCGGATTACGATCATCACCCGGCTTGGCGTGAAAAAAATCGATAAGGTCCTCCCCCCCCTGCTGCGCAGCATGAAACAGGAAGGTTTCAATATCCTCTGGAGCTGCGATCCGATGCACGCCAATACCTATACCGCCGAAAGTGGCCACAAGACCAGAAACTTCAACGATATCCTCTCCGAGATAACCTGCTTTTTCGAGACCCACTGGTCGGAAGGCACCATCCCCGGCGGGGTGCACTTCGAAATGACCGGAGAAAACGTCACCGAATGCATCGGTGGGGCCAGGAATATAGCCGACGACCAACTGCACAATAACTATCTGACGACCTGCGACCCGCGTCTCAATGCCGAACAGAGCCTGGAAGTCGCCTTCCAGATCGCCGATATGATCAGAAGCTGAGCCCCCCATCCGGGAGGAGAGGGTGGAGCGGTCTCCCACCCCTCTCCTCCTCTTCCTTCGCCGGTTCCCGGAAGTCTACAATTGCATTATCCTTCTTGACCTCACTGTTTTCCGATTTACTGTATTCCCCTAAATAGTGGTAATTTTCATCGCCTTTGTGGCTACGCAGCCTTTTTTCACCATCGTTTTCCATGCACAAAAGGAGAATTCCATGCAGTCACACACATTCATGCCGTCCTGGCCGAGGCATCTGGTCCTTCTCTTGATCTGTTCCATCATCTGGACCGGTACAACCGGCTCCGCCCTGGCGGATACCGCCGACGACATGGCTCTGCTCGATCGATCTTCGAGGGCGTTTGTCAACGTGGTAAAGGCCGCGCAACCGGCAGTCGTCAATATCAGGGTGGAAAAAACGAGCAAGGGCGGAGGCGGGGAAGAGATGTCCAATAACCCGTTTTTCGAGCATTTCTTCGGTCCCCAGTTTCCCAATACCCCGCAACGGAAATTCCAACAACAGGGGCAGGGCTCCGGTTTCATCATCAGTGCGGACGGTTTGATCCTGACCAACAACCACGTCGTTGAAGATGCCGATACCATTACCGTCCGTCTCTCCGACGAGCGCGAGTTCAAGGCCAATCTAATCGGCAGCGACCCGCAGTCCGACGTGGCCCTGATCAAGATCAAGGACAGCGGCAAGTTACCGACCATGAAATTGGGAGATTCCGATGCCCTTGAGGTCGGGGAATGGGTCATCGCCATCGGCAATCCCTTCGGTCTGAACCAGACCGTAACGGTCGGGGTGGTCAGCGCCAAGGGCAGGAACAGGATGGGCATCAATGAGTACGAAAGCTTCATCCAGACCGATGCCGCGATCAACCCCGGCAACTCCGGCGGCCCGCTCCTGAATACCCATGGCGAGGTGGTCGGCATCAACTCGGCCCTTTTCTCCCGCACCGGGGGATACATGGGTATTGGTTTCGCCATCCCCATCAATATGGTCAAGGCCATCGAAGGACAGCTGCAGAAACACGGCAAGGTGACGCGGGGATGGCTGGGCGTGGCCATCCAGGACGTGGATGAAAACCTGGCCAAGTCGTTTGATCTCAAGGAAGCGAGAGGGATTCTGGTCAGTGAGGTACAGCTCGACTCCCCGGCCGTGACCGCCGGCCTGAAGCAGGGTGACGTTATCCTGCGGCTGGATGATATCGTCTTAAAGGACGTCTCCGACCTGCGCAACAGAGTGGCCCTCATCACCCCCGGAACCAAAGTCATGCTGCACATCATCCGGGAAGGCCGGGAACAGGAAGTAGTGCTGGTGATCGGGGAGCAGCCATCCGAATTCGGCCGGGCCGGACAGGGGCTGGATTCCCAGGGCGGTTTCCAGCAATATGGCCTCAGCCTCCAGGACCTGACCCCGGAACTGGCGAGCCAGCTCGGTTACAGCGCCAAGCAGACCGGGGTGGTGATCAGCTCCGTCGAGCCTGGCAGTCCAGCCGCCACAGCAGGCCTGCTGGCGGGAAACCTGATTGAGGAAGTCAACAAAGTAGGGGTTGCCAACCTGCAGCAACTCGAGGCTGCTTTAAAGAAATCCAGCCACCCCAAGAGGGTCCTGCTGCGGGTGCGTTCGGGCGAGATGAGCCAGTACGTCGTCCTGGTCGCCGAGTAGACCTGCCGGCCTCCAGGGGATTTCTCACTTTTCACTGCTGCTCAGGGACGGTGGGTTTCTCCTGCCGCCCCTGAGCAATCTTTTCGCATGTTTTCATAATGGTCGGCAGCTATTAAACCGGGAAAGCCCGATGTCAGCCTATCAGTGCAACCGCAACGATCGCGGCCAGGGCAGCCAGCAGAACCAGCGCCACCTTGGTATAGACTTTCTGGTTTTCTCCATGGCCGTGTGATGCATCACTCATAATATTCTCCTATTATTGAATTATTCTTGATGGTGGGCAGCTGTTTAGGTAAATCACCGAACCATGACAAAGGGCGGATCATGAAAACGGTGGCGGCGGAGGTGGGGTGCCGGGGAAATTCCGCTCGATCCTGTCTCGCTTCGCGCCGCCGGCGAGGCGCTCATCGTACACCGAGAGAAGCAGGAACATGGCAAACGGCTGGGTAATGAGGAGTGCAAACGGTACCGATCCGCCGATGGACAGGATAATCAGATATGCCAGGGCGATAACAATCTGGTCGGTGACCGGCGCCCTCGTGGCCATCTCCCATGAATCCTGCAGGGCCTCCTTGATCCCCCTGCCTTGGTCGGTCATCAGCGGGATCATGTACATCGTGGCAAAAATGACCAGGAAGGCAACGGCGAAACCCGGCAGCACCAGGAACATGAAACCGATCATCGTGACGATCAGCACCACCAGGAAATAGACAAACAGCGGCAGAAACAAGGACATCCGGGAAAAGAGATCCCGCAGTTCCGGTGGCCGGCCCTCTCTCTGGGCCTGCAGCAGGGACTGCATGTAGCCGGCTGTCGTCACCGGCGCCAGGATGCCCAGGCTCAAAACGATCACGATTACCTGCACCAGGGTCAGCAGCAAAACCGGTCCGATGAACCGCAGAGTGTTCATCCACGCTGTTTCAAAATGCTTTTTAAAATCCATCGCTATCCTCACTGGTATTGAGACTGGTGCATCTCAGAAAAAGGCCAGGTCAGGCAAACACCACATCCAACAATTCCTGCAGGGTCGCCACCCCGATCATCTCGATTTTTCCCGGCCAGACAATCCGCTCCTTGTTGCTCTTGGGCATGATGAAACGGTTGAAGCCGAGGCGCTCCGCCTCGCGCAGGCGGATTTCCATTTGCCCGACGGCCCGGATTTCACCAGCCAGGCCCACCTCGCCACAGACCACCGTGGCGGAAGGGATCGGCCGCTCGAGCAGGCTTGAGGCCAAGGCACAAATCACGCCCAGATCCAGGGCCGGTTCCTCTATCCGTATGCCGCCTGCAATATTCAGAAAGATATCGTGACCATACATGACAAGTCCGGCTTTTTTTTCGAGGACGGCACAGAGCAGAGACAGACGCTGGGGATCGGCGCCGATCGCTGTACGCCTGGCCGTACCGAGGTTGGTCGGGCTCACCAGGGCCTGGACTTCCACAAGGATCGGCCTGGTCCCTTCCACACTCGGCAGGACAACCGAGCCGGGCTCGTCGAGAGGCCGTTCGGCAAGAAAGATCTCGGAAGGGTTGCTGACTTCGACCAACCCTTCCTCCTTCATTTCAAAGACGCCGATCTCATTAGTCGAGCCGAAGCGGTTTTTCACCGTCCGCAGAATCCGAAAGGCATGGCTGCGGTCGCCTTCGAACGATAGGACCGTGTCGACCATATGTTCGAGGACCTTCGGTCCGGCTATGGCCCCCTCCTTGGTGACGTGGCCGACCAGGATAACCGGGATATTCTCCCGTTTGGCCATGGTCAGGATGCGGTAGGCCGATTCACGGACCTGGGCGACCGAGCCGGGAGCGGAGGGGAGATCGGAGCAGGTCATGGTCTGGATCGAATCGACCGCCAAAAGGGTCGGGCGCATCTTCTGCGCCAGGGCGATGATCTCCTCGACGTCGGTTCCGGTCGCCAGATATTCGTCCTCCTTGATCGCCGCAAGTCTGCGTGCCCGCATCTTGATCTGCCGGGCCGACTCCTCCCCAGAGACATACAGGACCGAATTTTTTGCACCGACGGCAACAGCGGCCAGGATATGCAGGATCATGGTGGATTTCCCGATACCCGGTTCACCGCCGATGAGGATCACCGAGCCGGGTACAATTCCGCCGCCCAGGACCCTGTCAACCTCGGCAATCCTGGTGCTGATCCGCTCTTCGTCACCATCAGGGGCCTCGGAGAGGGGGATGGCCCGCAGTATGCCGGCGGACTGCGGCACGCGGCGTTGAGGGGCCTCCTCGATCAGGCTTTCCCAGGAACCGCATTCAGGGCATCGTCCCAGCCATTTGATGCTCTGATACCCGCACTGCTGACAGATATAGGGATTTATCGTTTTTTTCTTGTTTATCGCTGTCATAGAGATCAGTGTAGCCGAGGTTGCCGTAAATGTCACCACCTGCTCTTTACTCTTGTCATAAATGCGCTATTATGAGATCGGATTCATATTACCTTGCAGGCAGCCTCGCTCACCGGCCGAACCCAGCAACCCCGACCTCCCAGCAGCCATGGCCCCATCTCCCGCCGATACCCGAAAACACTCCAGCCCCCAAGGCAGTTGGATACCGCTCTCCGCTTCACTTGGTCTTATGATCAGGAAAAAACAGCTGCTCGGCTGGAGTTTTCTCCTCTTTGCCATTACCATGCTATTGACCTGGCTTGGCTATACGCTGATAGTCGGCTATGTCGACAGCCTCACCGGCAGTTTTCTCAACAGCCCGCCGGCCACCGACAGCATCTGGGGCTGGCTGAAATATTCCGGCTGGGTCGTCGGGAAATGGCTGCTGCTGATCATTTCCCGGATCATCGCTTTCTATCTCTCGTTCCTCTTTGCCTACAGCCTGACGACACCAGGTTATGTCTTTCTCAGTACGGCAGCGGAAAAACTCCACCTCGGTGAGTATTTCAACCCTGAGGACGCCTTCACCCTGCGGGGGGTGATGACCGATCTCATCGAAGGCGTCAAGATTGGCCTTTACGGCATACTGGTCTCCCTCGCCGCCCTCTTCGTCAGTTTTATTCCAGTGTTAGGTCTGGTCCTCGTTTTTCTGATCTATACCTTCTATTCCGCCCTGATGTTCATCGATTACCCGGCCTCGAGACGGCGATGGACACTCCGCCGTAAGATCAACTGGCTGGTGGACAATCGCCGCCTCGCCTTCAGGCTCGGCTTCCTCCCGGCCGTGCTCAGTATGGTTCCGCTTCTCAATATCTTCCTCATGGCCCTGCTCTTTCCCGTTTTGACGATACATGCGACCTTGAATTTTGCGCGTCGCCAGCAGCTCCCCGACATTCTCCCGAGCCAGAGAGGTGACCTGGATGGCAACTGAAATCGAACGTAAATTCCTTCCGGCCAATGACGGCTGGAGAGGCCTGGATCAAGGGCAGGCCTACTGCCAGGGCTATCTCTGCTCCGGGGCAGGTCGGACCGTGCGGGTGCGGACGGCGGCTGATCGCGGCTACCTGACCATCAAGGGGCCGACGCTGGGTTTCTCGAGATCGGAATATGAGTACCCGATTCCGTTAGGCGAGGCCCGCGAACTGCTCGATAGCCTGTGCATGAAACCCCTCATCGAAAAAATCAGGTACAGGATCGATTTTGCCGGGTTTATCTGGGAAGTTGATGAATTTAAAGGAGAAAATTACGGATTGGTGGTTGCCGAAATCGAACTGGAATATCCCGAGCAGGAATTCGTCATGCCGCCGTGGATCGGCCAGGAGGTCACAGACGACCCGCGATACCGCAATTCCAGCCTTGCCCTGAACCCCTACCGCAACTGGTCCGGCAGATAGTCATTGATAATCAGCGGTCTTTCACACCAGTTCGGCCATAACTGTATTGGCAAGCCGGCGTCCTTGAGCGGAGAGCCGCAGGTGGGTCGGGGTCAGCTCAACGAGGCCGTTTTCCTGCAGATGCGTCAGAGTAGCGCCATAATATGTTGTTATATCAATTGAATATCTACTAATAAGAGCTCTGCGGGAGACCCCTTCGTTCATCCGCAGCCCCATGACAACGCTTTCTCTGAATGAGGCCTCTTTTTCCAGGAATTCACTGTCGACTATCGCCATCCCCGTTTCTTCAATGCGCCGGCAGTAGATTCGGGGATCCGCTTCCCGCCTGGCACGCCGCCCCTCGACACAGCTGACAGCCCCTGCGCCTGCTGCATAATACCCGCCATTGTGCCAGTAGTTGATATTATGGCGGCACTCCCGGCCGGGAATGGAAAAATTGGCAATCTCATACTGATTGAGACCGGCCGCTCGGCACAACTCGACAGTCAGAAGATCCATGCCTTCAATTTCCTCCTCATCCGCCAACTGCAAATTACCGGAGGCATATAATTGCCCGAAAGGGGTGCCCTCATCGATACTCAACTGGTAACAGGAAAGGTGCTCAGGCCGCAGTGAGAGAATCTGCTCAAGGCTCTGCCGCCAGCTATCCAGACTCTGCCCCGGGATACCGTACATCAGGTCGGCGCTGATATTGTCAAAACCCGATCCCCTCGCTTCGTCTATCGCCCTTTTCGCCTGCTCACCGCTGTAACGCCTGCCGAGGTTCTTGAGTTCCCGATCTATCAGCGACTGGATGCCGAACGAAATCCTGTTCACCCCGGCCTGCCGCAGCCGCTCCAGACAATCCCGGTCAACGGTCCCCGGATTGGCCTCCACGGAGATCTCCACGACATCCGCTATCGGCAGGACGTCATGGCAGAACGCCAGGAGATCAAGCAGCAGCTCGCATTTCAGGACCGTCGGGGTGCCGCCGCCGAAAAATATCGAGGTCAGGGCGCTCTCGACCCCGGCGTCGGCTATCCCGGCCAGCTCTTTTTTCAAGGCCTGGACATAGCGCGGCATATATTCCAGGAGATCGGGGTAGGAGACGAATGAACAATAGGGGCATTTGCTCAGGCAGAACGGAATATGGAGATAGAGGGCGGACATCGGGATTAACGCAGGGTCTCAAGCACCGAGGAGCACTCAATTTTTATCCTGGCGAACAGGCCGTTATCGGCGAAACTGAAATAACCGTCGCCAATGATCAGGTGATCGAGGAGCTGAATCTGCAACCAGGAACAGACCATATACAGTGTGCGGGTGAGATGCAGATCCTGAGGTGAGGGCTCCAGCGCACCCGACGGATGGTTATGGGCGATAATCAAGGCCGCAGTATGGAGATCGATCGCTCTGGCGATCAGTTCACGGGGATAGACCGTGTTGACATTGATTGTCCCTTCGGCAATGACCTCTGCATCGATGATGGCATGCGACGAATCAAGAAAGATGGCCATAAACACCTCTTTCTTCAGACCCCGCAGGGAATGCTGCAGATAGTCCGTGACCTCTCGCGACGAATGGAGGTAGCGCTTGCCTTGAAGCCGCTGCCGCAGATAGCGTCGGGCTACAGCCTGGACGAAATGCAGGGCGAAACTGTTTTTCGGCCCAACCCCCTTTACCTGCTGCAATTGCCTGATGGGGGCCTCCAGCACGGCCGGCAGCGACCCGAAGACTGCAAGGAGTTCCCGGGCCTGTGCCTTGCAGTCGGAACGCGGCGTGCCAAAGGTGAGAAGCAATTCCAGGGTCTCGGCGTCGGTGAAGCCATCCAATCCCTTATCGAGGAATCTGTCGCGCAGGCGTCCCCGATGCCCTTCCCCTTTCTGCTGCCAGTGCTCCTTGTCCATTACGGCCGATTTTCTCCCCAGATCGCCTTGTTGAACAGCTCATTCGCCATCGCCGGATTGGCCTTGCCCTTCATCCGCCGCATGAGCTGACCGACAAAAAAGCCCATCAGCTTGCTCTTTCCTGCCCGCTGTTCCTCGACCTGCTCAGGATTGGCGGCGAGAATCTCCATCACGACCTGCATTATTTCGGCCTCATCGGAAACCTGCATGAGATTTTTCTCCGCAACGATGGTCTCCGGGTCCTTGCCCGTTGTGAGCATTTCTCGAAAGACGGTCTTGGCTATCTTGCCGCTTATCGTGCCTTTTTCCACCAGAAGCAGCAGACTGCTCAACTGCCGGGCGGAAATCGGGCAATTATCAAAGTCTTCCCCCTTCAACTCCCGCATCAACTCGGTCATGATCCAGTTCGACAACTTTTTGGGATCCGGGCCGAGACGCACCGCCTCTTCAAAATACTCGGCAAGGGCCCTGTCGCCGGTAAGAATGACCGCATCGTATTCCGGCAGGCCATATTCTGTGATAAACCGATTCTTTCTGGCGTCGGGCAACTCGGAAAGGGTTGCCCGTATCTCCTCGATCCATTGCTCACTGATTTCGATGGGGACAAGATCCGGACAGGGAAAATACCGGTAATCATGGGCATCCTCCTTTCCGCGCATCGGCTCCGTCCTGCCGGTATCAGGATTCCAGAGGAGGGTCTGCTGTACGACCTTACCGCCATCGAGAAGAAGATCCCGTTGCCTGCGGACCTCATATTCAAGGGCTGCCTGAACATGGCGGAAAGAATTCATATTCTTTAATTCCGTGCGCATGCCAAGCTCGGTCTGGCCAACCGGCCTCAGAGATATATTGGCGTCGCAGCGAAAACTGCCTTCCTGCATATTGCCGTCGCAGATATCCAGGTAGCGAAGAATGGCGTGGATCTTTTTCAGGTAGGCACATGCCTCCTGAGGAGATCGCAGATCCGGTTCCGAGACAATTTCCAGCAACGGCGTGCCGGTACGGTTCAGGTCGACATAGGAGGAAGAATCATTGTGGATCAGTTTTCCGGCGTCCTCCTCCATATGCATCCTGGTAATACCGATTTCCCTCACCTGGCCGTCTACTTCAATCTCAACCTTGCCATGTTCGACGATCGGCGATTCAAACTGCGAAGTTTGATACCCTTTGGGCAGGTCAGGATAAAAATAATTCTTCCTGGCAAACTGGTTGCTTCGATTAATCGTCGCGCCCGTAGCCAATCCCATTTTTATCGCGAACTCAACCACCTTTCTGTTCAATACCGGCAGTGCTCCGGGCATGCCGAGGCACACCGGACAGGTATGGGTATTGGCTGGCGCACCAAATTCGGTGGAACAGCCACAGAATATCTTCGAGGCGGTCTTCAGTTGGGCATGAATCTCCAAGCCGATAACAGTTTCAAACTCCATAGTTTTTTCCAGATCGTCAGTAGTAGCTCAAATGGTCGGTGTAGCCCTGGCAACCCAGGTGCGTACCCTCTCAAGTTCCTCAAACCAGCCGCTCCCGGTGCGTTTTTCCAGGAACATTCGAAATAGATCATTCACAGTGTTGATAAGATTTTCGAAAAGATAGACCCTTTCCAGGATCATTCCCTCGACCTCTTCCGGTTGACCGTTTTCGTCGGTCTCAGTCTCGGCTGTCTTCGGTAATCGGACACTGCGAAACTCCATGAGGGCTGCAGCCAGGGTGAAATTGTACTCATAATCGCTCTTGGTGATCTTTATCCGCGCCTGTTCGAGTTTTTTTCCGATCTGCAGGCCAGTCCGAGCTTCCTGCAGTTCTGTCTGCAGGCCGCTGCAGATCAGTTTTTCACTCGATTCCCCTTCACCGTACTCAAGAAGCATATGTTTCTCGAAAGTGACGACGATATCGCCAAAGCCGGGAATCTCAACACTCCCGCCCCGTTCCTCACTTTTCCACCATAACCAGGTCAGAAATTCCTGCCCGATAAATCGCTTTTCAACTATCAAATCAATTAAATCCAAGATTCACCTCGTGCAAACAAATGTGGGTATCTGTTATTCCTGCAATAGTCATATAAAGAGAGCAGGAGATATGGCGGCCAGGCTTTCAGAACCCTGATCCCCCTGTAGGAGTTGTTCACCGGTAATATAGGGAATCTGCTGACGGAGAAGCAGGCCGAAGCTTTCCTTGAAATGATCTTCAAGAACAGCCTGGGCCTTCTTGTTGGTCGAAAAAAAGAGCAAGGTGGAGTCCGATAGGTTCCAGCACAGGTCATAGACCGAGGGCAGGGGAACGGCCTTGCGCATCAGTTCGGTGCGGATCCTCTCTTTGATTTCCACTTTCTGGGACCTTCCAATTTTCGGAATCTGTTTTTCCTTTTTCATCCGCTCTTCTTCTTTCTGCACGAGTTTTTTCAGTATCGCCGAAGAAACCTTCCTCTCGTCCACTCGTAAGGACAGAACCACATAATCACCACAGAGGTGGGAAGCATAGCCGAACCTGGCATCAAACATGTTGACCACGGAAACCCATCCTATCGAGTATTCATCATAGGTTTCATCAATATCGCGAAAGGAAAACGATGCAACTCTGTCGGCAATGAACTCAAGCGGTGAACTCGGCAAATCACCTTCAACGCGAAAACGTACAAAACTGGCTGATCCTTTAAGAAACCCCATAGTCTTTTCTTCATCGAATGTTTAGGCTGAGCCAGCCGTGGGCGATAATGGACAAGAAGGCATGCTCTGATAAGCAAAATCCTTTTGCAGAAATACAGTTTAGGGCTCCATCATAAATCACTGGCGAAGAGCCGACAATGAATTTCCGTACGACCCCCATGTTCTTCGCTGATAGGACATCAAGATACTATTGCAGAACGTTAATTATTCAATACTGTTAGACTTAAACGTCTTGACTGGATCGGTCCCCGATGGTAGAAGATAGAGGAGAGCAGTTTTTTATTGACACTTGTTGAATGACTTTGTATAAAGCACAACCTTGCAGGGTCGTTAACTCAGTCGGTAGAGTATCTGCCTTTTAAGCAGAGAGTCGCGCGTTCAAGTCGCGCACGACCCACCAGTAATGCCAAATGTCCCCATCGTCTAGTCAGGTCCAGGACACCGGCCTTTCACGCCGGCAACACCGGTTCAAATCCGGTTGGGGACGCCAAATACAAAATCCCGTTGATAGTTCTTTCTATCGACGGGATTTTTTGTCCTTCTGTTTCTGTTTGTTATTGATGTTTCAGAAACGTGTCACCATCCTGCAATTACTGCAGAATCCATTGGCCACTGGTATCTCTGCAGGCCGTTGAATATGTCGTCTCTGTTCTACCATCAATTATTGCATGTATCTCCGCCTTGCGGCAAGGACCTGAAGGTGTCTCGACAGCGCGTTGCGGGACGACGGTGTACCTATTGCCACTATCAGGATTCTGCCAGGAACTCGGTTGTCCGGAAGGTCCTCTTTCATAGATAACATTGAGCTGCTGACGGTCGGCCTTATCCATCTCGTTGCCGACAATATAGCCCAGCGTCGCACCGACCGCCATACCGATCAACGTAGCCTCAGTACTCTTGCCTATCGCCTGGCCGACGATCGCGCCTCCTGCAGCACCGATTCCCGCCCCTGACTGGCCTCTTGTAACCTGACCGGTACAAGACGTTAATGCAATGGTTGCTGCCAACAACAATACTGTATACATCTTCTTCATATGACCTCCTTGGGGTTAAAAAACTTCTTTCTCAAAACTCTTCAACCATATTGTTATGATCATCTTTGTAAGCATTCGCCCATTTCATGCAGTGGCTCTTTACAATACGTCAATTATATACATTATATTCAATATGGCAAATCCTTCGTTTGCACTTCTACCCCGAGGATATTCAGATTCTCTATTTTTTTCTTTCTGAATATATACCACTTTCGGCAACGATCCTTTTGCAGCGGATAATCAAGGACATAATGGAGTCCTCTTGATTCCTTTCTCTGAAGGGATGCAGTGATGATCAGAGCAGCAACCTGGGCAATATTTCTCAGTTCGATCATATTGGCCGTCACATAGTAATCCCGGTAGTGCTGCTCAATTTCCTGCTGGATTTCAGCTATGCGCTGTTGTGCGAGAAGAAGGCGTTTTTCTCGACGAACGATACCGACATAATTCCACATTAACCTTCTGATCTGATCCCAATTGTGTTGGATTAAAACCTCCTCATCAAGCATCTTTGCCGTTCCGGACTTCCATGCATCGACTTTTTGATGATTTTTCTTGAGGATTGTCTGCCATTCATTTTCACAACATATAAATGCCCTGTAGGCATAGACAACCGCCTCCAGAAGGGAGTTGCTTGCAAGTCTGTTCGCCCCGTGCAAACCTGTACAGGCAGTTTCCCCTAAGGCCATCAGACCATCAATTGAAGTATTTCCCCATTGATCTGTCACAACACCGCCACACTGGTAGTGAGCAGCCGGTACCACAGGTATGCGATCTTTTGTTATATCAATGCCATAATCAAGGCACTTTGCATATATCCCAGGAAATCTGTCTCGTATGAATTGTGGCTCTTTCTCTGTAATATCGAGATAAACACAGCTTTTTCCAGTCTCTTTCATCTCCTTGTCGATCGCCCTAGCTACCGTATCACGTGTCGCAAGTTCCATTCTCTCAGGATCATATTTCTCCATGAACCTCTTTCCCTTTTCATCAATCAGTACCCCTCCTTCTCCTCTGACGGCTTCCGATATAAGGAAATTTTTGGCCTCCTGATGGTACAGGCAGGTCGGATGAAATTGGACAAACTCCATATTCGCCACCTCAGCACCTGCCCTGAAGGCCATTGCAACTCCGTCGCCAGTAGCAATATCCGGATTACTCGTATACAGGTAAACCTTTCCGGAGCCACCGGTACACAGAACCGTCACCTTCGCCTTAAAAGGAAGAACTTGATTACCCTCTCCCAGGACATAGGCCCCCGCGCAACGCTTTTTATCACCATTCACCATTAAAAGATCCACACAGGTGTGATTTTCATAGAGATGGATACGAGGATTCATCCTGACCTTATGTAAAAGAGCCCGCTCAATCTCTCTTCCGGTAAGATCATGGGCATGCACCACCCTCCGTCTTGAATGGCCGCCTTCCCTCCCCAGACTGAGGGCAGGTTCTTCACCCTCTCCTGTCTCACGGACAAAATCAACACCCAGAGCAATCAAATCCCCGATCTGTGCTGGCCCCGCCTCAACCACCATGCGAACGACCTCCGTATCACAGAGACCGGCACCAGAATCAAGTGTATCCTTAATATGCAGATCGAAGGAATCAATTTTCGAAATAACAGCGGCAATCCCCCCCTGGGCAAGATTTGTTGCTGTGTCAACCCCTTCTTTCTTGGTGACCACAACAACTTGTCCCAGCGTCGAAGCTCTCAAGGCAAAAGAAAGACCAGCTATACCACTGCCAATTACCAAAAAATCCGATTCCATATTTCCACCACCTGTATACTGATGTTTCACGTGAAACATTGATTGATAGACCAACTACCCAGCACGGAATATGAAGGGTATTTTTTGCATTTTGAATGAAATGTGTTAATACCTGCTCCACATTACACCTTCTTTTGCCTCTCGAGGAGATTATTTCTGTTGTTTGCCTGATAAAGATAGTATAAAATTACAGACAACTAGTCTAAAATCTCTTTGAAGGTTGAATATGAACAAAAATGGTAAAATCATAGCAATTGCCAATCAAAAAGGAGGCGTTGGAAAAACAACCACCGCAATAAACCTTGCCGCAGCCTTGGCTTTAAAGAAAAAAAAAGTCCTGTTGATTGATTCCGACCCGCAAGGTAATGCCTCGAGTGGTCTTGGTGTGGTCTTGCGTAAGGATGACAAACACCTGTATCACGCGCTTACTGGTGGCGTATCTCCGCTGGAGATCGTTCGGCAGACATCGGTTACAAACCTCAGTATTATGCCAACCAATATTGACCTTGTTGCCGCTGAAATTGAACTTATATCCCTTTTCGAAAGAGAAAAACAGCTTTCCTCTATCCTAGGTGGATCAATCGCCAATAAATTTGATTATCTGCTCATTGACTGCCCGCCCTCTCTCGGGTTGTTGACAGTCAATGCCCTCACAGCGGCCGACTCCGTCCTCATCCCCATGCAATGTGAATATTTTGCCATGGAGGGACTCTCTCAACTTGTTTCGACCATCAGGTCTGTTAAGAAGTCTTTCAATACCGACCTCTACATGGAAGGTCTTCTTCTCACAATGTTTGATAAACGAAACAGGCTTACCCATCAGGTTGCTGAGGAAATATCACGGCACTTCTCAAAACAACTCTTTAAAACCGTCATACCCAGAAACGTTCGATTAAGCGAATGTCCAAGTCACGGTAAAGCAATCTTTGATTATGACAACCTCTCCACAGGGGCAAAGTCTTATAACGAACTGGCAAGTGAATTCTTGATAAACCAGAGGGTCTGAAACAGTGGCAAAACATACGGGATTAGGTCAAGGGGTCAGTCTCCTCTTTGGAGACAAACAGGAAGATAAATTTTTTCATTGTGATATCGATAAAATTATTCCAAACAAACATCAACCCCGAACATCATTTAATGATGCAAACATCCAGGAGCTTGCCGATTCCATACGGGAGAATGGGGTTATCCAGCCGCTCATTGTTACCCATTCCGACGTACCGGATGTCTATGAACTTATTGCCGGCGAGCGACGCTTAAGGGCCTCGAAACTGGCAAATCTCCAGACAGTACCGGTTGTCATCCTTGAAGTAGATAATGAGAACTCCCTTCTCGAGATGGCTCTCATTGAAAATATCCAAAGGACCGATCTCAATCCCATGGAGGAAGCGGAGGCCTACAGCAAACTCATTGATAAATTTGGCTATACCCAGGAAGAAACCGCTAAAAAAGTGGGGAAAAATCGTTCAACTATAACTAATATGTTGAGATTGCTCAACCTTCCTCTTTCAATCAAAATCGATATTGTTGAGGGTGTGCTTTCCGAGGGACACGGTCGGTCTCTGCTTCGCCTGGCAGACGATCCCCTGAAATTAAAAGAGGTCCGCGAACTCATACTGAAAAAAAACCTTTCTGTGAGACAAACTGAAACACTAGTCCGTAATGTTACTGCGACCCCTACCGGAAAGGCCAGGGTTCAATTGAAAGAATCTGAGCTTCCAACCTCATACTGCACCGCGCTTACCAATCAACTCACCAACAGGCTTCATTCTCGGGTTTTGATCACCCAAAATGGATCCCGGGGAAAAATCGAAATAGAATACTACTCACTTGATGACCTGGAGCGTCTGGTCAACCTTGTTGTAAGCGAGTAACTTGATCCTATAATTTTGTCAGAGGAAACCTATGGCCATTATTTTCCGAATCCTATTGGTATTTTGCATTTTAGTTCCTTCCATTGCATCGGCAGAAATCCTTTACGTTAAGACGAATTCGCTCAATCTCCGTACCGGCCCCGGCATTGATTACGGGGTTGCATGCCAATATGGCAAGGGATTTCCCCTCAAGGTGTTAGAAAAAAAGGGCGACTGGATTAAAGTTTCTGATTTTGAGAACGATGTCGGGTGGGTTTCCAAACAACTCCTCGCTGTCAATCCTTCACACGCAGTAGTCAAGGCAAACAGGAATGTGAACAAGAAGATTAATATCCGTTCGGGGCCAGGGACTCGATATAAAACCGCCGGACAGGCATATTACGGTGTTGTCTTTACCATCCTTGGCAAAGAAGCTGAATGGCGAAAAGTGCGGCATGAATCGGGACTGGTCGGTTGGGTGCAACAAGATCTGCTCTGGGGGATATGACAACAAACGTTTGCCTCATTCCCTGAGTGAGTTTTAATCGCAGATTATATAGCTGTAAACGCAAAAAAGCCTGCCGACATTTTGACATGAAGGCAGGCCTTTGGCATTTTACTGGCGGAGAGAGAGGGATTCGAACCCTCGGTGGGGTTTTACCCCCACACTCGCTTAGCAGGCGAGCACCATCGGCCAGCTCGGTCATCTCTCCATTTTTTTTTGGCGGAGGGAGTAGGATTCGAACCCACGGTACTTTCGTACAACGGTTTTCAAGACCGCCGCCTTAAACCACTCGGCCATCCCTCCGAACCTAGTCCTTTTACCACCTCATAATCCATCTGTCAACTCCGTGAAAAATTGATCGATCAAAATTTGACATTTTTGGAACATTTTTGTAATATTCAATCGAAATATTATCAACTTCCTGGTAATAATTGTGAGATATCCTTTTCTCAGAACAACTCAATCAACAAGTGGACCATGCACGACAACCAAGAAATTTCATCCAAACTCCAGGATCTCTCGACTCTTTACGAAATCACCAAGCAACTAGCATCCTCCATTGATTTAAGCGACTGTCTGAAAAAAACGATGCAGATACTTTCCGCCATGAAATCGATGGAAAATGGCACAGTAACGATCATCAATCCTCTCACAGGCAAACTGGAAATCGAGGTGGCACACGGCTTGTCGGAAGAGAGCAGATTGCGGGGAAAATACACCATCGGTGAGGGAATTACCGGGCGAGTGGTGGCTACCGGAACCCCGATCATTGTTCCGCAGATAGCCAATGAGCCGCTCTTTCTCAATAAAACCCGTGCAAGGGGAGATCTTTCTGAACAGCAACGCTCTTTTATTTGTGTTCCTATTAAAAACAGGGACCAGATAATTGGTGCCTTGAGTATCGATCGGTTTTATGAGGGCGGGTTGACGGAACAGGCAAACACAGATCTTCAATTTTTGACGATACTAAGTGGCCTTATTGCTGAAACTACCGTACGCATCCAACGGGTGAATAGGGAAAAAGAGAATCTCCATACGGAAAATCTCAAACTTAAAAGAGAACTTTCAGAAAAAAATAGGATCAACGACATAGTTGGCAACTCGAGCAGGATGCAGGATGTATATGAAATGATCCATAGAGTGGTTGATTCAAACGCTACAGTTCTGTTACGGGGGGAATCGGGGACAGGGAAAACCCTGGTGGCTAAGGCTCTGCATTATAACGGCAAACGAAAGGACAAGCCATTTGTTGTGGTGAATTGTTCGGCCTTGCCGGAAACCCTGCTGGAGAGCGAGCTATTCGGCCATGAAAGAGGTGCCTTTACCGGTGCAAATGAACGAAAAATCGGCAGGTTTGAGCAGGCGGAAGGGGGTACGCTGTTTCTTGACGAAATAGGAGAAATCAGCAATTCGGTGCAGGTCAAACTTCTTCATGTGGTGCAGGAAAGAAATTTTCAGCGTCTGGGTTCAACAAAGCTGATCAGTTGCGATGTCCGGTTGGTTGCGGCTACAAACCGGGATCTTGAAAAGGCAGTGTCGGAAAATAAATTCCGCGAGGATCTCTATTACCGTCTCAATGTTTTCCCGGTATATATGCCGCCATTGCGTGAAAGAAGAACAGACATCATGCTGCTCGCCGAATTTTTCCTTGAAAAATACGCGAAGGAAAACAATAAAATCATCAAACGGATCTCTACTTCGGCAATCGATCTGCTGGTTCAGTATCACTGGCCTGGAAACGTCAGGGAACTTCAAAACTGCATGGAGCGAGCCGTTCTTATCTGTGATGAAGAGACTATAAAATCAATCCATCTCCCTCCCTCTCTGCAGATAGCCGATCCGGTAAGCGGAGGGTCCCCGCTTTCGCTCGCTTCCGCCGTTGAAAATTTTGAAAAGGAACTGATAATTGAAGGATTGAAACAGAATAATGGAAACCAAACCAAGACTGCCCAGTACCTGAATACCAGTCTGAGGATTATCAACTATAAGATCCATCAGTACAATATCGATCCCAAAAAATACCGGCTCTAACCTGATGAAAATACTGCTTCATGCCTGCTGTGGCGCCTGTGCGATCTTTCCCGTCAACTTTCTCCGGCAACAAGGTTTCGAGGTCTCCCTGTATTTCTTTAACCCGAATATTCATCCTTTCATGGAATTCAAAAAGAGAATCGAGAGCCTGAAGTTGTTTGCTGAGAAAAACAATCTGGAAACCTTTGTTGACGATCGCTATCTGTTGACTGATTTTCTCAGGGCAGTTGTTTTCAATGAAACTAAAAGATGTTCTCTCTGTCAGTCAATGCGCATAGAAGAAACGGTTACCTTTGCCAAAAAACATGATTTTGAGTATTTTACCTCGAGCCTGCTCTACAGCAGATACCAGAATCATTATGAAATAAAAGGCCAATGCAAAGACATCTCGAAGGGGTCGGGCGTTCAGTTTGTCTACCACGATTTTAGAGAAGGGTGGAGGTCGGGTATTGAGTCGGCAATATCTCAGGGGCTTTACCGACAAGCATATTGTGGCTGCATATACAGCGAGCAGGAACGCTATGACAAGACAATGAGAACGAAAAGGAAGAATAATAATGTTGAAAATGATAGTCCTGGCGACAAACAACAGAAATAAGGTTCTTGAATTTCAGGAAATACTAAAAGAGTATGAAATTGAGCTGAAGTGCATTGCGGATTTCGGCCCCCTGCCGGAAGCCGTTGAAGATGGCGACACCTTTGATGAAAATGCCTATAAGAAGGCCCTTCATTATGCCAAGGTTCTTGGTCTCCCAGCTATTGCCGATGACTCCGGCCTGGTTGTCGAGGCCCTTGATGGGGAACCGGGGGTGTATTCAGCACGATATGCCGGTGAAAATGCCACCGATGAAGAAAATTGCCTGAAACTCCTTGAAAAGATGAAGGGCATGACAAACAGGAAGGCGGCTTTTCATTGTGTTTTGTCCGTCGCGGTTCCCTCGGGCCCGGCACTTACCTACGAGTCCCAATGCCATGGAATTATAACTGAATCCTTTCACGGCTCAGGTGGCTTTGGCTATGACCCGCTCTTTTTCTACCCTGAGCTGGGAAAGACCTTTGCCGAGATGTCATCGGCTGAAAAAAACCGGGTAAGCCACAGGGCAAAGGCGCTTTCCGAGTTTGCTTCCGAGTTTTCCCAAGTCTGCAAATGGCTGGAGCTGCGACTGGCTGAGGAAAAACCGCCAAAGCCAGACCATAGCCAATTTGCAGACAACGATTGGTCTGACTGATTCCCAGCTGGTCCGGGCGCCGTTCTTATTCCTGTTTCAGTTCCCTTGCCAGTAGATCTCTAACAGCAAGGGAACATTCTTTATTTTCATAAAGAATCTGGTAGACCTGTTCAAGAATCGGCATCTCTATATTGAGTGGTCTGGTCAGGTCATAGACGGATTTTGTGGTCTTCACCCCTTCAGCCACCATATCCATTTCTTCGAGAATTTGTTGCAGCTTTTTCCCTTTACCGAGTTGGATGCCGACACTTCTGTTCCGACTGAGATCTCCTGTACAGGTAAGAACCAGATCCCCCAAGCCGCTCAAGCCGGAGAATGTGCTCTGCTCTGCACCCAAATGCACCCCAAGACGGGTAATTTCGGCGAGCCCCCTGGTGATCAGGGCAGCTCTGGTATTGAGACCATAACCAAGCCCATCGCAAATCCCGGCTGCCAGAGCCACAATGTTTTTGAGGGCGGCACTTATCTCCAGTCCAATAACATCGGTGCTTGTATAGACCCTGAATTTTTCGGTGCAGAAGATGTTCTGAAGGGCCTTTGCATATGCAATATCCCTGCAGCCAATGGTAACGGCTGTGGGGATTCCCGAGGCGACTTCCTTGGCGAAGGATGGACCGGAAAGAACGGCAATGTGAATTGATTTTTTTTTTCCAGCATCCGCGAGCATTTCTTCCATGACCTGAGTCATGGTCTTAAGAGAGGTATTTTCGATTCCCTTTATTGCGGATACAACGATGGTATCATCCTCGAGCAAGGGAACAATGTGGGAAAAGACCTCCCGCAGACCGTGTGAGGGGACGACCATGCACACCACGGTCGTCCCCTGAACCGCCTCTGCAAGGCTGGCGGTGGGCAGGATGTTGTCCTTGAGCGGAATCCCGGGAAGGTATTTATTGTTTTGCCTCTGTCGACAGAGTTCCTGGACGTGCCCGGCCTCATGCCCCCAAAGCATCACATGTTTTGCCTTCTGGGCAAGAACGAGGGCAAGGGCGGTGCCCCAGGAACCAGCGCCTATGACGGCTATTTTCTCAGTCCTGCTCTTCACTGGCTTCTTCCTGGGTATCTGACGTATCCTTGGCGACCGTGTCCATGCCTACAACCTTTTCGCCTTCCTCCAGGTTGATCATCCGCACCCCCTGCGTACTTCTCCCGATAATCCGCAACGAAGACAGGTCCATCCGGATCATCTTGCCGGAATCGGCTATAACAATGATCTCATCATCATCTTTCACCTGTTTGGCATCGATGACGTTGCCGTTACGCTCACTGGCCTTGATGCCGAAAACTCCTTTTCCTCCCCTTTTCTGGATTCTGAACTCGTCTATGGCGCTTCGCTTGCCATAGCCGTTTTCGGTCACGGTCAGGATGGAAGATTCAGAAGAAACCACTATGGCACTGACAACCCTGTCGTCTCCGACCAGCCGTATCCCCCTTACACCGGCAGCGGTCCGGCCCATGGGTCGGATATCCGCCTCATGAAAACGAATGCACATGCCTTTCTGGGTGTAGAGGAGGACACTATCGTTGCCGTTAAGAATATGGGCGGCGATGATTTCGTCTCCTTCGTTGATGGTGAGCGCTTTTTTGCCCCTTCGCAAAGGCCGCCTGAATTCCTGCATATCGGTCTTTTTTACCCGCCCCGAACTCGTCACCATCATGATGGTTTTTTCGGAACTCTCCCCCATGAGCGAGGACACCGGAAGAACAGCGGCCACTCTCTCTCCCTCGGCCAGATTGAGCAGATTGACAATGGCCTTTCCACGGGCGATGCGCCCGGCAAGCGGCAACTGGTATACTTTTCGCCAGAAGACCTTGCCGTGGTTTGTGAAGAAAAGAAATGTATCAAGGGTTGAGGCCACGTACAGGTTTGAAACAAAATCCTCTTCTATGTTTTTAACGCCGGTTACCCCTTTGCCACCACGGTTCTGCGATCTGTAGAGACTGACAGGATTTCGTTTGATGTAGCCGGAGTGGGTTACGGTTATAACCATGTCTTCCGGCATGATCAGGTCTTCCGGCAATATTTCGTCGGCGGCATCGACAATCTCTGTTCGTCGTTCATCCCCGTAGGTTTCGCGAATTTCAAGAAACTCATCCTTGATAATCTGCAAAACCAGAGATTCATCACCAAGGATCAGTTTCAAACGCTCAATTTCGAGGATAACCTCGTTGTAATCCGAGACTATTTTTTCCCTCTCCAGACCAGTAAGCCTCTGCAGGCGCATCTCGAGAATCGTCTGGGCCTGGGTTTCGGAGAGCAGGAATCGGCTTATCAGCTCTTCTTTGGCCTCTAGCGGATTCTTCGATCCCTTTATCAGGGCCACAACCTCATCGAGGTTACTGATGGCAATGTTCAGGCCGGCAAGGATATGGGCCTTTTCTTCCGCCTTGTTAAGCTCGAAGGCCGTCCTCCGATAGATGACGATTTTACGGTGCAGAACAAAATGCTCGAGGATCTGTTTGAGGTTGAGAACCTCAGGCCTATTGTTGACGATGGCTAGGAAGATGATCCCGAATGATTTCTGCATCTGGGTCATCTTGTACAGCTGGTTGATCACGATATCCGCAATCTCATCCTTCCGCAACTCGAGGACAATCCGCATGCCTTGCCGATCCGATTCATCCCTGACCTCGGAAATCGAATTGATTTTCTTGTCTTTGACAAGCTGTGCAATCCGTTCGACTAACACAGCCTTGTTCTGCTGATACGGGATTTCTGTGATGATAATCGACTCTTTTTTCGAATCCTTTGTTCGCTCGACATGAGTGAGGGCACGCATGACGATAACCCCCCTCCCGGTTTCATAGGCCTCGCGAATCCCTGCCCGGCCGCAGATCAATCCCCCCGTGGGAAAATCGGGGCCGCTGATGATCTTTATGAGCTCACTTACGGTGATGTTGGGATCCTCGATGAGGGCTATTAGGCCATTCATCACCTCTATGATATTATGAGGCGGTATGTTTGTAGCCATACCGACCGCTATTCCGGAACTGCCGTTTATCAGCAGACTTGGAATCTTGCTCGGCATAACCGATGGTTCGTTCAGGGAATTGTCATAATTCGGGATGAAATCAACGGTGTTTTTATCCAGGTCGCCAACCACCTCGCGATCGATCCGGGTCATTCTCGCCTCGGTATACCGCATCGCGGCGGCTGAATCACCATCTACGGAGCCGAAGTTTCCTTGTCCATCAACCAATGGATAACGCATTGAAAAATCCTGCGCCATTCGGACAATCGTATCATAGGCAGCCGTATCGCCATGGGGATGATATTTACCGATGATATCACCGACGATACGGGCTGACTTGACATACGGTCTATTGTAAAAGACCCCCAACTCCCGCATGGCAAACAAAGCCCTTCTGTGAACAGGCTTCAGTCCGTCTCTGACATCAGGAAGAGCCCTGCCGACAATAACGCTCATCGCATAGTCGAGATATGACTTTTTCAGTTCTTTTTCAATGCTTACGGTATCACTCATGGCTTTATCAGTATTTATTTGATATCATATAGAAATTTTTATTTTACTTGGATAACAACCCTGGATGCCTCAGATATCCAGGTCGACAACCTCGAGGGCATGGTTTTGAATAAACTCCCTTCTCGGTTCAACCTTGTCTCCCATGAGGGTGGTAAACATGTCGTCGGCCTGCTCAGTATCATTGATCGTCACCTGAACCAATCGCCGGTTTTCCGGATTCATGGTGGTGTCCCACAGCTGCTCCGGATTCATCTCGCCAAGACCTTTATATCTCTGGAGATGACTGCCTTTGAAGGATTCATCTCGTACTGCCTGGAGCATGTCAATCCAGTTCGCCACGGGCTGGGCGGTCTCCTGACCGCTGCCTGCCTGCATGAAGAGCGTAAAACTGCTTTGCAGATACGCCTGAATGCTGTCAAAAAGCGACAAGGCTGTCCTGTATTCGCCGATCAGGGGTATCTGAGGCCCAAGGGTCATCATCACCTGAATTCGACCCTTGACGGCTATATCGACCTCATAGCAATCGGGACGCCAACGACATGAACGGATGTTTCCAATAATCAGATTTTTATCGGAGAGTTTTTCCACCAATCCTTTGACAAAGGATTCATCGGCGAACTGATCTGCAGAACGAATCTGATTCTCAAGCAGAAAAAGAAGCATGTCTTCGAGGATGTTCATCCGGTTCATATAGGAGACTATCTTTTGGTAGATCGAAAGCTTCTCAAGCAGTGAAACGAACTCCTGTCCCTGCACGAAATCGTCACTTCCATCGATTTGCAACCTGATCTTGTCGCTTGCCTGGCTGAAGAGATAGCCATTCAGTGACGATTCCTCGAGAAAATATTTTTCTTTTTTTCCTTTACCCAAGCGGTACAGAGGTGGCTGTCCTATATACACAAACCCGCCTTGGACAAGCGGAAGCATCTGTCGGTAAAAAAAGGTCAGCAACAGGGTGCGGATATGTGCGCCGTCGACGTCCGCATCGGTCATGATAATTATCTTGTGATAGCGCAAACGGTCGATGTCAAATTCGTCCTTGCCTATACCGCATCCGAGCGCCCCTATAAGATGTTTGATTTCTTCACTTTCAAGGATGCGATCAAACCGTGCCTTTTCCACGTTCAAGATCTTGCCGCGAAGCGGCAAGATTGCCTGAATAGACCTGTCTCTTCCCTGTTTGGCGGAACCGCCGGCGGAATCACCCTCAACGATGAAAATCTCTCGTTTGGCCGGGTCCTTCTCCTGGCACTCGGCCAGTTTTCCAGCCATCAAAAGACTTGTTGACCCCTTTTTTCTCGAGAGGTCCCTTGCCCTCTTGGCCGCTTCCCGCGCCCTTGCCGCTTCGACCACCTTGAATAGAATCTTTTTAGCAATAAGTGGGTTTTGTTCGAAAAATATGGTCAATTTTTCCGTACAAACTGACTCAACAGTTGATTTCACTTCGGAATTTCCCAACTTCGTTTTCGTTTGACCTCCAAACTCTGGATTGGGAACATGCACGGAGATGACACAGGTCAGACCTTCCCGCACATCGTCGCCACCCATTTTTTCCTTCAGGTTTTTCGGGATGATATCGTCACTGGCATACCTGTTAATACACTTTGTCAGGGCCGCCCGGAACCCGGCCACATGGGTTCCGCCCTCCCTCGTGTTGATATTATTGACAAAGGAGAACAATCTCTCGGAATACCCGTCAAAATACTGAATCCCTATCTCAACTTTTATCTGATCCCGTTCAGCGGAAATATAAATGGGCTCGGAGAAAATCGGAGTTCTGTTTCTGTTCAGATATTCGACATAGGAAATTATACCGCCTGAGGCATGAAACTTGTCCTCTGCGCCGCTGCGTTCATCTTTGAGATAAATACGGACGTCCTTGTTCAGAAAGGATAGTTCCCGCAGCCTGGTTTTAACGGTGTCGTAATTATAGGATGTCGTTTCCTTAAAAATTTCCGGATCGGCCTGAAAGGTAATCTTTGAGCCGGTTCTGTCGCTCTCGCCGACAATTTCAAGTTCGGAAATTTTATCTCCACAGCAATATGACTGTCTGTAGATTTTTCCGTTTCTTTTAATCTCCGCAACGGTGAGAGAAGAAAGGGCATTGACGACCGAAACGCCGACGCCATGCAGCCCACCTGAAACCTTGTAGGTCGCGTGGTCAAATTTTCCACCCGCGTGCAAGGTGGTCATTACAAGTTCAAGGGCAGACATTTTTTCAGTCGGATGCATATCCACGGGTATACCCCGGCCATCATCTTCGACAGAGACGGAATTGTCGGGATGTATCGTGACCTTGATATGGGTGCAAAATCCGGCCAATGCCTCGTCGATACTGTTGTCAACGACTTCCCAGATAAGATGGTGCAGCCCTTCTTCACCTGTATTGCCTATGTACATTGATGGTCGTTTTCGAACCGCTTCAAGTCCGTCCAAGACCTTTATCTGTTCCGCACCGTATATGTTTTTTTCTTCTGTCACACTCATTTGGTTGCCTACGAAAGAATTAAGTGTTGAGTTTATAACTGCATCGGCATGATAATACTGAGAAAACCAACATCCTTCTCTGATTTGATCAGACAGGGGCTATTGTTGCTGTTTATAAAGGCCTCAATTTTTTCACCTTCCATGACCTGCAGGGTTTCAATGAAATAGCGACAATTGAAGCCCAGAACCAGGGACTCGCCTGAATAGGAGATGACCTGTTCATCCTTTGCATTTCCCAGTTCTGCGTTTTGGGAGGAAAGAATCATCAGATCTGTGTCGAGGTTGATCTTGATTGTATGATAATTGTCCTCGGTAAAGAGATTTATTCTTTTCAGGGAATCAAGAAAAGGAATTCTACTTATTTCCAGTTTGTTTTCCTGACGAATTGAACTGATGATGGCGGCATAGTTAGGAAACTCACCGGATTTGAGTCGAATGACCATAACAGCTTTTTCGTCTCTCAGGACCATTTGTTTTTTTTCAAAGGATATTTCAACTCTGTCCCTGCTTTCACAGAATTTTTTCCACTCCTGGATGCCCTTTTTAGGAATAAGCGTAACGGGGTTGAGTTTCAATGCTTCAACATCTTCGTTCACCTGCTTTTCCATGATCGAAAGCCGATGCCCATCGGAAGATATCATCTTCAGGTAGGATTGCTGGTCTCTTTTTTCTTTTTCAAAAAGAACAGCATTCAACGAGTAGATATTTTCCTGTTCATTGGCAATTGAGTAGATCACCTTGTCTATGAGT
Organism: Desulfobulbaceae bacterium; assembly: GCA_031389785.1. GTDB lineage: Bacteria > Desulfobacterota > Desulfobulbia > Desulfobulbales > Desulfocapsaceae > Desulfoprunum. The sequence goes on along the minus strand of JANMSX010000009.1, from coordinate 41,830 downwards.
TCCAAAAAGACATTGGATTCAAATGAGACAAAAAAATCCTCATCAAATTCGGGAAATTCGGGAAATTCATCACTCGCCATGCCGGCAAGGTTGTAGGTGCTCAGACCGGCTGTGATAACAACCCAGTTGTTATCTTTTTCTTCTATGGAAATGGAGTTCGTTCCAGATTCTCTCACTATCTCAAAGAGTTTTTTTGAGGGCAGAGTCAAACTTCCTTTACCCAGAATTTCCGCCGGAACATGGAGCCGCAGACCTACCTCCAGATCGGTACCGGTGAGTACCAATCCCTCCTCCGTTGATTCTATCAGGATGTTTGCCAGAATCGCCATTGTCGTACTTTTTTTCGTTGCTATGTTTTGAAGAATGTTAAGACTATCTATAAGACCATCCCTGGATACTGTGCAGTGAAGAGACATTGTGGACTCCCTGGAGTAATGTAGTATGTTTTTTATATTACTTTTATTAAGGCTTTCACACTGTTGGTATTGTAACTAGGTGTTCGATATTATATATAAATTTTTAAACAAACCGGATTTGTAAAAAACCTCATATTTGGGGAAAGCCTCTTTATCAACAGAGGTCCAACAGTCAATCAAGAGAGAATGAGAAAAGACTGTGGAAGCATTGTTAATACATTGTGGGAAAAGCCCTCGTCCAGGACTGGAAATAAAGACAAAAAATTTTTAAAAACAAATAGATATTAGAATTTTTCCCGATCGTTCAATCTACCGGAAGCAGGTAAAAATTTCAATAAAATTACACAAAATCATAATGAAAAGTATGAAAACGCCGCATCTGAATGCGGCCATGGCCGACCTTTTTCAAGAAGCCCTGCAAGACGGTGTTTTTCCCGGGGCCGCTGCAGGTTTTTTATTAGATGACGGAAAGAGAAAGGAAAAAAAAATGTGGTGTTTTGGTTACACCGACAAGAGTCAGGTACAAGCAGTGCAAACCTCGACAATCTACGACCTGGCCTCGCTGACAAAACCGCTTGTCACCGTCCTGTCCCTTCTTGTTTTGTTCGAAGATAACCACATTGACCTGGACACCCGGCTCAATACGCTGATCCAGGGAAAGGTTCCCAGTGATAAAGAAAAAATTACCTTGGGTGATCTGCTGGCGCATAGATCGGGTCTGCCCGGATACAGGCCGTATTTCACAGAATTGTTGGACATAGAGGATTTCAAGGCTCGAAAAGAAAGGATTGTAGAGCTTATCCTGGCTGAAAAATTGGCATACCAAACCGGATCGGGTCATATCTACAGTGACCTTGGCTTTATCTTGCTTGGTGAAATAATAGAAAAAATATCAGGAAGCCCACTGGACATCTTCTGGATGGAAAGGGTATTGCGGCCGTTGGCTCTTCAGGAAAAATTGTGTTTCCAACCGATCGTGAAAAATATCAGCCGGGAAATGCTGGCTGCCACAGAGGCATGCCCATGGTCCGGAGAGATGCTCCGTGGTGAGGTCCATGATGAAAATTGCCGTGCAGTAGGGGGCGTTGCAGGTCATGCCGGGCTTTTTGGAACCCTTGAAGGGGTGTTAATACTCTGTGGTCATCTGTTGAAACAGTGGCGGGGAGAGGAAAGACATCCGGCCTATTCGACGGCGAATCTAAGGAAATTTCTCCGCCGTCGGCATGACTCCAATTGGTGTTATGGCGGCTTCGACACACCTGCCAAACTTTGTTCCAGCAGTGGTCGATATTTTTCCGAATTGACCGTCGGTCACCTCGGCTTTACCGGAACTTCATTCTGGATAGATCTGGCAAGAGGAATCGCCGTCGTGCTCCTGACTAATCGGGTTCATCCCAGCAGAGAAAACGAAAAAATTAAACGATTCAGACCCCTGTTTCACGATACAGTCATAAAACAGGTCCTGGAAGAGCAGAAGGTCAGAGAAGAGGGAGACAGGCGGAAATAAATCGATTTCTCCGCCTGTCTCGATCACAGAAGGGCGAGTTTGTCAGCAATCACCACCAGCTGATTGTCTGATCCGCCTCAAAGATTTTGTCGATAAGCTTATCATAATCCGGATCAGCTACATTGAGATAAAACGCTTCGGACTCCCTGTCCCTGGTCACAATTTCAACAAGTTTGGTGACGGTGGCGTCCGGTTCGGATTTGTATATGTTCAATATCTTCATCTATCGTGCTCCTTGGAGAGATTATTTCAGGCCATAGGGAATAATATGGGTCATGTCACGAAGTTTTTCTCCTAATTCTTCCAAGGTGATGGCCGTAAAGCCATTCTTATCAACATTGCCGGGAACAGTCGAAAAGATATCACCCTCCATATCTCGCAGCATCTCTATGCTCTCTTGCGTATTGTCATCCAGGGCATCAAGCTCGGTATCCATGACAACACCATAGGAGTACATATTCTCAACAGCCAGACCAAGGGCCGAGCGGATCCCGTCAACGGCATAATCCTTGTGCCTGTACACGAAGCAAACCTTTTTGTACGACATCGAATCCTCCTTTACAGGCTGAGATAACAATCAAAATCTTCTATAATTATGCCATGTTGTGATTGGGTTGCCATTTTCTTGGCGGTCAGGCCCGGTGGGACGTCGTCAATATCGTACCCTTGCTTTCGGTAACTGTCGACACAGATGGAAACGTCATCGGCCATCTCGCAGAGCTTGGCGAAGGCCGGATCCTTGGTTGAATGGGTAGCCTTCCAGGTAAAGAAGACCTTTACCGTTGATCCCTTTGCCTTGGCTGCTTTGGTAATGCCAATGACATGAGGGAGGCTTTCTTGGGTGGTAACAAATATACCCAAACTCTTTGCCATAATATCCTCCGACGGAAAAGAACTCGCAAATGGGTGGTAAATGTTTAAAAAACAAACAAATACTAGTAGATATCAGGTGGGTGAGTCAACTTTATCCCTTTCTGTCCTTTCGGTCAAATCGGGAGAAGGTCAATCAACCTTTCTTAATGTAGAAACTGATATAACCCGATCGTTCCTTCTCACCAAGATATTCGTGGCCAGCCCGCTCACACCATCCGGGGATGTCATTGCGGGAACCTGGGTCCGTTCCATCTACCTGGAGTATCTCGCCGATGGCAAGTTTGCCTATCTCTTTTTTGGTACGGAGTAAGGGCATTGGACAACTCAGACCTTTTGCATCAAGTACCACGGTCGGTTGTACTCCATCATCGACAACTTTAAAATCGCTCATGTTTGTCCTCCTGGGGTTGTTATTGGCATCCTGTTGGCTAAATACACGGCCTAAGTAAACATTTTTCTTCTAAATTTTTATCCTACACTTTGTGTAAACTACTGTAGCAAAAAAGTAAAGTCAAGATGAAAATGTGAACTGAATAAGTGCATGATAATAAAATAATATAATCCAAAACCCCGCTGTTTCTTCTGAAAAAATCTACCGGCCTGCAAATCCTTGAGGATAGTGCCTTGACAAATAAATTGGACAAGGGTAGAGCTTACAAATTATGTGTGAAAACAAGTGCAACAACAATATCTTTGGAGGATGACCTATGGGTGGTGAAAGCGTGTTGAAAAGTAAGTCCGGGGAACTCTACAAAACTTTCTGCCAGAGTGAGTGGAATCCCACTGTAACCGGGGTGGTTGTTGCTTTTCTCTCGGTAATGATGATGGCTTGGTGGAGGCCGTGGGGAGCGGTTGGCGCCCTGAGAAACTGGGGTGATTGGGTCATGTATGGACTTGCCGGTCTCTTGGGTAGCGAAACCGGGATCTTAGCTTTATATGAGGAAGCCCCCAAGTCAATATTTGTCGATTCGGGCTCGGTAATCGGCTTGGGATTTATCGGTGGTGCCTTTATATCCTCCTGCCTTGGAAAGGATTTTGCTCTGCGGATCCCTCCGTACCGGGAAATGGTCAAAGCCGTAATTGCCGGTGTCCTTATGGGTATCGGCGCCTCATTGGCCGGCGGCTGCAATGTCGGGGGTTTTTATAACGCTCTGGGCAACCTTGCGGCAAACGGCTTTGCCATGTGGCTTGGCCTGGTCTTCGGGGTCATTCTTGGCCTCAAACTGCTGTACCTGGAGATGGAACATATCCAGTGGGGCGCAGGGGGGGCCAAGACCCTGAGTCTGCCTTCTTCTATTATTCCGTATATTGGCCTGGCGGGCATTCTTATCCTCTTTTATACCGCATATACCTATTCCGGCAATGAGGATGACGATTATATCGCCTCATTGGGCGGTGTGGTTCTTCTTGCCGCCGCACTGGGCTATGCCATGCAGCGTGGACGTTGGTGTATGGTCCAGGGTTTTCGCGAACCGCACATGACCGGTGATTATACCATGGCGAAATCCGTGATGCTGTCCATTGTTCTGGTTGCCGTCGGGGCCGCCATCCTTAAGTATGAAGTTCCACTGCGGGCAGGCGGCGAGGCGGTTCTCGATCCGATCAATTATGTCAGGGGAACCTTCGGTTGGGGTGGTGTTGTCGGCGGGTTTATCTTTGGTGTGGGTGCGATGTTTGCGGGTGGTTGCGGCTCCGGCACCTTGTGGCGAGTCGGTGAAGGGCAGGTGAAGCTTCTCATGGTAGTACCATTTTTCGCGATATCCACTTCGATCATGACTGCCTGGTTCAGGGATAATGATTTCGAGGCGGACGGCGTCCTTGGGGCCTCCGTCTATCTTCCTGATGTCATGGGGTATGGGCCGTCACTGCTGCTCATGATTGTTGCGATGGTGCTGTGGTATCTGGTGGTCGCCTGGAACGAAGAAACCAACAAACTCATTGTACCGATGTGAATTAACTGGTTTTACAATAAAAAGTCGTCATCCCAGGTACTCTGAGGTGGCGACTTTTTTTATGGAGGTTGACAGAATGGAGAATTCCCAAGATCTGCGCAAAAATGTCCTGAAGATGAGGGACGAACTCACCGTTGGGGAGAGAGATGAAAAAAACCGGGTTGTTCATCATCGATTTCTTGAGTTGATTCAAAATATTAAAAGTGCATCAATCTTTCTCTATGTCAGTTTTCGGAGTGAGGTGGATACCCACGGACTGATAGAACAGCTTCTTGCCGAGAAAAAAATCGTTACCGTTCCCCTCGTGTCGCTGCATGATCGCAAGATGACGGCTATCCGCCTGCTTGATCCGAAAAATGATCTGATACCGGGGTATTGCGGCATACTTGAACCAAGAAAGGAACTCCTTCTCGAGAGGGGTATCGATCATCGATGTATAGACATTGTTGTACTGCCGGGATCGGTCTTTGACGAAAGAGGGGGGCGTCTGGGGTATGGCGGCGGTTATTATGATCGATTTCTGGCCAACGAGATTTTACCATCGGCAACAAGAATCGCTCTGGCGTTTGATTTTCAGGTCAGAAAGAAGATAGCTCAGGAGAGTCACGATCAACCTGTTGATTTTATCATAACTGAAAAAAGAGTTGTCGCCGGGCGTTCTGGAGGTCCCTGAAAAATTTTGCCAGGGCAGAGACATATAAAGATGATGGAAATTCCAGAAATTTCCGTATGTTACTGAGACGGTCAAGGAGGGAGATGAGCTGTTGAATAAGGCACAAGCAAAGATCTTTGTGGCGGACGATGATTTAATGGTCCGCACCACCGTTTCCAGGATACTGGAGATGTTCGGCTACAACGTAACCACAGCCGCTGACGGGAAAGGAGTTGTGGATGCAGTCGATGACAGTTTTGATGTCATCATCCTCGATATCAACATGCCGGACATGGATGGCTTTGCTACCATCAACGCCCTGAATGATCTGGAATATGACATCCCGGTTCTCTTTCTCACGGGGGCGGGATCCATGGATTACGCCGTTCAGGCAATCAATCTCGGGGCTTATGATTTTCTCACAAAGCCCATCGAGGATCTGGAAATTTTCAATGTCAAGATTCGCAGGGCCATTGAAAAGCGGATGTATGTCCTCCAGGAAAGACGTTATAAGGCGTTTCTGGAGGACGATATCCGGAGGAAGGCCCAGAAACTGGAAGAACAGAACAGGTTGCTGTTGACCTACAGCAACAGTCTGGAGAACGCCACTATCCAGCTTATGAGCAGTCTCCAGAACGCCATGGAGGAAAAGGATTTCTATACAGCCGGTCATACCAAGCGGGTCACTGAATATGCCGTGATGCTCGGCATGGCCATGGAGCTGCCTGAACGGGATATCCTGGTCCTGCGGCGGGCCGCCCAGTTCCACGATATCGGCAAATTGGTCATTGATCTTTCCTGTATCCAGAAGCCGGGAAAACTGACCAGGGAGGAGTGGCTTCTGATCAAAAAGCATCCGAGTGTCGGTGCCAACATCATCGGGCCGCTGGGGTTCATGGAAAGAGAGCAGTTTATCATCCACCATCACCATGAACGGATGGACGGCATGGGATATCCTGACGGCCTCAAGGGGGACGATCTTGATGACCTCACAAAGATCCTGATTGTAGTTGACAGTTACGATGCCATGACTTCTTGCCGGAATTACCGGAAAAATCTGGTACTGGAGGAAGCCTTGGCGGAAATGAACCGGTGCAGTGGCAGCCAGTTTGACCGATCTATTGTGGAGGTTTTTACCAAGAGCATTGTTGATTTTTCTCCGACAAAGAGTGTTTTTTTCCAAGAATATCTGGAAATGATTTATAGTCAGGAAACCTAATAAAGACCTGGAAGGAAATTTTTCGAATGTGACATTCAGGAAGGAATCTTATGAAAATCTCAAGAGAAGAGGTTGAGCATGTCGCTCACCTGGCTCGACTCCATCTCTCCGATGGAGAACTGCAGAAGATGACGATGCAGCTTGATACCATTCTTTCATATTTTGAGAAACTGGAAGAATTGGATACCAGGGGACTGCCCCCCACCACCCATGTTTTTTCGGTGAGCAACGCCTTTCGCGATGATGAAGTGATGACGTCACTGTCACGACAGGAAGCGCTCGCCTGTTCACCGCAGCATACTGAGGAAATGTTTCAGGTTCCCCGGATTATCTGATCAAAATATCTGCGTATCGGCTTTTTTTCAAATTCCCATGACACGGCGACAGCTCGTTTTTTTTCGAGGGGCATATGAATTTGTTTGAACTGACCATCGCTGAGGCGATGGAAAAAATGACGGAAGGGGAAATCACCTCGGTGGACCTGACCCAAAACTGTCTGGAGCGCATCGACAGGGTAGAGGGAGAGGTAAGGGCCTTTATCACCCTGGACCGTGAGGGGGCACTGCAGGGCGCCCGGGAGGCCGACCTGCGGCGGCAGGCAGGAAAAGGCGGGCTTATTTGCGGCATTCCTTTGACCATAAAGGACCTTCTCTGCACCAAGGGTATGAAAACAACCTGCGGCTCAAAGATCCTCGAGAATTTCATTCCACCCTACGATGCAACGGTAGTGGCGAGAGTAAAGGAGCAGGGGGGGGTGCTGTTGGGCAAGGTCGCCATGGATGAGTTTGCCATGGGCTCGACCTCTGAAAGCTGTGCCTTCGGTGTACCGCAGAACCCCTGGAAAAAAGGCTATGTCGCCGGCGGCTCCTCCGGAGGTTCAGCAGCGGCGGTCGCAGCCGGGGAATGTCTCGCCTCGCTCGGTTCCGACACCGGCGGCTCGATTCGGCAGCCGGCCTCGCTCTGTGGCCTGGTTGGAATGAAACCGACGTATGGCCGGGTTTCCCGTTATGGTCTGGTGGCCTTCGCCTCCTCTCTTGACCAGGTCGGGCCCCTTTGTCGCGATGTCAGGGATTGTGCGGTCATGATGAACGTGATCGGCGGCTACGACCCGAAGGATTCCACCTCCGTGCGGCGGGAAATGCCCGATTACACCTCTTTCCTGGTTGAGGGCGTCCGTGGTCTGCGCGTCGGTATACCGCGCGAGTATTTCGTTGAGGGGCTTGACCCGGAGGTTGAGAAAGTGGTCATGCAGGGCGTTGAGCTGTTGCGACAGGCGGGTGCCGAGATAGTCGATGTTTCCCTGCCCCACACCGAATACTGCGTTGCCGTGTACTACCTGATAGCGCCCGCCGAGGCCAGTTCCAACCTTGCCCGCTACGATGGGGTGCATTATGGAATGCGTGACATGCACGCCGATTCCCTTCTGGCAATGTACAAGGATACCCGGTCGGCCGGTTTTGGGGCGGAGGTGAAGCGCCGCATCCTGATCGGCACCTATGCCCTGTCCTCCGGGTATTATGACGCCTATTACAAAAAGGCCTCCCAGGCTCGCACCATGATCCTTCGCGACTTTCAAAAGGCGTACGAGACCTGCGATGTGCTGATCTCGCCGGTCACCCCCACCCCGGCCTGGCGGTTGGGGGAAAATGTCGACGACCCGCTGTCGGTGTATTTATCCGATATCCTGACGATTTCTGCAAATCTTGCCGGCGTCCCCGGCATGTCGGTTCCCGGAGGATTCAGCAGGGATGGACTACCCATCGGTATTCAACTCCAGGGTCCCCATTTTCGTGAGGATACCCTCCTGCAGGTAGCCTATACGCTTGAGAGAGGTCTGGGGGTTGCCAGGCACCCGAAGATCCTGTGATCAACGATGCGGTTCCGGGACAAGGCCATGGATATGTCTAAAAGGCAGAATGTGGTGACTATCGATGGCCCTTCAGGGGGTGGTAAATCGACCATCAGTCGGAAGGTAGCCGCCGCCCTGGGGTTCACCTATCTTGATACGGGGGCGATGTACCGTGCCGTCGGCCTCTACCTTGAGCAAAATGAGATTGACATCGCCGATCAACTGGCGGTGGAGTCGGCTCTCGAGCTGATCCGGATCGAGTTGTTTCCCGGTGAGGGCAGTGACGGCGAGACCGGGGTGCTGCTGAATGGAGAGGATGTGAGCCGGGAAATCAGGAGTCCCGAGATGGCCATGGTCGCCTCACGGGTGTCGGCGATCCCGGTTATCCGCGAGAGACTGACCCGACTGCAGCAGGACATTGGCAAGGGGGGCAGGGTTGTTGCCGAGGGCAGGGATACCGGTACAGTCGTTTTTCCCATGGCGAGGCATAAATTCTTTCTCGATGCCAGGCCGGAGGAAAGGGCGCGCAGGAGGGTTCTGCAGTTGCGGGTCAGGGGGGAAAAGGCTGAGGAGGAGCAGATCCTGGCCATGACCCTGGAGCGTGATAAAAATGACAGGGAAAGGCCCATAGCCCCCCTGCGGCAGGCGGCTGATGCCGTGATGATCGATACCACAGACAAGGATCTTGATGAGGTCACTCGTCTAGTTCTGGCTGCCGTGTTGGAAAAAAAAGACGGCTGAACTACAAGGATCCAATCGGGAAATACCCCGGTCGGATCCTTGCCGCCAGTTTATTTCATGATAAAATCGTCTCTTCTGTTGTTATTGTAGCTGTCCTCATCCTGGCCGGTGAACAGGGGACGCTCCTCGCCGTAACTGATCGTCTGCATCCTGGCCCCATCGACCCCGAGATCGACAAGGTATTGTTTGGCGGCAAGAGCCCTTCTCTCACCGAGGGCGAGGTTGTACTCGCTGGTCCCGCGCTCGTCGGTATTTCCTTCGATGATGATTGCGCCACCGGGGGATTTCTGCATGAATTCTGCATTTCTCACCAGCACCTCGGTCATATCCGAGCGAATACCATACTGGTCGAAATCAAAATAAACCGGGCTCAGGCCTTCGGAACAGCGGCCGTGCAGCCTCTTGTATTCATCCGATGCGGAATCCATGCCGGAACCGCCCGTCGTTGCCGCATCATCGAGCGTCCCTTCGGTCGCCAGACTGTTCTCATCATAGCCGCTGGTGCCGGCGGCACCACCGCCGCTCAGGCTGCCGGTGCCGCTGCTGTCGGGCGGAATAACGGCTTTTTTGCTGCAACCACTGCCGAGCAAGGCGAGGGATCCCATGAGGGTGACGAGCATGGCGGTCCTGCAGAATGTTTTCTTCATAGTTTCTCCTGTTTCCTGATATAGCCCCAAAATAGGCAAAGATCAAAATGACATGGCATGATAATATACAGTTCTCAACAAACTTCATATTCTATCCCTATTCGGCAGGAGGTCAAGAAAATTTGTCAGGAGATCGATGGGAATTAATGGTATTCAGTGTATGAGCAGCCTGAAATAGAGAAGTGCTGCTGGGCAATATGAAAATATGCGGTATGGTGCCGGCGATTCGGCGAATGAAACCGCAAGGGAATCGGGAGAGATAATGAACGAGGGACAGCACAGGTTGGTAGCGAGCTGTGCGGCAGGACTGGAGGGCCTGGTGGTACGGGAGGTGGCATCCTTTGCCGGCATGGAGATCAGCGAGTCAAAAGGCGTTGTCTCCTGGCGCGGCGATCTCGCAAGCGGATACAGGGCCTGTCTCTGGTCGCGGTTTGCCTCGCGGATTTTCCTGCAGCTGGCGCAGTTTGAGGTGGCCGACGAGGAAATGCTCTATGCCCGTTGCCGGGATATAGCCTGGCATGAACATCTTGGTGTCGACACGACCTTTGCGGTTGATTGTACGCTTTCCGGGGAATCCAGTGCCAGTCTCAGGCACAACAGGTTTGCCGCTCTGCGGCTGAAGGATGCCCTGGTCGATGTATTCCGGGAGCGTCTCGGGAAGCGACCTTCGGTCGATGCGGATCACCCCGGGGTGAAAATACACCTGCATATCGACGGGAGGGACGCAACCGTTTCCCTCGACCTCTCGGGAGAAAGCCTGCACCGCAGGGGCTACCGTCTGAGCGGCAGCATGGCCCCGCTCAAGGAGACCCTTGCCGCGGCCCTGGTCGCCTTCAGCGCCTGGCCGGATGAGGACGAGCCGACAACCCTGCTGGACCCGATGTGCGGCACCGGCACGCTGCTGATCGAGGCCGCCCTGATGTTCGCCGATTCGGCCCCGGGGCTGTCCCGTAAGAGATTTGGTTTCATGGAATGGAGACAGCACGATGCCGGTCTCTGGAAGATGCTGGTGGATGAGGCGGTAGCCAGGGAAGAAACGGGGTTTTCCCGGAAATGGCCGCTGCTGCTTGGCTACGACGCCGATCCGAAGGTTGTTGCCAGCGCCAGAAAAAATGTTGAAGAGGCCGGTCTTGCTGACTATATCAGAGTAAAACAGGCGGAGTTGGCCCGCTTGCAGCCGCCATCCCGCAGCGGCCTGCTGATCTCCAACCTCCCTTATGGGGAACGGCTCTCGGAGACGGAGGAGGTGGCGCAGCTGTACCGTGCCTTTGGTCGAATCGTGCGCGGGAGATTTCCGGGCTGGAAGACAGGGGTCTTTATTGCCAATCCGGATTTAACCGACACCTTTGGTATCCCATGGGAGAAGAAATACAGGCTGCATAACGGCGCTCTGCCCTGTCGATTCCTGCTGGGGACTGCACCGGAAATCCCTGACGCATCGTTCACCTGGCAGGTCGGTGCCGGCGACAGCACCGACGAATTCGTCAATCGCCTGCGCAAAAATATGAAAAAGCTGTTGAAGTGGGCGGAAAAAGAGGGGGTAAGCTGTTTTCGGGTCTATGATCGCGACCTTCCTGACTATAACATCAGCATCGATCTCTATGAAAAATGGATTCATGTCCAGGAGTACGCCCCACCCGCATCGGTCGATCCGACCCTGGCCAAAACCAGACTGAGCCATGCCCTGCAGGGGGTTCGAGACCTGCTCGGGGTAAAACGCGAGAGGATTTTCATCAAGACCCGCCGGCGGCAAAAGGGGAGTGACCAGTACCAGCAAAGGGAGAGCAGCGGAAAAGTGTATGAAGTGCGGGAAGGGGAATGCTCCTTTCTCGTAAACTTCACCGATTATCTCGATACCGGCCTGTTTCTCGACAGCCGTCCAATCCGCCTGCGCATTGCCAGGGAGGCCGGCGGCAAGAGATTTCTCAATCTCTTCGGCTATTCGGGGACCGCCACCGTGCACGCCGCCATGGCCGGCGCTCTCACCACCACAACGGTTGACCTGTCGGCCAATTATCTCAGGTGGACTCGGATGAATCTGAACCTGAACGGGTTTGCCGAGTTCGGTCACAGTACGGTAAAGGCCGATTGCCTGCAATGGCTTGAAGAAAACCGGTCGACCTACGACCTTATCTATGTTGATCCGCCGACGTTTTCCAATACGAAAAAAGAAAAAAGGGTCTTTGATATCCAGCGTGACCATGTTCGACTCCTCAAGCTGGCGATGGCCAGGCTGGAGTCCGGTGGACTGCTCATCTTTACCACGAATTTCAGAAAGTTCTGTCTTGATAGTGAAATCGGGAATCTTTTCGTGACAAGAGATATCAGCCAGGATACCATCCCCTTTGATTTCAACCGGAATCCTCATATTCATAAGTGTTGGGAGTTGCGAAAAAGAGTTCTATGAAAACCTTGATCGTTGAAGATCATTTTCTCTCTCGTTCTCTGCTTTCCACCCTGCTTTCCGAATATGGTGTCTGCCATGTTGCGGTGAATGGCCAGGAGGCCATGATTGCAGTGGAAAAGGGATTGGTTGAAAACGAGCCCTATAATTTGATCTGTCTCGATATCTTGATGCCGGTCATGGACGGCCAGCAGACCCTGCAGGAGATTCGTAAAATGGAAGAACGGCATGGAATTGCGGGACGTGATACAACCAAGGTGATTATGGTCACAGCTGCCGACGATGCAAAAAACATCATGAAGGCCTTCCGCCAGGGACAGTGTGAGGCCTATTTAACCAAACCACTGGATCGAGAGAAGCTCAATGGACTGTTGCTCAATCTGGGGGAATGGGACTGGGCGGCCTTGGCCAGGATCATCGAGCAGGCGGCCACCGCCGGACGAGCGTATGAATATGCTGAGGCCGTCGGCAGCATGCGTGAGGGGTTGTCTCGGCCGTGGCTGACTATGGCGAGCGCTGATTCCTGCCCTTGCGTCTTCTTCGAGAAACAAGGCGGGGGGCGTTAACCGGCGTAAATAGGGAGTTTGCGCTGCTCCCGGAAGAGAAGGGCGGCCGAGGCGTGAGCCATCTTCCGGTCAGCCTGTCCAAGGCAATAAGTCAATGTTTGTTCTGTACCTTTTTTCATATTCTGGTAATCTGGTGGAGATCGTTGCAGTAATCCTGTGAGGGTTAAGGCGGTAGGATTCCGAGAGACTATTGCATGAGGAGGTTGTTTGCGTGTCCGAGACAAAAAAACTTCAACAACAGATTCAAGACCTGCATGACCAGGTAATCACCCAGAAAAATGCCAATGCCTTTCTTCGGGAGCAGGTTAAAAAATCGATTCTCACCGGTGGAAAACCCGGTCAGGCGACAGGAAATATCCTGATTGAAGAAGAGGTCAAGCGGAGAACCCGAGAGATGCAGGCGGCCCTAGAGCAGGCCGAGAATGCAAATCGGCTCAAAGGCGAATTCCTGGAAAACATGAGTCATGAAATACGCAACTCGATGAACGGCATCATGGGGATGACGGGCCTTGTGCTGGAAACGGAGCTCACCAGTGAACAGCGCCGCTACCTCGAGATGGTGGATGAATCGCTTGACCGCTTGCTGGCTGGGGTCAATGACATTCTCGATTTTTCAAGGATCGAGGCCGGCAGGCTCAGTCTCGAGCTCGAGGATTTCAATCTCAAGGAAAGTCTCGAGGTCGATCTGTACCTGCTCAATGACTCGGCACAGGAAAAGGATATTTCGCTGGTATGCGAAATCGGGCGTGATGTGCCGTATTATATCAACTCTGATCCGGCCCGCCTGATGCAGGTCCTGACCAGCCTTGTCGGCAACGCCATCAAGTTTACGAAGAAGGGAGGCGTGACCGTTCGGGTTTCTCATGACGGCTATGATGCAAACGGCATGCTGGTGTTGCGGTTTACCGTCACCGATACCGGTATCTGTATCAAGCCGGAACGGCAGAAACAGATCCTCAGCACCTTCCATCAGACCGCCAGTCAAGGCAGTCCGATGACTGGCGGGGTCGGTCTCGGCCTGACCATTTCCTACCAGCTGATTAAATTGTTTGGCGGAGAAATCGGTATGGAGAGCGGTGGAAAGGGCTCAACCTTCTGGTTTACCGTACCGGCGAAAGAGGTCTCCGACCTTGAGACGATTGAGGATATTAGCGAGAACACCTTTGCGCTCCCCGAAGAAAAAGCGGTCTACGTCTTGAAAGGGGCGAAGATTCTTCTGGCGGAAGATGAACCGATCAACAGGATCCTCACTGAAACCCTCCTCCGGCAGGCCGGAGTTGAGGTGACGAGTGTCGAAAACGGGGAGCAGGCGGTGCGGGAGGTCAAAAAAGGGATCTACCAGATCATTCTCATGGATGTCCAGATGCCTATAATGGACGGCCTTGAGGCCACCAGGAAGATCCGCGCCTATGAAAAACAGCATGGGGGACATAGCTGCATTATTGCCCTGACCGCTCTGGCCATGCGGGGAGATCGGGAGAAATGCCTGCAGGCCGGCATGGATGATTATCTGACCAAACCGATCGAAAAATCGCAGCTCATCAATATCCTGGTGAAATATCTCACCAATACGGCCCTGCTTATCGACAGCGACCAGGAGACGCAACACCTCATCGTCAGTTCCCTGATCGAGTCCGGCTGGAGTGTGACCATCGCCGAGACCGGCCGTTCAGCGATGTATGAGGCCTCGCTCGCCAATTTCGATCTGATCCTCATCGACACTCAGATGTCACAGACTGACGGTTTTGAGGTTGCCAGGGTGATCAGAAAGCTCGAAGATTTTTCCGGGCGGCATTCCTTCATCCTCGGTATCGGCAGCCAGGAAGCGGAAGAAGGACACAGGTTTCTGGAGTACGGGCTTGACGCCTACCTGCAAAGACCGATCACCGATGCGGCGTTGCAGGAAAAGCTTGCCCTGTTCACCTGAGAACTGCCACCATGCTGGATTACTCCCGTGTCTGCCTCGATACCTTTGGCTATGAGCTTCCCCCCAGGGTTTTAACCTCGCAGGAGATCGAAAACCGCCTTGCCCCGGTGTATGAGCGCCTGCGACTGCCCCAGGGCCGGCTCGAGCTGATGAGCGGCATCAGAGAGAGGCGCCTGTGGCCCGCCGGCACCAGGCCGAGCGAGGCCGCCACCCTGGCCGGCAGGAAGGCCCTGGAGAAGGGGAAACGGGATCCTTCTACGATCGAGTGCCTGATCTTTACCTCCGTCTCCCGGGATATGCTGGAACCGGCCACGGCATCCTTTGTCCACCTCGGTCTGGGGCTCTCTCCGGAGTGTCTGGTCTTTGATATCTCCAATGCCTGTCTGGGCTTTCTTGACGGGATGATGATTCTTGCCAATATGATTGAACTGGGACAGGTAAAGAACGGTCTCGTGGTATCCGGCGAGACTGCCGAAGAACTGCTTGAATCGACCCTGCTCCATCTTGTGCAGGATACAGGTCTGAGCCGGAAGGCGTTCAAGCCCGCCTTTGCCTCCCTGACTATCGGTTCAGGCGCCGTTGCCCTTGTTATGGAGTTGGCCGGCGAAAATGAAACGCGGCCGCGCCTGGTCCATGGCTGCTGGCGGGCCAATACCGCTCACTCGGATCTCTGTCATGGTAACCAGCAGGGAGGAAATATGACCCTGATGCAAACGAACTCGGAGGAACTGCTGTATCGCGGGGTCGAAACGGCCTTCCAGGCCTGGCAGGTTTTCATCGACCGTCCAGGCTGGAGCGAGGGCGAAATTGATCGATTTTTCTGTCACCAGGTCGGCTCAGCCCATGCAAAACTGCTGTTTGAGAGGCTGGAGCTGAATGGCGACAAAAATTTCGAGACCCTGGCAAAACTCGGCAATGTCGGTTCGGTCTCCGCCCCGATAACCATGGCCATGGCCATCGATGAAGGTGCTTTCAGACCGGGTCAGAAAGCGGCTTTGCTCGGCATAGGCAGCGGTATCAACTGTATGATGCTGGGTGTTGACTGGAGGTCAGGCGATGGGATGCAGTGATGATCAGGGACGGATTCTCCTCGATCTTGCCCGGAAGGCTATTGCCATCCGGCTCGGACGGGGAGAGGCGCCCGGAAGTGGAGAAGGGTATGCCGATCTGCAGCAGTGTCAGGCCACCTTTGTCACCCTGAAAAAGAAAGGGCAGTTACGGGGCTGCATCGGCAATCTTGAACCGGTCGGAACCCTGTGGGAGGGTATCCGGGACAATGCCTTGAATGCGGCCTTCCACGATTACCGTTTTGCCCCTTTGTCGGCCGATGAACTTGACGAGATCCATATCGATATCTCTATCCTCAGCCCGGCTGTGCTCCTTGACTACACAGATACGGCGGACCTTCTGAAAAAACTTTGCCCCGGGCGTGACGGGGTGGTGCTTGGCAGCGGTGCCAAGGCGGCGACATTTCTGCCGCAGGTCTGGCAGCAGCTTCCCAGGGTCGAGGATTTCCTCGGCCACCTCTGTCATAAGGCCGGGCTTGATAAGGACACCTGGCGGCACGGGCATCCGGAGATCCGGGTCTATCAGGTACAGTGTTTCGCTGAGGGGGCGGCATGAGTGAGCTGACACTACCCGAGGCCTTGGCCGGGCGCCTGGAGCGGCTCTATCGGGCCATGGAAGATGACTACGACAGGGTTGCAGCGCAACTCTCCTTTACCTGTTCGGGCTGTCCGGATAACTGTTGCGATTCCTATTTCCTCCACCATACCTATGCGGAATGGGCCTATCTGTGGCTGGGATTCAGGCAGTTGCCGGTTGAGAAACAGGGGGAGATCATGCATCGGGCTGACAAGGCGGTGCAGGCCTGCCGTGCAGCGCTTGCCCGGGGATCGAGGCCCCTGGTAATGTGTCCCCTGAATGAGAATGGCCTGTGTGTCCTCTACCCCTATCGGCTGCTGGTCTGCCGGAACCACGGTGTTCCGGCGGCAATGACCAGGCCGGACGGGAAACGCCTGGTCTTTCCCGGCTGTTTCCGCTGCCAGGACATTGTCGATGCCCTGAAAACGAAGGGCGCCGAGATCCCCCTGGTGGAAAGGACGCCGCTGCTCCGGGAACTGGTCCTGCTTGAGCAGGAACTGCTCAATGAGATTCGCCACCGTTGTTCGAAGGTGAAGTTGACCATTGCCGAGATGCTGGTCAACGGTCCCCCGACCCTTCTGCCCTGATTGCTGCGACCCGGGCAAAACCCATTGCCCTGGGGCGCGTTTCCGATTTGCCAAGGTGATCGGCTCCAGGGAGGGACTTGCGTTCCAGAGAAGTGACGAATTTTTTTATTGAGCTGAAACCGGGGTGGAATGTCTGGCGGTGAAATGCACGACAGATGCGTAACGAGAGACGAAGCAGAAGGTGCAGCACCGGGAACAGGGAAGAGAGGTCTATGCAGGTCAAGATAACGAAGAAGCAGCCGAACTCAAAGATGTGTTTTGTCTGCGGTCTGCAAAACAGATTCGGCCTGAAGAGCCGTTTTTATGAGCTGGAAAACGGTGAGATCATGGCTATATTCCAGCCATCCCGAGAGCACCAGGGATATCCCGGTCGACTGCATGGGGGAATTGCCGCGACCATTCTGGACGAGACCATCGGCAGGGCCATCATGCAGAGATATTCGGACAATATCTGGGGGGTGACGGTCGATTTTTCCATGCGTCTTCGCAAACCGGTGCCGCTCGATCGAGAGATCCGGGTGGTCGGGCGGATACTCAGCGACGGAAAAAGAACCTTTGAGGGAACCGGTGAGATCCTCCTCGCAGATGGTACGGTGGCCATCGAGGGCAAGGGCAAGTACCTGAAGATGGATATCGGTAAGATCGCCGATTTTGATCATCAGGCCGAAGAATGGCGGGTTGTCGCAAGCACTGATGATCCCGAGACGGTTATCATGCCGTAAAAATAGAAAAAGCCCGGTTCTCCGCCTTGCGCCTCCCAGGCCGCTCAATCGGCCGAATGACCTGAACAACAAAGGCAATCCCCTTTGAATTGCCGTGCGGCTGCGACCTGTTAACGCTGGCCGGAGAGAAAAGATGCAGACTGAGCCGGATGGCCGCGGATCGCCAGACACCTGTATAATCATCCCCATCGCCCGCATCCATTCCTGTTTCACCGAAAAGTTCGGCATCCCCCGTCAGCCCGGCCTTGCCGCCAAGGCCACGGCGAGGATGGAGATGCTGCCCCCCTTTGACCGGAGAGAGATGGTCAGGGGGCTGGAGAAATTCTCCCATATCTGGATCCACTTTCTCTTCCATGACGCCATAACCGAGGGCTGGAGACCGACCGTCCGGCCTCCCTGGCTCGGCGGCCAAAAGCGGGTGGGGGTCTTTGCCAGCCGCAGTCCGCACCGGCCGAACTTCATCGGTCTTTCCGTCGTCCGCCTCCTGGAAATACGTCTGGAAGGAAAAAGGCTCTTTCTCGAACTGGCCGGGGTAGATCTCCTCGACCAGACCCCGGTCTTCGATATAAAACCCTATCTCCCTTACAGCGACAGCATTGTCGAGGCCACCAGCGGGTATGCCGCAGGGCCGGGGGAGGCAGCCGAGGTCGAGTTCAGCGATGAGGCCGTGGCCTTTTGTCTGGCCTACCGACAGGAAAAGGGGAGAGATCTCTCAGGTTTGATCCGGGAGATCCTACAGCAGGACCCGCGCCCGGCGAGTCAGAAGGTGAGCGACCGGGAATTCGGCATGCTGCTCTGGGAAATCAATGTCCGCTGGCGGGTGAGCGGCAGGGGGTTTCTGGTGTTGGCCTGCGAGCCGGTCAGGGTTCGCTGAAGCCCTTGATGAGGCAATGGACCCGGCCGCCTATCTCATATTGGCCTTTGCTGATATCGTAGTCCAGGCTGCCACCGCGTATTTCGGCGTCCTCGGCCACCAGCCTTGTCTCCCCAGGGCACCTGACTGTCTGTTTCTCATCGTCATAGTAGAGGAGATCGCTGTAGAGGATCTGCTTGTCCTTTGTCTTTTCAACCACGACATTGTCGATGAGGGTGAGTTGCCTGGTCAGGGCATTGTAGACTCCCTGATCGGCCCTGATTTTGGTGATCTCCCCTTCCTTGTCGTAGACGTCGGTGGTGACCTTGGTGAGGATATACTCATCTGCCTTCTCTCCGGTTCTGCCGCTTTCCGCCTGAATCTCCGCCGATTTCCTGCCGTTGTGCATCTGCTGGATCCTGACCTTGTCCATGGTGAAGTTATGCACATCGGTATTCACGTTGGCGTAGGCCGGATCATAACCGCCGCGCGGGGTCAGGAAGGCCTCGAGCGGGATGCGCCAGAGCGGGAAGGAGAGGATGAAAAAGAGCGGTACCAGCCAGATTATATTACGTTGATTGATCATCTGCTCATATATCTCTGCAGGAGCTCGGTGGTGAGCCCCTTGCCTGCGAGAAGGAGATCGCAGACCTCACGGACGGCGCCGCCGCCGCCGGGCCGGCAGGTGACGTAATGGACAGCCTCCCTGACCGCCTGCACGGCGTTGACCGGGGCTAAGGCAAGCCCAACCCTGGAGAGCAGGCCGAGATCAAGCCAGTCATCGCCCATATAGGCTATTTCAAAGGGACGGCAAGCGGATACCCGGAGTATCTCCTGGAATGCCTCAAGCTTATTGCCTGCGCCCTGATAGACATGGGACAGGCCCAATTCCCTGGCGCGACGGCCGACCGCTTCGGAATTGCGGGCGGTGATCAGCCCGGCCTCGATACCGGCCTCCTGCAGGAGCCGCAGGCCGAAGCCGTCCTGGGTGTTGAAACTCTTGCTCTCTTCCCCGCTGCTCGAATAGAGGAGCGTCCCATCGGTCATCACCCCGTCGACATCGAGGAGAAGTACCTTGATATCTTTGGCTTTTTCCAGGACGACCCGGTGTTCGCGGGCAAGCCCGGAAGTCTGCTGCCGTTCCCTGGCCATCGTCCGGTAGGCTTCACGAACGTCGCAGTCGGAGGGATAGGCGCCAGGTTGGCCGGGCTGACAGGAATCGCTCATCGCTGGACCGGCGGCAGGTAGTGAGGGATCAAAGGGCTTCACGGATGCGTTGAAGCTGGACGAGAACCGATTCCATCTCATCCAGGGGAATGGAGTTCGGACCGTCGCAGAGGGCCTTTTCCGGTTCCGGATGGATTTCCATGAACACGCCGTCGATGCCGGTAGCAATGGCGGCCCGGGCGAGCGGCACGATGAACTCCCGCTGGCCGCCGGATGATCCTCCGGCCCCCCCGGGCAGCTGCACCGAGTGGGTGGCGTCATAGATGACCGGGCAGCCGAACGAGCGCATGACCGGCAGGGAGCGCATATCGACGACGAGGTTGTTGTAGCCGAAGCTTGCGCCGCGTTCGACCAGCATGATCTTCCTGCCGCCTGCCCCGCGCAGCTTGTTGACGGCATATTGCATATCCCAGGGCGAGACGAACTGGCCTTTCTTGACGTTCACCGGTTTTCCCGTACCGGCCGCCGCGGTGAGCAGGTCGGTCTGGCGGCAGAGGAAGGCCGGGATCTGCAGGATGTCGAGGACCTCGGCGGCGGCCTTGACCTGCGAGACATCATGGATGTCGGAGATCACCGGCACCCCGATCTCGGCCCGGATCCGCGCCAGGGTCGCCAGCCCTTCCTCAAGGCCGGGGCCGCGGTAGGCATCGAGGGAGGTGCGATTGGCCTTGTCGAACGAGGCCTTGAAGACATAGCTGATGCCGAGCCTGGCGCAGATCTCCTGCATGGTGCCGGCAACCCGACGGGCCAGTTCCGGCGATTCCAGGGCGCAGGGCCCGCCGATGAGCAGCAGGGGCTGACCGCTGCCGACGAGAATCGGCGGTCCTGCCGGATGATCGACCGCAACCGGGTCTATCTGTATCTCAGCCATGCTGTTTCTTATGCAGGGCGGCGCTGATGAAATCGCGGAACAGGGGATGCGGTTTCATCGGCTTTGACTTGAACTCGGGATGAAACTGGCATCCGAGGAACCAGGGATGGTCTTCAATCTCGACGATCTCCACCAGGTTATTATCAGGCGAGACCCCTGATACCAGAAGACCGCAGGACTCGAGCTTCTCCCGGTAGAGGTTGTTGAATTCAAAGCGGTGCCGATGCCTCTCGGAGATTTCCGCCTGCTGATAGGCCCGGCCGGCATGGGAATTCTCCAGTAGCACGCAGGGGTAGGCGCCGAGCCGCAGGGTGCCGCCCATATCCGAGGTTTCGTCGCGTACCTGCATCTGGTTGGTACGGTAATCGAACCACTCCTTGATCAGGTAGATGACCGGATCGTCGGCGGTGAAGTCAAATTCGGTCGAGTTGGCCCTGGTCAGGCCTGCGACATTGCGGGAAAATTCCACGACAGCGAGCTGCATGCCGAGACAGATGCCGAAAAAAGGAATCTTGTTGATCCGGGCATGACTTACAGCCTTGATCTTCCCTTCGGACCCGCGTTTGCCGAAACCGCCGGGCACCAGGATGCCGTCACAACCTTCAAGAAGTTCAATCGGATCCTTTTCCTCCAGGTCTTCGGCGCTGATATAGCGCAGCTCCACCTTGGTGCCGTTGGCCAGACCGCCGTGGATCAGGGCCTCGTGCAGGCTCTTGTACGATTCGGTGAGGTCGACGTATTTGCCGGTGATGGCGATGGTCACCCTGTTTTTGGGATTCTTGATGTTGTAGACCAGATCTTCCCAGGGCTTGATATTCGGCTGGCCGGTCCAGACGTTGAGGAGTTCGAGGATTTTGGCGTCCAGTCCTTCCTTATAGAGGGAGAGAGGCAGTTCGTAGATCGTTTCGACGTCGATGCCGGTGATGACCGCATCCTTGGAAACGTTGCAGAACAAGGCGATCTTGGCCTTCAGGCTGTCTTCAAGAGGGATCTCGGTGCGGCAGATCAGGATGTCGGGCTGGATGCCGTCGGCCCGCAGTTCCCGCACCGAGTGCTGGGTCGGTTTGGTCTTCACCTCGCCGGCCGTCTTGATATAGGGGACCAGGGTGAGGTGGATGAACAGCGAATATTCCCGGCCGAGATCGGTGCGGAGCTGGCGGATCGCCTCGATAAAGGGCAGGCCTTCGATATCGCCGACCGTGCCGCCGATCTCGATGATGGCCATATCGGCGCTGCCGTCGAGCTGCAGGACGGCGGCCTTGATTTCATCGGTGATATGGGGGATGACCTGGACCGTGCCGCCGAGGTATTCCCCGCGTCGTTCCTTGGTGATTACCGAATAGTAGATACGCCCGGAGGTGTAGTTGTTCTTCTGGGCCATGACGGCATTGGTAAAACGCTCGTAGTGGCCCATGTCGAGATCGGTCTCGGCCCCGTCGTCGGTGACGTAGACCTCGCCGTGCTGAAACGGGTTCATCGTCCCGGGATCGACGTTGATATAGGGATCGAGCTTCTGGAAGGTGACAGTGAGCCCCCGGCTTTCGAGCAGCGCCCCGATACTGGCTGACGCAAGGCCCTTTCCCAGAGAGGAGAGGACACCACCGGTGACGAAAATGAACTTGGTCCGTTTGCTGGCATGTGATGTTTTCATGAGGGCACTATAGCAATGGCCTTTGTTTTTTGGAATAGAAAAACCCGGCCTCTGGAACGTTTTTTTCCCGGCGGGTACGCGGTTTTCTGCGACTCGAAGCGGGTTCCGGCCGGGCCGTTTTTCCTTCGCTTGTCAGCGATGGGGGGAGTGACTATCCTCTCCTCTGTGGCAGGTTCATTTCAACTCGGGAGGCGGCGGCGATGCATCTGACAACGTTTCTTTTGACCGTAACCGGTCTTGGTCTGCCGGCAGCAGACGGCGGTAAAAATGAGGTGGCGATATTCGGCGGCGGCTGTTTCTGGTGCATGGAGCAGCCCTTTGCAGAGCTCGAGGGTGTGGTCGAGGTGGTGGCCGGCTATTCGGGCGGAGAAGAGGAACATCCGACCTATGAACAGGTATCGAGCGGGCTGACCTCCCATTATGAGACGGTCAGGGTGACCTATGATCCCGGAAAGATTTCCTACCGGCAGCTGCTGGAGACCTTCTGGCGGCAGATCGACCCGACCGACACCGGCGGCCAGTTTGCCGATCGGGGAAGGCACTATCGGACGGCGATTTTCTATGTCTCCCCGGAGCAGAAAGAGACGGCCGAGCAATCCCTGCGGGAATTGGATGCGTCGGGGGTTTTCGACAGGCCGGTGACAACCCGTATCCTGCCGGCCGGGCCGTTTTACCCGGCCGAGGAGTATCATCAGAACTACCACCGGAAAAACCCCCTGCACTACAATCGCTACAAGACAGCTTCCGGCCGGGCCGGATTTATCGCAAAGGTCTGGAAATAAGCGCGGCCGCGGGCCGGATCAGTCATATCGGTTAGTTTACTGTTTTTGCTTTAATTTATCTGCCGTTGAGGATATCCTCAACGGTCCTGCCGTCAAGGGGGGTGGCGAAGATGGCCCGCAGCAGTGGCCTCAGCCGTTCTTCCTCCTCATCGCTGAATAAAAAGCCCGGCAGCGGCCTGGCGGTGAGGGTGCGCAGCCTGGCCTGCATGATGCGGGTCGGGTCATCGAGTCGTTCGGCAATCGGCCTGTATACCGAGATATCGCAGAGGGCCGGCAGGACATCGGTCATGTTCCCCCAGTATTCTTTCTGGCCCAGATGCTCGATGAGCTGCATCATCGCCGTGGCGGCGGTGAGGTAGTGCGCCGCGATCCTGGCCGGCTGGGCCCTCGAGCACCGTACAGTCGAGATGAAACAGCGGCAGGCGAAGGGCCTGACCGGGTAGATCCGGCAGGCATGGTCTTCGAGGAAAGGGCAGGGGGCGATCGTCCCGTTCTCGCCGCCATCCGCCTCCCGGCCGGTGAGGCAGGCATGGGCGAACTCGTTGGTGGTCATCCGGGGCCGGTCGGCCCGCTGCGGTTCCTGCAGTTTTTCCGCCAGCCATCCCTCCATGCCGTGGGTCATGACGAAATTAAGGATCCTCTCGCCCTCGAGGGCCGTGATGGTGATATTCTGGGTGCAGCAGGGATTGCAGCCCTTGCTGCAGGCAGAACCGAAGTCTGCCGCCCAATTGCTGAATTGGTCAATGATGGTCAGGTATATAGTCTCTTTCATTATGATATGTGTGTTTGTGTTGAGGTTTGCTAAGGCGTATGCACAATTATAAGTCTACTCGAGCCGATGTCAGCCTGTTTTTTTCCCTTCAGCGCATACCCTGAAGAGTGAGGAGGGTGATCGCGGCATAACGGCAGAATTTTCCGATCAGGACCAGGATGGAGAAAGGCACAAGGGGTGTGCGCAGGCTACCGGCCAGGAGGCAGAGGGGATCACCGACAACCGGCAACCAGGAGAGGAGCAGGGACCAGACACCGTAGCGCCGGTATACCTCCTGCGCCCTGAGAGCGTCCCGGGTGGAGAGGCGCAGGAGCTTTCGGATCAAAAAATCGGAGCCGAGGAAGCCGATGAGGTAGGTGGTGCATGCCCCGAGATAATTGCCCAGGGTGGCGACGGCCACAACCGCCGGCGCCTGGTGGCCGCCGAGGATCAACAGCACCAGCAGCCACTCCGAACCGAGCGGGAGGACGGTGGCCGCCAGAAAACTGATGCAGAAGAGGGCCGACAGGCCCTGCGGGGCAGAAAACAATTCGACAAATTCCATTTCAGCGGCCGGAGGGAAGATCAGACAGGAAGTTCATTTGCCAGTCTCCTCCTGCGCCTCTTCGGTCGGCTGCGGTTCCAGGCCGGTGCCGCTGCAATGGGGGCATTCCTCGGTCGTCAGCAGAAACCGGCTCACCCCTTTGAAGGAACAGATCTCACCGCTGCCATGGCAGAATGTACAGGGAGGCGGAAGGGGAGGTGCCTTGTCCTTCATGGCAGCCCGCGGAGAAGGTCGGCCTGCAGGACATGCAGGTGCATGCGTTCATCGACCTCGGGCAGGGTTTGAACGCTATCGAGGCAGATCAGAGCGGCGCCGATGGCGTTGCCGACTTCGCAGTTTTCCGGAAAGCTGACGGTGGTGGCGAGTCGCTCCGCCACCTTCGGCAGGAAGTGGCGGGCCGCGGCGCCGATGCCGATGAGCGGGATCTTCAGGGAGAATTCGACCCCGAGAACCGGATGATTGTTGCGGGTCGAGAGAAATCCGGCCAGGGAATTACCCCAGTAGTGCCGGATCAGGTGATCGATGACCAGATTTTCAATCTGTTTCTCGGTCTGCCTGATCACCAGCTTACAGAAGGAATCGACGTCGAGACCGAGCGCTGCGGCCAGCACCCCGGCGCCCTCCACGGCCCGCTTTCGGTCACCGAGGGATATCCGCTCGAGGACATGCAGGGCGTCGGTCGGGGTGAAGCCGCACTCATAGATCTGCTGCCGCCGGCTCAGTTGTTCGAGATCCCGGCTGAGAGTGACACCGCTGAGCCCGGTCGAGTTACGGATCATCTCCGGGGTCGCCTGGCCGTGGCTCGCCAGGAAGGCGATCAGTTCATCTTCCTCCATCCCGGACATCGCTTCGGAGTGGAGGTGGATAAGTTTGCCCCGGTCGCCGAGGCCGAGCCATTCGACCGCCGGCGGCAGTTCCGGCGCCATCGACAGCGGCACGACCCGAGCGGGACCGATACTGATCCTGCCCTTTTCATCGACCTGGACATGCGAGTCGCCGCCGATACCGCCGGTGCTCATGTCTATGGCCTCGACGTGGGTCCGCCACTGGCCGATCTGGCAGCCCTCCGAGGCCATCAGCGGCCGGCCGTTCTCGATCATGGCGATATCGGTTGTGGTGCCGCCGACGTCGATGACCAAGGCGTTTGCGTCGGTCTGTCTTGCCCCGAAACAGGCGGTACAGGCCGGGCCGCTGGCCACAGTCACGCCGGCCTGCTGGACTGCCAGGGAGGAGGTCACGGTCTTGCCGTTGCCGCCGATGACCAGCATCGGACAGGAGAGGCCATTGACCGCCATGGCCTTCTCCACCCCCGACACATAGTCCTGCATGAGCGGCATGAGCTTGGCGTGCAGGCCGACCGTGGCGGCCCGCTCCTGCATGCCGGCGGTCTGGCTGATGCGGTGCGAGCAGAATACCGGCTTGGGATCGATCATCGAAATGGCCTTCTCCACCACAAGTTCATGGGTCGGGTTGACCATCGACATGGCGGAGCAGACCCCGTAGGCATCGACCTCGTCTCTCAGGTTGTGCAGGAGATTGACCACATACTCAAGTTCCAGTGGCTGTTCCTCGACTCCCATGATATCGTGGCCGCCCTTGACAAAGATGACGGCCTTGACCGGCAGTTTGAAGTGTTTGACATAGCCGATGACAAAGAGGGTTACCCGGGCGCCCTTGTTCTCCACCACGCTGTTGGTGGCCAGGGTGGACGAGACGGCGACCGCTGCGATCTCGGCCGGCGGGATGCCCGAGCCCTGCAGCAGGGCGGCAAGCGCCGAACCGGTGCCCTCGGCCAGGCGGTGGTGGGTGGTCGGTTTTTTGGCGGTGACCAGGATGGCGCCGGTCTCTCTGTCCATCAGCACGGCGTCGGTGAAGGTGCCGCCGGTATCGATTCCGATGATGTATTTCTGCATGGGTCCTGTCTGTCTTTCCTCTATACTGTCTTGTTCTGCGGTTGCCGTCCCAGGCCTAAGGCCGGCCCGGAATTGCAATCATATACCGTAATCTCGCTCGAAAGGACAGCGAAAACACCGGCAACATGGGGAGATGGCTGTTCCGTCGGGTGATTGCGGCTTGTCCCAAGCCCTGCGGTAGTGTATCCTGCCCCGATTGGCAGTTCGGTATGTCCATTCATTTACTGGAAATGTGATACCATGGGATTTCTTGATCTGGAAAACAGGCGTTATGTCGTCTTCGGACTGGCCAACAAAAAATCGGTGGCCTGCGCCATCGCCAGGACCCTGGTGGCCGAGGGCGCCGAGGTCATCCATGTCGTTCGCTCCGCAGAGAGAAGAACGACCGCCCGTAAGCTTTTTCCGGGAGCAGCTGTTTTTCTCTGTGATGTTGAGGAAGAAGCAAATATAGAACGGGTCAGCGGCGAGATCGCCGAGGCCATCGGGGCAAGGGACGGAGGGAAGATCGATGGGATTGTCCACTCCATCGCTTTTGCCAATTATGCCGACGGCTTCAAGCCCTTTCACCAGACGGTGAAAAAGGATTTTCTCCAGGCCATGGATGTATCCTGCTTTTCATTGATCAGTATCGCCAATCATTTCAAGGATATTCTTGACAAAGACGGTTCGGTCGTGACCATCTCCATCTCGACCACGCGGATGGCGGCGGAGAATTACGGCTATATGGCGCCGATCAAGGCCGCTCTCAACTCGTCTCTCTGCTTTCTCGCCAAAAGTTTCTCGGCCTTTTCCCGCATCCGTTTCAATGCCGTGGCCCCAGGTCTGCTCAAGACCTCGGCCTCGGCCGGCATCCCCGGCTATATCGACAGCTACCTCTTCGCCGAAAAGGCCATCCTTCGCAAGGAGGCCTTGCGAACCGAGGAAGTTGCCGATACTGCGGCCTTTCTGTTGTCGAGACGGGCATCGGGCATCAACACCCAGACCATTGTCGTCGATGCCGGCATGGAGGTTAATTATTTCGACAGGGATATCGTCCAAAAGGCCGTTGGCGGCTGAGTCGGCAAGGAGGAGAGGATGATCGATTTTCAGGTGGATCAGGAAATGTGCGGCGGTTGCGGCATGTGCGCCGCCGATTGCCCGATGGGCATCATTGCCATGGAAAAAGGCCTGCCGGTGATCCCGAATGGTGGGGAAGAACGCTGCATCCACTGCCTGCACTGCTTCGCCATCTGCGAATCAGGGGCCATTACCATGCGGGGCTACAGGGCGGAGGATATGGTCAGCCTGGATGAAGGCCTGCCGTCGCCGGCACAGATGGAGGCCCTTATCAAGAGCCGGCGGGCGATACGCAACTACCTCAACGAAAATCTCGAGCCCGCCCTCATCGAGCGGATGCTGGCGGTGGCCGGGTACGCGCCGAGCGGCAAAAACGATCGGAAGCTCCTGTTCACCGTCGTCGATGACCTGAAGGTGCTGGCTCGCCTCCGCGAGGAGGCCATGGCCGCGCTCTCGATCCTGGTCGAAAGCGGCAGGCTCCCCACCGGTCTGGAGTTCTTTGCCGAAATCGTCGAGGCCTGGCAGATCGGGAAGATCGATATCCTCTTTCGCGGCGCACCCCATCTGCTGGTGGTCTCATCTCCCCATGACGCCGTTTCGCCCCTGCCGGATGCGGTCATCGCCCTGACCACCTTCGAGTTCTTTGCCCAGAGCCTGGGGGTGGGGACGGTTTGGAATGGCCTGAGCAAACTGACCATTGCCGATCTGGTCCCCTCGCTCCGCTCGCAGCTGGGCATCCCCGACGATCACCTGATCGGTTACGCCATGAGTTTCGGCTGGCCGGCTGTGCGCTATGCCAGGACCGCGCCACGGCCGGCGCCGCTGATCAACCGGGTGAGGCTCGAAAGATGAACCTGCCGGCATGAACGGTCTGCCCGGGCTGTATGCGCGATTCTCACGGACAGCCGGACTTGTTTCCCTGCTCCTTCTCTCTGTCGGCAGCGATCAGTTGAGCAAGGGTCTTGCCGGGATCTATCTCCGCCCCGGGGCGCCGCTGTCCTTCTGCGGGGATGTCCTGCGCCTCGAGTATGTCGAAAACAGCGGCGGCTTCCTCGGATTCCTCGGCGGTCTGTCGGAGGAGGTCAGATTCCGGCTCCTCACCTTCGGGGTTGCCGGTCTGCTCGCGGCAGCTGCGGTTTTTATTCTGTGGAAGGGGTTGCTTGACCGCCGGAGCGCAGCCCTGGCGACCCTGGTCCTCGGCGGCGGCCTGGGCAATCTCATCGACCGGCTGGTCAACGAGGGCAAGGTGATCGATTTTATCAACATCGGCCTAGGCGGTTTCCGCACCGGTATCTTCAACCTCGCCGATGTCTATATCCTGGCGGCATCTTTTGCCCTGGGCGTGCTGGCGGCCCAGGGCGACCTGCGATGAAACCCTAGGGCAGCGCCGTCTCCGTGAGCCGCCAGTATCGCCTGTTCAGCGGGCTGCCGACCAGATAACCCATGATCCTGTAGGTGAGTTGGGCGGCGGTGAAGGCGGCCCCGTGCAGGCCGGCGATCGGGGCGAATTCGACCACGTCGAAGCCGATGCAGACCCGGCTGTTCATGATTTTCTCGATCAACCACATCGCCTGATACCAGCTGAGCCCGCCCGGAACCGGGGTGCCGGTGGCGGGCATGAGCGAGGCGTCGAGACCGTCGATATCGAAGGTAATGAAGATTTTTTCCGGGAAATCCGCCGGCAGGTGTATCCCTGCCACACCTCTCTTCCAGACCTCTTCGGCATCGAAATACGGGATGTTCATCTCTTCGCGGTAGCGTTGTTCTTCAAGGCTGTAGCTGCGGGTGCCGATCTGCAGGATGGGGACTCCCATTTCGGCGATGCGCCGCATCACGCAGGCGTGGCTGTATCGCGACCCTTCATAACTCTCCCGCAGATCGGCATGGGCGTCGAACTGGATGACCCCGAACTCGCCATAGGCATGACGCAGGGCGGCGACGACGGCGCCCGTCACCGTGTGCTCGCCGCCGAGCACCACCGGAATCCGCGGCGGCTCAAGGCAGCGGCGGACGGCCGTTTCAACTTTTCCGAGGACCGACAGGCTATCACCGCTGCAGTCGACCGGCGGGGCGGTATAGATGCCGTACGCGGCCGGTATCCTTAGGCCGTCAAAGAGTTCGAGCTGGCCCGAGGCCTCGAGGATGGCCATGGGACCGTCGGCCGTTCCGGCCCCATAGGAGACCGAGGCCTCGTAGGGCACCGGGATGACATGGAAGAGGGCCTCGGCCGGCGGCGAGGGGGGGACGTCCGTGCCGTGGAAATTGCCGGCGGTGGTGTTGTCTTGCGGGTTCATGCCAATCGGCTCCGGTAATCGCTGTATCCGAATTTTTTCAACAGGGTCAGCGAGCCGCCTTCCCGGCTGAAGGAGTAGATCGACGGCAGCTCCACCCCGTTGAAGGTGGTGTTCTTGACAAAGGAGTAGAGGGCCATGTCGGCGAGGACCAGCCGGTCGCCGGCCTTGAGCGGTGCGGTGTAGGAGTAGTCGCCGATGATGTCGCCGGCCAGACAGGAGATGCCGCCGAGCCTGTAAGTGTGGGCCTGGTCGTCCGGTCTGCCGGCCCCTGCGATATGGGGGCGGTAGGGCATGGCCAGGACGTCCGGCATATGGGTCTCGGCCGAGCAGTCGAGGATAGCTATCGCCGGCCGGTTGTGGAGGATGTCAAGCACGGTGCTGACCAGGACCCCGCCGTTCAGGACCACCGCTTCGCCCGGTTCCAGGTAGACATTGATATTGTTGTGGCGCTTTCTGAATGAGCTGACGGTCTCGATGAGCAGATCGAGGTCGTAGTCGTCGCGGGTGATATGGTGGCCGCCGCCGAAATTCACCCACTTCAGGCCGGGCAGAAATCCGGCGAATCGCTCCTCGAAGCTTGCCAGGACCCGGACCAGGACATCGGCATTCTGTTCGCACAGGGCATGAAAGTGCAGCCCGTCGATGCCGGTGAGATCGATGCCGGCGAGATCCTCCGCTGTTATGCCGAAGCGCGAACCGGCTCGGCAGGGATTGTACAGCTCGACTTCAACTTCGGAGTGGCCGGGGTTGACCCGCAGGCCGATCTCGATCCGCCGGCCGCTCTCCAGGACGGCCTGCCGGTGCTGATGCCATTGGCCGATGGAGTTGAAGATGATGTGGTCTGAATAGTGGATGACCCGTTCCATCTGGGCAGGGCTGAAGGCCGGGGCGTAGGTGTGGACCTCGCGGCCGAAATCCTCCCTTCCGAGCCGGGCCTCAATCGGTCCGCTGGCGCAGACCCCGTGCAGGGTCCTGGCGATCAGCGGGAAAAGACCCGGCAGGGCGAAGGCCTTGAGGGCCAGCAGGATCCTGGCCCCGGACCGCTGCTGCACGGTATCGAGGATGGCGCAGTTGCGGCTGATCACATCCTCGCTGATCAGGTAGCAGGGGGTCTCAACCCGATCGGTGAATGCCGGCGGAAAATCGTCGCGCAGCCGTTGATCCGCGCTCTTCGCTATTGCCACGGTCTGCTACTCCGGCAACCAGCCGTCGAAGTCGACGATCTGCCAGGGCAGGCCGTAAAGATTCAGGGCCGCCATGAACTGGTCGGGGTCGAGCTGTTCGACGTTATAGACCCCTGCCCCCTGCCAGATCCCCTTGAGCATCATCATTGCCCCGATCATCGCCGGGACGCCGGTGGTGTAGGAAACCGCCTGGGCCTGGACCTCCTTGAAGGCCTCGGCATGATCGCAGATGTTATAGATATACTTCCGGATTTCCTTGCCGTCCTTGATTCCCTTGAAAACACAGCCGATGACTGCCTTGCCGGTGTAATTGGTGCCGAGCGAGCCCGGATCGGGGAGCAGGGCCTTGAGAAAGCGCAGCGGGATGATCTTGTGGCCCTCGTAGTCGACCTCGTCGATGCGGGTCATGCCGACGTTTTCGAGGACCTTGAGGTGGGTCAGGTAGGCCTGGCCGAAGGTCATCCAGAAACGGATTCTCTTGAGGCCCTTTATGTGTTTGACCAGTGATTCCATCTCCTCATGGTAGAGGAGGTAGCTTTCGCGCGGACCGGCCTCGGGGTAGTCGAAACTGAAATGGACGCAGCCGTCGTCGAGGATGGCCGGGGTCTCGATCCACCTGCCGTCCCGCCAGTGACGCACGGTCTGGGTCACTTCGCGGATGTTTATCTCCGGATTGAAGTTGGTGGCGAAGGGATGGCCGTGTTCGCCGGCATTGCAGTCGAGGATGTCGATGCTCTCAATGCTGTCGAAATGGTGTTTCTGGGCGTAGGCGCAGAAGATATTGGTGACGCCGGGATCGAAGCCGCAGCCCAGCACCGCCATCAGGCCTTTTTCCCGGAACCTGTCCTGATAGGCCCACTGCCAGCTGTACTCGAAATGGGCGGTATCGAGCGGCTCGTAGTTGGCGGTGTCGAGGTAATTGACCCCACACTCGAGACAGGCGTCCATGATGGTCAGATCCTGGTAGGGCAGGGCCACGTTGATCACCAACTGCGGCTTGATGTCGTTTAAAAGGGCGACCAGTTCAGGAACGCTGTCGGCGTCCACCCGGGCGGTCCTGACCTTGACGTTGTAGAGTTTCAGGATCTCTGCGGCGATGGCGTCGCACTTCGACCGGGTCCTGCTGGCGAGGACGATATCCTGGAAGACATCGGGATGCTGGGCGCATTTCTTGGCGACGACGTTGCCAACCCCGCCGGCCCCTATGATCAGTACTCGTGACATGGTCGTTCTCCTCTTTGGTTGCAGCGTTTATATCGTAAATATTTGTTATTCTTTTTCAAAATATGTATAACCGCGCAGTCCTTCATCGAAGCCGGCAAGGATCGACTTGCGTTCCCTGGCGGAGATAAAACCCTTCTGAACCGCATCCTCGGCGATATTTTTGAGGCGTTTCTTCAGGGAACGCACATCGTATTCCACGTACGAGAGCACATCCGCTACCGAATCGCCCTCGAGTTCCCTGAGGAATTTGTAGCTGCCGTCCTCGTTCACATGGATCGAAACCACGTTGGTGTCACCGAAGAGGTTGTGCAGGTCGCCGAGGGTCTCCTGGTAGGCCCCGACCAGGAAGACGCCGACGTAGTATTCCTCGTCATCCTTCAGATCATGGAGCATGATGCTGTTTTTTTCATGCGAATAATCGGGGAAGGAATCGATTTTGCCGTCGCAGTCGCAGGTGATGTCGGAGATGATGGCGGCCCGCGATGGCGCCTCGGTCAGGCGGTGGATGGGCATGACCGGCAGTATCTGGTTGATCGCCCAGACGTCGGGCAGCGATTGGAAGAGGCTGAAATTGCCGTAGTAGACATCGTAAACCAGTTTATTGATGTTCTGAATGTCCTTGGGTATATGCTCCATTGTCTTGGAAAGTTGAGAAATTTTCAGCATGGTGTGTTGAACGAGGTTTTCTGCCAGGGCCCTCTCGCGGATATTGATCTGGCCGTGCTTGAACAGCTGGCGGGCCTGGGACCGGTAGAACAGGGCGTCGTTGAGACATTCCTGGATGTTTTTCGGAGAGACCATATCGTAGGCGATGAGCAGGTTCTCCAGCAGGTCGTTGGTCGATTTCGGCAGCTCCTTCGGGATCGGCGGCGGCAGAAACGAAGAGACGTCGAGGATGTTGAAGAGCAGGATGGAATAGTAGGCAACGATAGCCCGGCCCGATTCGGTAATGATGGTCGGGTGGGGAATATTGTTGCGGGACAGGACGGTGATGATTGACTCGACAATATCGCAGCAGTACTCCTCCATGGAATAGTTGCGGCTGGAGTGGAAGTTGGTGTTGGAGCCGTCATAGTCGACCGCCAGACCGCCGCCCAGATCGAGGTAGCCCATCCTGGCACCCTCGTTGACCAGCTCTTCGTAGATCCGGCAGGCCTCCATGGCCCCGGCGCGGATATCGCGGATGTTGGGGATTTGCGAACCGATGTGGTAGTGGAGAAGCTGCAGGCAGTCGAGCATGTCTTCTTCCTTGAGGCGGTCGATCACATCGACGATATGGTTCATGCCCAGGCCAAAGACGCTGGTGTCGCCCCCCGACTCGGTCCACAGCCCTTCCGCCTGGGTCGACAGTTTGATGCGCAGACCAAGATGCGGCGTGACCTTGTGGTATTTCGCCCGTTCGATGATCAGTTCGACCTCGCCGGGGACCTCGATGACAAAAAAGACCTCATAGCCCATCTTGGTGGCGTGCAGACCGAGGTCGATGAACTCCTCGTCCTTGTAGCCGTTGCAGATCAGGCAGGCCTTGCGGGTCTTCATCATGGAAATGGCGGCGATCAGTTCCGGCTTGCTGCCCGCCTCAAGTCCGTGGTTGAAACCCTTGCCAAACTGGGTAATGGCCTCAATGACCTCTTCCTGCTGGTTCACTTTGATCGGAAAGACGCCTTTGTATTGACCGTTGTAGCCGTTTTCCTTGATAACTTTTCTAAACGTCTCGTGCAGCAGTTTGATCTGGGAGCCGAGGATGTTCTCGATGCGCAGCAGGACCGGCATGGCCAGACCCCGTTCTTCCACCTCCTTGGCGATCTGGTGCAGACTGATCTTCGGGCCATGATCGGCGCCAAAGGGGGTTACCACCACGTCGCCGTCGGCGTCGACCGAAAAGTATCCCGCGCCCCATTTATCGATACCGTAGATTTGGGCGGCTTTTTCAACCGTCCAGTCTTCCTTTTTAAAAAAATCCCGCCACATGGTGTGCTTCCTCGCAACTGGTGAGAAGTCGTATCTCTGGGCTAAAGTCGACTGCGGGAAAAATTTTTTTGCCGCAGGCTGGCCCGAACATTTTCGGGGCTGCCATTAATATGGAAAAATGACAGAATGTCAACAGCTTTCTCAAAATACCGGTTCCCGGTTATGGCATGATGAGAGATCTGGTCGCAATCGGTGAGGATCATTCTCTGCCGTAAAGTCTTCAAAACGGTCTATTATTCCACAGAGAAGCCTGCGATGAGTATACATGTTTCCGTTCTGTTTGGCCATGAATCTGCGAAAACGGAGGATCTCGACGGGAGTCAGGACCGCTGAACGGGGCAAAAATGTATGAGATAGGAATGACCTTGTTGACATATAGATAAAAATATGTCCGGCGGTTGCTCCGGGCCGGCGCTTTCTCTGGCCCTCGACGAGAAAAAAGAAACAGATACGGTCTATGAGTATGAAGACCTGAGCTTTTTGGTAGATGACGCCGTGACTGCCGCCTGCGGGGCCATCAAAGTGGATTATATCCAGCAGACATCCGGCTGCGGTTGCAGCGGCGGCGAGGGCTCGGGATTTTCCGTTACTGCCGAAAAACCACTGGCGGTGAAAGGCGGAGGTTGCGGAGGATCATGCGGTTCGGGTCCTGCGGTTGAGTTTTTTGTCGGGCAACGTCGGGCAATACATGGCAATAACTGCGGCCGGAGAGGATTCTCTCCCTGGCCGCAGTCTTTTTGGTGTGGAAAAATTTACAGCAGGGTCAGGAGGACACCTGCCGCCACTGCTGAGCCGATGACCCCGGCGACATTGGGGCCCATGGCGTGCATGATCAGGTGGTTCTGCGGGTTGGCCTCCAGGCCGACCTTGTTGACCACCCTGGCTGCCATCGGCACCGCCGAGACACCTGCCGCACCGATCAGGGGATTTAAGGGGGTGGAGGACATTTTGTTCATCAGCTTGGCCATCAGGACACCGCCGGCGGTGCCGATGCCAAAGGCCAGAATCCCCAGGACCAGGATGCCGATGGTCTCGAGGTTGAGGAATTTGTCGGCGACGACATTGATGCCGCGGGCCAGGGTCTGCAGGTCGACAGCCGGCCCGACCTCGGCGCGAAAGCGGGTCCATCATGTCGAAGGCCGACTCTCCGCAGTAAAAAAACAGACTTTGGAACCTGGCTCCGCCGCCGGCCTCGATCTGGGTGATGCCGGCAGCTACAGTCGCCTTGACGGCACCGAGAAAATCGTCTGTCAGCACCCGGGCGCCAAAGACCGATTGAAAACCGTCACGAAAGGATGTGTCGAGGAATCTGATAACTTTCTTGCCCACTGTGGTCTCCTTGTCTTCTGTGTTCATGCAACAGTAAGAAGAACAGCTGTTCAAAAAAACATGCAAGAACGCTTAGGTGCTGATCACCAGGCACTCGTCTTTATTATCGATCCTTCTCAGGGTTTCGCCGTATATATATCCAGCCTGCCCCAGAGTCAGGCTTCGAAGTTTCTTGAGAAGATCGGACAATTCAATGACATGCTCTTCCGGCACCCGACGCTTGATGAGAATCTTGACGGTCATCGGCATTCTCCTTTTGGTGTTGAGGAGTCGTACAGACCTCCATTGGCAAGAGATGGAATAGACAGACTGCTCACGTTTCCCCGCAATATTCGCCGAACAGGCCTGAATTCCCGCAAACCTGCTGTCGGAACAAAGAGATGGCGATTTTCGACTTTTTACGGTATTGGTTTCTGAAACTTTCGTAAAGAATATTCAGCGATCAGCCGGCCGTGAAGTTTCCCGCCTGGACAAGGGCCTGGTCGGTCTGGTTGGCGCATGCAGGTCAGAGAGATGGAGAGCGGGATGAACAGGGAGATACCCTTACGGGACAGGATCATTGTAGCCCTCGATGTGGACCATCCGCAGCGGGCCAAGGACCTGGTCAAACGATGCGAGTCGCACACCGGCTTTTTCAAGGTAGGGCTGCAGCTCTTCATGGCCGGCTGGTTTGACACCGTTGACTGGATTGTCGACCGGGGCCACAAGGTCATGCTGGATCTCAAGTTCTTCGATATCCCGGAGACCGTTCGCCTGGCGGTGGAGCAGGTGAACCGCCGCGGCGTGACATTCGCCACCGTCCATGGCAACGATCCGATCATCCGGGCGGCAGTCGAGGCCAGGGGCGATATGAAGCTTCTCGCCGTCACCGTCCTCACCAGCTTCGGCGAAGAGGACATGCGGGCCATGGGGATGAGCCAATCGATAGAGGATCTCGTCTATTATCGGGCCAAGAGGGCACTGGAACTCGGCTGCGACGGGGTTGTCTCCTCCGGCCTTGAGGCGGGGAGATTGAGGACCGATCTCGGTGACAGATTGCTTATCGTCACCCCGGGGATCCGACCGGGGGCCAATATCAGCGATTCGTCCGACGATCAGAAACGCATCGTCACGGCGGGCATAGCCATCAGGAACGGGGCCAATCATGTGGTTGTCGGCCGGCCGATTACCAGGGCGGCTGATCCGGCGGCTGTCCTGGCGATGATGCAGCGGGAAATAGCAGACGCTGCCGGAAGCTGAGAGCGGCTGGTGAGAAATCCGGGCTACTGCGGCGATGCCGGAGTGCGACAAGCCTGCGGCAGCATCGGAACGGCCTCTCCGGCAACAGGCCGGGGAGGAAGGCTCAAGGTTGAAGAGATTACAGCTGCCGGTGAAATCTCCTCGATGCGGACAGGAAATCCCTCGAGCAGATCGACCAGGCCGAGCGGATCGATCCGGCGGAGCAGCGGGTAGTCCTGAAAAATCCGTCGATGCCCTGCACTGATGGCAAGGAGGTCCGCGAGACCGGCAAGATTGCCGGTGACGGTGTAGCGACCATTGGCGACCGGGAAATCCTGGCCATAGTTCCGCAGAGTCGGTGCAACCATCATCTGGGAAAGGGCCTGACCCGTGCCGAAGCTGATATGTCTGGTGGTGTGGGCCCGGCCGTCCCCTTCTGACTCCTTTCCGCCTGGGAAAACCACGTATGCAGCGACCGGCAGGTCTGCGTGGGGCCTGCCGAAGCGAAACACCAGGCAGGACCCGTCGGCGGGGTTAGTACGGAAAAGACGCGAGCCTTTATAGTCGATAAATACCGTTTCGGCAGGTGAGGCAATCCGCGTCAGTCCTGCAGAGACGGTATAGGTGATCTCGACGGGCGGCGTTGCCGCCTCCCCCCTCTTCGCCACAGTCTGCAGGACCCGCCATTCGCTCTGGGCCGCCATAGCCGGACCGGCTCCCGCCAGGCAGACCAGGAAAACGCTGCCTGGCAGGAGAAAGAGTATTGCATTGAGCAGGATACTGCCTGCAGGAAAGGGAAAAATCATCTCGGCTACACCGGGAACCGGGTTGACCGCTTTCCCTTAGAAATTGTAGCCAAGGGAGACATACCCGGAGGTCTGGCTACTTTCCGACTCCTCGGTGACGGTACCGAGCGGGAATCCCAGGCCGAATCTCTGGTCCTGGGTCCCATCGACCTCAATCTTCAGATATGAGAGGCCGGCCTCCACGAAGACGGCCGGGGTGATCATGTATTTTCCTGAAACGTCAAATATGAAGGCGTCTCCGTCCATGTCTCCCGAACTGATTTTGCCGCCAAATTCCCGCAGGAGGTGATGATCGGTATCATCGGCCTCGACTATCGGCGAGTAGGCGAAACTGCCCTCGATGGTGAAATCGGCATTGACCTTGAGATCGGTGCCGATCTTGAGGTAGGGTATCGAGTAGGAAATGTCGTAGGTGATGCCTATGCGGCCATCGCCGGTGAAATCAACGCCGGGCAGGCCGGAAGGTGAAAACTGGCGAATGAGTTTGGCCTCATATTCGATGTCCTGGTACATGTAGCCGAGTCCGGCGTACAGTGAAATGGCATTCCGCTGCAGGAAGGTCCACTCGATGTCGGCATCAAACATGAAGAAATCGAAACTGCTGATCTCCGACTCGGAAAATACATCGAGACGACTGGGGTTTGAGGTGGTGATCCAGTCGGAGTCGAGCATGTTGTCATCTGGGGTGCTCAGGTCCTTCTTGATGGTGGCGTTGAGGCGCCACTGGTCGTTGATGGCGGCCCTGCCATCAATTCTAGCCAGCCAGACATCAAGGGGCCATTCCAGCTCACTGAAAGGGAAATTGCCGGCAAGGGCCACACCCGAGGCATCGACCACCGGGAAACCGATCTGGTAGGTGGTGTCGCCGTCCATCATTTCCGTACCGAGAGACAGGGTATATTTGGCGGTGTTGCCTGTCGTCACCGGAGTTGGTGCGGGGCTGTCTACCGGTATTGCTCCGGCCCCCATGTTTGTACTAACCGGTTCGGCGCTGTTTGCCGGAACTGCCCCGGCGGTCAGAAACAGCAAGCCAAATCCGAAAAATTTGGCACTTTTGATGGTCAGGTGTTTCATCGCAAATTCCTTTTAAATTGAGGTGAGTGGGGCAGGGACAGGAACCCTGCTGTTGTCTGTCTCCTTTTGATTAACACAGTAACGTGCTGCAGTGAATCTGCTGAAAAATACGGTAACCTCTTTAGCACATACAGGAAAGGAAAAATTACCTATTCAGCAGGTGAAGTCAAGGTGCGAAGGCCGGGCAGAGGCCGGGCGGGTTTTTCGAAAAATGGAAAATATATGGAATATTGAATAGATGCTCGATGGCATAGGGGCCGTAATGAACAGATGCCGGCAAGTCCTGCCAGGCCGGAAAATATTGCAGGCAGCAGGCTTTACCCTCCTTGTCAGCTGTCAGGGTGGTCTTGCCGCCATAGAGCGTCAGCCGGCCGGACTGACGCCGGGAACCACCATGACCTGTGAGAGCGAGCAGTCGATCGGCTGACTGTCTGTCCCCATCATGGCTCAAGACTGTCGAGGCAGGCTTAGAGGACGATCTTTTCAAGGGACCAGGTTGTGCGCAGCAGGTCGATACCGGAGTGGTTGGTCAGATCGAGGTGGATCGGCGTGACGGAGACCAGGCCGTTATGGATGGCGGCCACGTCGGTGTCCTCGGCGTGATCCCGGAGAGGGGTACCGCCGCCGATCCAGTAATGCTTGCGGCCCCAGGGATCGAAGGTCTCCTGGATACTGTTTTCCCATAGTCGTCTGCCCTGTCGGGTGACGGCGAAGCCTTTGCATGTTCCGGCGCCGGGAATATTGACATTGAGAAGGGTGTTCTCCGGCAGTCTGTTGGCCAGAATCCTCTCGGCCAGGGAAGCGGCGACCCGCATGGCCAGGGTATAGTCGTATGGCGGGACTGCGGCCAGGGAGAGGGCCATCGAAGGGATACCGTACATGGTCCCTTCGATGGCCGCCGAGACCGTGCCGGAGTAGGAAATGTCATCGCCCAGATTCGGACCGGCGTTGATACCCGAGACCAGGAGATCCGGTTTCTGTTGGAGAAGCTTGCCGAGGCCGATCGCGACGCAGTCGGTGGGGGTGCCGTCGAGGGTGTAGATATCCTCTGAAATCCTGTTGATCCGCAGGGGGCGGTGCATGGTCAGTGAGTGCGAGACGGCGGAATTGTCCCGCTCCGGCGCCACCACCACCGTCCTCCCAAGGGCGGGCATGGCCTCCAACAGGGCCTTGAGACCGGGGCTGTCGATTCCGTCGTCATTGGTGATCATAATCAGTGGCATGGTACATCCTTTTTGGTGATGGTGCGGAGAATCATACGCGTGCGTTGGGTCTATCCTCAAGGGTTTGCCGGATGACCCGGCTGGGAGACGGTTTCCTGCTCGATGATCTGCCAGAACGACCGGACGAGGGGATTATGCCTGTTTTTTGCCAGAATACAGGCGCCGACGCAGAACGGTTCAAGCTCCGGCGAAACTGCGAGGAGGTGCACCTGGTCCTGCAGCGGGCTCTGTTCCAGGACCAGCCTGGGGACGATGCCGACACCGCAGCCCATCGCCACCATGGCGATTATCCCCTCGTTGCCGGCGACCTGTGAGTAGATGTTGGGCTCAATCCCCTTTTCCTTGAACCAGCGGTCCGCGCGCTGCCGGCTCAGACCCCGCTCGGCGAGAATCACCGGGGTCTTCTGCCAGTCGACGGTGTCGCCGCAATAGGTAACCGTCTCCGGAAAGCGGCCGGGGCCGATGAAGATCAGCGGGGTCCGGACGATCTCGATAAATTCCAGCTGCTCCTGCTGGCGGTCGGGCAAGGCGGCGATGGCGACATCGGCCTCGCCGGTCTGCAGCTTGCCGATGGCGATGGCGGCATCGCCGGTCTGCAGGTGGATCAGGACCTCGGGATGGGCCCTGCGGAAGCGGGCGAAAATGTCCGGGAGAATGCTGAGGATGGCGGTCACCGAGCAGTACAGGGAGAGTTCGCCGGTCAGGACGTTGTCGTCAGCGAGACTGCTCTGCAGTCTGTGCCAGTGCTGGATCGCCTCCTCGGCGTAGTCCCGGAAGACCGTCCCCGCCGGGGTTAGGCTGACGGAGCGCCTGTTGCGGAACAGCAGCTGTTTGCCCAGCTCGGTCTCCAGTCGCTGCACCGTCCTGGTGAGGCCGGACGGGGTGATGTTGCAGGCCTGGCTGGTCTTGCCGAAGTGCAGGGAGCGGGCCAGGTGCCTGAATATTTTCAGTTCTTGTATGTCCATCGGCGGTTGCTGCGGGTCACGGGTTGGGATTGCCGGTGAGTATTGCAGGATTAGCAATACAGTATCACGAACAAATCACTTGACGCAACACATGATTGCCAATATATGTCTTTGACAGGAACGTCGGGCCAGTCATTTTCTGAAAATCAGCCAAAAACAAGGAGATAAAAATGAGTTTCAATTATTTCAATTCACTGCCGCTGCGTCGGCAGCTCGAGGAGCTTTCCCAGTGCCGGTTCATGGATGCCTCCGAGTTCAACGGGGTCGAGGCCTTGAAGGGCAAGAAAATCGTCATCGTCGGCTGCGGCGCCCAGGGACTCAACCAGGGCCTCAACCTGCGCGACAGCGGCCTGGACATTTCCTATGCCCTGCGTGAGTCGGCCATCGCCGAAAAACGCCAGTCCTGGAAAAACGCCACCGAT
The DNA here is from genome assembly GCA_031389785.1 of Desulfobulbaceae bacterium. Taxonomy (GTDB): domain Bacteria; phylum Desulfobacterota; class Desulfobulbia; order Desulfobulbales; family Desulfocapsaceae; genus Desulfoprunum. The sequence continues at coordinate 745 of JANMSX010000009.1, read as the reverse complement.
AATGATTTCAAGGTCGGGACCTACCAGGGATTGATCCCGGGGGCGGACCTGGTGATCAATCTGACCCCCGATAAGCAGCACAGCAAGGTCGTCGAGGCGATCATGCCGCTGATGAAGAAGGGGGCCTGCCTCTCCTATTCGCACGGCTTCAATATCGTCGAGGTGGGGATGCAGATCAGAAAGGACCTGACCGTCATCATGGTGGCTCCCAAATCCCCTGGGACCGAGGTGCGCGAGGAGTACAAGCGGGGATTCGGGGTGCCGACCCTGATCGCCGTGCACGGCGAAAATGACCCCGACGGAGTCGGTTGGGAGCTGGCCAAGGCCTACTGCTGCGGCACCGGCGGCGACAAGGCCGGGGTCCTGCAGTCGTCGTTCATCGCCGAGGTCAAATCGGACCTGATGGGCGAGCAGACCATCCTCTGCGGCATGCTGCAGGCCGGGTCGCTCCTCTGCTACGACAAGATGATCGAGAAAGGCCTGGATTCCGCTTATGCCTCGAAACTGGTGCAGTATGGCTGGGAGATCGTCACCGAGGCCCTGAAACACGGCGGCATCACCAATATGATGGATCGTCTCGCCAATCCCGCCAAGATCCAGGCCTTTGTCCTGGCCGAGGAGTTGAAGGAGATCCTCAGACCGCTCTTTGAAAAGCACATGGATGACATCATGTCGGGAGAATTTTCGCAGACGATGATGGAGGACTGGGCAAACGATGACGCCAAACTGCTGCAGTGGCGCAAGG
>JANMSX010000140.1:0-21453 GCA_031389785.1 Desulfobulbaceae bacterium | reverse complement strand
TTCCTCAGCACCGGCCTGGTGGCGGATGAGGACGGCAACGACGAGCTGGCGATGATCTTCAAACTGCCCCGCACCGGCGACGGTTATTTCCTTGAGGATCATGTCAAACTGCGACCGGTGGATCTGCCGGTCCCGGGATTTTTCGTGGCCGGCACGGCCCATGGTCCGAAGACGATCAGGGAAAGTGTCGCCCAGGCCCTGGCCGTGGCCTCACGGGCCCGAACCATGCTCGCCAAGGACTTCATCAACCTCGGCGCTGCGGCCGCCCGGGTTGACCGCAACCTCTGCGCCGCCTGTCTGATCTGTGTACGGACCTGCCCCTTCGGCATCCCCTTTATCAACGCGGACGGCTATTCGGAGATCGATCCGGCCAAGTGTCATGGCTGCGGCATGTGCGCCTCGGCCTGTCCGGCCAAGGCCATCCAGCTCATGCAGTTTGAAGACGATCGGATCATCGCCAAGCTGGAAGAACTCTTTGAAAGGAATATCGCATAATGGACAATTTTGAACCGGTCATAGTGGCCTTCTGCTGCCATTACTGCGCCTATACGGCGGCTGATATGGCGGGGAGCCAGAGACTTTCCTACCCACCCAACGTCAAGATCATCCGGGTCCCCTGCTCCAGCAAGGTCGATGCCCTGCATATTGTCAAGGCCTTTGAAAAGGGCGCTGACGGGGTTTATGTGGCAGGCTGCCTGGAGGGTGACTGCCATTTCAAGAACGGCAACAGCCGGGCGGCTCGTCTGGTGGAACATGTACAGAAGTACATGGACGAGATCGGCATAGAGAGCGAGCGGCTGGAAATGGTCATGATGTCCGCCGGCATGGGCTACCGATTTGCCCAGAAAGCAACCGAGATAACAGAGAAAATCCGAAAGCTGGGGCCCAGCCCGATCCATGCCGCCATTGGCCGGCAGGAAAGGGATGTCTGCATCATGACGGAATAAATTGAGAGGAGAGTGAACCACAATGATCACCGCTGAACGAAAACCCCTGGAAGAACTTATCGAATATGTCAGACCCTATAAACGCGTTCTCCTGGTCGGCTGCAACGAATGCGTGACGGTCTGCGCCGCCGGCGGCCGCAAGGAGGTCGGGCTTCTCGCCTCCGGTCTCCATATGGCCCTGCTCAAGAGCGGCGTGACCATCGAGATACGTGAGCATACCCTGGAGCGGCAGTGCGACCCCGAATATGTCGAAGAACTGGTGCCGATGACCGACGGAGTCGACGCCATCATATCGATGGCCTGCGGCTGCGGGGTCCAGGAGGTCGCCCGGCGCTTCAAGGGGAAACCGGTCTTCCCGGCCGTCAACACCAAATTCATGGGGGCCTCGGAGCGGCAGGGAGTCTGGGCAGAGCGCTGTCAGGGCTGCGGCGACTGTCTCCTGGGGCGGACCGGCGGAGTCTGTCCGATCGCCAGATGCGCAAAACAGCTGATGAACGGCCCTTGCGGTGGTTCGACCGGCGGCCATTGCGAGATCGGCGATGACGTGGACTGCGCCTGGGCCTTGATCTGGGATAGGTTGAAAGAGCTCGGACAGGAGGAGCGCTTTGTCGAAATCATGCCGGCGAAGGACTGGCGTCCGGGTGGAGGCAGTGGCCCGAGAAAGATCATCAGAGAGGACTTGGCAGAATGAAGACTGATAGCAGATTGGAAAAAATACTGGCCGCGGGCCACCTGGCAGTGACATCGGAATGTGGTCCGCCACGCGGGGCTCAGCCCGATAAGGTGCGGGAGAAGGGCAGGTATCTGCATGGGATCGTCGATGCGGTCAATGTCACCGACAACCAGACGGCGATGGTGCGCATGTCGAGTCTGGCCGCCTCTGTCCTGCTGAAACAGGAAGGGCTGAATCCGCTCTACCAACTGGTCACCCGTGACCGCAACCGTCTCGCCATGCAGGCCGACATCCTCGGGGCCTACTCGCTGGGCATCGACACGATGCTCTGCCTGTCCGGGGATCACACCAAATTCGGCGACCATCCGATGGCGATGAATGTCCATGACATCGACTCCATCCAGCTCATCCAGATGGTCAAGAAGATGCGCGACGAGGGTCTGTTCCAGGGCGGGGCAGAGATCAAGGGCGCACCGAAGATGTTCATCGGCGCCGCCGCCAATCCCTTCGCCGATCCCTTTGAACTGCGGGTCCTGCGCCTGGCCAAGAAGATCGCGGCCGGGGCCGATTTCATCCAGACCCAGTGCATCTTCAACGTCGAAAAATTCGAGAAGTGGATGGAAGGAGTCTGCGCCCGCGGCCTGCACAAGCAGTGCTATATTCTGGCCGGGGTGACGCCGATCAAATCGGTAGGCGCGGCCCGCTACATGAAAACCAAGGTGCCGGGAATGGATGTGCCTCAGGAGATTGTCGATCGGATGGCCTCGGTCCCCAAGGAAAAACAGCCGGAGGAGGGAATCGCCATCTGTGTGGAGACCATTCAGCGCCTGAAAAAAGTCGAGGGCGTGGCCGGATTTCATATCATGGCCATCGACTGGGAAGAGAAGGTCAAGGAAATCGTCGAACGGGCGGGTCTGCTGCCCAGGCCGCAAGTATAATAATATAAAAGATATACATCAAATAATGTCCGAGGAGGGAGTGACCCATGAGCGACAAAAAACTCATACTGGTGGTGGATGACGATACGGATCTGGTGGAAATGGTTGCCATGAAACTGGAGAGCAGAAATTTCAGGGTTGCCAAGGCCTACGATGGGCTTGAGGCGATGGCGAAAATCAAGGAGGAACGTCCGGCCTTGATGATTCTCGATGTGATGATGCCGAGAAAGGACGGGTATACTCTTTGTGATGAGCTGAAAAAATCCGAGGAATACAAGGGAATCGTCATCGTCCTGCTGACCGCGGTCACCGATGCGATCTCCTCGACCAACTATACCCATATGGGCGGCAAGACCACCCTCGCCGACGATTTTGTGCCGAAACCGATCGATATGGACAAACTGGTTGAAATAGTTCAGGATAGTCTGTAGGATTCTGCTTTCGATCCTCCGGGCCTGCCCGGAGGATCAGTCTCTTTTTGCCCTTGGCCTGTGACCTGTGGACGATTATTTTTCTGTGAGCGGCGAAATGAAGATCGGCATTGGTGGGATCAGGTTCAGTCCCGAACTGGTCCAGTACACTCACCATGCCGTTTTGCCAGCCGACAGGTCGCTGGCGGACCTCCTCAGACGCCTCGCCGAGCAGCGCATAAATCTGGCCTTTGCCTGTACGGGCGCTGTCGGCGAGACGGTCCACAGCACCTTCTGCCTGGCTGCCGGTGATTTCGCCGCGGTTGAAATGCTTCTTGACGCCGAGCCTTCCCCGAACGAATATACGCCTTGTCGGCCGCAGGACGGAGCCGGGTACCCTGGCGGCCCGTCCCTTCGCGCCCAGTTCGAGATCATCCACCGGGTCGGCACCCTGACCATCTTTCCACACCGCCGGAGCCTTCTGCTGCTCGGTCGGGTGGTCGAGACCCTGGCCCAGGCAGGGATAGCCATCCACAGCCTGTGTACCTCGATATCCGCCCTGGCAATCAATATCGACTATCTGCTGCTCGATCGGGCAGTGGAGGCGCTCGAAAAGATCGTCGAGCTGCCGGACAACCATGCCCCGTACCGCCCTGAGTTCTGCATCAGGCAGATCGCTCCGTGATCCTTCCTGCCAAACTGGAATAAGCTATGGAGACAATAGCGGTATACTGGGAGTCGAAAATCCGGGTCTACGGCCTGACCAGGCAGGCCGGACTGTCGCTGCATACCGTGCTCTTCCCGGCAGGCAGGCTGGCCTATTGGGGTGGACGGATCAGTAGCCTGGCAGCCGCCGGCAGGGGTTTCGAACTCGTCAACCTGCAGACGGTATCCACCGGAACCCTGCAGTTCAGCCTGCTGCTGGCCGAGAACGGTTGTGAAATCCCGGTCCGCCGACTGCTCGAGGACGGACTTGCACACGAAGACGCGACTTCGCTGCAGACGATCACACCGGTGGCGCTGATATACCTGCACGGCCCGCACTTCCAGGATCGTTACGGAATAGCCGAGGCGGCATTGTCTCCCCTGCAGAAGGCCGGTATTCCGGTTCTGGCCACGGGCTGTTCGGGGACCAGCGTGTATATCGTGGTCCCTGAAGACAGGCTGGAGGTGACCGCAACCTGTCTAGCCGAGACATTTGTCATCTGATCGGGTATTCTGCGGAGGGCGGTTGCAGTACTGCCGGAAAGGATCCCTAACCGGGTTGTTTGTGTTAACACCCAAGAATTAATGACTATTGTGCTCTATACATCTTTATCGGGAAGGGAAAATGGAAATCGTTGACAAGGAAATCGACTGGCGCCTGCGGGTGTTTGATTCCATGTCGTTTCCCACCGTCATTCTTCTGCCGGACAAGACGATTGTCGCCGCCAATAAACGCTATCTGGAAAAGATCGGCGCCGAAGAAAGCCAGATCGTCGGCAGGTCCTGCAAGGAGGTCAATCTCGAATACTCTCCCGACCTGAAATCTCCGTGCAACAATAATGGCGAATGTCCGCTCGCCAGGGCCTTGAAATTTCGCACCAGTCACTCGGTCTTGGTGAAATATACCGATCGGCATGGCGATGAGGGATGGGAGGAACGGGTCTTTTCGCCGATTCTCGGGGCTACTGGTGAGGTTGACTATATAATTGAAAGTATTCGTGATGTTACTCGAGTAAAAAATCTGGAAAAGATGTACAGCGGGGTCCGTGAACTGATCGACCGGGTGGTGCAGAGTTCGGTGAGCGCTATTGTCGCCGCCGACCGGCGGGGACGCATAATCATGATGAACAAGGCCGCCGAGGTGCTTTTCGGACACGCCGCCTATTATACCGATATTGTCAACATTGAAGGCTTTTATCCTCCCGGAGTGGCCCGGGACATCATGTCCAAACTGCGGGACGAACGGATCGGCGGCAGGGGCAAGCTGCCGCTTACACGAGTCAATATCCTGCACAAGGATGGTACTGAAATTCCAGTGGAAATGACTGCCGTCATCATTTATGAGGATGGCATGGAGACGGCGACGGCCGGTATCTTTAACGACCTGCGGGACAGACAGAATGTGGAAGGGCAGCTGAAGGAGGCCCATGCCCAACTCATCCAGTCCGAGAAGCTGGCCTCGCTCGGCAGGCTGGCCGCCGGCGTTGCCCACGAGATCAACAATCCGCTGACGAGCATCCTGCTCTACGCCAACCTCATGCGGGAAAAGCTGGAGAAAGATCATCCCCTCGAAAAAAATCTCACCTACATCCTCGAAGATACCGAGCGCTGCAAGGAGATTGTCAAAAACCTGCTGGCCTACAGCCGGCAGACCAACCCGAAGAGAGAATTCTTCAAGCTCAACGATGTCATAGACGACAGCCTGAGGCTGATCCGTGATCAGAGACTGTTTCTGCATGTCCAGGTAGTCGAGGACAAGGCCTTCCCCCCCATCCTGGTCAATGCCGACAGAAATCAGCTCTGCCAGGTCGTCATCAACCTGATCATCAATGCCATAGACGCCATGGAAGGAAACGGGGTGCTCACCCTGCACACCTTTGAGGATGCCGAGAAAGATAAGGCCTATCTGGAAGTGAGCGATACGGGCGGGGGGATTTCCCCGGAAAATATGTCAAAGATTTTCGATCCGTTTTTTTCCACCAAGGAACTGGGAAAAGGAACCGGTCTCGGCCTGAGCATGGCCTACGGGATAATGGAAGAAAATCACGGACGAATTTTTGTGAAGAAAACCGGCCCGCAGGGAACGACCTTCGCCCTGGAATTACCCCTGGTGCCCATGTCGGATATAATCCTGTTCGAGACCATCGGTTAGTCGGAGAAAGTGATGAGAAATATTGTTTGTACGGATGAGACGGAAAGACCGCGCATCCTCATCGTCGATGATGAGGCACGGATACGTGACGCCTGCCGGGCTGTCCTCGAGGAGATGGGATTCGAGGTGGCCCTGGCCAGTGATGGCGAGCAGTGCCTGGCGAAGATAAAAGAGAGGCACTTCGACATCATCCTTGCCGATCTCATGATGCCGGTCCTCTCGGGTTTCGACGTGCTGTCGCAGGTCCGGGAGCGTCATCCGGATACGGTAGTCATTGTCATCACCGGCTACGCCACGGTGGAGCATTCCATCGAGGCCATGAAGAAGGGGGCCTTCGATTTCATCCCCAAACCCTTCACCCCCGATCAACTCAGGGCCGTGGTGAGCAAATCTATCAAGTATACCCGGGCCCTGCAGGATATCACCGACACGAAATCCCGTCTGCGGGTAATGGTCAACCGGCTGGTGGACGGGGTTATGACCACGGACAACGAAAAGCACATGGTCCTGGCCAACCCGGCCTTTCTGCACATGCTCGGCTATTACGGGGAAAACGTTATCGGTCGCCGGGTTGAAGAGGTTATAGAGTGCGAACCGCTGATCCGGATGATCGACCAGGCCCTCGCCATGCCTCCGGATACCTTCACCGAGATCGTCCAGGAGTTGAGTTTCGCCGGCAATGACGGCCAGAACGAAAGGATTCTCAGTGCCCGCTGTGCGCCGTTCCGCGGCCGGACCGGCCTCAATCTCGGGACCATCACCGTGCTCCATGACATCACGGCAATCAAGAAGATCGACCGGATGAAATCAGAGTTTGTCTCGATGGTCTCCCACGAAATCCGCAGTCCGATGAATTCGCTGATGATGCAGATGAAAATCATCCTGGACGGTCTTGCCGGCGAGGTCACGGACAAGCAGCGTGAGATCCTGGAGAGGGCCTCCGGCAAGATCCACAACCTGACCAACATGGTCTCCGAGCTGCTCGACCTGGCCCGTATCGAGGCCGGGCTGGTGACCAACGAAAAGGAGGGGATAGATATCCGGGCCTTTCTCGATGAGCAGGTCGCCTTCCATCAGCCCGCTGCAGCGGCCAGGAACATCCGCATCCAGCTGGAGAGGCTCCCGGCCCTGCCGACAATCCCGGCCAATCCCCGAGGGATCGAAGAGGTCTTTACCAACCTGATCACCAATGCGCTGAAATATTCACCGGAGAACAGCCTGGTTACCCTCTCGGCGGCTCTCGAAAACGACTACGTTGCGATCACCATCCGGGATACCGGCTTCGGCATACCGGAAGAGGACCTGGAGGAGATCTTCACCCGCTTTTACCGGGTAAAGGACAGCAACACCCGGGAAATCCACGGGACCGGTCTGGGTCTTGCCATCGTCAGGAGCATCGTCAACGCCCATCAGGGCAGCATCAAGGTGGAAAGCAAACTGGGGCAGGGCACCGCCTTTACCGTCCTGCTGCCGCAGGCGATCGCCTGAATTCGGAGGTTTCCCTGTATGCAGCGCACATCTCCCTCTTGTCGGCGGTAATTTTCTAAGATATCCTTGGCTAAGACGGTAAGATTTGCCTGCCGCGAGGGCGGCGGGTGGAACCGGCGAAACACCCTGATCGCACCGGCCATACCCGGGCGATCAGGGGCGAGATATCTTAGCCATTAACAGGTGTTGAGTGGAAACTGTGAACATCACCGGCCCGATAGGCCATTTGACTGCCAGACTGGCCGCAGGCGGCCTGCTCCTGCTTGACGGGGCGACCGGCACCGAGTTGCAGCGGCGGGGGGTGCGGATGCACAATGAGGCCTGGTGTGCGACTGCCGCCCTGACCGATCCCGAAATCCTCATCGGCGTCCATCGGGACTATATCCTGGCCGGCGCCGACATTATTACCACCAACACCTTTTCAACGAACCGCAGCATGCTGGAGCCGGCCGGGCTCGGCGACCGGCTCAGGGAGATCAATCGCACTGCCGTGCAGCTGGCCCTCAAGGCGCGGAAACTGGCGGCGATCCCGCGACCGGTCGCGGTGGCCGGCTCGATGTCGCATCAGGTGCCGGTGGTGGCCGGTCAGGATTTCCGCGACCCGGAGGCCGTGCCGGACAGCCGGACGGCAGCTGCCAATTTCCGGGAGATCGCCGATATCCTGGCGGAGTCAGGGGTCGACCTGATCCTGATGGAAATGATGTCGGACCCGGACCTGGCCTTGCCGGCCATTGCCGCCGCCAAGGCCACCGGCCTGCCGGTCTGGGTCGGGCTCAGCGCCAGGATGGAGGAGGACGGCAGGCTGGTTGCCTACCACCGACGGGAGCTGTCGTTCGCGGAGGCGGCGGAGGCGATAATCGCGGCCGGCGGCAACGCCTTCGGGATCATGCACAGCCATACCCAGGCTATCGCCCCAGGCCTCGAGATCATCCGGCGCCTGTGGGACGGCCCGCTCATGGCCTATCCGGACAGCGGCAGCTTCTCGATGCCGGAGTGGATCTTCACGGACATCATCGCCCCCGCCGATCTCCTGGAATTAGGCCGGGGCTGGCGGGATGATTACGGCGTCAACATCCTCGGCTGCTGCTGCGGGCTGGGGGTCGAACATATCCAGGCCCTTGCCGCCCTGAAGTAAACCCATTCCAGCCCTGGTTCCCGTGGAGTTACGGCAGCTTGGACGGGTGGGTGAAGACATTAAATGACCCGCAGGGTCTGGTTGTCATGGCGATGGGAAGAGCTGATAAGCCGCCAGTCTCGGTAGTCGGCGGGGATTTCTATGCCGTTTGCCGCCGGCGGTACGGCATTTTGCGCATGGATTCCGCTGCCGGCCGACAGGATGATGCCGACAGTGCACAAGCCCAGGATTTTTTCTTTCATTTTTCCGTCTCCTCGTTGTTTGTTGAACAGCTGATGGATCGACCATGAACAGACCTGGCCGGGGCGGCGGCGGCCGGGGCCCCTGTGCCGTCTGTCCGTCGGCCGTCATTCTGTGGGGACACCAGTCTGTCCTTTCCTGATGTGGAGGCCTCGTCATGCCTGGTCATCCCCGACGAATACCAATCGATCTCTGCCATTTTCTTTTGCGGCATACAGATGTCTGTCCGCCGCCCTTATAAGGTCCTTCTCATCGTCTTGTCGGCCGGGATGGGTCATGGCAATCCCGATACTGACGGTAACTGTTGGTTTGACCGGTGATTTTACATTGGGAATATTCAGGTCGGCAATGGCCTCCAGTATTTTGTTGAGTACGATCAGCGACTGCTCAACAGTGGTATTGCCAAAAACCAGGGCGAATTCCTCACCGCCATATCGCGCAAAGAGATCTCCCTGTCGTTTTCTCAAGGCATTGAGAACTGCGCCGATTTTTACCAGGCACTCATCCCCGGCCTGATGCCCGTAGTGATCATTGAGCAGCTTGAAGTAGTCTATATCCATTATCGCGAGAGTTATCGGGAAATGCAGGCGGGCGCAGCGTTTCCATTCAGATTCCAGAAACTGATCGAAATATTTTCGGTTGGGAACTCCTGTCAAACCGTCTATCCGTGATAAATCAAATACCCTTTCCTCGGCGAGTTTTCTCTCGGTTATATTTTTGTGAGAAATGACGTAATAGGGGACGCCCAGTGACTGGAAATTGCTGACACTCATCATGAACCATCTCTTTTCAACCGGACTATGGCAAGGATATTCAAAGTAAAATGATGCCAAAGTCCGATCTATTACCTTTCTTATGCCTTCGGCTGCCGCTTTCCCACCCTCCTCACTCGCCACCGCCGCTTTGTCGCAGACTTTGAGATAATTGACACCGGCCCAGCCCTTTCGCAGCCGATAATTATTATCCCGAGCGAAGTTCAGCCAGGCTCGGTTTACAAACAGAATGATTCCCTCCCGGTCAATCACTGCGATGTGCTCGGTAATTGACTCGACTACCAATCTGAAGAAGTCCTGTGAGGCTGTCATCGGCAATACCTCGCACTTTTCAAGGTTATCGGAATACAGATACGTTTCAGGATACCTGCACAGCTCAGCAGTGCTCCCCTGAGTGAGTGCCGGTCGAAAAGACGGGCATAGGCAATGATGCCGCTGGTAGCCAGCACCAGTACCGCGGCGAGAAAGCCGTAATGCAGCTGGGAAGCACCGGTTCTGCCGGCCATGAGGATTCCCGGGAGGGGAAGATTATTCCTCGATCTGCTTGTTCAGCTTGACCGGGGGGCCTGCCTTGCGGCGGTGCGCCTTGATATTGAGCATCTCGACCATGATCGAAAAGGCCATGGCAAAGTAGATGTAGCCCTTCGGGACATGCACGTCGAACCCTTCGGCTACCAGTGTGAAACCGATCATCAGCAGAAATGCCAGGGCCAGCATCTTGATGGTCGGATGGGCATCGACGAAATTGCCGATGGGTTTGGCGGCGAACAGCATGACCACCACCGCGCCGACAATGGCGATGACCATCACGGAGATATGTCGGGCCAGGCCAACCGCGGTAATGACCGAGTCGAGCGAGAAAACGATGTCGAGGATGGTAATCTGGATGATGGTGGCATAAAAGCCGTAACCGCCGCGTGCCTTGTCGTCTTCGCCGACGACTTCCAGGCTGTTGTGAATCTCGTGGGTGGATTTGGCCAGCAGGAACAGGCCGCCGACGATGAGGACCAGGTCGCGGCCGGATATCTCCTGGCCAAGCACGCTGAACCAGGGGTCCACCAGGCCGATGACCCAGGCCAGGCTGAACAGCAGGGCGAGGCGGGAGAGCATGGCAAAGCTGATCCCCAGCGTTCTGGCGAGATCGCGCTGGGCCTCCGGCAGCCTGCTGACCAGGATGGTGATGAAAATGATGTTATCGATGCCCAGCACGATTTCGAGCGCCAACAGCGTCGCCAGCGCCACCCAGGCCTCGGGCATAAATATCCACTCAAGCATTTTGCCGACCTCCAGGTCTGTTTGTTCAAGGATAGGACGGACGCCAGTCCGCACAATCTGAGGCGGGATCACATCTGGCCAAACACGATTCGCTCTCTCAAAGATTCATACAATAGGCTCAGGCCGATGCCAAATCAAGCGACTATCTTATTGACAATGGCGTCTACATCCTGCGTCATGCAATGGAGGATGGCTACTGGGAATTGACGATGTTCAGCCGCGGCGGGCCAACAGCCGGCGTCTAGGGCATTTTATCTGCGGATAATCGGTCTCATTCGACCGGCCGTGGCCGGGCTGTATCGAACAGATCCCGGCACCGGCGCGGGAAGGGCGGGAGGTGCTTTACGCCCCTTCGCTTCAGCGGAGATTCTTTGCCGTGAGGGCCTCGCGCATGGCCTGGATCTCAGGATCGGCAAGATAATCGTCGTAGGGCAGCATCTTGTCGATCACTCCGCCGCCGGGCAGGATCTCGATGATCCGGTTGGCCACGGTCTGGACCAGGGTGTGGTCGTGCGAGGAGAACAGGATGATCTCGCTGAAGGCCTGCAGGCCGTTGTTGAGGGCGGTAATCGACTCCAGGTCCAGGTGGTTGGTCGGTTCGTCGAGGATCAGGGCGTTGGCGTCGCTCAGCATCATCTTGGCCAGCAGACAGCGCACCTTTTCGCCGCCGGAGAGCACCGAGGTCTTCTTCAGGGCCTCGTCGCCGGAGAAGAGCATTTTGCCGAGGAAACCGCGGGCGAAGCTCTCGCCTTCGGTCACCGGGGTGTACTGGCCCAGCCACTCGACCAGGGTCATGTCGCTGTTGAAGAACGAACTGTTTTCCTTGGGAAAATAGGAGGTGCTCATGGTCTGGCCCCAGCGGAAGGTGCCGCCGTCCGGGGCCATCTCGCCGGCCAGGATCTGAAATAAGGTGGTGATGGCCTGGCTGTTGGTGCCGACAAAGGCGATCTTCTGGCCGCGGCCGATGGTCAGGGTGAAATTCTTCAGGACCTCGGTCCCTTCGATGGTCTTCGAGATATGGTCCACCTCGAGGATGACGTCGCCGCAGGGCCGATTCGGCTTGAACAGGATGAAGGGGTACTTGCGTAAGGAGGTCGGCAGGTCGGTGAGTTCAAGCTTATCGAGGAGTTTCTTGCGCGAGGTCGCCTGCCGGGCCTTCGAGGCATTCGAGGAGAAGCGCTGGATGAATTCCTTCAGGTCCTTGGCCTTGGCGTCCGCCTTCTTGTTGGCGTCCTGGCGCTGCTGCAGGGAGAGCTGGCTGGCCTGGTACCAGAAGTCGTAGTTGCCGACGTAGATCTGGATCCGGCCGAAATCGATGTCTGCCATGTGGGTGCAGACCTGGTTCAGGAAGTGCCGGTCATGGGAGACGATGATGACCGTATTCTGGAAGCGTTCGAGAAAGCCCTCCAGCCAGATGATAGACTTGATGTCGAGGTTGTTGGTCGGCTCATCGAGCAGCAGGATGTCGGGGTTGCCGAACAGGGCCTGGGCAAGGAGGACGCGGACCTTATCGCCGCCTTCGAGTTCCTTCATCTTCTTCTCCCGCATCTCCTCTGGGATGCCCAGGCCGCTCAACAGCACCGCCGCCTCGGATTCGATCTCGTAGCCGTTCATCTCGGCGAATTCGGCCTCGAGTTCGCCGCTGCGGATGCCATCCTCGTCGGTGAATTCGGTCTTCGAGTAGAGGGCCTCGCGCTCGGCGATGACCTCGTGCAGGCGGGTGTGGCCCATCAGCACGGTCTTGGCCACCGTCTCCTCGTCGAAGGCGAACTGGTCCTGATTGAGGTAGGCGATGCGTTCCCTGGACCCGACGAAGACCTCGCCTTTATCGGCATCGAGCTGGCCGGCCAGAATCTTCAGGAAGGTCGATTTGCCGGCGCCGTTGGCGCCGATCAGGCCGTAGCAGTTGCCGGCGGTGAACTTGATGTTGACATCCTTGAAGATGACTCTCTTGCCGTAGGAAAGAGCGATATTGGAGGCGTGTATCATGGTGAATTTTCCGTAAAGGTAATGTCCGGCGCCTGTTTTCTCAGGTGGCGCCGGTCGGGGATAGTCGGTGGAGCCGGCCGGATCAGTGTCCGGCGTGCGCATGGGCGGTCTGGCGCAGGTAGTAATCGTAATTGCCCTCGTAGATCCGCATCTCGCCGTGGTCGATCTCGAACACCCTGGTGACCAGGCTGCGCAGGAAGTGACGGTCATGGCTGACCAGGATGACCGTGCCGTCGAACTTCTGCAGGGTCTCCAGCAGGACCTCGCGGGACTGGATGTCGAGGTGGTTGGTCGGCTCGTCGAGGATCAGCAGGTTGAGGGGCTGGGCCAGCAGCTTGGCCAGGACCACCCGGCTCTTTTCGCCGCCGGAGAGGTTGGCGATCCGCTTGTGGACATCGTCGCCCTGAAAGAGAAAGGCGGCGCAGAGGTTGCGGATGACTCCGATGTTCTCTGTCGGCATCGCCTCCTGGACGGCCTCGAAGACTGTCTGCCCCGGGTGCAGGATGTCCATGGCATGCTGGCTGAAATAGCCGGTGCTGAGGCTGGCGCCGAAGGCAAGGGAGCCGGTGCTGGCCTCGGTCCGGCCGCTGATTATCTTCAAAATCGTCGACTTGCCGGCGCCGTTGACCCCGACCACGGCGATCTTCTCCTGCCGTCTGACCGTGCCGGTGAGGCCGCTGAAGACCTTTTTCTCCTGGCCCTCAGCGGTCTGCCAGACCTTGCCGAGATCGCGCAGGTGCAGGACGTCGTCGCCGCTTCGGGGCGGAACAGGAAAGTCGAAGCGGATGGTCCGCTGTTCGGGCGGCAGTTCGATACGCTCGATCTTGTCGATCTTCTTCACCCGCGACTGGACCTGGGACGCATGGGAGGCCCGGGCGGCGAAGCGGGCGATGAATTCCTCTTCCTTGGCCAGCATCTCCTGCTGCCGGCGATGGCTGGCCAACAGCTGCTCGCGGCGGATCTCCCGCTCCTGCAGGTAGAAGTCGTAGTTGCCGCTGTAGGTGGTGATCGTGCGGTTGGCCACCTCGATGATGCGGCCGACCAGGCGGTTCATGAAATCCCGGTCGTGGCAGGTCATCAAGAGGGCGCCCTTGAAATCGTTGACCAGCCATTCCTCCAGCCAGACGATGGATTCGACGTCGAGGTGGTTGGTCGGTTCGTCGAGCAGCAGAACATCGGGGTTGATGGTCAGGATCCTGGCCAGGGCGATGCGCATCTTCCAGCCGCCGGAAAAGGATTCGACCGGCCGCTCGAAGTCGTCGTCCGTGAAACCGAGACCGGTGAGCACGGCCTTGGCCCGGGCATCGAGGTCATAGCCGCCGCGATGCTCGAAGATCTCGACGATATCGCCGTAGCGCTCGAGCAGATCGGCCAGTTCCTCATCGGCCATCGGCTCGCTCATCTGCGCCTCCATCTCGCGCATCTGCCGGCCCATCTCGACGATCTCGCCGGCTGCCGACATCACCTCGGCGAGTACGGTTCTGCCTGCCATCTCGCCGACATCCTGGGAGAAATAGCCGATGACGGTCTTCTTGGCGCAACTGATTTCGCCGCGATCGACCTCCTCCTCATTTGCGATCAGGCGGAAGATCGTGGTCTTGCCGGCCCCGTTCGGGCCGACCAGGCCGGTGCGGCTGTTGGGGAGGATCTGCAGGCTGGCTTCCTGGAAGAGGATCTGGGCGCCGTGCTGTTTAGCGATATTGGTCAGATGGATCATGGCTGGCGGGTAGGCAAAAAAACAACAGTATACTTCGACAGGCGGGTGACTGGCAAGAAGATTATGATCCAGGCGGTGTGCTCCTGGGAAAGATTCCTGGCAACAGGCGGGGGAGAGTGTATTCAAATCGGGATTTTTCCTGCCGATCCAGGAGGTGCCAAAGAGCCTTCACAACCGGCCCGGCCGAAATGCTGCCGTCATTCCCTCGAGAGGGGGAAAGGCGTTCGGGAGAGAAAATCTCATGGTCCAGGGAAAATTCCCGGCAAGGCTCCCTATAAATATATCCTGCACTATATCGGCAGGTCGGTTTTTTTGATGACCGTGCGCAGGGTGAGCGATGAGTTGATCCGCAGGACCCCCGGCAGGCTTGCCAGTCTGCCGGGGGTCCTGGTGAAATCGGTGTTGTCCCGGCAGATCACCCGCAGGACATAAAGTCAGATCTCCCAGGCCCTGGTGTCGATGACCCAGACCTTTATCGATACCATCATCGTCTGCACGATGACCTGCCTGGTGCTCATCCTGACCGGCGCCTGGTCGAACGGCCAGACCGGTGCTGAGCTTACCAACACCGCCTTCCAATCGGCCATGCCGGGAGGCAGGTATGTCGTCACGATCGGGATCATGCTCTTCGCCTACTCGACTATCCTGGGCTGGTGCTACTACGGCGAGAAGTCGATCGAGTACCAGTTCGGGGTCAAGGCCGTCCTGCCCTACCGGATTGTCTTTGTCATCTTCGTCGGGGTTGGGGCGGTATCCAAGCTGAGTCTGGTCTGGAATATTTCCGATACACTGAACGGCCTGATGGCCATCCCCAACCTGATCGGTCTGCTGCTGACCCCGGTGATTGTGACGGAGACCAGGAAATATTTTCAGGAGCGGGCATAGGCAGGAATATTCGGGTATAGGCCTGTCCGGCGTACTTCTCAGAAAGTTATCAGAAAGGCACCGGGGAGTCAAAACTGACCGCCTCCCCGGTGCAGGGGTGGGCAAAAGCCAGGTGGGAGGCATGGAGCAGCATCGGCTCCCCTTCCCGGCCACGGCCGTAGAGCCGGTCGCCGACGATCGGCGCGCCGAGACCGAGATGGTGGGCGGCATGGAGCCGCAGTTGGTGGGTCCGGCCGGTCAGCGGGATGAACTCGATCCGGGTCCGCCCGTCCGCCACCGCCAGGCGCCGCCAGCAGGTGATGCCCATCTTGCCGTGCAGCGGGTCGTGGATCTGATAGGGCCGGTTGGCGGGATCGAGGCGGAAGGGCAGGTGAATTTCCCCCCGATCTTCGTTGATCAGACCATCGAGGAGGGCGATATAGCGCTTGGCCACCCGGCGCTGCTCAAACTGCCGGCAGAGCCGGCGATGGGCCTCCTGGGTGACGGAGACAACCATCATCCCGGAGGTGTTCATGTCGAGACGGTGCACCGCCGGCTGGGCGATCATCTCCGGAAACATCCGTTTCAGCCTCGTTACCACGCAGTCCTGTTTGTCCGGCCCCCGGCCGGGGACTGCCAGCAACCCGCCGGGTTTTTCCACTACCAGAAAGGCCGGATCCCGATGGATGACGGTCAATTCAAGGGCGGAGTCGCGCATGGAGCTCCTCCAGGCCGCAGAGCAGAAAGCCGAGGATCGGCCGGCATTTTTCCCGGCAGGAGGAATAGAAACGACCTTCCTGCCTGCCGCCGGAGCGGTTCTCCCTGCCCCAGTAGAACTCCGCCATGCCGAGCGGCAGAAGATTCCGTCGGGCCGCAAGGTTGAGCAGCTTCGGGGCGCAGCAGTCGCCGGTGCCGGTGGGGATGCCGTTTTCCCCGCGATAGGCCGAAAAAAGGCCGGTCTCCTGGCCGCGGAAGTTTGTAAGCCGGTACAGGCCATGCATCCGCCGCATCAAATCCTGCGAGAGCTGCCGGCGCTGTTGCTGCAGTTCCCTCCTCTTGATCGGGCTGCATCCCGGACCAGCCATTTCCTGTCCCAGTCGCTTGATCTCCCTTTCCACCGAAACAGTGATGGCCGCCATCCGCCGGCTGTCGAAAAGCGGCGGCGCCCATCCGTCAATATCCCAGAAGCCGTTGAACTGACCGGAAAAGGCCCGCAGGATGACGATCGAGGCATCCCCGGCCAGGCATTCCATGACACCGAACATCTTGCCGCGGGCCTCGCCGTAGAGTGAGTCGGTGGCAAGACGGGGGTCGCGAGCCTCAGGCGAGGACCATAGGTCAAGCGATTGCCGCGATCCGAGCAGCCGCATCAGCTCAAGGCAATGTTCATGAGCCCTGCCGTGATCAAGGCGATGCTCTCCGCTGCAGCTTCGGCAGGGCCCATGGCAGGCCGGGGGAGGGGCGGGAAGGAGGAGTGCCGGTTGGTCGTTGCTCATCTGGGCAGGCGATCGGTGGATCTTCTCTTTATTGTAGTCAGGCAGGTAGTATGAGCAGTTTTTCGCCGTATCGGCTAAAATGCATGAAGTGGTTCGCGATTGTGAAAAACCGGCCGGAGGCGAGGATACCCGTATTCAATGAAAGTATCGAGAAAAAAGAAGCGTCATATCTTCCATGAACTGGCGCCGGAGCTGGTCCTGGGGCTGGTGGAAAAGGAACTGGGACAGCCCTGCACCAACTTGTTCCGGCCGTTGACCAGTTATATCAACAAGGTCTATGAACTTGAGAAACGCAAGGGCGGCGGAATTATCGTCAAATTCTACCGGCCGGGACGGTGGTCGGATAAGGCCCTGCTTGATGAACACACCTTCCTCCTTGAGCTCGCCGACCATGAAATTCCGGTGGTGGCCCCGCTCAAGCTGAAATCCGGCTCGACGCTGGGCGGCGAGCAGGGTCTGCGCTACGCCGTCTTTCCCAAGCGCGGCGGCCGCAGCCATGACGAATACACCGAGGAACAGTGGCTGGAAATCGGCCGCCTCCTCGGCCGCATTCACAATGTCGGGGCGCTCAGGACCGCACGCCAGCGGCTGACCATGGGACCGGACGCCTCCGGCGCCCTGCAGCTCCGCTACCTGCTCGACGGCGACGCCGTCCCGGCCGATCGCAAAGGCGAACTGCAGGAGGTCTGCGAGACCATATTCAGCGAGATCAGGCCGGCCTTTGCCGGTATTGAGCGCATCCGTATCCACGGCGACTGCCACTTCGCCAACCTCCTGCACCGGCCGGGAGAATCCCTGCTGCTGATTGACTTTGACGATATGGTCATGGGCCCGCCTGTACAGGACCTGTGGATGCTTCTTCCCGGCGGACCCGAGGATTCCTGCAACGAGATCGACCTCTTTCTCGAGGGTTATGAGACCTTCCGCCCCTTCAATCGGCGGTCGCTCCGCCTGATCGAGCCACTGCGGGCCTTGCGCTACATTCACTATATGGCCTGGTGCGCCCATCAGGTCGTGGAAGACGGCGACACCCGGGCCATTGATGATTTCGGTTCCCATGAATACTGGGAAAAGGAGATCGGTGATCTCAAAGACCAGCTGGAGAGGATCCGGCATGCCCCTTCGACATTCTGCAATATCCTGTAATATATTGTTGTTTTGATGTAAATCGGGATTTCAGGAAAGGTTCGGCGGCGATTCGTCTTCTTCCTGCAGGTGAGAAAGGGGAAATTCTCGGAGTCCTCCGGGGCGGCTAAGGGAGAACAGACTCGCGACACGCTGCAGCAGGCTGCGGTTCTGTCGGTCGACAACCCGCAGCATTTTCCTGAAATCGAGGTCAAATCGTTCTTCCAGCTCAATCCATCGGTCTTTTCCCACATTGAACCGTTTCCAGGGGACAGGGTCCCGAAAGGCCAGGGCGACGATGTTGCCGCGATTCGGCACCGGTATGGAGAGATGGCCGGGAAAGAGCGAGGAGAGGGTTCCCCTGATACCGGTCAGCCGTTCCGCATCGCCGCTCCAGAGGTTGCAGCTGAGAATCCCGTGCCCTTTGAGGACGGTCGCACAGCGTTCGAAGAAGGGGGGCGTGTACACGGTTTCGGACATCCCCTGCTGATCGAAGGCATCCACCATGATCAGGTCGAAGCGGGACCCCTGCTGCAGTTCGCGGAGAAAGGCGTGGCCCTCCCGGCAGTGGATTCTCACCTGCTCATTGTCCGGCAGCCGGAAATAGTCCCGGGCAAGATCGATGACCCGGGAGGAGCAGTCCACCGCATCGATCCGGCAGGCCGGGAAATGATGGTGGCAGAAGCGGACCAGCGACCCGGCCCCGATACCGATGATCAGGATATTTTCGGGGGAATCGAGGATTGGCAGGCCAAGCAGCATATAGCGGGTGTAGGACAACAGGAGCTGCTGCGGGCGGCTGAGGGACATGCTGCTCTGCAGATGCCGGGAGGCGAAATAGAGGGAGCGCTGGTCGCCATTGTCGATGACCTCCATCAACTGGTTGTGCCAGATCTCCCGGTGGAGGACTGTGTCGGAGGGATATTCCATATATTCGTGGCCGTTTCTCTGCAAGGGTTGCACGTCTTCTCGATCATTATAGCCGGCGAAACACTCCTGTCAAAAGAATGAGACATTTTTTCGGGCAATTATCTTGACTGCGATCCGGCCATTCTGGCATACTGCGATGGTGCAGGTTTGATGCAGAGAAAATCGGCTGGGATAAATTTGCTTCCGGACAGGGAGGATCGGCGTGGCTACCGCAGACGGGAAAAAAAAGATCCTGATCATGGATGACGAGATCATGATCGGGGACATCACCTCTCAGATGCTCGCATTTCTGGGCTATGAGACCATGCATGTGATTGATGGTGAGGCGGCGATCCAGGTCTATAAACAGCATTTTGAGCAGGGCGAGCCATTCGCTGCGGTGATCATGGACCTGACCATCCCCGGCGGCATGGGCGGCAGGGAGGCCGTGGTCGAGGTCCTGGCGATCAATCCGCAGGCCAAGGTCCTGGTTTCCAGCGGCTATTCAAACGATCCCATCATGACCAATTTCAAAGAGTATGGCTTCTGCGGCCTGATCGAAAAACCCTTCGACATGCACACCATCCAGAAGGCCATTGAGGCCGTCCTCTAGTCTCCCGCCGTTTCCGTTCCGCCGGGAAAATTTCGGATCATCCTCTCTTTGCCAGGCTTTACGCCTTCAACCCCAGACTTCCTGCTTCAATCTCCCGTCTGCCAGGCGGTTCTTCCTCCAACTTCATTGTCTTATCCTGTCGCTCCCCGCCTGCCTCAACGTTTCCATTCCGGTCTGCGGAGGGAATCACCCTTTCGAACTGGTGGTCCGGCAGTTTTCCGAGTTGCAGCAGGTGCTGATGCCGAACGGGGCATAGGCCGGACACCAGCCGATCAGCGCGGTGGCAATCGGCAGGATGCCGATATAGCCCCACGGGCCGATTCTGTCAAATACCGCAAGTCCGATGAGCAGGACACCGATGACCACCCTGATGAGTCGATCCACGCCGCCGATATTCATTTTCATAAGAGACTCCTGTATGGTGGAGGGAATGGGGCCCGGTGAAATAATGCAAATCCGGTACCCAATAGTACAAAAATAAGCATTTTTCGGTGATCTGCCAGGTGCCCGCATCTCCCTGCCGGTACGCCCGGCGAGGGCCTCCGTCCATCCGCAAAAAAAAGCCCTGGATGGATACATCGTGTGGAATTCTTAAGAAATTCTGGTATGCTTGGTGCTCGTCCATGCCATGATTTCTGAAGAAAAGGAGTTTGTACTTGACCAAGTCACCCATCCGCGTCATCTATTTCGCCACCATCGTGACCATCTGTTCACTCTATGCCGCTCAACCTATCCAGCCGGTATTTCAGAGAGAATTCAACCTGACCAGTCTCCAGGCGATCCTCTTCACCACCCTGATGATGGCCCCTCTCGGTATCGCCCCGCTCTTTTACGGTTACCTGCTGGAGGCCTTCTCGGCCAAAGTCCTGGTACGCTGGGCCATAGCCATCCTCGGTGTCCTCGAACTGCTGTTCTCGCTGACCGATGACTATTTTACCCTGCTTCTCCTGCGGGCCGTCCAGGGGCTGATGATCCCGGCCATCCTCACCTCGTTGATGAGTTATATTTCCTATACCTCGACGCGGGAAAACGTGCAGCACGCCATCGCCATGTATATCGCGGCGACGATCATGGGCGGTTTTCTCGGACGTTTTTTCTCGGGTCTGTCCACCGAACTGTTCGGCTGGCGGGTCTTTTTCTTTTTCCTCGGCATCCTGCTGCTCCTTGCCAGTCTGCTCCTGCGCTGCCTGGAACGGGACGCCAAGATGAGCTATGCCCGGCCCCGCCTGAACGAGATAACCGGGCTGTTGCGGCAGGGGGAATTCCTCTGGCTCTATCTTGCCATTTTCTGCCTGTTTTTTGTCTTTTCCGCCCTGATGAACATCCTGCCGTTTGAGTTGAAACGGATGGGGCCGGTACTCGGCGAGGCCGGCATCGGCCTGCTCTATCTCGGCTACAGCATGGGCATCATGGTCTCGATCAACACCCGGCCGATCATCCGCTTCTTCGGCAACGAAACGGCCGCCGTCACCGCGGGAATCGTTATCTTCTTCGTCGGTACCGTGATCTTCATGGTCGAGAGCTACAGTGTCATGTTCGTCGGCATGTTCGTCTTCTGCACCGGCCTGTTTCTTGCCCATTCCCTCCTCTCCGGCTTTGTCAACAAACTGGCGCGGGAAAACAAGGCCATCGCCAACGGGGTCTACATCTGTTTTTACTATACGGGCGGAACTCTGGGTTCCTTTCTCCCCGGCTTTGTCTTTGAACACTACGGCTGGCAGATGTTTCTCGCGTCCCTCCTCTGCATGCTGACCCTGGCCCTGTTTTTCGTCCGCCGGCTCAAGCATGCGGTCGGCGACCACGTGTAAGGTGTGACCAGGCTCCTGCGAAGAAGCCCTGCCTTCATCTCGCCGACTCTTCGATGACCAGCATCTTCTGCCAGCTGCCCTGGCGATAGCGGCCGGCCGAGAGGAGAAAGAGCACAAAGACGAAGAGCAGGACGCAGAGCCAGGCGGCACGGATGCCCATCTGGAAAGAGATGATGCCGATGGAGACCGGCAGGAT
>JANMSX010000118.1:0-24374 GCA_031389785.1 Desulfobulbaceae bacterium | reverse complement strand
GACCAGCATCTTCTGCCAGCTGCCCTGGCGATAGCGGCCGGCCGAGAGGAGAAAGAGCACAAAGACGAAGAGCAGGACGCAGAGCCAGGCGGCACGGATGCCCATCTGGAAAGAGATGATGCCGATGGAGACCGGCAGGATGAAGATGGTGAAGGCCAGGATGTCGATGCTGTACAGGGTGGATATGCTGATCAATGCCGTGTCCTGGGGAATCTCTGGTATGATTTTTCATGAGGGCGGGCTTGTCTTATTACCCGAGGCAGGAGTTCTTGTGTAGTCTTTTTTGCTGCCGGCCCCTCTCCCACGGCCGGTCGCAGCAGAGAAGAACGCCTCCGGGCACTGGCGACGATGGTTTTTCCTTCCTGCGGGAATATCAATTACGAGGAGCACATGGACAGACTACCGGTAACCCTTTCTTCATTCGGTTTTAAATACGGTCTGCCGACCACGGCCACCCTGGTCTGGGACGTCCGGTTTCTGCCCAATCCCTTCTGGCTTGAGGAGATGCGATCGCTGAACGGACTTGATCGCGGGGTCGCCGACTATGCCCTGCAGGGGCCGGTCGGCACCGAGTTCCTGCGCCTCGTCAGGCCGCTGCTCGTATTTCTGGTGGAACAGAACCTGGCGGCCGGCAGGCAGGAGTTCTGGCTGGCCATCGGCTGCACCGGCGGACAGCACCGGTCTGTGGCTGTGGTCGAAATCCTGCGTCAGGACCTGCTGGAGCTACCCGTCGAGTTGACGGTTGTGCACCGTGATATCGCCAGGAGCGGCGATCCGGAGGCGGCGGTTTTTACGGGTGATCGCCGTCAATAAAGCTGAGGGACTGAAAACCGGGCATCAGGGCGGCTTCGCAGAGCAGCAGGGTGGCCAGGTTGAAATAGAACGGGATCGTCAAGGCAGATCAAGGGACAGGCGGACAGAGCGGCGGAGAACGCGGTATCTCTTATGCTGATGAGGCGATGGTGCTCCAGCGCATGACCCTGTTCCGGCCCTGCTGCTTGGCCATGTAGAGGGCCTGATCGGCCCTTTCCGCCAGGGTATCCAGCGATTCACCCGGGCGATACTGGGCAACCCCGATGGAGATCGTGACAGGAAAGGAGATGGTCGGGCTGATCCCTTTCTGCAGTGAGGTGCGGATTCGCTCCGCGATCCGGGCCGCCTCCTGCTCGTCGGTCTCCGGCAGGAGGATGACGAATTCCTCGCCGCCCCAGCGGGCCGGGATGTCGTAGGAGCGGCAACAGGCCCTGAGATGGGCGGCGGTCGCCTTTAAGACCTCATCGCCGACATGGTGACCGCGGCTGTCGTTGACCCGTTTGAAATGATCGAGATCGGCGAAGATCAGGGAAAGGTCGGACTCCTTCCTGCTGATTCGCGCCAGTTCGTCGTCGAAGGCCCGGCTGAAATAGCGGCGGTTGGTCAGCCCGGTCAGGGGGTCGCGGATCGAGAGATCCTGCAGTTCCCTGATCAACTCCGCCACCTGCCGGTCCTTTTCCTTCCTGACGCTGCCTAGAATCCCGAAGAGGCTGCCGAAGAGCAGCGGATGGGCCAGGAAGAACCATTGGATCGGTGTTGTGAACACAGCCCTCAGGGGGGAGTCGATATCGCCGGCGCCGAGGAGGAGGAAGTGCAGGCTGATCGTCACGATGGGAATGGGCAGGCCCCAGAAGACGCCGAACCAGATATAGGCATTCTTCAGGATATTGTAGCTGTAGGGCAGGGATGCAGCGACACAGAATTCCTTGACCTGTGTCTGGAGAGAATTTGGCATGCCTCTGGTCCTGGTTCCGTATCCGCTTGAAAATCCGTGCCTGCTCTCTGTCCAACTCCCTGCCGGCATGGCCAGAGCCCCTTGCCGGGCATGTCTTGCGATATCCTCTGACCGAGCGGGATGATAACAATATTGGAGGGAATAGACAAGCGCCTTGGCCGGTCATCGCCGGTGCTGCCGGGTGGTGTCGAGGCCTGGAACGGTGCGGATTCATGTACGTGCCGGGCAGTCGGACCTGCAGGGGAGTGGGTGTTGGGCAAAAAAGAGCCAATCCGGGGGACGGCCTGGATAATTATTACCCGCATAGCCTTGACTGGCATCGGCGGCGTGGCTACTTTTACTTTACAATATATTTCGATTCAGCAACTTATATTGTCATTACATTCTTGGCGCGGTTGTTGCTGATGGTTGTTCAAACGAAGCACGGCACGATGGTCATCGACGTCACCGGCCGGATCGGAACAACCTCAGAGATCGGGAAGAACCCTTCCTGATTTTCAAAAAAATCAAACTGGAGAAAGATCATGAAAATGCAAATCGCCGCAGTTGCCCTCGTTCTGACCCTTGCAGCAGCCGGATTCGCCTCAGCCCAAGGCGGCGGCATGGGTGGAGGAATGGGGCCGGGCATGATGGGACCGGGCATGAATTGTCCGCAGGGACAGATGACTCAGCAACTGGACAAGGCCACTCAGGACAAACTGGATGCATTCCACCGTGACACCCTGGCCCTGCATAAGGAGAAGTTCATGAAAAAGGCCGAAATGGAAGCCCTGATGGGGAGCGAGACACCTGACAGGGCAGCGGTATCCAAACTCAGCGGTGAAATCTTCGATCTGAAGATCGCCATCAAGGACAAGGCCAAGGCCGCCGGTGTCGAGGCCTATGTCGGCGGTGGCCACGGCAAGGGTATGGGCATGGGCATGGGCATGGATAAAGGAATGGGTAAAGGCATGAAGTGCGGTTGTCCCATGATGGATGCTAAATAATACTGATATTTGACCTTCGGGGTACCTCCTCCCCACCCCGGACCCTTCAGGTGACCTTGTCGTCTGGAGGGTTTTTTTTGGAAAAGCACCGTTGACCAAAGAACAAATTTGGGCTAGATGTCTTGTGGGCTGAGCTGTGCATTGACCCGGCAGGGACACGGCCCCACCCCGGAAAACAGGCATTCGCTATCGATCGATATTCACTTACATAAGGGAGGAAAAACATGTGTAAATCGCTTATTGCCGCAGTGTTCCTGATGCTGGCCCTGGTCCAGGGCGCCTCGGCGGGGTCGGCGGTCATCTCGGTCAATCAGTTTGTCGAGCACCCGGCCCTCAATGCGGTCCTCAAGGGTTTTCAGGACTACCTGAAGGAAAACGGCGTACAGGTCGAATACAAGGTCCATAACGCCCAGGCCAATATGGGTACGGCAACCCAGATCGCCCAGCAGATGGTCGGTGAAAAGGCCGATCTGCTGGTGGCCATCGCCACCCCCTCGGCCCAGGCCTGCGCCCAGGCCCTGGCCAAGGCCCCAGCCGACATGAAGCGACCGTTTCTCTTCACCGCGGTGACCGACCCGATTTCCGCCGGACTGGTCAAGGACCTGCAGCATCCGGGCGGCGACATCACCGGTGTCTCCGACCTCCTGCCGCTGGAAGAGCATATGAAGATGATTATGACCTTCAAGCCCGGCATCAAGCGTCTCGGCCTGCTCTACAATGCCGGCGAGGCCAATTCCAAATCGCTGGTCGCAGGCATCAGGGGATTGAGCGGCACGATGGGCTTTGAGGTCGTCGAGGCCACCGCCGCCAAGACCGCCGATGTCTTCTCCGCCGCCAAGAGCCTGGTCGGACGAGTCGATGCGGTCTTTATTCCCACCGACAACACCATCATTTCCGCGCTCGAATCGGTTATCAAGGTCGGCGTGGAAAATAAACTGCCCATTTTCGCCGCCGACGTCGACTCCGTGGCCCGCGGCGCCGTCGCCGCCATGGGCTTTGACTACTACAAGCACGGCTACCAGACCGGGGCCATGGCCGCGCGCATCCTCCATGGTGAAAAACCCGCCGATATCCCGGTGGAATTCCAGAAGGACCTGCAGCTTGAGATCAACGCAAAGTATGCCGCGCTGATGGGGGTCACCCCGCCTGCCGCGCTGCTGCAGAAGGCCACCAAGGTTCACCAGTAAGACGCGGCGCAGGGATGACACTGTATGCGGCGCTGGGTGCCATAGAACAGGGTTTTGTCTATGGCATCATGGTTATCGGGGTCTACCTGACCTTTCGGATTCTTGATTTTCCCGACCTGACGGTGGACGGCAGTCTGCCGCTCGGGGCCTCGATCTCGGCGGTGGCCATCACCAGCGGGGTGGATCCCTACCTCTCCCTGCTCATGGCCCTGGCCGGCGGCTTTCTCGCCGGGGTGGTGACGGCGGTGCTGAACACCAAGTTCAAGATCCTCCACCTGCTGGCCTCGATCCTGACGATGATCGCCCTCTACTCGATCAACATCCGGATCATGTCGGGGCCCAATGTCGCCCTGCTCGGCACCGAGACGGTCTTCGACTCGGTGACCCGCTTCGGGGTCCCGGCCCACCTCGCCGGCCTGATCATCTTCGGCAGCTTCGCCGTCCTGGTGGTCTGCCTGATCGTCTGGTTCCTCGGCACCGAGATCGGCCAGGCGATCCTTGCCACCGGCGACAACCCGCAGATGATTACCAGCCTCGGCGTCAACACCCATGCCATCATCATCCTCGGCGTCGGCATTTCCAATGCCCTGGTGGCCCTGAGCGGGGCCCTGGTGGCCCAGAACCAGGGGGCGGCCGATGTCGGCATGGGCATCGGCACCATCGTCGCCGGCCTGGCCTCGGTGATCATCGGCGAGACGGTCTTCGGCTGCCGGACCATCGCCAGGGCCTTTATCGCCGCCCTGCTCGGCTCGATCGTCTACCGCCTGGCCATCGCCCTGGCCCTGGGCCTTGAGATCGGCGGGTTCAAATTCAATCCCAGCGACCTCAACTTGATTACCGCCGTCCTGGTCATCGTTGCCCTGATCGCCCCCAATCTCAAGAGAAGGCTGATAGAACGTTGATACGCCTGGAAAAGATCATAAAATACTTCCACAAGGGGAGCGTCAACGAGGTCTTTGCCCTGAACAACCTCAACCTGGGGATCGAGGAAGGCGATTTTGTTACGGTTATCGGCTCGAACGGGGCCGGTAAATCGACCCTGCTGAACTGCATTGCCGGCGGCTTCTTCCCCGATTCCGGCTCGATCTCGATAGCCGGTCATGACGTCACCCGCTGGCCGGAATATAAAAGGGCGAAGTTTATCGCCAGGGTCTTCCAGGACCCGCTGCTCGGCACCTGTCCCTCCGCCACCATCGAGCAGAACATGGCGCTGGCCATCCGTCGCGGCCTGAAAAGGGGTCTGGCCCCCGGCGTGAAAAGCGCCGATCGCCTGCGTTTTCGCCGGGAACTCGAACACCTGGGCCTCGGCCTCGAGGATCGCCTGCTCGACAAGGTGGGGCTGCTCTCCGGCGGCCAGCGCCAGGCCCTGACCATGCTGATGGCGACGATGATCCGACCGGAGGTCCTGCTCCTCGATGAGCATATCGCTGCGCTTGACCCGAAGACCGCCAACCAGATCCTCCAGTTGACCCAGGATATCGTCAGTCAGCAGGGCCTCACCACCCTGATGATCACCCATAACATGAAGCACGCCATCGCCTTCGGCAACCGGCTGATCATGCTGCACCAGGGCCGGATCATCCTCGATCTCAGCGGCAAGGCCAAGGAAAACCTGACGGTGAGCGACCTCCTGGCCCAGTTCTACAAGACCCAGGGCGAGGAACTGGCCCTCGATTCGCTGCTGCTCGCCTGATCCCTCTTTTTTTCCAGTGGTTAGAGGTTGCCGCCCCGAGTTCTCCGGAGGATCTCCACCCCGTCCGGGGTGAAGGGTTCGCTGAGGCTGAGACGCAGGGCCTCGTTCACCGGCAGGAAACGGCCGTAGGCCACCTCTTCGGTTTGGAGGATGAAGGGGCCTTCGTGACGGCAGGAAAAAATGCGGCCCCAGACCCGGTTCGTGGCATCCTTATAGTAGTGATCGAAGAGGAAGATCAGGGGGACATCGCTGATGCCCAGTTCTTCCGCCAGTTCCCGCTCGGCCGACGCCTCATACGACTCGCCCGCCAATACCACCCCGCCGGCTGCCACATCCCAGTAGCCGGGATAGATGTCCTTGCTCATGGTGCGTTTCTGCAGAAACAATTCTCCTTTCCTGTTGAAAACCAGGATGTAGCTGGCCCGGTGCGTCAAGGCCTGCCGGCGCATGACGCTTCGGGCCTCCACCCCTGTCGGCCGGTTCTGCCGGTCAACGATCTGTACCTGTTCTTCCGTTGCAGTTTTCATTATGCGAGGTCGTTTGGGTGGTTAAAAATACAACAGGCATTGCCGGCAATACTTGACAAAAGAACACCGAAAGGTATATCTTTTGCTATCACGATTTTAATTTTATTCGTGTCTTGATTATAACCTTTTGAATTCAGGAGTTTGTCAAAGAGGTAACGAATGAAAAAGATTGCCGAAAATGAGCCGGTGGCTGATGGCCAGGGGCCTCGAACCCAACAGACTGAAGATGTTGCAGCTTACCCCCAGCCAACTGCCCACAGGTTCGACAGGGTCGAGTTGTCCGGGGCCTTCGGTGATCTGGGTACGCTGCTGCCCATCGTCGTGGCCATGATCCTGATCAACAAATTGAGCCCATCTTCGGTATTCCTGGCCTTCGGGCTCTTTTACATCATTGCCGGATATTATTATCGCCTGCCGATCCCCGTGCAACCGCTGAAGGCGGTAGGTGCCATAGCCATCGCTTTTCCGGCAATGATCACCGAATCGGTGATAGGTGCTTCTGGTATCATTTTCGGTATCATTCTTCTTGTTCTGTCTTTAACAGGCATGGTCGACCAGATCGCCAAACTGTTTTCTCAAGCAGTCGTCAGGGGAATTCAACTCACATTGGGGCTCATCTTCTTAAAAAAAGGCATCGAGCTCATTATAAACAAGAATGTTTTCATGTCTGGGATGCAAAGTTCCTTCGCTGAATACCCGGTTAATCTGATACTCGGTATCCTGGTCTTCGGCCTTGTCCTCCTCCTTCTCGACAACAGACGCTTTCCCGCAGCTCTCGCCGCGCTTGCCGTCGGCATTGTTTCCGGGATTGCGTTGGGCGGATTCTCTGGCCAAACCATCAGTCTCGGGCCTACCGACATGCACCTCATCCTTCCCACTGCCGGGGATTTCTGGACTGCCTGCATCATGTTGATCCTTCCTCAGATGCCTCTCACCATAGGCAATGCCTGCGTTGGGACTGCGGATACATGTACCAGTCTCTTCACCGGTAATCATCACCTCGCCAAGGCCAAGGCCGGAAAATTTGCTTTTACGATGGGGATCATGAACCTGCCTGCCGGCTTCTTTGGGGCGGTGCCGATGTGCCATGGCACGGGAGGATTGGCAGCCCACTACCGCTTTGGGGCGAGGACCGGCGGCGCCCCGATTATGATCGGCATCTTTTTCGTCATCGTCGCCCTGGTGCTCGGAGAACTCGGATTTACCCTGCTGGCATTAATTCCCCAGTCGGTTCTGGGCGTACTTCTGGTCTTTGCCGGATTGGAACTCTGCCCACTTATGAGAAGCCTGAAAACGAACGAGGAATTTTTTGTCGCTTTACTGATAGCTGGCATCGCCCTGGCCGTGCCGAACATGGGGTGGGCCTTCGCTGTCGGTATCGGGACTGACCTTTTTATCAGAAAAATGAAGATCAGGATTTAGGCTGGATGGATAGGATGATCATGTCTGGGTATATGTTCCGGACATATACGGGCAATGGCTATCTTCGGGAATTATCAGCCTTGCAGCAGTGCACATGAAAGGGAGGGAACAGGGGATATATATACTATCTGGTTTTTCTTGGCCTGCCTTGTCCCCGAAATTCGATCCGTTTTCCAAACCTAGCCTCTATTTTCTCGACAAACCTGTCGGAGCCTGTCAACTGGCCCCGTTGGATAGCCCTTCGGATCTGCTCCGTTTCTTCTTCCGCGATGGGTTTCAGGACAAAATCCCTGTATTTTTCCCGGCGCTTCGTCGCTGTTGATGCGAGCCCAAGATACAGCGGATCGAAATCCAGCAGATCCTGTTTTGTCCTTTCGACTTTGGCTCGATAGCTTGACCACCGATAGTCTTCCGGGTTGGCAACTATGCCGGCACGCACCGGATTGAGCTCCACATAGCGGCAACAGGACAAGAGATACTCGTCCGTGCTGATCGGGCTCGACTTGAAACGACCCTCCCAGAGCGTGCCGCTTCGTTTCTCTGTCTTGTTGACATACCGGGTCTGCCGGCCGGCGATCCGCTTCATCAACATCGACAGGTTGCGCGCATCCGCGCCGGGGTCGAGGATCAAGTGGACATGGTTGGCCATCAGGCAATAGGCATAGACCTTGCACCCCAATTTATCTTTCCATTCCTGCAGGTTGTCAAGGTAGAACAGGTAGTCGTCGGCGGAGGCGAAAACCACTTGTCTGTTGTGGCCTCGTTGAATGATGTGGTGCGGGTAGTTGTCGATTACAATCCTTGCGTTTCTTGGCATGGAGTATCGGTACCATAACAAACAATAATGATCAAGCTCGAAAATAAATCTGTCCCCTTTTTTTCTGTCCCCTTTTTTTCCCGTTCCCTTGAGCATCGAGAGGGTCGGTAATGGGTCACAGGCGGAGAAATTGATTATTGTACGAGGAGGAGAAATACGCTAGGCTGAAGAGCAGTATCGATGCCCGAGAGGTCGGGGAGGTCATTGGCCTTCCTGAAATGAGTATGTTTTCTTCCCGTGCCGGACCGATGATCGATCACCGTATGTTGAAGGGCCGTCCGCCCTTCCCCTTTGAGACCATCGCCGTGGCGGTGGCGTTTTCCCCGAGGCTGGGGGCAGTACTGGCCGAGGCTGCGCGGTTGGCCGAGACCTTTCAGGCGCGACTGCTGCTGATCCATGTCGGCAAACAGACCGCCGGCAAGGAGTCGGTCCTCGACGAGCTGCGAGGGAGCCTCGGCATCGGCCGGGAGTCCCGGATGCTCTGGCTGACCGGTGACCCGGTCGCTTCCCTGCTTGCCGGCTGCAAGGAGAACCTGGTGGACCTGCTCGTCCTCGGGGCCCTGCGCCAGGAAACCGTGTTCCGCTACTATCTCGGGTCGGTGGCCCGGGGGATGAGCCGCAGGGCCAAATGCTCGCTGCTGCTGCTCACCGAACCGACCACTGCTGGCACCAGTTTCGAGAGAATTGTCGTCGGC
Organism: Desulfobulbaceae bacterium; assembly: GCA_031389785.1. Taxonomy (GTDB): domain Bacteria; phylum Desulfobacterota; class Desulfobulbia; order Desulfobulbales; family Desulfocapsaceae; genus Desulfoprunum. Next base: position 15,279 of record JANMSX010000118.1, on the reverse strand, counting down.
TGCGTCGACCATGTCAAGACCGCCGCTACCCTGAATACCGCCCTCTACCTGGCTCGGCAGGTCAAATGCCGGGAAATGCGGCTCGTCAGGGAGATCGATCAGGCGGTGCTGACCATGGCCATGTCGGATGACAGCACGACGCTCGAGAGCAGTCGGATCAGGGCACAGATCCTCCATGAGGAAGAGATGAAGCTGCAGGAAATGACCGCCGGTTGTGATACCGCCGACATCGTCGTCAGCCGCAGGGTGCTTTTCGGCCGGCCCGGTTTTGCGATCCGCAAGTATGCAACAGACTGCCGTGCCGATCTGCTGGCCATCAATTCACCGGACAGCCGGTACGGCATCATGGACCGGATCTTTTCCCACGATATGGAGCACATTCTCGAGCATCTGCCCTGCAATATCCTCATCGTCCATTCGCGTCTTCCCGACGGATCCTGATCTTTTCACCCCTGCAATCATGGCCAAACTCTCCCCCAACGACCTCGTAATCCTGCTGCTGGCGATCAGCACCATGCTGATCCTGTCCCGCATCGCTTCGGAGGTCGGCAAAAAAATCGGCCTGCCGATGGTCATGGGGGAACTGCTTATCGGGGTCGCCCTCGGTCCGACCATCCTCGGCGCCGTCTCGCCGGCGGTCTACGGGACGATTTTCCCCTTTGCCGACAACGCCAATTTCTCAATCGCCCTCGACGCGATCTTTTCGCTGTCGGTGATCCTGCTCCTCTTCGTCGCCGGTCTCGAACTGCGTTTTTCCCTGTTCCTCCGGCATGGCCGGATCGCCCTCTCGACCGGAATCGGCAGCATGGTCCTGCCTTTTGCCTCCGGGTTCGGTCTGGCCTGGCTGTTTCCGCAGTGGTTCTCGATGGAGAACGGCGGCGCGACGCATCTCCTCTTCGCCCTTTTTCTCGGCACGGCCATGTCGATTTCCGCCCTGCCGGTGATCGCCAGGATCCTGCTCGACATGAAGCTGCTGAAGACCGACGTCGGCACGGTGATCATCGCCGCAGCCATCTTCAACGATGTCGTGGGATGGATCGTCTTCTCCTTCATCCTCTCGCTGGCCGGCGAGGGCAACGGCAGCGCCGGTGCTCTCAGCAGCATTGCCTCGATTGTCGCCTTCGCCGGCTTCATGCTGGTGATCGGGCGATTTGCCATCAATCTCATTCTGCCCTGGATCCAGTCGAGTCTTTCCTGGCCGGGCGGTGTCCTCGCCCTCAGTCTCGGTCTCTGCCTGCTCTCCGCCGCCTTTACCGAATACATCCACATCCATGCCATCCTCGGGGCCTTCATCGCCGGCCTGGCCATCGGTGATTCCGCCTACCTGCGGGAGGAGGCGCGGGAGATCATGCACCAGTTCGTCACCAACTTCTTCGCTCCCCTGTTCTTCGTCTCGATCGGCCTGAAGGTCGACTTCATCGAGCACTTCGATTTTGCCGTGGTCGGGCTTGTCCTGGTGCTGGCTTTCGCCGGCAAGGTCATCGGCGCCGGGGCCGGGGCCCGTCTGGGCGGGATGTCCGCGCGCCGGTCCCTGGCGGTCGGCTTCGGTCTGAATGCCCGGGGGGCCATGGAGATCATCCTCGGCAGCCTGGCCTACGAGGCGGGACTGATCAATCATACGATCTTTGTCGCCCTCATCGTCATGGCCCTGGTCACCAGCATCAGCAGCGCCCCGCTGATGCGCCTGTTTCTTAAGGAAAAATCCTGACTCGTGCGGCCTGCCGCGACGGAAAAGCCTTGCCGCAGGATGAGCGATACTCTAGGATAGTGGCCAGGCGGCGGAGGGACCTCTTTCTGCTGCCGGTATCAGCGGCGTCCCATCCGGCGGGGAACATACGGCCGTCGTCATTGCATCTGCACTCGTCTTACTGGAGGAAACATGAAGCGTGGGACCGTCAACAAGGCTGTTCTCCTGGTGATCGTCTTTCTGATCTCGACGGTCTTTCTGGTGATGATCCACCAGTTTCTCATGCCGCTGTTCATGGCCGGACTCTTTTCGGCCATGGTCGCTCCGCTCCATCACTGGCTCAGCTGCAAACTGGGGGGGCGCGAGAATATCGCCTCGATACTGACCATCGTCTGTATCGTCCTGCTGGTCCTCGGTCCCCTGTCGGTGCTGGTCGGGGTGGTGGTGGCCCAGGCCATCCATGTCGGCCAGTCGGTCACCCCCTGGGTGGAAGAATTCATCAGGGAACCGAGCGAGATCAGCTTTTATCTCGAAAAAATCCCCTATTACGAAAACATCCTGCCGTATCGCGACGTCATTCTGGGGAAGGTTGGGGAGATCGTCGGCTCCATCTCCTCCTTTCTCATCGATTCCCTGTCGTCGGTAACCAAGATGACGATGCAGGCGGTGTTCGGTTCGATCATCATGCTCTATGTGATGTTCTATTTTCTCACCATGGGCGACAAACTGCTGATGAAAATCCTCTATTTCCTGCCCATGCACGACCGGGACGAGCAGCTGCTGCTGCGCCGTTTCACCTCGGTGACGCGGGCGACGATCAAGGGCACCCTGATCATCGGCATCATGCAGGGGGCGATCTGCGGCCTCGCCTTCGCCCTGGCCGGCATCGAGGGGCCGGTCTTCTGGGGCACGGTGATGGCGGTGATGTCGATCATCCCGGCCTTCGGCACGGCGATCATCTGGGGGCCGGCACTTCTGGTCCTGGTTCTCAAGGGCGATTTCAGCGGCGCGATCATCCTCGGCGTCGTCTGCGGGGCGGTGGCCGGCAATCTCGACAATGTGATCAGGCCGCGTCTGGTCGGCAAGGATACCGAGATGCACGATCTCTTCGTCCTCTTCGGCACCCTCGGCGGCATCACCATGTTCGGCCTGCTCGGCATCATCATCGGGCCGATCATCGCAGCCCTGTTTATCACGGTCTGGGAGATCTACGGCGACGCCTTCCGTGAGCACCTGCCGGATGTCGGGGTGATTCTGCGGGCGGTGCGGGAGGAGACCCCCGTCGACGCCGAGGAGGAAGGGATACTGCTGAGCGGCACGGGCGAGACTGCGCCGGGCAAGGCGCCCGAGGAAAAGGGAAGGACGGACGGGCCGGCCTGATAAAAAAAAGAGGCGGCACGGCCTCCTCCGGCCGTACCGCCTCGTGCACCCGCCTCGAACCCGGCCAGGGCCGGGTCGGTCTGGAATTACTGGATGGTGATCTGCTTCTGCTGCTGCTCTTCCGGTTTGGGGATCTCCAGACGGAGAATGCCGTTTTCATATTTGGCGGTCACCGTCTCCGAGGCGATCTCGAAGGGCATACTGAAGGTCCGCTCGAACCTGCCATACCGCCGTTCGCGGCGATAACGGTTTTCCTCCTTGATCTCCTCGTCTTCCCTGCGTTCGCCGCCAAGCGTCAGGCGCTTGCCCTTGACGTCGACGGTGATGTCTTTCTTGTCGATTCCCGGCAGTTCCGCATCGATCACGATCCGGTTGTCCTTTTCATAGATGTCGAACTGCAGGCCGACGACCCCGCCCGGCTCATGGCAGCCGGCAACCCGTCCCCGGCTCCTCGGGAAGATATTTTCGCCAGTGTCATCGCCAGTGATGCGGCCGCAGGGTTCAACAATTCCCTGCTGCTGCAGCTCCTCGCCCAAAAGAAGAAGCATCCCGGCAGTCGCAGCGACTCGCTGTCCGCGCCCGGCGATCCCACCTGCGCCGCGGGCGGCCGCGAACCGGCCGCCTTTCTTGACCGGCATCCGGACCGCGGCATGCCGTTCGGCCTCCCTCCGATAAGCCGGGAGGAATACCAGATCATCGCCGGCTGGCTGGCTGCCGGTGCGCAGAGCCCGGTTCCTGAAGAGGAGGCGGCCCTTGCCGCCATCCCCGGTCAGGACCTGGAAAAACTCAGTTCCTGGGAGGAGTTCCTCAACCGGGCCGATGCCAAACATGCGATGACCGCCCGCTATCTCTACGAGCATCTTTTCCTTGCCCATATCACCTTCTCCCCGGGCAGCAGGGTCTACTACGAGCTGATCCGTTCCCGCACCCCCTCGGGTGTGCCGATCGAGGCCATCCCGACGATCCGCCCCTACGACGATCCGGGCGCCGGCTTTTTTTACCGCTTCAGGAGGCTGCAGGAGACCACCCTCGCCAGGAACCATATAGTCATGGAACTCGGGTCCGAGCAGCTGAAGCGGGCCCATGACCTGTTCATCAGGCCGGACTGGCTGATGCAGCCTCATCGTGTTGGCTACGGCTCGGACTTCAGCGCCAACCCGTTCGCCGTCTTCGAGCAGATTCCGCCCCGCTCGCGATATCAGTTCCTTCTCGACAACGCCCTGCCCGTCGTCATGACCGTTTTCCAGGGACGGTCGGCAGGCTGCGATACTGTCCTGCTGATCCAGCGCTGGCATGATGACGTCACGACCCTGCGCCGGGAGGAGCGGCACCACGATGCCGCCAAGGATCGGGCGGATTTCTTTGCGGGCTTCATCGGCGCATCCCCGGACTATTTCTTTGCGGTCGACCAGAAGGATATTGCCGATTTCCTGGATGTCCTGCGGTCCTTCGAGGCCTCGCCGAAAAGCAGCAAGCGCTTGGCGAAATACGGGGTTGACAGGAGCGAGACACGGTTCTGGCAGGTCAACGACTGGTTTCAGGATCGTTATTCCGAGAGCGGGCCCGAACGTTCCGGGGTCTTTGCCCTGAACCGCTACGCCCGCCGGCTCAGGTAGGCCGGGCGGGGCGGGGTGCATGCCCCCGCCTGACCGCCTCAGATCTCGTAATCGATCATCCGCCGGTCGCAGGTCCTCGGCCGCACCGTCTTGCCGGCCTCGACATGGAGCGGATGGTGCTGATAGAGGGCCAGGGCCTCCCGGCTCTCGAACTCCGAGTAGAGCACCACATCCCCCGATGTCTCCTTGCCGCTGAAGTCGAACCCCACCTCGAGATGGAGGAGCCCGGGAATCCTGCCACGCAGGCCGTGCAGGGCCTCGCGGATGGCCAGGGCGTCGGGGTTATCTTCGGGGGTGCCGCTACGGTCGATAAGCTTCCAGCAGACGATGTGTTTGATCATGGCTGTTCCATATAATTGAATTCTTGAAAAAATCAGAGAAGCTTGGCGCCGTTGGCCACCGGCCGCTCCGGAATGGCGAGGACAACTTCCCGGTCGTCGCGGTAGAAGCCGGTTAGGAGGAATTCCGAGCGGATCGGCCCGATCTGTTTCGCCGGGAAATTGACAACCCCGACGATCTGCCTGCCGATCAGTTCCTCCCTGCCGTAGAGGGCGGTGATCTGAGCGCTGGTCTTTCTGATGCCGATATCCGGGCCGAAGTCGGCGGTGATGATATAGGAGGGGTTGCGGGCCTGGGGGAAATCCTCGACGCTGAGGATGGTGCCGACTCGCAGTTCAACGGCGGTGAAGTCCTGCCAGGTGATGGGTGTGTTCATGCTGCTCCTCAGAGCTCATCCGTAAATAAAACTTTTATGCTCGCATCCGGCTTTTGGCCGCATTTGGCCGTTTCTCAATCGAAAAATCCTCAGCGTGGCGCTGCCACGCCTGCGGTTTTCCTCAATCGTCACGACCAAATCCGTCTCAAAATCCGGCGCGATCCCTCAAAAGCTTATTCACGGATAAGCTCTCAGTGGCTGATGGTGAAAAACCCATCATAATCGCTGTCCGGCAGCCGATCAATGACGTTTTTCTGCGGCTGCGGGGTCGGCGCCTGTCGGTCCGGCGGTGTCGGCCAACCCTTCCGGTTTTTTGGTCAGGTGGGCAAGGGCGGGGGAGCGGCCGTTCCGGTCGAGCTTGACATCGATGATGGTGAAGCTCTCGGTATTCTTTTCGGCGGTCTGCAGGGCCTGCTCCAGTTCCACCTCGGTCTCGGCGATAAAACCGATGCCGGTACCGATGACGGCCGGGATCTTGCTGAAATGCCAGGGCCGGCCGTCGCTGTCGGCAACGTCCGCTGCCTGCCGCCTGGCGGCAGAGCCCCGGCTGTTGAGGATGATGATGATCGGGTTGAGGCCGTAGCGGGCGATGGTTGAAACCTCCATGCCGGTCGTCCGGAAGGCCCGGTCACCGACCAGGACCAGCGGCCGGATGCCTGGATCGGCGAGCTGCGCAGCCAGTGCCGCCGGCACGGCGAACCCGGCGGGGGCGTCGACGGCCGGCGACAGAAAGGAGGCGGCCTGGCGGATGAAGAGATTGCCGGCAGCCACGAGCGCCTCGCCGCTGTCGGCGACGACCAGGGTCTTTTCGCTCATGAAGGAGCTGATCTGCCGGAAGAGGCCCGGCAAGGTGATCTTTTTTCCAGTGGTGCCGTGCAGGAAGAGGCGCGGCGCCCGAGGCCGGGGGATGCCCTGCAGCCGCCGCGGGGTAATCGGGGCCTTGAGCAGGCCGCTGAGAAAATCACTGAGGAGAATGTCTTCAAAGCAGTGCCTGCCGATGTTGATCCTCCCGCTCGCGGCAGATATGGCTATGCCGGTGGTAAGGTCGGAGGGCAGGGTCCCGAGCGCCAGCAGGCAGTCGCTCGAGGCAACAAAGGAGCCGACCTCGTCGCGACCGACTGCTTCCCCGCAGACCCCTATTGAGAATCTGTCGGTATCGGCGATCACCGATTTGGCGAGGATTGTGGCGGCCACCGGAATCCCCTTTGTTCCGGCCAGCCGGCTGAGTTCCTGCTGCAGGCCGAAGCGCCGGATCTCGACGCCGGCGAGGATGACCGGCTGCCGTGCGGCGTTGAGCAGGGTGACGGTCTTGGCGATGGCCGCCTGCAGGCCGGCCGAGTCACTCTTCACCCTGTTGATCGCCGCCTTCCGGCGAACAGGGCAGGGAGAGCAGGCCATGCCCGCTGCCAGTTCGATATGGACCGGGCCCTTGTAACGGAGGGCGGCGGCCAGCACCCGGTCGATCTCGGCCTGGCCGGTCCGCGCCGAATCGATGACGGCCGCGGCCACACTGAATTCCGTGAAGATGTGCCTGCGCACCGCCGGGTCGCTGCCCGGGTGCGGGGGCAATGATGACCGCTTCAGCACTTTTTTTTCACCCGGCGCCTCGCTGATCACCACGACCGGCGATTTTTCAGCTGCGGACCGGGCCATGGTGTCGACGACCTTGAGCGCCCCCTGGCCTTGACCGACCCAGACGGCGCCCATGCCCTTGATCCTGACGTAGGCGTCGGCGGCGAGGCCGGCGCCCTGTCCGTCACAGGTGTTGATGAGCTGCAGATCTGCCGATCTGCCGAGCAGTTCGGAGAAACCGGGGGCCTCAGCGTCTGCGGCGCTGAAGAGGTGCCTGACGCCGAACTCCACCAGCCGCCTGATCAGGTAATCGCCTATCAGCTCCCTTTCTTTCATCCGATCAACTTCCTCATTTTTTCTTGGCATAAAAATATAATAATACTTATTTAACGAATAGAAGCAATATAGGGGAAAATTATTGAGAAGCCATTGTCCCTGCGGGTTTTCCGATTGCATGCCGGTGTTCCCGTCAGCGCGCATCGCGCCGCAGGGATGAATTGCCTTGAAAGGGAATTTGTTTTTGCGCTACAAGGTATGAGAGGATCTTTCCGGATCGGCATGGCCGCGCCGGAGAGGAAGCCACCGGTTAAACGGTGACGAAAAATGTGCTTCAACGCAGGTGGAGGGTTGTGGTCACTGCCAGGGTCTTACAACATGGTTTCTTCATTCGGCTGCGGCCGCTGCCTTTGTTCCTTCTGACCGCCATGCTGGCCTCCGGCCATTTCGGCGGCTGGGAATCAGCGGCCTTCGCCGGTGCGCCGCCCCTCTCCCATGCCGCCTTTCTCCTCAACGCCGCCCGTTTCACCACCTGGCCTGCCGAGGTTTTCGCCGACCCTGCGAGTCCGCTGGTCTTCTGCATCTATAAGGACCGGCAGACCGGAAAGGCCCTGCACGAGCACATCCAGGGCGAGACAATCCAGGGAAGGCCGTTGAAACAGGTCAATATCGACAGCTTCTTGCAGCTCCCGCAGTGTCATCTCATATACCTTCCTTCAGAGAAAATGAGTGAGTATCCATTTGCCGCAGGCAATTTTTATGGCCTGCTGACCATCAGCGACTGCCGGGAATTTGCCGAAAGCGGCGGCATGCTCGGTTTTGTCAGGGGTGACCGGGAGGTCCAGGTGATCGTCAATCCCGAGGTCCTGACCAGCTTCGGCCTCAGCATCTGTCCGGGCCTGCTGCAGATGGCGGAACCGGTGCATACCCGCAAGAAAGGCCCTGAAAAACCGGAGTCGGACCGGTGAGCATGATGTTCAGAGCGTTTTTCCACAGCCTGTCGATCAAGCGGAAGCTCACCCTGCTGATCCTGCTCATCACCACCACGGCCCTGCTGCTCTTCACGATCCTCTCGGCCGTCAACCAGATCCGTCTGTTGCGCCGGGCGAAGATCGATAATCTGACCATCCTGGCAGCTTCGGTAGCCGATCTGAGCACGGCTGCCCTCAGTTTCCGGTCGGTCGCCACGGCGGGCCAGATCCTCGCCACCCTGAAGGCCGATCCTGCCATCGAATCGGCGCTCATCTATGGCGAGGACCAGGCAGTCTTTGCCAGCTACCTCAACCCGGATTACCCGGGCCCGGCCGTTCTGCCGGATATCCTGCGGGACCGAGGGCATGAGTTCATCTTCCGGGGCGGCGGCGTCAAGCTGCAGCTCTTCTATCCCATCAGTCTGGAAGGCCGCCGCCTCGGCACCCTCTATATCCTCGCCAATACCGGCAGGGAGGCGGAGCAGATCAGGGCCTCGGCTCTGCTGCTGCTCCTCAGCTTCTTTGCCGTGCTGGTAGTGACCCAGCTGTTCTCCTCCAGCCTCCAGCAGCTGATGACCAAGCCGGTGTATTCTCTTGCCAGAACGGCCCGAAAGATCTCGGAGGAGGGCGATTACACGATCCGGGTGACCCGCAAGTACAGTGACGAGATCGGCGATTTGATCGATGATTTCAATAATATGGTCGAGGCGATCGAGATGCGGGAGGCGGAGCTGAAGGAGCACCGCAACAATCTCGAGATCCTCGTGCAGGAGCGCACCGAAGAGCTGCGGGCGAAGAGAGACGAGGCCCTGGCCGCGGCCCGAGCCAAGAGCGAGTTTCTCGCCAATATGAGCCACGAGATCCGCACCCCGATGAACGGCGTCATCGGCGTATTGTCGCTGCTGAAGGATGCGCCGCTGACCGAGGAATACCGCCGCCTGCTCGACAGCGCCAGCCGCTCGGCCGATTCTCTGCTGCTCATAATCAACGATATCCTCGACTTTTCGAAGATCGAGGCCGGAAAGATCGACTTCGAGTCGATCGCCTTCGACCTCCGGGAACTGATGGAGGAGACCTCCGAGCTCTTTGTCGACACGGTCAACCTGAAGAATATCGACCTGATCTGCTTCGTGCCGCTCGATATCCACTGCCGGATCAAAGGTGATCCGACCCGGCTGCGCCAGATCCTGACCAATCTGGTAAGCAATGCGGTGAAGTTCACCGAAAAGGGCGAGGTCGTTTTCCAGGTCAAACAGGCCGGACAGGAGGGAAACCGCCAGACCCTTTATTTTTCGGTGGAGGACACCGGCATCGGCATCGCCGAGAATGTCATCGCCAAGCTCTTTGAAAAATTCACCCAGGCCGATGGCTCCACCACCCGCAAATACGGCGGCACCGGCCTCGGGCTCAGTGTCTGCAAGCAGCTGGTGGAAATGCAGGGCGGCGAGATCGGCGTCGAGAGTGTCGAGGGCCGGGGATCGCTCTTCTGGTTCACCCTGAGCTTCGAGATGATCGAGGAGGAGAATCCGCCCGCACCCTGCGCGAATATCGCCAACAGGCGTTTCCTGATCGTCGACGACAACGCCACCAACCGGATGCTGATCGAGCATTACCTGCAGGTCTGCACCGACCGTATCCATTCCTGCGGCGACGCCGAATCCACCCTGGTCCTGCTCGAAAGCCAGCGGCAGCAGGGGCAGCCCGTCGATACCGTGCTGCTTGATTACAAGATGCCGGAGGTCGACGGCCTGATGCTGGCGCAGCGCATCCGCGAACGCTATGGGGAACGGGCCCCGGAGATGATCATGCTGAGTTCGGGCGGGGTGGTGAGGGAAAAGGCCGGCGAGGCCGGAATCCGCTCGGTGATCTACAAGCCTGTCCGGCGCTTCCAGCTCTACGACACCCTTTCCTCAATCACGCCCGAGCACAACCAGGCCCGGCAGGGGAGGGAGGAGCAGAGGGAGATCCGCCTGCAGGGCAGGGTCCTGCTCGTGGACGATGAACCGATCAACCAGAAGGTCGCGGCGGCGATCCTGCAGAAGTTCGGCCTGGAAATCGAGGTCGCCGGCAATGGCAGGGAGGCGGTAGAGAAGGTCGAGACCGGCGACTATTCCCTGGTGCTGATGGATATCCAGATGCCGGAAATGAGCGGCTTCGAGGCTACCGAGATCATCCGCAGACACGAGCAGCTGGAAGGCCGCAGGCGGGTGGTGATCATCGCCATGACCGCCAATGCCATGGAGACGACACGTCAGCGCTGTCTGGCCATCGGCATGGACGATTTCATCACCAAACCGATCAGGCCCGATGTCCTGGCCGAGCGGCTCAAACCCTGGCTGGAGGGCCACCTTGCTGCCGGCGCCGATCCCGATCCTGAAGTGGAGCCGCCGGAAGCGGCGGGGCAGCCGTCATACTGGGACCGCCTCAGGGCCCTGCAGTTTGTCGGCGGCGACAGCGAACTGCTGGATGAGATGATCGGACTCTTTCTGCAGCGCCACCCCCAACTCCTGGCCCGGGTGGAGACGGCCGTGCTGGCCGGGGATGCCGAGCTTCTCAGCGAGGCGGCCCATACCTACAAGGGTGCGGTCAGCCACTTCGCCGCCCCTGGCGTGCAGGACCTGGCCCTGGCCCTGGAAAGGGCCGGGAAAAGTCGGGAGCTGGACAATGCCCGGGATCTCTGGGGGCAGCTGCAGAAAGAGGCGGCCCGTCTGCAGGAGGCTTTGCAGCGGGCCTTCAGCCGAAGGGCTTGAATGTGAAGGCGGTGTGCGGCAGGTACATACCGCCGGTTTCCCGGGCCGGCCTCCTGCCGGTCAGCGCGCGCGGGCCAGCACTACCAGGGCGCTGAGGATGATGCTGCCGCCGATGAACTTCATCGGGGTGATCGGTTCGCCAAGGAAGACGGCGGCGAGGATTACGGTCACCATGGGTTCCAGGGTGGAGATCGTGGCCGCATCGCTTGCCCTGAGCCGGGCCAGGCCGGCGAAAAACGCGACCATGGCGATCACCGTCGAGACCAAAGCAATCCCAGCCATTGCCGTCCAGCCCGCCAGCGACGCCGGCAGGGCAGGCTGCCGGAGCACCGCCATCAGGCCGAAGACCACGGCGGCCGAAAGCATCACCACCGTTGCCGCCGGCAACGCCCCCTCCGCCCGCATCATCCTGCTGCCGACAAGAATATAGATCGAATAGATCAGGGCCGCGCCGATGCCGAGCAGGACGCCCTGCAGGCTGCCGCCGGCATCGCCGCCGATGGTCAGGGCCGTGCCCGCCAGGGCAGCCGCCACCGCCCCGATCTGCAGCCGGTTCAGGTGCTGGCCCAGGAAGGTCGCGGCCAGCACGGTTACCAGGGCCGGATAGAGGTAGAGGAGCAGGGACACCAGGCCGGCGGAGGCAAAGTTCAGGGCCGAAAAGAAACAGAACGACTGGCCGACATAGCCCAGTGCGCCCATGCCGGCCAGGGTCAGCAGATTCCTGCCGCGCGGCCAGGATAGCCCCTTAAGCAGCATGATGGCGCTCATCAACAGGGCCGCCAGGGTGAACCGCAGGGCCAGCACCGCCACCGGTTCGGCGCCGGAGGCATAGGCGATCTTGATGAAGATCGGCAGGGCCCCGAAGGAGGCGGCGGAAAGAGCGACATAGAAGGCGCCGACGAGAGCGGTGGAGCCGGCGGAGGTTGAACGGGGCATGGGACTCCACAAGGTTTGTGGGGAAAACGGCATCGTTCGGTCTGCAGGCGTCGGCTGGTAGCCGCCGCCGGCACCGGCCCATGATAGCCGAAAAGAGCGATCCCGGTACAGCAAAAACTGCATCGCGGCAGGCATTGCGGTTTTCTTCATGTTCTCAAGCGCCAACAAACCGTTTGACATAGTCCGATAATTTGCTATAAAAAACTATGATCGAGCGCTCGTTCAGAATTGGGGCAGGGTGCATGCACGTGCATTGTTCAGTCCTGCTGTCCGGTGATCGGGCAGCAGGTGTGGTGGTCGTGAGAAGGGTCTGTCTTTGCGGCATCAGGAACAACATTTAAAAGAGAGGGAGGAATTCAGGGCTTGGCGGAGAGCCGGACGGCCGTCCCGTAACGCCGCTCAACAGCGCCTGTTGAGAAGAGCGATGCCGGACGACGGATGGTTACCTGTCCGGCGGCAGCCGGCCGGAAACCATGGCCTGAGCTGCCGGTTGAGGTGATGGTGAATAGATAACGAAGACAGCATCTAAACGGAATGGAGGAGTAACAGCCCTATGGATAACCAGAATGTCATTTTTGATGTATTGACCCCGGTCCATTTTATCAGCCGGTCTGCGATGATTTATCCGGACAAGACGGCCATTGTCTATGATGACAAGCGCTATACCTACCAGGAATTCTATGATCGGGTCAATCGCCTGGGCAGCGCCCTGAGGAAGGCCGGTATCGGCAAGGGAGACAAGGTGGCTTTCATCTGCCCGAACACCCCGTCCATGCTCGAGGCCCATTACGCCGTACCGATGATCGGCGCGGTGCTGGTCAGCGTCAATATCCGCCTGGCCCCCCCGGAAATCAGCTATATCGTCAATCATTCCGACGCCAAGGCCCTGTTCGTCGACAACGAGTTCGCCGGCATCGCCAAACCGATCCTGGCTGAGCTCACCCAGGTCAAGACCATCGTCAATATCTGCGACGTCAGCCCCGACAAGCCGCTGCCCGGTATGGACTACGAGGAATTCCTGGCTACCGGTTCGACGGACCCGATCACCCCGGTCGTCGACGACGAGTACCAGAACATCACCATCAACTACACCAGCGGCACCACCGGCCTGCCCAAAGGCGTCATGTACCACCATCGGGGCGCCTACCTGAATGCCCTCGGCGAGATGCTGGAAACCGGTTTCAATTCGACCTCGGTTTATCTCTGGACCCTGCCGATGTTTCACTGCAACGGTTGGTGCTTCACCTGGGGTGTGACGGCCATGGGCGGCACCCATGTCTGCCTGCGCAAGGTGGTCCCCGAAGAAATCTACAGGATGATCGAGCGGGAAAAGGTCACCCACCTCTGCGCCGCGCCGACCATCCTGATCGGCATGTCATCCTACGCCACCGCCAACAACATCAAGCTGAAACACGCCCTGCAGATCATTACCGCCGGGGCGCCGCCCGCCCCGACCATCATCCAGAACATGGAGACCATCGGCTCCAACATCCTCCACGTCTACGGTCTGACCGAGGTCTATGGGCCGCACACCGTCTGCGCCTGGAAGGAGGAGTGGGCCGATCTATCGCCCGAGGAACAGGCCAGGATTAAATCCCGGCAGGGCGTGTCCTATATAGTGGCGATGTATACCGATGTAGTCGATCCGCTGACGATGAAGCCGGTGCCGCGCGACGGCGAGACCATCGGCGAGATCGTCATGCGCGGCAATAATGTGATGATGGGCTACTACAAGGATGAGAAGGCCACGGCCACGGCCTTTGAAGGCGGCTGGTTCCACAGCGGCGACCTGGCGGTCATCCATCCCGACAATTACATCCAGATCATGGACCGCAAGAAGGACATCATCATCAGCGGCGGCGAAAACATCTCGACCGTCGAGGTGGAAAACGTCATCTACCGGCACCCGGATGTCCTGGAGGTGGCGGTGATCGCCGTGCCTGACGAAAAATGGGGCGAGGTGGCCAAGGCCTTCGTCGTCGCGAAGGAAGGCACCGCACCGACCGCCGAAGACATCATCGCCTTCTGCAAGGAGCGGCTGGCCAGGTTCAAGGCCCCGAAATACGTCGAGTTCGGCGGCCTGCCGAAGACCGCCACCGGCAAGATCCAGAAGTTCAAACTGCGCGAGAAAGAGTGGCAGGGCAAGACCAAACGGGTGAATTAAGTTCCACGCCTCGCCATGGCCTCCCCCTTCTGCGGGGAGGCCATGGCTATATAAACCTGCCTCTGCAGTCCGTCCTGCAGAATCCTCGGGAAGATGGTGTTTCGATCCTTCCCTCCTCTGGCAACGATGCGCCTCTGTCCGAATAAGAGATACAAAAAAAATCGGTAAAAAGCCAAAGGCAGGTTTGACCCCTTTTTTCTTCAGGGATAAAAAATCCAGAGGGTCAGCTCTTGTGAAACATCCTTCGTAATCAACTAATCCAGCGACAAACACCTCATTCCACTTCGCCCGGGCAAACAAATATCCTGGCAAAATATTTTACTTCGGTGTTTTAGTAGGATATAAACTAACCCTATAGAGGGGCAAAACATATCCTTCAAGGCCCGCGGCTCAGTTCAACAACGTTTTTATCAATCGACCACTCAGACAGCCGCCTTACGGTGCAGACCCACAGTTCCGGAAAACTGGCGATGATCAAGGGCTTGCGTCGGCGGAACGACTGATAAAACGCTCTACGTTATATTTAAAAAATTATGAAAATTACTGAATTATTATTAAAGAACTCTTCTTGGACGTGGAATCGTTTAAGGGAAGCACGTAATCTTAATGTTCAAATTGGTGAGGAATCCATTACTGACTTTCTGGTTCTCAATTTAAAAAAGCATGGAATGGGAAAGGTGGATGTAAAATCTTTTACTCGCCATGAAGAAGCTGTCAATGGTGCAGATTGGGAACTGTGGTTTACTGGACCAAGTAGAAAGTGGTTTGGTGTGAGAATTCAAGCAAAAGTCATAAAGCTAAAAACTGAAAAATTTGAACATTTACATTATTCTAACAAAAATGGCATGCAGGTTGACCTCCTAATAAATGATTCAGCTAAAAATGATTTAATACCATTGTATTGTATGTATACGAATTGGGATGTGAAAAAATATAGCCCATCATATAAGTGCACTAGGTGTAAGCCAAGCGTCCGGTGGTTTGGTAACTCCCTACTTTCACTAAATATGGTGAAAGATTTACAGAAAAATAGTCATAGTAGCCTTTCTAAGGTGATTAATCATTTACGCCCTTTCCATTGTGCATTTTGCGAAGGTTCCAAAACGCTAAAAGGTGACTTACCACAGTTAGTTTTTCAAAGTTTATACTACAATAATTTTTTCGGATCAGATAAAAAACTCAATAGAGAATTTGTTGATAGGTATTTAAAAA
>JANMSX010000080.1:0-4707 GCA_031389785.1 Desulfobulbaceae bacterium | reverse complement strand
GGCCGTACTCAATGGCATCATGTTCGACAAGGAGGGAGACCGATTATTCATAACGGGTAAATTCTGGCCAACGCTTTTCGAAATCAGGTTGGTCCCGGCTCCCTGATTTGAGGTGCGATTGTCACCCTGATTGTTGACTTTCTTATCCTTTTTGCCGTCTTGATAGCTCCCTCTCTTTCGTCTCGATAGTTATCTTTTTTGTCGTCACCTCTACCATCCTCTTTTTTACCACATCGCCTCTCGTCCCTTTTATAATCACGACTTTACTCTCTTTTTTCATCTCGACTACCTTTTTCTTGTCATCTCGACCGCAGGGAGAGATCTCCAAATCCACCACCCTGGTCTTTCCACTCAGACGGTGACAACCTGGTCATTGGCCTTCTCTTGCGGCCAACTCCTGAGGTCTCTGAGATTTCTCCCTGCGGTCGAAATGACAGCGTGGGGAGGGAGGTCGAAACGACTGGGAGAATTGCAATGACAATGAAGAGTAGCAAGCGGCAACAAGGAAATATTTATTGAAGTCCTCCTTTCAATACTGCGCGGATATGGGTATCGTTGTCCCTTGAATAGCCATGTGCAGGGTTTCGCACCGATATGCGGTAATCGATTGTTTTTACACAAGTTGTCCTCACTCATTGCACGGGAAATATACGCCTATGAATATGCACGACGCAGGCAGGGTACCGACTCTCGGGCAGATCAAGCCCCTCATCATCCTCCTGTTCCTGATGCTCCTCACCCACCTGCCGGACCGGGTCCAAGGCGCGGAGACCGCCGCTGCCAAGCTCGCGACACTCGCCGACACCGCCGAGGCCTTCCACGCCGTGGCCCAGAAGGCCAAGCCGGCCGTGGTCTATGTCCATGTCAAAAAAGTGGCGAAAAATGCCGGTAGAGATGGGGCTGCAAGCGACGAGTTCTTCAACGATCCAGAACTGAAACAATTTTTCGGGGAATCATCGGCCGACCGGGACCGGCACGCCGATACCCGGAACACCAGCTACGGCCACGGCTCGGGTTTCATCATCAACGCCGGCGGCTATATCCTCACCAATGCCCACGTCATCGACAACGCCAGGGAGATAACGGTCCGCCTCATCGACCGCCGCGAATTCAAGGCGACCCTGATCGGCAAGGACGAGAAATCCGATGTCGCCCTGATCAGGATCGAGGCCGACAACCTGCCGGTCATGCCCCTGGGGGACTCCTCGTCGCTCAAGGTCGGGGCCTGGGCCCTGGCCATCGGTTCGCCCTACGAGATGATCCAGACCGTCACCGCCGGCATCATCAGCGCGACCGGCAGGAGCAGCGTCGGGATCAGCGAGTATGAGGACTTCATCCAGACCGATGCGGCCATCAACCCCGGCAACTCGGGCGGCCCGCTGGTAGATATCCACGGCCGGGCGATCGGCATCAATACCGCCTTCCTTACCCAGTCCGGCGGCTATATGGGGATCGGCTTCGCCATTCCGATCAACATGGCCAAGGTGATTGCCGAACGTCTGCAGAAGAACGGCCGCATGACCCGGGCCTGGCTCGGGGTGGGCCTGAAGGACCTGTCCCCCGAGGCGCTGCAGGCCCACCATGTCGCAAGCGAATCAGCCGGCGCCGCCCTGGTCAGCAGGATTGAGGCGGCCTCGCCGGCCGCACGCTCCGGTCTGCGG
Source organism: Desulfobulbaceae bacterium (assembly GCA_031389785.1). GTDB lineage: Bacteria > Desulfobacterota > Desulfobulbia > Desulfobulbales > Desulfocapsaceae > Desulfoprunum. Next base: position 3,046 of record JANMSX010000080.1, on the reverse strand, counting down.
CAGGGCGACGTGATCGTCGCGATGGACGGCGTGCCGATCGCCGGCGCAGCCGATCTCCGCAATCGAGTCGCCCTCAGCAGCCCGGGCGCGAAGGTCACCCTGCTGTATATCCGCGAAGGCAGGCAGGCCTCGGTCGGCATCGTACTGGGCGAGAAATAGATCGGACCGGGTCAGGAACACAACCCGCCGTCCTCGACCACCTATATCAATTGAGCGATTCTTTTAGTACCTTCACCTCAAGGGGCAGGAAATCGAGGTGGATGGATGAATCCACGGCCATCGCCCGGCCCTGATCGTACACCTCCCGCCAGAGCGAATCTCCGCTACCCGGCACGGTGACTGCCGCCTTGGTGTAGGTCGGGAGGGTGTTGACGCAGAGCAGCATCTTCTCATCCCCCTTTTCCTTCAATGCGCAATGGACGGCCGGCCGGCCCTGCGGGTCGAACCGGTTGGCCGAGAGCATCTCCACCGCCGGCTTCCCGGCCAGGTTCTCCTGCTGCAGCCAGGGCAACAGCTGTCCCAGGCGCCCGACCACCCGGCGGAAATCCTCTTCTCCCTGCTTTCCGGCGGTAATGCTCGGGAATGTATAGAAATAGATGCCCCTGCTGCCGTGGATGACCGACAGAAAGGCCAGGCAATCCATCTCGGCAAAGCTCGGCAGTCTCGGCCAGCCGGAGGCGATCCATTCGCTACCGCCGAAGGCCTGGATCACCGACTGCAGCCGGTTCCTGCCGACCACGCCCGCCGCCTGGTCCATGGCGTCCGACAGCCAGGTCATCGGCATATACGGCACCGGGTACTGGTCAAGCATGAAGTACCGGGCGGCGTCGGCGTAATCCGGGATATTCTGCGGCCGCACCACCGCCATCGAGGTCGCCGCCCCGGGCTGGCTGTCCGCCAGGACCGTGGCGATATCGCGGGCCTGCCAGCGCGGGAAGGAATGGATCTCCGGTTCGTCATTGACGTAGAAACTGAAGCGGCCTTTGGTCAGCTTCTCCTTCACCTGCTGCAAGGAGATCAGCAGTTTCTCGGCATCCCGCGGCACCGACAGCAGGCAGTGCATGTCATGCTCGATACAGGCCTCGATGGCGGCCGCATCCATCGGCAGGACCGCACTGTTCAGGCCGATCTCCTTGATGAGCGAAAGATTGTCGACGGTGGCGCCATAGGTACCGAGAGCAAAGAACCCGGTGTCGGCCTTCCCCCTCTCCGCCTCCCGCCTGACCGGCTCTTCGACCAGTTCGGGATTGCGCAGCCGGAAGGTCGACCCGGCCACGGTATTGATGAAGGCGAAGGTCCCCTCACCCTCACCCCGGTCCTTCGGGCACTCCACCGCTACGCGCAGGCGCTGGAACCGGCCGGCGACCCGATGGGTGTTGAGGATGTACTCCCGGCCCCAGACCTCGATTGCCGGATAGCCGGCAAGCTCCAGCTGCTCGCGGTGGAAATCCCCGGCAAAGGTGTAGGCCTTACCAGGGTCGCAACCGGGGATTGTCGCCCGCCACGCCCCCTGGCGATCAAGCCCGGCGGTGATGCCGATCACCCCGCCCTGCCGGTCGTCTCCGGCCTCGAGCAGAAACGCCGTATCCCGGGCGGTCCCACCGTTCCCCTGCCGCCAGGCCGGCAGCGTCCGGCCATCCTCCTGCGATACCTGCGAATCCCCCTTGAACTGCGGATTGGGGAGGAGATTTTCCCGTGCCGAGAACTCCGCGAGCACCGGCCACATCCCTTCCTGCATCTCGGGCAGGGTATAGACCAGGACACCTGGCGCACCGCCGGCGGCAACGGCATCAACCGCCTGGCCAAACTCCGCAGCGGCAATCTTTTCGGCCTGGATGATCGGCCAGACCGGCCTGCCGGTCATGTCCTGGAAATAGGCGGCGATTCCGCCCGTCCAGGCGGCGGGCTCATTCACCATTCGGTGATAGACCATCGGCGACACGACATCAACGTAGCGGGCGATCTGCACGGCGTCCTGGGCCAGCCTGATGGTCACCGCCCCCTGTCGCTCCCCCCTGGTCCAGGGAACGAGGAAGACGCCGAGCTTGATCGGCCTGCCGACCTGGGCCTGGTCGATGACCGCCCGCGCGTCGCGGACAAAGGAGGTGATCTGTTCCTTTTTCCACTGCAGCCATTTTTCCTCGGCGTGGCCATGGATCCAGGCCGCCGCCGCGGCGGTCGCCAGACCCTCCGGTATCTCCACCCCCTTTTCGACCTGGAACAATTGCAGGCAACGGGGGCAATAGCAACTGTCCGGTATCTCCGGACTCGCCGATTCCCAGCGGCCGGGATACCTGGCAAAGTCGAGCCATACCCCGTCGATGCCGGCATCCCCGCCCTGACCGAACTGCCGCAGCCAGGAAGCGAGGAGCGCCAGCCTCTCCTCACGCCAGGCAAAATGTGTGGGACAGACACCGCCAATATGCGCAGAAATCGCCTCGCCTGCGGCTGTAACCGGCACCGCATCCGGATGCTGCTTCCAGGCTTCCGTGCCACCGAAGGCATTCAGGGTCAGGAACACCCGAAAGCCTTCCTTCTTCAAGCGGGTTATGGTCGGCAGCTGCGGCTGCGCGAAAACGTGCGTCACCCGGGCCTGCCGCAGGAGCTTGATCGTTTTCTCGATATCGTCGCCGGGCACGCCGTACATGCCGCGCACCGTATCGGCCTGGTCGGCGAATGCCGGATAAGCGAGGAGAACGAGCAGGGACGCGGCCAGGAGGACGCAGGACAGGAAAGGCAGGAGAGCGGAGCGTACCGGCTTTGCCCCGCGTTTGAGTCTTGACAGGCACATATGATTTTCCTTGGCAGTGAAGTAGTGATACGTCGGCACACCACTAGGAGCCTGTCGGATTATAGCAATTTTTTCTCAAATCGAGGCATCTTGGGAAATTAAGCGCAGCCATATAGATGATATTGCGAGCATTAATTTTCCAAGATAACGAAGATATGGGGGAAAAGGGCATAATCCGACAGGCTCCTAGCGAAAAGGTTGGAGACTCCATGTGATCCAGCCGTTGCCGCAAGTTTGCCTGAGAGTTTATCCGTT
>JANMSX010000032.1:0-9864 GCA_031389785.1 Desulfobulbaceae bacterium | reverse complement strand
ACCTCCAGACCCTTTGCTTGCCTTCCTCGAGAGTCTTTGATTATGCCGACTGACCAAAAGATTAGAATTATAGATCCTACGCAATCAGGCCCCTTGTGTAATGTCGACGCGGCATAATCCGGCAGTCGGCATTACCACTACGAGGGTTCCGCCCCTCGGACGATCGACAGGATCAAGGCGCTGCTGTCACTATAAAGAAAACACCAGTTACCTCTATTACAGCCTTGCGGTGTGCTGCAGGAGGTCAGCGGTCAGAACGTAGGAGAGATCGCCGCCTGTTACCGGGCTGATGGCCGGATCGTCACCCAACAAAATATTCGATCTCCCATGGCAACAACGATGCCTGACAGGACCGCTTTGAAAAAGGACAACTCTTTACCTTCGACAGCATCGGCCGCACCGCGGCCATGAGCAATCATCAGGGCCGGCAACAGAATCACTGCCACAATATGCCTCGGCAAGGTGGGTTATTCAATTTATGCAGAGCATTTTCCACCCCATCCTGACGTAAAATCCGAACATCCATCGATGCTCTGTCGATATCAGGGGAAAACGGCGTAGCGGGGGAGAAATCCCAGGCCAGGTTGCAGCCCTCCAGGCTGATTTCGGGTGTGTTCGAGGTCTGCTCATCGGTGCCGGAGGCCGGCGGTGGCGGTGCCGCAAAAAGCTTGCAAGGAGCAAAGAAGCGAGATAGGCTGAATGTAGTACTTAAGTCACTTAAGCCGACGAGGGGCAATTTTGACGGAAATCCGAGAGCAGTTTTCTTGTCGTCCGTATCATGGATAATCTATTGTTTTTCTTTTATTATCAATAATATTGCGCTGCTGTCGGGCGGCATCTTCGATTTCCAGTATCGACCGGAGACGGCCGCTGGAAACCTGCCCCGTTCGCAGGGAAGTCGCGCAGGAGATGCCGCGGGAACCAAGGGCTGAAGAGGGAAGAGATGAACATAACCAAATTTGCCATCCCCGAGATCATCTTCGGCCGGGGCAGCCTCAACTACGCCGGTCAATGCGCCCTCAGGCTGGGGGCCAGAAAGGTCTTTCTGGTCAGTGACGACGGGATCGAGAAGGCCGGCTGGCTGCAGCGGCTCATGGACATCCTCGAAAAGGAGGGTATCGAGTGGGTCTACTATCACGGAGTGTCCTCCAATCCCAGGGATTATCAAGTCGAGCAGGGCGCCGAGATGTACCTGAAGAACGGGGCGGACGTGATCATCGCCATCGGCGGCGGCAGCCCTATGGACACGGCCAAGGGTATCGCCATCCTCGCCAACAACGGCGGCCGGATCCGCGACTATGAAGGGGCGAACAAGGTGCAGCGGCCGCTGCCGCCGATGGTCCTGATCACCACCACTGCGGGCAGCGGCTCCGATATCTCCCAGTTCTGCATCATCACCGACATGAAACGGGGGGTGAAGATGTCGATCATCACCCGCACCCTGGTCCCCAATATCTCCATCATCGACCCGCTCATCCTGCGGACCAAGAGCGAGACCCTGATCATCCAGAGCGCCATCGACGCCCTCGCCCATGCCACCGAGGCCTACCTGTCGGTCATCGCCTCGCCGTTCACCGAGATGCACTCGCTGAAGGCGATCGAGCTGATTCATAAGAACCTGAAGCATGCCGTCGAGACCAGGTCGCTCGATTCCCTGGAACAGCTCAGCATTGCCGCGGTTTCGGCCTCCATGGCCTTCAGCAATGCCGGCCTCGGCGCCGAGCACGCCCTTGCCCATTCGCTGGGAGGGCACTTCGACCTGCGGCACGGAGTCGTCCACCCGATCCTGCTGACCTCGGTAATGCGGTTCAATCTCGACAGTTGCGTCGGCAAAATGGCCGACATCGGCCGCATCATCCTCAAGGGCCAGAAGGGCTCGGACCGGGATACCGCCCTGGCCGGCATCGACAAGCTGCAGGAATTCTTCGCCTCATTCGACGTCTCCCTCCGTCTGCGGGACGAGATCGGCGAGGAAGACCGCAAGCACCTGGAACCCATCTGCAAGATGGCGATCAATGACGCCTGCAACCTCACCAACCCACGCCTGGCCTCATGGGAGGAACTGTTGAAGATCTGTGAGGAGGTCTGGTGATGTCCGGTGTGACCACCCTTGAAGATCTGATCGGCATTGAGCACAGCAAACTCGGCTTTTACCAGGAACTGCAGCAGAAGGTCGCGCAGTTGAAGCGGTCGAACCTCGAATTGGAGGAAAAACGCAAGGAAATTCAGGCCCTGCTGGACGGGATCACCGATCTGATGGTCGTTCTCTCGGAGGATCTGATCGTGCAGCGGGTCAACCACGTGTTTCACGACTGGTATCCGGGCGTCGATCCGACCGGGCTTCACTGCCACGAGGTGCTGCGCGGTGAAAAGGGCAGGTGCGATGACTGCCCGGCCCTTCGCGCCCTGGACCGGGACGAGATCGTCAAGGAGATGTTCATCTACAAAGTGGCCGGCAAGTACCGGCACTATGAAATCATCGCCTCCCCGCTGAAGACCGAACAGGCCGGCAAGCGGCAGGTGCTGCTGTTCAAGAGGGATGTCACTCTGGAAAAGGAGTATCAGGCCCAGTTCTACCAGGCCGAGAAGATGGCGACGGTCGGGGCCTTGGCCGCCGGCGTGGCCCATGAGATAAACAACCCGCTGACCGCCATCAACGGTTTCGCCGAAGGGCTGCGGCGGCGGATCGACAGGCTGCGGGGCCAGGTCGATGCTGAACTCGCGGCGGAATTCGAAGAGTATACCCAGACCATCATTAATGAGTGCCTGCGCTGCAAGGATATCGTCCAGACCCTGCTGACCTTCAGCCGCCCGGTGGCATCGAGCCTGAATCCGGTGGATATCAACCAGTGCGTCCGCGACACCCTGTTCATCCTCAAACACCATTTCAAGGCCCAGCAGAATATCCTGGTCAAGACTGATCTTGCCCCGCAGCTGCCGATGATCCTCGGTGACGAGTCCCAGCTGAAGCAGGTGATCATCAACCTGATGGCCAACGCCTTCGATGCCACCGGTACGGATGGCACCATCAGCATAACCACAGTGGCCGTCGAAGAGGACGGAGTGGAGTTGGTCATCGAGGATACCGGCTGCGGCATCCCGCTGGAGGTGCAGGATAAGCTCTTCGAGCCGTTCTTCACCACCAAGCCGGTCGGTAAAGGGATCGGTATAGGTCTTGCGACCTGTTACACCATCGTCAAGAATCACCGCGGAGAGATCCAGGTGACGAGCGAAGTGGGCCGGGGGTCGGCCTTTCGCGTTTTTCTGCCGGGTATGGAGAGGTGATGGAAAAAGACAGATACCACATCCTGGTGATCGATGATGAGGAGCCGATACGCCGGCTGCTGCAGAAGGAACTTGCCAATTCCGGGCGCGAGGTGCATGTCGCCGACTGTGGGACGCAGGCGATGGCCATGGTGCGGGACCACTGGTTCGATGTCGTCATCATGGACCTGCGGCTGCCCGATGTTACCGGTCTTGATCTGCTGATCCGCATCCGGGAGTCGATCCCCCATATTGAAGTGATCATGATCACCGGTCATGGCGATATCGACAGTGCCGTCGAGGCCATGAAGCTCGGGGCCTGCGATTTCATCCGCAAGCCGTTCAACCTCGACCAACTCGACCTGGTGGTCGAGAAGGCCTACCAGCGGGTCATGCTGTCCCGGGAAAATGCCATGCTCAGGCACAATGCCGACAGCGTCCGGACGCCGGTGAAGTTCATCGGCAATTCCCAGGCCATCCGCGATATCCATTTTTTGATCGACAAGGTCGCACCGGCCAGGATTCCGGTGCTTATCACCGGTGAATCGGGGGTCGGCAAGGATGTGGTCGCCCGGTTGATCCACCTGCGTTCGGCCTGCGCCGGCAATCCGATGATCGCCAAGAACTGTGCGACCTTGCAACGGGAGTTGGCCCGCAGCGAGCTGTTCGGCCACGTCAAGGGCTCGTTCACCGGGGCGGACGAGTCGCGGGAAGGGCTTCTGTCCTTTGCCCACGACAGCACCCTGTTTCTCGATGAAATCGGCGACCTGCCGGGCGAGGTCCAGGCCTCCCTGCTCAGGGCCCTGGAGACCCAGACCTACCGGAGGGTCGGCGAGAAAGAGGAACGCCGGGTCAATATCCGCTTTCTCTTCGCCACCAACCGCCGCCTCGCCGAAGAGGTGGAGCAGGGGCGGTTCAACGAGGCCCTGTTTCACCGGATCAACGCCTTCACCATAGAAATCCCGCCCCTGCGCAGCAGAAAGGAGGATCTGCCGCTGCTCGTCAACTATTTCGTCACAACCCTGAGTCCGGAGAGCAGGCCGTATCGGATCGTCGACGGCGCCATGGCCTGCATCCTCCGCTATAACTGGCCCGGCAATGTCCGGGAATTGCGCAACGTCCTCGAACGCTCGATCATACTCGCGGAAAACGGCCTGATCACCGAGCGATGCCTGCCCCGGGAACTGGTGATCGCCGCCGAAGCCGGGGAGGCCAACCTCACCCTGGAATCCGTCGAACGGCAGCATATCCTTAAAATTCTCGGTTTTCATGACGGCAATCGGCAGAAGACCGCGGAAACCCTGGGCATCAGCAGGAAGACCCTGTACCGCAAACTCAGCGAATACGCCATCCACTGACAGCCGGCACGGCCCGGGGCGGCAGGCCCCTGTGCCCTGATTTCCCCCATGGGTCATTCCAACCCAAAACAGACATCAGCCGGGTCATTTTGACCCAGCCCTCCCTTTCTGTCATTTTCTGTATGTTTATGGCAGTCTTCCGTTATCCGGCCAATCCTCCAGCGACCGTTCCGCCGCTGATGGGGGGACAAAAAATCCCATCCCATTGACCATCTCTTTCCGTATGATTATGATTTTGTGATGAAATACATTTGGCATGGTATTTGCTAGATGTATTGTGCGCGCATTAAGAGGCAATATGGAACAGGCAACAGCCCTCGACAACCCAGCACAAATCAAAAGGAAGGTAGCATTATGGCAATTCGCGAACAAGTTTACGGATATTTCATTCCCAGTGTAACGCTGATCGGCATCGGCGCCAGCAAAGAGATCCCCGGCAAAATCAAAGCACTTGGCGGCAGCAAGCCGTTAATCGTCACCGACAAGGGCATCACCGGCGCCGGCATCACCAAACAGATCACCGATCTGTTGGATGAGGCGAAGATGAGCTACGTGGTCTATGATGAGACCATCCCCAACCCGACCGACACCAATGTTCATGCCGGCGTCGAGGTTTACAAGAAGAACAAGTGCGACAGCCTGATCACCCTCGGCGGCGGCAGCGCCCATGACTGCGGCAAGGGCGTCGGTCTGGTGATCGCCAACGGCGGCAAGATCCATGACTTTGAAGGTGTGGACAAGTCCACTAAGCCGATGCCGCCCTATGTCGCCGTCAACACCACCGCCGGTACGGCCTCGGAGATGACCCGTTTCTGTATCATCACCGATACCAGCAGGAAGGTGAAGATGGCCATTGTCGACTGGCGGGTGACCCCGGGCATCGCCCTGGACGACCCGCTGCTGATGGTCGGCATGCCTCCGGCCCTGACCGCCGCTACCGGCATGGACGCCCTGACTCATGCGGTCGAGGCTTATGTATCGACCATCGCCACCCCGATGACCGACTCGGCCGCGGAGAAGGCTATCGAACTGATCGCCCAGCACCTGCGTCCAGCCGTGGCCAATGGCCAGGATATCGTCGCCAGGGAAGGTATGTGTTTCGCCCAGTATCTTGCCGGCATGGCCTTCAACAACGCCAGCCTCGGGCACGTCCACGCCATGGCCCACCAGCTTGGCGGTTTTTACGATCTCCCGCACGGCGAATGCAACGCCATCCTCCTGCCGCATGTCAGCAAGTTCAATCTCATTGCCAAGATGGATCGCTTCATCAAGATCGCCGAACTGATGGGTGAGAATGTCAAGGGACTTGCGCCCAGGGATGCCGCGGAACTGGCCTTGGTCGCCATCCGCAAGCTTTCAGTCGATATCGGCATTCCCGATGGACTCATCGAACTTGGCAAACGCTACGGCAAGAAGGTCAAGGCCGAGGACATCGATACCATGACGATCAACGCCCAGAAAGATGCCTGCGGTTTCACCAACCCGCGCACACCCAAGGATGATGACGTCAAAGCCATCTACAAGGCCGCCCTGTAATCAATCACTTTCATAGTAATCACCCTTCCAGGGGCACCGGCTAGTCCTGTGCCCCTTTGGTTTTGAAGCAATAGAGGAGAAAATGAATGGCTGATAAAATTATCCGTGTCAATATGTCCGATCTGACCTGCCGGGAGGAAGAAGTTCCTGCCGAATGGATGGGGCTGGGCGGCCGGGGACTCACTTCCACCGTTGTCGCGGCTGAGGTCGAGCCCACCTGCCACCCGCTGGGGTCGCACAATAAGCTGGTCTTTGCTCCCGGTCTGCTGTCCGGAACCCCTGCCGCGAATTCCGGCCGCCTCTCCTGTGGCGCCAAAAGCCCGCTCACCGGCACCATCAAGGAGGCCAACTCCGGCGGCACCTCAAGCCAGATGCTTGCCAAACTCGGGGTCAAGGCCTTGATCATCGAAGGAAAACCGGAAGGGGACAAATGGTACGGCCTGCGGGTGTCCGCCTCCGGCGTGACCATTGAGGAGGAAAAGGAGCTGGTCGGCAAGGGCAATTTCGCAGTCGTCGAGGCGGTGGAAAAACGTCTGGGCGGCGGGGTCGGCGTCATCACTATAGGTCCTGCCGGCGAAATGCGGATGACCGCCGCCAATATCTCGGTCAAGGACCCGGACGGCAAGGTTCGTTCAGGCGGCCGGGGAGGCCTCGGCGCGGTTATGGGCGCCAAGCGGGTGAAGTTCATCGCGGTAGAACCCACGGATGCGAAAGTGGCCATCGCCCGGCCGGATCAGTTCAAGGAGGCCAACCGCGCCTTTGCCAAGTCCCTGATCGACAACCCGATCAGCAAGGCGCTCGGCCAGTACGGCACCAATGTCCTGGTCAACATCATCAACGAGGCCGGAGCCCTGCCGACGCGCAATTTCACCGGCGGCCAGTTCGAGGGACATGAGAAGATCTCCGGCGAAACCATGTACGACACGATCGTCGAGCGTGGCGGCAAACCGCAGCATAACTGCCATCCCGGCTGTGTCATCAAGTGTTCGCAGGTCTACAACGATGCGAGCAAAAAGTACAAAACCTCAGGCTTTGAATATGAGTCGATCTGGGCTCTGGGAGCTGATTGCTGTGTCGACAACCTGGACGATATCGCCGAGGCCGATCATATCCTGGACGACCTGGGGCTTGACACCATCGAAACATCGGTGGCCCTCGGGGTGGCCATGGAAGCGGGTGTCCTCAAATTTGGCGACGGCCCCGGCGTCTGCCGCATCCTCCGGGAAGAAATAGGCAAGGGGACAGCCCTGGGCCGGATTATCGGCAACGGTGCCGGTTCAGTCGGTCGGGCCTTCGGCATGACCCGGGTGGCGGTGGTCAAAAACCAGGCCATCCCGGCCTACGACCCGCGCGCCGTCAAGGGAATCGGCGTCACCTACGCCACCTCGACCCAGGGGGCGGACCACACCATGGGCTACACCATCGCCACCAACATCCTCGGGGTGGGCGGAAAGCTTGACCCGTTGAGCAAGGAGGGGCAGGTCGAACTGTCGCGCAACCTGCAGATCGCCACCGCCGCCATCGATTCAACCGGCATGTGCCTGTTCATTGCCTTTGCCGCCCTGGATGATGCCAACTGCCTGCCCGCACTGATCGATATGATCAATGCCAGGTTCGATATCAATCTCGTCGCCGACGATGTCACCAACCTCGGCAAGACAATCCTGAAGACCGAAAGGGCATTCAACCTGGCCGCCGGTTTTACCAGCAAGGATGACCGGCTTCCCGAATTCTTCAGTGAAGAACCCCTCCCGCCCCATAACGTGGTGTGGGATATCGATGGAGAAACCCTCGATTCTTTCTGGAATTTTTAATCCCGTTGCCCCCGCCCGGTGCTTTGCGCAGGGCGGGGGTCATTCCACCGCCGGGGTCCGCCGTTGTCTGGGGACCGATATCTCGCAAATCCAGGCTCCCTCTCCGCCATTTTCAAATATGGCTCCTGCCATTTCCCAGTTAGTCAAATGGTTCCAGCTTGTATTATAATTGCCTTGATCGAATTAATCATGCACTGGAGGCAATCTATGAGCGATCTTGAGCAATATTTCTGTCCCAACGTACAATGCAAGGATTACGGCCTGCGGCATCAGGGCAACATCGCCGTTCGCGGTAGGTATGGCAAGGATAATAACCGGGAACTGCTTTACTGCCGAACCTGCGGTAAGCGATTTGCCGCCACCCAGTCCAGCGCCCTGTTTGGCATGCATCTACCGGCCGAAACGATCCGGCAGATTATTCACCATGCGGCTGAGGGAGTAGGCGTACGAGCAACCGCACGCCTCCTGGAGCTTGACAAGGACACAGTCAACCGGGTGATCTTGCGGGCCGGAGAGCATTGTGCCCATGTACTTTCCGGTCTGTTGACTTCGCTGAACATGACCGAGGTGCAACTCGACGAGCTATGGACCTTCGTAAAAAAAAGAAAAATTCTGGCAGTGCCGAAGACCTCGAGCGCCAGTACGGACGGACGTGGATCTGGACAGCCATCGACGCCCCCACGCGCCTGCTGATTACGTTCTGGATTGGTGGACGTGAACTGAACGATGCCTGCCAGCTGCTGAAGGATTTGACCGACCGCTGTCAAGGCAAGCCCCTGTTTGTATCGGATGAACTGCCGCATTACGGCACGGTTCTGGGCGAACTGTTTCACAAACTGGTTCCGCTGACGCCGACGGGCAAGCCGGGACGGCCTCCGAATCCAGAAAAGGTGGTTGATGCGGATCTGCAGTATGCCACTGTTCATAAGACGCGCCAAGGTGCACATGTGATCAAAGTCGAACGCAAGATAGTCCACGGGAGCGAGCAACACGTTTCCGCTCGATTGGCAAACTCACCCAGTCAGACGATCAATACTGCGTATATCGAACGTACAAACTTGGATTGGCGGTTATGGGATGCTCATCTGACACGCAAAGCGCCGACCGTTGCCCGTTCTATGCGCTGGTTGAAAGCCAAGTTCGCCATCTGTGTGGCCTGCTACAATTTGATCCGGCCCCACGAAACGCTCAGCCGTGGTGTAGATCGGATCTTCCGACCCAAGACCCCGGCTATGGCGGCAAACGTGGCGGATCATCGGTGGACGCTTTCTGAGCTGCTGGCCTATCCAGCGCTATGTCAATGAAATGGGGACATCACCCAATCTTCAGAGATGCCGAAAATAATGTCCAGCATTCCATTGAAAGCCACACGCCTGCCAAACGGTTATGATAATATCGGTGATCAGGTAAGACCTGAAGAAATTATTCAGGCAAACTCAAGTGCAACCACCGGGTGATGATCGAATTGTGTACACTTTCTTTACACTTCTTCCTGGCAGATTTTCCGCGAGGACTAAAACGTTGGGAGGTGCCGCTTTCCAATATCTTTATTGAGTTATATCAATCTAGTAGGAAGAAAATGCGGTTATGGTGAAAATGGCGGCGGGTTTGAAAATGACGATGTCGTGTATAAACTGCGGATCAACTCGTCATGGTAAATGGCTACTGAAGGCAGGTCGGAAAGAGGACGTGTAAAACAGTGAACCGGCTTTTGCAAGGGGCTCACGGCAGTTTCCGCTCGGTCATCAGGCTTTCAGTCAGCTTATCGAAGGATTCGTTCCAGCCGGCCTCGGTCAGGTCACTCATCTCACCGGCAGGGATGCCGGTATGCCGCAGGATGAGCCTTGTCTTGCCTTCCTGCTCCTCAAAGTTGACCGTTATTAATAGTTCCT
>JANMSX010000121.1:0-2409 GCA_031389785.1 Desulfobulbaceae bacterium | reverse complement strand
TTTCAGTCAGCTTATCGAAGGATTCGTTCCAGCCGGCCTCGGTCAGGTCACTCATCTCACCGGCAGGGATGCCGGTATGCCGCAGGATGAGCCTTGTCTTGCCTTCCTGCTCCTCAAAGTTGACCGTTATTAATAGTTCCTGTGGCCAATCGCCGCTCATTCCATAGTGCGAGGCCGCGACTATGTTGCCGATCTCATCGGCAAAATTGTCGGTGCAGACCAGGAGCTCAGGCGCTTTGATTATCCGGTACACACCAGTGCTCCAATAATCCCGGCCTTCGGGCGAGCGCATGCAGTTGAGATACGTGCCGTCGATCCGCAGGTCGATGGTGCAGAATGGCGTGGTGAAATTTTTCGGCCCCCACCAGCGCATAAGGCGCCCGGGCTCAGTCCATGCATTCCATACGAGTTCACGCGGTGCGTCGAAGATCCGGGTGATGACCAACTCCTGCCCCGCAGACGTGCCGACAGGGCTTTCTGTTGTGGTGTTCATGGATTCCTCCTCTACCACGGAATTCAGGGTACATCGGCAGGTGATCATGGACATGACCATATCTGATGTACCCCTGAAGGGGCAATCTCAACGCCCCGTTCCTGTAGCAAATCGCCTCTTCGGCAGCCTACTTCTCAGCCATCTCGGTACAAAAGGCCTTCGCGCCTTCCTCGATTTCCTCAGGCGTCAGATCCCTGGTATGGCTGGCGATGCTCCAGGTGTAACCGAACGGGTCCTGCACCACACCCATCCTATCCCCCCAGAACATGTCCGCCACCGGCATCCGGACCTCGGCGCCTGCTTCAACGGCGACCGTGAAGGCCTCGTCGACGTTCTTGACATAAATATAAAAGCTGATGGGGGATTCGCCGAGGGTTTCTGCGCTTTTAGAGGGACACCTCGGGCTTTCTTCGCCCATCATGATGATTGAGGTGCCGATCCGGATCTCGGCGTGCATCACCCCCTTGCCGTCCGGACAAGGCATAGCGAACCGTTCTTCTGCGCCGAATGCCCGTTGGTAGAATTCTATGGCCTCACGCACATCCTTGAATATGAACATGGGTGTGAGGCTTTGATAGCCTGTCGGGATTGCTCGTGTCATGGCGTACCTCCTGGTTGATATTCTAATATATTGGTTTCACATATTTTTTATAAGCAGGAAATTTATCGTTTGAACAGACACTCGTGTCTGCTCGATTGTTAAATTGTATGATCACCGGAGCGGAAAGCAACGGGGTGAGAAGAAAAAAATGGTGTCGGTTCGCAGGGATTCGGGGGCATCGGCATTGCCGTGAGATGGCCGGCTGCAATCAGGATATGCAACGCTCCATAATGAAAATTCCACCTTGACAGGGAGGGGGCATTCTCCGGTGGAGAGGCCCATTATGGCCGGCCTCCCTGCCGCATGGATATGCTCAGGCCATGCAATATTCCAATTTCGGGCCGAAGGTGCAGATGGAGTGAGGAGAGCAAAAGCAAAGGCCGCCCGCAGTCTCAGGCCCTGCTGACATTTTCGCTCGCAGCAACCTGCAGGCGGCTGGCGGGGTGATTATTTGTCGCTCAGCACTTCCAGGGTGACGAGGATTTCCACATCCTTGCCGACCAGGCCCATTTTATGAAACTTGCCGTCGCCGACCTTGTGGGCCAGGCGGTCAATGGTCACCGTCCCGTTAAAGCCGGCGACATTTTTCCCCTCCATGGCCGGATGAGCCTTGACGCCGGCAAGGGTCAGGGGCAGGACCAGGTCGTGCGACTCGCCCTTGATGGTGAATTTGCCGGCCACCTCGTAGAGGTTGTTGCCGGCATTGGTGATCTTCACAGATTCAAAGGTCATTACCGGAAATTTGCCGGCATCGAAAAAATCGGCGGACAGCAGATGCTTATCACGTTTGGCGATATTGGTGTCAATGGAATCGATCTTGATCTCAAAAAAGAACCTGCTGTCGGCCAGATTGCCGGGATCGAACTTCACCTCGCCGGAAAAATTGTTGAACTGGCCGCGCACCTTGGAGAAAACATGATCGACAGTGAAATAAAAATTCGAATGGGGCGTATCGATTTCCCAGGTGCGGGCCGCGGCGGACAGGTTCACGGCGTTTGCAAACAGAAAAAACAGGACAACGGCTGCAAAACTCAATCTTTTCATAATATCCTCCTTTGAGAGAATGACCTGTAAGGGCTGTATGCATCTGCGGCGTGACAGTCGCACTGCCGCTCGGTAGGAAGACAATAATGAGAAGGCGGTAAAAAGCAAACTTGACTTTCCCTCTATTTTTTCCCGGCGACCTGCTGCTTTCGCCGGGCAGCCATTTTCGTCTGTACCAGCCAACTCACTGCGGCGGCCAGGGCCAGCAGCAATGTTGCCTTTGGAACACCCCGGGCAAACGATTCACTGACGAAGAGCACATGCACAGGCA
>JANMSX010000069.1:0-135129 GCA_031389785.1 Desulfobulbaceae bacterium | reverse complement strand
CTCCCCGAAGAGAAGAAGCGCGGCATCACCATCGAGCTCGGCTTCGCTCCCCTGGAGATCGAGGGCGTCGGCACTGTTGGGGTGGTGGACGTCCCGGGTCACGAGGGATTCGTGCGGACGATGCTGGCCGGTGCCACCGGAATCGATCTCGGCCTCCTCGTTGTCGCCGCCGACGAGGGGATCATGCCCCAGACCCGCGAACATTTCGAGATCTGCCGGCTTCTCGGGGTCAAACAGGGGATGATCATCGTCACCAAGAAGGACCTGGTGGAGGAGGAATGGCTGGAGATGGTCGAGGATGAAATCCGCCAGTTCTGCGTCGGCAGTTTCCTCGAGGACGCTCCTTTGGTCTTTGTCTCCTCGACCACCGGCGAGGGGATCGACAAGGTCCTTGAGGTGATCGACACCTATGTCCGGCAGCATATTTTCCAGGAGGTCTTCGGCCCCTTCCGCCTGCCGGTCGACCGGATTTTCGCGATGAAGGGCTTCGGGGCGGTGGTGACCGGCACCTCAATCTCCGGCCGCACCGCCGTTGGCGAGGAACTGCGCTTCTACCCGAGCGATCTGGTCGCCAAGGTGCGCGGCATCCAGGTCCATTCCCAGTCGGTCGACGAGGTCGAGGCCGGGCACCGGACCGCCATCAATCTCCAGGGGGTTGATACCGCCCAGGTCGAGCGGGGCATGGTCCTGGCGACCCCGGGCTCACTGCAGGCCAATTATATGCTCGACTGCGAGCTGCTCTATCTGGCCTCGAACGCCAAGGCCCTGAAGCACCGGAGCCGGGTCCGGGTGCATCTGGGCACCGCCGAGCTGATCGGCCGCGTCTCGCTGCTCGACCGGGATGAACTGGAGCCGGGGGAAGAGACTGGCATTCAGATCCTGCTGGAACAGCCGGTGGCGGTCTGGCCCGGCGACCGTTATGTCATCCGCAGTTATTCGCCGGTTTCGACCATCGGCGGCGGCACGGTCCTCGGCAATCTCTCACCGCGCAAACGCAAAAGACTGACCGAGGCTGACCGGCAGTACAACCGGGAAGTCTTCCAGATACTCAGGCAGGGCAGTCTTGAAGATAAAACCCTGCTCTTTCTGAAGGAGAGCGGGGCCAGGGGGCTGACCTTCGACGATCTCGCCATCCGCCTTGGGCTGTTCGGCAAGCACCTGAAAAAGGTACTTGAACCGCCCCTGTCGACCCGCCGCATCGTAGTCGTCGATTCCGCCAGCCAGCGTTATCTCGCCGCCGATGTGGCCGACGCCGTTCGCCAGACCCTGGTCGACAACCTTACCGCCTATCATCGCGACAATCCGCTGCAGGCAGGACTCTCCAAGGAGGAACTGCGCTCCGGGCTGGGCCGGAGGGTCGACCTGAAGGTCTTCAGCTTCTGCCTCAATGACCTGCTGCGTAAGGAGACGGTGGTGCAGGAGGAGTCGCTGGTTCGTTTGGTCGGCCACCAGGTGGCTTTGAAGGCCGACGAGGAGGAACTGCAGCGGGAGATCAACAGCTGGTACCGGGAGAAGGGGCTCTTTACCCCGACCCTCAAGGAGACCATGGAGCATTTCGCCAACTACCCGGAAAACCAGGTCAAACAGGTGGTCGACCTGCAGCTGCGGGAAGGAAAGCTGGTGAAGATCAGCGAAAGCCTTTATTTCTCGAAGGAAACCATCGATGGCCTGATCACCGCTATTCAGGACTATATCAGCCGGGAGGGAGAGATCGATGCCCCGGGGTTCAAGAACCTCACCGGTCTGACCAGGAAATTTTCCATCCCGATCCTCGAATATTTCGATCGCATCAAATTGACGATCAGGATCGGCGATAAACGCATCCTGCGAAAGAAATCATAGAAATCATAGCGCGGAGCCGGCCGGCTGATCCGTCTCGGGCGGCAGTTGCCGCCAGTCGATGGCCAGCACGCTGCGGGTGGTCGCTGTTATCCGGTACTCATCGTCGACGGCGAGACCGGGCAGGGCGATGATCCGGCCCTGTGAACAGAGGACCGGGTAGAGGCGGCGTCTCTCTGCCGGGATGCCGCGATCGCTCAAAAACCGGTTGACCTTCTTGCTGCCGCTCAGGCCGAGCGGGGTGAACCGCTGACCGGCGGCAATCGCCTGCAAGCGCAGGGGGAAGGCGATCTTGCCGGCATCGACAAAGAGCCTGTCGTGCTGCCGGAGCGATGGCGGCCGTTCTTCGATGGCAAGTGTCAGGATCCTGCCGATCCCGGAGATGACATACGTCCCCGGTCCGGAAATAGCGGTATCGATCCGCACATTCTCGCGGCCGCTGCCCCTGAAGGCCGTTCTCCCCCTTGGGTACGAGAAGAGCAGGCCGCCTGCCGATTTTTTGGCGCGCAGCCCGCCCCCCAGATGCACCTCGCCGCCGTTTTCCCCTCCCTCAATCAACGAGAGCAATAGTTCGATCTGGCGAAAGCCGAGCCGCGCTTCCATCCGCCAGGCGAGCTGCTCGAGCATCCTGCGGCGGATGGCGGGGTGCTGACCGGCAAAGAGGGTCAAGGGGACTGCCAGCTGCTGCTTGTGCTCTTCTTCCTGTTCCCGATGGTTGAACTGCGGCAGCGGCTGCAGGGCGGTTTTGGTCAGAGTGTCGAGGAGGTCTTCCTCCTGCCGCAGGATGTCCATGGTCTGCAGGATCGTCCTGCGGATCGCCGGGTTGAAATCCTTTGCGAGTGCCGGCAGGAGATCGAGCCGCACCCGGTTCCTGAGAAAGCGGCGGTCATGGTTCGACGAATCAAGACAGAAGAGGGTATGTCTTTCCTGGAGAAAATGGATCAGGGTCTGTTTCGACTCACCGAGCAGGGGACGGATGATATGGCCCTGGCGATAAGGCATTCCCGCCAGGCCTTTTCTGCCGCTGCCCCTGATCGTGCGCAGCAGAAATTCCTCGACCTGGTCGTCCGCCGTATGGGCGACGGCGATGGCCGCGCCCCCGGCTTCCGTCCTGATCGTTTCAAGGGCCCGGTAGCGGAGAGTCCTGGCGGCCTCTTCGATCGACCAGCCGTTTACCCTGGCAGTCGCCTCGACTGGAATGGCTTTACAGCAGAACCGGGTGCCGAACCTCAGCGCAAGCCTCCTGACCGTCTCGATTTCCATCTCAGTCTCCTGGGGACGCAGGCCGTGGTCGATATAGACGGCGAGGCAGTCGAGGGCCAGATCGATTTCCGAGAGCAGGACAAGGAGGGCGGTGGAGTCGGGTCCCGCCGAAGCCCCGATGATCACGGTATCGTTCGGGTTGAGGAGCCCATTGCGGGCGATGAGGCGGGTTACTCTCCGGAGCAGCATTCTGTCGACCTCGAGCGGAAAAGTCTTTGACAAAAATCCATTTAGCTATATCCTTTTTAATTGACGGTTATACCACGCAAACGGTTTCAGGCAAGCTCGTTCGCCCTAGGAACTTCTACGAGATCCCATGGCACTGCAGAATATCGCGAAAAGGTCTGGATGCCTGCAACGGCATTGCGCTGGTATGGACCTTGTCTGCCTCGACATCAGGATGCCGGAGATGGATGGCCAGGAAGTGCTGACGACGATCCGCACCATGGAGGAGGCCAGGGAGATAGACGGGATGGCGGCGACCAGGGTGATCATGACCACGGCCCTCGACGACTCCCGCAGTATCCTTGAGGCATTCACCCAGGGACGGTGCGATGCCTATCTCACCAAGCCGATCGCCAGGGACCGGCTCCTCTCCCACCTCCGGGAATTGCAGTTGCTCGACAGGAAACACCGGATCCGCGTCGACTGAAGACAATAGAGGGGACTGTCATGTCCGCACAACAACGTATCGACCAGATCAGCCTGTATCTCTGCGACCAGTTTCACCTCTCTCCCGAGCAGGTGAAGGAGATGCTGCCGGGCTTCATCGGTATCCTTTCTTCACATATGGCCAATATGGAACGGGTTCTCGGCCAGGATGACCTGATCGCCCTCGGCAAGGCCGGGCATACGATGAAGGGGGCCCTGCTCAATCTCGGTCTCGATGACTGCGCCAAGCTGGCGCTGCAAATCGAGGAGCGGGGCAAGGCCGGGGATCCCCGCATCGATTACGCGGCCCTGGTCGCCGACCTCCGGAAGCAGATAGGCCCCTTGATCAATTCGGATTGAAAAGGGGCCCGGGCAGGTTTCCCGTCATTCGCCCCTTCGCTGGCACCGCATGCAGAGACCTCTCTGCTTGACCTTCAGTTTCCCCGCTTTTTCAGGATCGCCAGAAGCCGGACATGGATATTGTCAAATCCGCCATTTGACAGGATGGCGACTACATCGCCGCTATTGACCGACATCTCGAGATGAGTCAGCAGGGTATCGGTATCGGCAAAGGCCCGAGCCTCAGCCTGACCGTTTTGCCGCAGGTCTGCCGCCAACTGCGACGATGAGAAAAGCTCACCATCCGGCACATTGGCCAGGGGCAGCGGTTCCCGCAGCAGTACCGCATCGGCGGCAGCGAAGGCCCTGACATAATCCTGTTGGAAAATCGCCCTTCTTGAAGAGTTGGTGCGCGGTTCAAAGACGGCGATCAAAGGTCTTCCGGGATAGGCGGCCTTCAGGGCGTTGAGGGTCTCCCGGACGGCGGTCGGGTGGTGGGCGAAATCGTCGATGACCGTCACCCCGGCCTCGATGCCGCGGACCTCCTGCCGCCGCTTGACCCCGGCAAAAGATGACAGACCAGCCTCGATCCCCTCCGGGCCGAGACCGAGATGATTGAGCACGGCGGTGACGGCCAGACTGTTCAGGCAGTTGTGCCGACCGGGCAGGCGCACCGAGAGGTCGGCCCATTTCTCCCCATGGCGGAAGACGGAAAAGCGGGTCAGCCCTTCCTCAACCCGGACATCGGCAAGTGCCCAGAAATGGGAGTCGGCAAGGCCATAACCCTGGACCGGGCATCCGGCATGGGCTGCTATCTCGGCGACGTTCGGATCGTCGAGACAGGCCACGAGCAGGCCGTCCGCCGGGAGCAGTTCGACAAACCTGCGGAAGGTTTGCTTGATCGCGTCGAGGTCGGCAAAGATGTCGGCGTGATCGAATTCGATCGAGGTGAGGATCGCAATCTTCGGTTGATAATGGAGAAATTTCGAGCCCTTGTCGAAAAAAGCAGTATCGTACTCGTCGCCCTCGGCGATAAAATAGGGGCCGTTGCCGAGGCGGAAATTGCCTTCGAATTCGCGGACGATGCCACCGATCATAAAGGTCGGGTCGAGACCGGCCCGGTACAGGCACGAGGCCAGCAGGGAGGCGGTGGTGGTCTTGCCGTGGGTGCCCGCCACGACCAGCGAGGTGCGGCCTTGAATGAAGAAATGGGCCAGGGCCTGGGGAAGGGAAAGGTAGGGGATGCCCGCTGCGACCAGGGCCACGGCCTCCGGGTTAGCGCGGGTGATGACGTTGCCGACGATGACCAGATCGGGCCGGGGGGTAAGATTCTCCGCGGCATAGCCGCTGCACAAAGTAATCCCCAGGTGGGCGAGGAAATCCGACATCGGCGGATAGATCTGCCGGTCGCTGCCGCTGATCATGTATCCCGATTTGAGCAGCATGCCGGCGAGGGCAGCCATCGCCGTGCCAGCTATGCCCATGATATGGATGTGGCCGATCTTTTCCGGGGCAAGGTTCAGTCTTGGATCGATCATGCCTTATCCTTTGTGATACTGTCCCTGAGGGTGGCATGGATGCCCTTGAATATCTCCGGGAATGTCGCCGGGGTAATCCGCCCCACCTCGATGAACTTGACGGCGATCTCCTTGCTCAGCTTGAGCAGGGTCTCTTCCGAAACGGTTGTCTCTGCAGCGGGCTTTTTATCTGGTGATTCGTGTGCTGGCATGGCTGGGGTACCTTGGGGTTTGGGAATGGCAAGCGCCTCTGCTGCGCGGAAGAAGGCCAATTCATCACAGGAGCAACAGAGGCGCCCCTCGTCGGGGATAACCGGGCGGGCCATCCCCGTGACTGTTCTGTATTACGGCAATTCGCGCAAATTTGCGAGAATTTGTTGATAGTCCGGAGGGTGGAAAGAGGGAAACCGGCGGGTTTCCAGCCTCTGCATACTCTGAAAAAAATGTAGGAAAAATTTGCTCTTGACTGAGGTCAAGGCCGGGGAGGGCGGTTGTGCTATACTGGAGTCAGGAGCAGCGGAGGATGTCGGTAAGACCTGCAAGCCGATTACCACGGCAAACTTCGCAGCACAGCTGAACTATTCAAAAGGAGATCGACTATGAAAGTGATAAAGCTGGACGCGACACGTGAGTTTACCGAGGGTGGGATGAAACGCTTTTTCCTCGTAGAGGATTCCGCCTATTTCAAGATCATCAACTTCAATCTGGCGGCCGGAGCGACCTTCCCGGTCCATTCCCATGATCTGGACGGCCAGCTGTCCATTCTGGTTATCGAGGGGGACGGCTTCTTCCTCGGGGCTGACGGGGCCGAGATTGCCGCCAAGACCGGCGATATGCTCATCTCCGAGATCAGAGAACCGCATGGCGTGCGGGCCGGCAGCGACATGCGCATCATCGTGACCATCGCCCCGCCGATCTGAGCCGTCGTCAAACCGAAGTACCTGCGCCGGGGCGGAGCCACTCTCAGCCGTTATTCCAGGAAGGAACAGCAGTAATCGGCGAGATGGACGACCTTCACCCGGAAAGAGGAGTCCGCCGGCACATCGAAGCTCTCGCCGCCATGGATCACCTGCCAGTCCTGCGCTCCGGCGATCGATACCTCGAGCTCGCCGCTGAGGATCTCCATTAATTCAGCGACACCGGTATTGAAGGTATAGTCTCCCGGCTGCATGATTCCCAGCGTCTTGCGGCTACCGTCGGCAAAGTGAATCGTGCGGCTGGTGACCTGACCGTTGAAATAGATATTCGCTTCTCTCGTTACGTTGACATTAGTATAGACGGACATAAAGGCTCCTGAAAAAGAAAGGGTATCTGTGAACGGCGGGTCCACCGGCCGAAAAAAGCCGGCAGCCGAGGACCTATCCGGGAAAACCGTTCGATAATAGCCGCTTTAGTAGGATCCGCAACTGAATATTCCCGACCCTTTTTCCTGTTTTGAAATTTTTTCGGTCGGCTTTGTCCTGCATCGATTACCTTTCTTAACGAGACGGAGAAGATCAGCTTGCAGACAGGCAGAAGGCCTGATAAAAATATCTGGATCTGCGGAAAGGCAGGGATATACAGCGTATCTGTCTTTTTGCTGAATTTTCATTTAATCGATTGAGCATATTGACTGACAACAGGAGTATTCGGGATATTGGCATGATCCTCAGGTAGTGCAGACGGCTGTTTGGGGAATATCGGAAGAGAACGCGGAAGGTAGAATGAGACTGATCATGGATTTTGGCAGAGTTATGGCACGAGCCCGGGCGATTCTCACCAACCCGAAGAGTGAATGGCCGGTGATTGAGGCCGAACAGACCACCACGAAGGAACTCTACCTGAGGTATATCCTCCTGCTGGCGGCCATCACGCCGGTTGCCGGCTTTCTCAAAATGAGCGTCTATATATCATGGCCCTGGTCGTCAACATGCTCGCTCCCTCTTTTGGCGGCCGCAAAGATGAAATGCAGGCCTTGAAAACCGTGGCCTACGCCTACACCGCCGCCTGGCTGGCAGGGGGCGGTCAGATCCTCCCCTGGGTCGGGATGCTGATTCTGCTGGCCGGTTCGCTGTACAGTATCTACCTGCTCTCCCTGACAGCCTTGCCGGTCGGCCTCGCTCTGCGGTTTCCGCCGAATGCACCGGGGCGATGGGCTTTCAGCCCTCGACGGCCGAAGCATCCTATGGCGATGGCAGCGGCAACACCCTGAAGGTTGAAATCATCGATATGGGTCTGGCCAAGGGGCTTATGGCGCTTGCCGGCTGGCTCGGTGTCGACAGGAACGCGTCACCGAGAACGGCTATGAGAAGACCTACAAAAATGGCGGGAAATATGTCCATGAGCAGTGGGACAGGCAGACCTTCTCCGGCGAATACCGCACGATCCTGGGCGAGCGCTTCTCGGTCAAGGTATCCGGCGTCGCAGCCGGTATCGAGGTGCTCAGGGATGCCGCCAACAGCATCGACCTAGCCGGTCTTGCCGCTTTGAAAGACGAAGGCGTGACAAAGTGACGAAAATCTCTTGCCGGCTGCTTGAAAACAGCTGCCCGGCCGATCGGCGGGACTCTGCCCTCCACTTCCGCCTGGTGGACTCCGGCCCACAGCCAAGCCCGGGCGGCAGGTTGTCGGCCGGGTTCACTCCTCCTGTAGCCGGAAAGAGAGCCCACTCGCCATGGCCCCTGCAGTGCTCTTTCTCCTCATTTTGACCGCCATCTCACGGGATTCTGATGAAAATTTCGATTTCTCTGCTTGTCGTTCTCCTTTGCTCGCTGATCCTGTTTACCGATATCCAGGCCGCCGAGGGCGATTCCGTCAGGGTGGTGCAGGTGATCGACGGCGACTCGCTCAAAGTCGAGAGAGGCGGCCGATATTTCCAGGTCCGTCTGTGGGGGATTGATGCGCCTGAGTGGCGGCAGGCCTTTTCCGCCCAGGCAAAGGCAGTCTGCCGCGATCTGACGGCAGGAAAGAACGTCAGCCTGGAAGAAAAGTACGACGATTCCTATGGCAGAACAGTGGCGGTGGTCCGGGTCAATGGCACTGTCCTGAATGAGGAACTGGTCAAAAGAGGATTGGCCTGGGTGCATGTCCGGTATTGTGACGAGGAGGTCTGCGCCTTCTGGCGGGATCTTGAAGCCGAGGCCAGGCGCCGGCACCTCGGACTCTGGAAGGATCGGAATCCTACACCGCCCTGGCGATGGAAGAGTCAGCGGCGCAGCCAGGGAAGGTATGGCAATTGAATGTATGGGTCATCCGGAGCCCCAAGGCCGCTCCTCCGCCTGTGAAACGGATTGGTGGTAAATTTGCCGCGGATGCGGTACTCTTTCTTCTTCGGAATTATCCCGAGGCGATCGATGCCGGAGGGGGCGCCGGTCTGTCCCGGTCGGTATTTTGAGAGCAATATCTTGAGAGGAATATTGATGAAAAATCTAAGAGCGGCAGGCGCCATACTGACGAGTTTGTTCCTGTTGTCCGGAACTGTGTCTTTGGCGGCATCCCCGGTACAGGGAAACAGTGTCGTGCAGGAGAACAAAGAGAAACTGCTCAAGACGAAAAGCTGCCCCGGCTGCAATCTCGCCGGCGTCAACCTCAACAGGGTCGACCTTGCCGGGGCCGACCTGCAGGGCGCTGATCTCACCAAGGCGAAATTCTTCCTGGCCAACCTGGCTGGAGCCAATTTGCAGAAAGCCCGCCTGCAGGGGGCGGGCTTTGGCGGCGCGGATCTAGCCGATGCAGATTTCAGGGGGGCGGATCTGCGTGACGTCTCCTTGAGCGGCGCCTATTACCGAGGGGCGCATTTTGACCAGGAATTTACCGCCTTTTTGCGGAAGGGTGACGCAGGCTCCAGTGAGATAGCCGCGGAGGCAACCGACACCGCCAGGCCGGAAGCGGCTGAAACCAAAACCCCCACTCCTGAACAGGTCGGTCAGCCTTCAATGCAGCCGGCGGCAAAGGTCAAGGCTGCCTCCCCGGCCCCGGTCGCCGCAAGACAGGAGCCGCGTGCAGCGGCAGGGCCTGCGAAGAGGGAAGCAAAACAGCAGATGCAGGCGGTTGGCGCACCCGATCCGGGTATTGCCCCGCACAATGTTGAAAAGAAAAAGCCGGAAGAACCGCCGCCCCCTGCGGTCGCCCGCAGAGAGGCCCCGCCGGTAAAAACCGTCCGGCCTCCGGGAGCGATCGTCATTGCGGAACAGGCGACTGCCGGCAAGGCATCTGAATCGATTGAAAAAAGGACGGTAGCGAAGGCGGACAGGGCAGCGGCGACAAAAGAGACGGCGCAGACCGGTTCGACCAGGGGAAAGGTGGTCGAGATGGCCAATGAGACACCGGCGACCGCCAGCGATCCAGGCGGTGGTGCCAAGGTTTCCCAGGCATTGTCTGCAGACCAGGAGAAGATGGCAAGACTTGCCCGTCTGGTCAAGTCAAAAAAATGTTTTGCCTGTGATCTCTCCGGCATGGATCTCTCCAATATGCGTCTTGTCAAAGCTGATCTCGAGAAGGCCGATCTTTCAGACTGCAACCTTGAAGGTGCCGATCTCGGCGCCGCCAATCTCAAGGGGGCGAACCTGCGCCGGGCAAATCTGAAACAGGCCAACCTGAAGGGGGCCGATTTGTATAAGGCGGACCTGACGGCAGCCGACCTCAGCGGTGCGGAGATGAAGAAGGCCAAGGTCGATGAGGCCCAGTTCAGCGGGGCGATCGGGGTGAGTGAAGAGATTCTGCAGGGCAAAAACCAGCGGTGAGAGAATTACCTGCAGTAATGAACGAAGGGGGTTCCTGGCAAGGGGCTCCGCACCCGGTGATCTTACCCGGTATTTTTTTGATGCCGGCTGTGAGTTGAGCGGTGGGTGATAAGGGTTTAACAGTTTTTGCGGCAAAGTAAAGCCCCTGTTATGAACCGCACAGCGGTACGCAACAGGGGCTTTACTTTGTCGCGGATCAATGGCAAAAGCCGCTCTGCTTTTCAGATGTCCGGAGCATCCGTGGTGGTGTCCTGCCGTTCGATATTGACGACAGTGATCATATAGGTGGTGTGGTGACCGGCGAGAGGATGGTTGTAATCGACCTCAATCTCTGAATCACTGACCTTGAGAACGGTCGCCGGGACAAAGTGTTCCTCTCCGTCCTTGGCCAGTTTCAGGGATAGAATCATTCCCGGTTTCGGTTTGATCTTTTTGATCATCTCCTGGTTGGCGATGGTCTGCACCAGGTCGGGTCGACGCGGTCCAAAGCTCTCATCGGGAGACAGTCTGACCGTTCTCGTCTCGCCGATGGCCATGCCGAGCAGGGCCTCTTCGAGGGTTGGCGGAATTTCGAGATTGCCGATCCTGACAACAAGAGGATGTTCCTCTGTGACGCTTTTGAAGATCTCTCCGTTATCAAGTTTACCGGTGAAGGTGAGAGTGACGAGATCGTTTTGCTGAATGCTGAACATGCGGCTGTATGCTCCTTATTGCGTGGGTGTTGGGATGATATGTAAATCGCGCCTTGCTCTCCGTATTTCCGGGGAACGGCGGTTCGGCCTCCGGTTTTCCTGCAAAAGAGGAATTGTACCTTTTTTCTGTGAAACTTGGCAAGGATTATGGACAGGATGCAATAGAGGAAGATCTCCAATCCTTGACAAACGAAGAAGAGCCGCATAAACTGCACACTTTTTATTCGGAAAGATAGAAGTGCGGAGACTCCTTTCCGGCAAGGCCGGGCTCTCCTCGTCGATTAAACATTCAAAGATCATCGTGGTCACTGGAAGATGCCTGGGACCGTCATGCAACGATATGATACAGCTCAATTTTGATAAATTCGCCGATGGCCTGATGCCGGCCATCGTCCAGGAATATGCAACAGGTCAGATCCTGATGCTTGCCTACATCAACCGACTGTCCTGGCAGAAGACCCTCGAGACGGGGAAGGCGCATTTCTGGAGCAGGTCCCGCAACACCCTGTGGCTCAAGGGGGAATCGTCGGGACACGTGCAGTGTATCCGGGAGATCCTGGTTGACTGCGATGCCGATACGGTGGTGTTTCAGGTTGAACAGCTCGGTGGCGCTGCCTGTCATACCGGCCATAAATCCTGTTTCTTCCGCCGTGTCCGGGGTGAGGAACTGCAGGTCGAAGGCGAGAAGGTCTTCGATCCGGAGAAGGTCTACGGCAGGTGAACTCGATCTTAAGAATCCGTATCAGCGGCATGCGCTGATCGGCATTTGCGACCGTGACGATCTGGTCGGAAATGGACTGATTGTACCCGAACAGCCGCTGTGATATATACGTATACATGGAAATATTCGTCACCACCGGTGGCGTGAAATTGTTGATGGAGAAAGAAGAATGAAACAGTTGAAACTCGGTTTACCCAAAGGCAGTCTGGAAAATGCGACTATCGGTCTGTTCGAGAAGGCGGGCTGGCTGATCAAGCCGGCCGCCCGCAACTATTTTCCGGAGATAGACGATCCCGAACTGGCATGTTCGATCTGCCGGCCGCAGGAGATGTCGCGCTATGTCGAGAGTGGTATGCTCGATGCCGGAATTACCGGAAAAGACTGGACGATGGAGAACCTGTCCGATACCGTCCTGGTCTGTGATCTGGTATATTCGAAGGTCAGCCGCAGGCCGACACGCTGGATTATCGCCGTGGCCGGAAACTCCGAGATCAAGTCCTTGGAAGACCTTGAGGGGAAAAAGATTTCGACCGAGTTGGTCAATGTCACCCGGAGATTTTTCGAGGAAAAGAAGATCAATGTCGAGATCGAGTTTTCCTGGGGGGCGACCGAGGCCAAAGTCGTTTCCGGTCTCGTCGATGCGATTGTCGAGGTTACCGAGACCGAGAGCACTATCCGTGCCCATGGCCTGCGCATCATCCATGAACTGATGACCTCGAATACCCAGTTCATCGCCAATAAAGAGGCCTGGAACGATCCCTGGAAGAAGGAAAAAATCGAAAACATCGCCATGATGCTCCAGGGCGCCCTGCGGGCCGATCGCATCGTCGGCCTGAAAATGAACGTTGCCGAGGGCAATCTCGATGCAGTGGTCAATCTCCTGCCGAGTTTGAATGCCCCGACCATTGCCGGGCTCTATAATCAAAAATGGTTTTCCGTCGAGACCGTGATATCCGAAGATGTTGTCCGGGATCTGATTCCCCGGCTGAAAAAACAGGGCGCCGAGGGAATTATCGAGTATTCTCTCAACAAGGTGATTTGACGGGAGAGGGCCTGACCTGCTTATCAAGGCCTGAGAGCCGGCCGGAACGGCCTGATGCTGCGTCGTCTTTTTACTGCAGGGCACTGCCTTTAACCAGGAGAAATAAATGAATTTTTCAGAGATTGAGTTTCTCCTGAGCGCCCATAGCCTCAAACAACTCCCCGAGCCGGGATTGCCGGAAATCGCTTTCGCCGGCCGCTCAAATGTCGGTAAATCGAGCCTTATCAACTGCCTTATCGGCAGAAAGGCCCTGGTCAAGGTCAGCGGCCGTCCCGGCAAAACCCAGGGCTTGAATTATTTTCAGGTGGCGGATAGGATGTACCTCGTCGATCTGCCCGGTTATGGTTTTGCCAGGGTCTCCAGGTCGATGCAGGAGGCCTGGCAGGGGCTTATCTCAGGGTATCTCGAGACACGTGCGACCCTGAAATGTGTGGTAGTGATAATGGATCTCCGGCATCCTCCAAAGACTCAGGACAGCCAGCTCATTGCCTGGCTGCGTCAGAAGAGGATCCCCTTCCTGCCGGTCTATACCAAGATGGACAAGCTTTCCGGTAATGAAAAGATGCAGAATGCCGCAATGCTCGACAGCGGACACGATATAAAGGCAATCAACCGGGTGCTGTTTTCCGCGAAAACAGGTCAGGGACGAGATGAGCTGATCCAGGCCCTGACGGTTTTTCTGGACTCGCATTGACTGTGATCGAGGAGACTGGCCCGAAAACTTTTTATTCCATCCCCATACCGGGGAGGCTGACTGTGAAGGGCGACTATGACGCTTATTTCAGAGTGCCGATGCTGGCAAATCATGCAGTGCGATCCGGAGACCCGATGCCCTGCAAAGGAAACCCCCGGCGAAGAATGCTGGGATATTATGGGCTCCCATAATCCCTGCGCCTTCAATATCTGCCGGGACTGTCTGGTGTATCTGGTGAAGAAAAAAGATCCGAGCCTGAGTCCGGAGGAGGTGGTCAGCATCCTGACGCGAAAGGGGATCTGCTTTTCCGACCCGAAAAAATAGGTCGGCTCCCTGCCCTTTCGGCGGACCAGGAGAATGCCTTGCCGTTGATTACCTGAAAAGACCGCGCACCGCTTCCGTCAGGACGGAAAGATCCGGTAGCGGTTTGAGGAAAACCGCCTTCTCCTCAATCCCTATATCCCGAAGGGGAGGCGGAATCTGGTAATCGGTCGAGCCGGTATGGATCAGAAAGCGGAGCGCCGGCTGCAGTTCATGCGCCCTGAGGACGGTCTCATTGCCGTCGATTCCCGGCAGCCGCAAGTCGATTATGACGGCATCCATCTTTTCCGTCCTCAGCAAGTCCAGACCCTCCTCACCGGATGCCGCTCCCTGGACGAAAAATCCTTCGTCCTCGAAAAAGGCGACCAGGCTTTTTAAAAGGCTGGGTTCGTCGTCAATGATTAATACTCTGTATTCTTTGTCATCCATGGCAAAACCGGAAAACTCCGTTTCCCTCTCCAGATGAGAACGCAAAGGCTGCCTGCGCCTCCGCGCCGGCCCGATCCGGTTCCCTGTTGCACTGGTGATGATATTTTGATTGCAACAGTTGGTCAGGCTATCTTTATTGAATTATACCTGCGCCATCTTGGCGCTGGCAAGGGATTTCTGAGGATCCTGCCGTGCCTGCTCTCATTCGCAGCCTCTCCGGTCGGCTCCGGCCCGTCGGTCCACCCGCCTTGTGCCTGTAAAGGCAGTATCCGGGCATGTGTCTTCAGAACGGGTCCGGATACTGAATATCCTTTCTGGTGCTCTTCCTCGCATCGTCAGGAAATTGACCGGAGATATCGCCCTTGCCGGTTCACTCCCTGAAAAAAATTTTGAGAAAAATCCTGGTGAACTGGTACAATATGCCGAGAAAAAGCTCCTCGGTATCTTTCCCCGGCCAATCGTTCTGGACCGGGGCGATTTGCCCTTGCCGGAGTTTTCCCGATTGGCAGGGAGATAGTGGTCCCGCCTGCAACATATTGACGGAGCAGAAAAATACCCATGCAGGAACTGTCGAAGTCCCAGAAGGCCAGGAACGCCATTCGCACCTTCAAGACCCTGGCCGACGCCCTCACCCTGCAGGGGGTGTACAAGCCGTCGGGTAAGGCCGGTGAAAAACTGGCGGAGGCCCTGAAGATGTTCAGCCCGGAGATCTACGGCTCGATGCCGGACCCGAGGATAGTCGAGCTGAAGGGACTGGAGTACGTCATCGACAGGATGCCGAGAGGAATAGAGAAGTGCAACCGGATAATCCTCACGGCCCAGGAGGACTTCCAGGACACCTCGTTCGAGGCGATCATTCCGCTGAAGAGACGCCGCGTCTCCTATGCGGTCTCGGAAAAAGAGATGTGTTTCGTCATCACCCACGGGCAGAGTGAAATCTATGATATCCTGACCCATATAACCTTTCTCACCATCGAGTCGCAGAAGATTTTCCAGCAGGCCTGCAACAAGGTCGACGGCACCAGCACCGAGTGGATCGAACTTGAACGAATTGTCAGCAAAGGTGGAGATCTGCAGGGAGAGGAACTCGACCAGGCGATCTGGAATCTCTCGATCCTCCTCGGACGGACTTATAAGGAGACCCGCAACACCTACGAGTATCTCGAGGGAAACCGGCGTCTGTACAATTCCAACAGCGGCCTGTTCTCGATCGTCTATACCCTCGGCAGACGTCTGATCGATGAGCGGGATTTGGAAAAGGAGGAGTTGACCCTGTATTTCACCCCCTCCCTCCATGATATGATCGGCCATCACAAGTACGCCTCGCTCTGGGCCACCACCATCAAGGAAAAACTCTACGACCTGGGATTTCAGGATCGTCCGCTGCACGTCATCAGCGCCAATATGCATTCAGTACGCAATATCCTCTATGGACCCGGCATGCTGATGGAACAGGGCGAGAGCGTGCCCGGCGATCTCTACGACATGGTGCGGCAGATCAGGCGGCAGGGAAAAAAGGTGAGCGAGTATGCGGAACGGCACGGATATGTCTTCCACAAGGACAGCTCAGGCTCGAATATCGACGTGAATATCGTCGATACCACCCTGATCGATACCGCCACCATCCATCCGAACCTGCCGTTCAATATCCATCTGATCAAGGAGGTCAAGCCGGTACTGCTGGTCATGGACTATGCCTTCGGCACCCAGGCCTTCGAGCTGATGGACGAGCTGCTCTGCCCTTGCCAGATCCAGGACAAGGTCATCGCCTTTAGTATCGAGTCGATATCGGTCATGGGCAAGGCCGGTATCCTGCCCGGCAAGAAAGGCGACATCATGCTGGCCACCGCCCATGTCATGGAGGGTACCCCCCACAACTACATCGTCAACAATGATCTTACCGTCGCTGATTTCGATCCCGGCGTGAACGTCTATTCCGGGCCGATGGTGACGGTCCTCGGTACATCGCTGCAGAACCGCGACATCCTTGAGCGTTTCCACTCCTCAAGCTGGAAGGCTGTCGGCCTCGAGATGGAGGGCGGTCATTATCAGCGGGCGATCAGCGCCGCCATCATCCAGGGGCATATCCCGCAGAACATGAAGACCCGCTACGCCTACTATGCCTCGGACAATCCACTCCTCAGCGGCCAGACGCTCGCCTCCGGACCGATGGGCGAGGAGGGGATCGCACCGACTTATATGATCACCAAGGTCATTTTGCAGAAGATCCTCAATTATCAGGATGAAGCCAACCGCGCATGAAATACCGCCTCGTCAATGTCTCGCCCTGGATTCTTGCGGCAGCCTGCACCCTGCTGGCGGTGATTATCGGTGTCTTCGCGGTCAACAACTACCGCCGCGAGAAACAGCTGATGACCGAGGTCCTGCTGCAGAAGGGCGTAACCATCGTCCGCTTCGTCAATGCCGGTTCCCGGGCCAGGTTCCGCAACAACCCCGGCGGGTTCGATGATCCCGGCTGGCGCTGGAGCGAGCAGCTGCAGCAGGTCTTCGATCAGACCGCGGAACAGCCGGGTGTCCACTTTGTCCTGCTGACGGACAGGAAAGGCAGCATCCTCGCAGGCTCCGAAAGAAGCCGGATCGGCGGCCAGCTCGACGGGGAGATACTGAGCTTTCTTGCCGGCCTGGAGAAAGAGGTCCCCGGCAATGCCATCTACCGGATCGGCCGCCGCGACAACGGTGAAGGAGATGCCTTCCAGATCGCCGCGGTCTATGCCCCGCTCGGTCCCCAGGACATGGCGGAAGACGGCCCGCCGATCAGGCGCATGGGCAGGGGAGGCGGTCCGATGGGCGAACACAACCGCCAGTTTCAACAGGGCTATCAGAGGTGGCGGATGGCTGTTGAACGGGTGCAGGCGGAGAAATACATGCTGCTGGTAGAGCTCGATCTCGATCAGCTGAATACCGCGGTCAAGCGGCAACTCCTGCAGATCGTCATTCTCTCCCTGGTCCTGCTGCTGGTGGGGGTGGGCGGCTGGCTTTCGCTGCTGACCCTGCAGGGATACAAGGGTTCACAGACCCGCCTTCGGCGCATGCGGGCCTTCAACGATCTGCTGGTCTCGTCCCTGCCGCTGGGACTGGTGGCGACGGGCAATGACGGCAACATCCAGATCTTTAACCGGGTAGCCGAAGAAATTCTTGGTCTCGGCGAGCAGCAGGCGGCCGGCAGGCTTCCGTCCGACGTGCTGCCTCCGCCTCTTGTCGACCTGATCGGCCGTTCGGAGGTCAATCTCAGGGAGCCGCAACGCAGGGAACTCACCCTCGCCGGCCAGGACGGAAGGTCCAGGTCGCTGCTGCTGGCCGCTCTTGCCGTCGTCGATGCTGAGCAGCGCCATGTCGGCACAATGTTGCTGATCCAGGATTTGAGCGAGGTGAAAAAGCTCGAAGAGGAGCTGAAGCGAAATGAACGACTGGCCGCGCTCGGCGAAATGGCCGCCGGTGTCGCCCACGAGTTGCGGAACCCTTTGAGTTCGATCAAAGGGCTGGCCGTCTTGCTGAAATCGCGATTCGCCGACAGCAGTTCCGACCGGGAAGCCGCTGATATCCTGGTCGGCGAAGTGGAGCGACTCAACCGCAGTATAAGTGAACTGCTCAATTACGCCAGGCCCGATCGCCTGGAGAAGGAAAAGGTTTCACTCAATGGGATCCTGCAGAAGGCGATCTCCCTGATCCGGGTCGATGCCGATGCGGTTGGGGTCGAGATCCGGACGGAATTCTGTCCGCCACCGGATTTTGTCCATGCCGATCAGGATAAGCTCAGCCAGGTTTTTCTCAACCTCTTTCTCAATGCCATCCAGGCGATGAAGAACGGCGGGACCCTGAAGGTCGGTACCAGCTGTGACCAGGCGCAGCTGCTCTGCCGCGTCGAGGACAGCGGCTGCGGTATTGATGCGGACCTGCTGCCGAAGATCTTCGATCCGTATGTGACGACCAAAAGCGGCGGGACCGGCCTCGGCCTGGCGATGTCGGTCAAGATTATCGAGGAACACGGCGGCCGCATCGATATCAGCAGCACGCCGGGGCAGGGGACGACAGTAGCTGTGTCGCTGCCGGCATGGCAGCAATGATACGGGGGCAGCAGTTTATCTCCGGCAGTTCCGAAAGGGCGGCCGGGTCAGGCTCGGGGAGGGAGGGGAGGATCGTCCAGTTCCTGGCCTCGGCAGGCAACCGCGGGACGGGAAAGTTATGAAGATAAGTCAGGTTATGCTTTCAAAAGGGTTCGGGGGGGCGGAAAGATTGTTTGTTGATCTCTGCCGCGCCCTGGCTGATGACGGTCACCGGGTGCAGGCTGTCTGTCACCCTGAATTCGAGGCCTTGTCACAGCTTGAACATGACCGAATAGGCATTGTCCCGCTCAGGGTAAAATGGGATTGGAGTCCTTGGGCCCGAAGGCGCCTTGGCAGGATCCTCGGAGATTTTTCCCCCCAGGTGATCCATAGTCATTTGTGCAGAGGTTCCGCTGTTGCCGGAGATGCGGGGACCAAGGCAGGAATCCCTGTGATCGCCAACATGCATAATTATGCTAATCTCAAATATTACAGGAATATTTCCCATTTTTGTCCCGGTACCGCAGATCAAAAACGCTATCTGATGGACGGCGGGGTGGCGGAAAAAAATATTTCCGTTATCCCCCATTTTTCCATGATACCCGTAGCTGAAAAAGCGACTGCCGCGAGCGGCGATGAGTCACCGGTGCTGGTCAGCTTCGGAAGGTTTGTCCATAAAAAGGGATTTCACGTACTCATTGATGCGATCAAACTTCTTGGTGATTCCGGACTGAATATCAAACTGGTACTTGGTGGCGACGGACCAGAGCGTCAGAAACTCCGCAACCAGGTCGAGGCACTCAAACTGCAGAACCAAATCAGTTTTCATGGATGGGTTGATGATGTCAGTTTTTTCCTCAGTCAAGGCAGGTATTTTGTCCTTCCGTCCCTTGATGAACCATTTGGCATCGTAATTCTTGAGGCTATGGCCAGAGGCAAGGTAATCCTGGCATCCAGATCAGAGGGGCCGAAAGAGATCCTTGATCCATCCACTGCCTGGATGTTCGAACTGAATGATCCTGTCAGCCTTGCCGAAGCTGTCCGGCAAGCCATATCAAATCCAGACAGTTCCACGGAAAAGGCCAGGGCGTCACTGGAAAGATACAGGTCGACGTATTCACCAGAGCGAATCATACCGGTGTACGTTTCCCTTTACCACGAGCTGGTTAGTGTTTCCTACTATGAGCGGACCAACCAGGAGGGCAACCAGCCTTCGAGGGTGGCCTGATCCGCCGGGACCGAGAAGAACAGGGCGGAGAGGAAGGCGAAAAACTGCCCCTGATGTGAGTCGAAGAGAAAGGAATTCATCACGCAGCCCGTCGCCATCGTCAGGACGATCCCCTGGCCGAGAAACTTCCTGCGCCTGGCCAGTCTTGCCGAGCACCGCCACTGACTGAGCAGGAGCAGGAGAAACAGGGCAATCCCCGGCAGGCCGAGCTGGACGCCGATGAAGAGGTACTCGTTATGCGGGTTGTCGGTGGGCATGGTCATGGAGCCCTCGATCAATTCCCGCTGTTTTTCGGCGAACGAACCGGTGCCGTGGCCGAACACCGGTTTTTGCCGGATGAGTTCGATGCTGTTGCCCCACCAGTCAAGTCGCATTCCCAGGGACGAGCGGGAGATGCCGGGTTCGTAGTGGATGATGTCCTGCAGGGCCTGCTGGATGCGGGACGAGATGTTGGTCGAGGCGTAGAACCCGGCCGGGATGAGGGCGAGGAGGACAAGGCAGCCGGCGATCCTCCTTTTCAGGGTGAGGCGCTGCATCAGGGCCAGCGCCATCAGGATGGTGTAGCTGATCATGCCCGTCCGTCCGGGCGTGATGAAGATAATATTGGCCGTGGCCAGCAGAAAGATGATGATCCAGAAAGGGCGGTAACGGGAATGATCGGTGAGGCGCTGACAGGACCAGAAGGCCAGAATGGCCATAAAAAAACTGTGGGTAATATGAAAAAGCAGTGAGTATCCGTACTTGACTGAAGGGAAAAGGGAGAAAACCATCGCATACGAGACGCACAGCAGGATGATGGACCCGGCCAGAAAACCGTTTTCCGACCGTCGGATGAGCGCCTCGTCACCGCCGACCAGCGACATGACTATCGGCAGCATCAGCAGTTCACGGTATTTCATCAGGACGGATACGGCCTCGCCGCCTGCGGCCGGCGAATAGGCGGTGGCAAGCGCAAAATAGAGAAACAAGCCGGCACTCAGGGCGGCGACCGGATTGCGGCGGAGGAGGTGCGGCAGGCCCATGACCTTGCCGGAAAAGAGCCAGAAAAGCAGGACCAGGGCGGAGCAGAGGTCCATCATCGAGGTCGACAGCGGGATGAAGAAGCAGGTGCCGATGACCGCCCATCCCCCCATCCGGCTGCATGCAGCTTGTATCCTGTTCAGTTCAGCCATTGCCTGTCGACCTTGAAGGGAGGGATTCCCGGCATGGAGCCGCCGGCCCGAGGCTCCGATCCTTAGCGATACTGCATCGTATACAGCAGTTCATATTCCTGTCCAAGGGCCAGCAGTTGGTCATGGGTCCCCTCTTCGACGATCAGCCCGTCCTTGACCACGATGATCCGGTCGGCATTGATGATCGTCGACAGGCGATGGGCGATGACAAAGGTGGTCTTGTCTTTCATCAGGTTTTCCAGGGCCTTCTGGACCTCTCGTTCCGACTCGGTATCAAGGGCCGAGGTGGCCTCGTCGAGAATCAGGATAGGAGCATTCTTCAGGATCGCCCGGGCGATCGAGACCCGCTGACGTTCCCCGCCGGAGAGGCGGGAACCGCCCTCGCCGATGACGGTATCGAATCCCTTCGGCAGGTTGTTGATAAAGTCGAGGGCATGGGCCGCATCCGCGGCATTGAAGATATCCTGTTCGCTGCAGTCGAGATCCCCGTAGGCGATGTTGTTGCGGACGCTATCGTTGAACAGGATGGTCTGCTGGGTGACCATGGCGATCTGGCTCCGCAGGGACTGGATGGTGACATCGCGGATATCCATGCCGTCAATGCGGATCGACCCGTGTTTGAGATCGAGAAAACGGGGGATGAGGTTGGTGAGGGTGGTCTTGCCGCCGCCGCTCGGGCCGACGATGGCCAGGGCCTGGCCCGCCGGCACGGTCAGGTTGATATTCGAGAGGACCGGGGCCTCGTCGTCATAGCTGTAGGTGACGTCTCTGAATTCAATGGCGTGCTTGAATGGGGGCAGGACGCTCGCCCCTTCCTTGTCGGCGATCTCGGGCACGATGTCGAGCAGGGAGAAGACCCGGTTGGCGGCGGCCATGCCCTGCTGGATGGTGGAGTTGATCCTGCTCACCCCCTTGACCGGCTCATAGGCGGCGATCAGGGCGGCAAGGAAGGCGAAGAAGGTGCCCGGCGTGGCGTCGCCGTGGATGACCTCGCGGCCGCCGAACCAGATGATCAGGGCGATGGCGACGCCGCCGATGAATTCCATCAGGGGGTGCTGCATGCTGCGGAAGCGGGCGTCCTGGATGATCACCGAAAAGAGCAGGTGGATCTGATCGCGAAAGCGGCGGCCTTCGTATTTTTCCCGGCCGAAGGCCTTGACGATGCGGTTGCCGGTGATCGTTTCATAGAGGATGTTGGTGACGTTGGCAGTCTCCTCCTGGGTCTTGGTGCTCAGCCGGCGGAAGATCCTGCCGAACTTGACTATGGGAAAAGTGGCGATCGGCAGGATGATGAAGGAGAACATCGCCAGTTTCCAGTTCATGTAAAAGACCACGCCGAGGAGGATGATCACCTGGAAGAAATCGCGCAGGGTGCCGACCAGGGCGTTGGAGACCGCCTGCTGCATCAGGGTTACATCCGAGATGATGCGCGAGATGAGGGTGCCGGTCGGCATCTGATGGAAGAAGGAGAGCGGCTGCTGGTGGATATGCTCGAACACCTGGACACGCAGGTCGCGGATTACCGATTGGCCGACCTTTTCCAGGAGAAAGTAGTAGACATAGTAAAAGGTGCTTTTTAAAAAGAAAACCAGGACAATCACCAGCGGCAGGACATTCAGGTACAAGACGTTCTTTTCCATGAATATCTTGTCGAGCAGGTCTTTTACCAGGTAGGCCTGCGAACCTGTCAGGGCGGCGACGAAAATCATCGCGATCATGGCGATGCCGAGCCGGACCTGGTAGGGTCGGATGACCTGATAGAGTCTGAGCAGAATTTCTTTATTCGTCATGCGGAAAGGGAAGGTGCGCAAAAAGGTTTGAGCGGCCATACGGCCTTGGATGGTGCCGGAATTCGCGACTATTAATACACCACTCGGGGTGAATACAAAAGCGATATTTTCCCTGTACGGCCGCGTTCGCGACCTTGGCCGGGGCCGCTGGGGATAAGGCTGCAAGCAGGAAATTTCTCAAGGAAAAACCATGATTCATGAATTGCCGTTCCTCGGCAGGACCAAGGATGCGTATATCGCCCAGGGCATCGAGGAGTACGCCGGCCGGCTGCACCACTACACCACCCTTTCGCTGAAGATCCTGAAGGAGCATTGGAAAAACAGAAATCGCACGAATGATCCTGGGGCGCAGGAGGGTGAGATGCTGCTGAAATCGGTGCCGACCGGGGCCTTCGTCGTCGCCCTCGACGCCGGCGGCGGTCAGTTCTCCTCTGAAGGGTTCGCCGGCCTGATCGGCGACTGGGAACTGCGGGGGGTGCGGCAGGTGAGCTATCTGATCGGCGGTCCCTGCGGCCATTCCCCGGAGGTGCTGCGCCGGGCCGACCTGCTCCTCTCCCTCTCGAAGATGACCTTTACCCATGATATGGTGCGGCTGCTGCTGCTCGAGCAGATCTACCGCGCCTATACCATCAA
The DNA here is from genome assembly GCA_031389785.1 of Desulfobulbaceae bacterium. Classification (GTDB taxonomy): domain Bacteria; phylum Desulfobacterota; class Desulfobulbia; order Desulfobulbales; family Desulfocapsaceae; genus Desulfoprunum. The sequence continues at coordinate 112,014 of JANMSX010000069.1, read as the reverse complement.
GGCCGGCGAGAAGTATCACAAATGAGGTCTGAGGTAGACGTCGAAACGACTGTTATTCATAGTTATTTCATGGCTGAGGCCGTTTTCCGCGAGGGGCGGTGCGCCCTTGGGGCGCTTGACGACGACCCGGTTCGCCGCCACCCGGACGGCTTCCTGCAGCAGCAGCCGGCTATCATCGTCACCGCCGACGAGCAGGCGCAGGATCCGCATGTCCTTGCTATTCAAGGCGGAGGTACTGCGGTGCGGATACATCGGGTCGATATAGATGGTATGTGGGGGTTCCGGCAGCAGGTGCACGGTGGTGCGGGCATCGCCTGTTGTCAGGCTGAGGCGGTGCAGGAAGATTTCGGCGGTCTCCGGATGGACCAGAGCGCGGTCGATTGCGTCCTGCAGCAGGGCGGCGATGACCGGTGAGCGTTCGTTCATCACTACCCGGCAGCCGAGGCAGGCAAGGACAAAGGCGTCTCCGCCCATGCCGGCCGTGGCATCGAATACCGTCGGCCGGAAACCGGGCCTGATGCCGGCCGCCCTGGCCAGCGGCTGGTTGATTGTGCAGTTGCGGAGGTGACGGTAGCCGGTCTTGCCGCCGATGAAGTCGATGAAAAAGGTGCTGATCCGCGAGGAACCGGGCCTGTCAAGAGTCAGGCGCAGTTCCAGGCGTCCGGCGGTATAGACCAGCTGCGGGCCTGTTGCTGAGGATGGGCCGGCAAGCCAGGGAACTCCCAGTTTTTTTGCCAGTTCCTCGGCTTTTTGTAGCAATGCGGTGGAGTCTGCAGTACATGAAACCGAGAGTGCAGGTGCTGTTGCCATGGGTTCTCCAAGGTGGAGAGCGCTATCCGGAAACCGCCGAAAATACCGAAATACAAGCGACGGACAGTTTTATTATGCAGAATCAGAAAACGGAAGTTATCGCCATTATCCCTGCCCGCTACGAATCGAACCGGTTCAGGGGCAAGCCGCTGGCAAAAATCGCCGGCAGGCCGATGATCCAGCATGTGGTTGAGCGAGCCCGCCAGGTCGAGCTGCTCTCGAGGGTGGTGGTTGCCACGGATGATAAACGAATTTGCGATTGTGTTCAATCCTTCGGGGGAGAGTATGTTCTGACCAGGAACGATCACGTCTCGGGTTCGGATCGGCTGGCGGAGGCCGCCGAACTGCTCGGCATCTCGGAGCATGATGTGGTTGTCAACATCCAGGGCGACCAGCCGCTCTTTCCGGTGGAGGTGGTGGAGCAGGTGGTCCGACCGCTGCTGGACGACCCGAGCCTGCCGATGTCGACATTGATCTACAAGATCGTCAGACCCGAGGAGATCCATGATCCCAATCATGTCAAGACGATCTTCGACAGAAACAATCATGCCCTGTATTTCTCCCGCGCGCCGATCCCCTTTCAGCGCAATCCCGCCGAGGCCGTTTCCCCAACCTACTATAAACATCTCGGGTTTTATGCCTATCGCAAGGGTTTTCTGCTGACCTTCGTCGCCCTCCCCGAGGGCGAGTGGGAGCGTTTTGAAAAACTCGAACAGCTGCGGGCCCTTGAATTCGGCTACCGTATCAAGGTAATCCTGACCGAGCATGATTCGATCGAGGTGGACACCCCGGAAGATCTGCAGCGGGTCGAAGAGTTTCTCGCCGGCCGGACCTGAGGTGCGGAGCGGGGAGGCCTTTCGGGGGCATGGACGCCCCCCTGTCTTGACAGGAGAAGGATGGCAATGGAGCGGATAACAACACCGGTCAGCGGTCCTGGGGAAGACCTGCGGGCTTGTCTCAACGATCTTTCTGATAGGCGGATTTCTCCGCTTGACCTGCTGCCGCAGGAAGATCTGCGGGAAAAGCTCGTCGATCTTGTCCTCAATGGCCAGCCGCGGGGCACCGACAGGGAGACCTCGGCGATGTTCAGCCTGCTGCGCAACTCGCTGATCGGCAGAACGGTCGATGACACCCGGGTCGTGGTCTTCGGCGGCGGGTCGGGGCTGTCCAATATCATCGGCGGCGACAGCCGCCGGGAAGGATGGCTGCGGCGGCCGTTCAGCGGCCTGAAGGAGATCTTCCCCCTCACCCGTTCGGTGGTCTGCGTGACCGATGACGGCGGTTCGACCGGGGAATTGCTGAAGGACCTCCCCATGGTCGCCGTCGGCGATCTGCGCCATGTCCTCCTTTCCTCCATCCAGCTGGAGAGGCTGCAGAAACGCTATGCCCTCTCGGTGCCGGCCGCCGGTGAGGCGGCAGTCGCCCTTTTCGGGATTTTCAATCACCGTTTCGCCAACCGGCCCGACAGCCCTCAGGACATACTGAACGGTTGCGACGCCGATCCGCAGCGCCTGCCGCCATCACTCAGGGAGTACCTCGAGGATCTGATCCGGCAACTCTTCATTGACGCCCGGTTCACGGAAACCCTGGGGCGGCCGCACTGCCTTGGGAATCTCCTGCTGGCCGCGGCGGTCTACCGGCAGATCGAGCCCGCCCTTGACAACAGGGCCCTGAGCGACCGCCAGGATCTTCTCCATGACGCGCTGCTGGTCGGTCTTAACTCGCTGGCCTTGCATCTCGGCGCGGTGGAACAGGCCGTCCTGCCCTGCACCTCCACCCCTGCCCAGCTTCGCCTCGTCTATACCAACGGCGTACAGATAACCGGCGAGAGCAAGTCAAGCCTGGCCAGGCGTGGCGTGCCGGTTGACAGAGTGTTTGTTGATTTCTACGATAATCCGATGGTATACGATGATATTCTGAAGAATATTCGAGAGGCTGATATCCTGATTCTCGCCCCCGGCAGTCTCTACAGTTCGATCATCCCGATATTCAGCGTACCGGGCCTGGCCGACTGTGTCAGGGAAAACCGGCACGCCCTGAAGGTCCTGGTCTCCAATCTCTGGGTACAGGCCGGTGAGACCGATCTCAGCTTTGTCGATCCGCAGCGGAAGTTTCATGTCTCAGACATGATCAGGGCCTATGAGCGCAACATTCCCGGCGGCACCGCCGGACTTTTTCATGAGGTCCTCTGTCTGTCGCTGCGCGACGTGCCGGCCTCGGTGCTGCAGCGCTATGCCGTCGAGGGCAAGGTGCCTATCTATCTCGACCGGGCCATCGTCAAGGAACTTGGTTATACCCCGCTGGAATGCGGCATCTTCTCGAAGGAGGCCTTGGCCGAGAGGGGGGTTATTCAGCATGATCCGGCGATCCTGGCCCAGGCTATCAAGGCCTTGTACATCACCGGGGAGGTCCTTCCTGAAGAAAACAGAAGAAATGTCCCGGGGCAGACATCAGCGCAGCCCGATTCACCCGGAGGTGGCAAACGATCCATAATTCCATGTCTTAAATATCGAAAGATCAAAGAGATATTGGCAAATATTGAGGTTCAGCATCAAAAAAACTGCGACTGTCTTCCGGATGTCAAAAAAATCCGGGATGCTGTCTGCGACATCATCTGGAAGCACCAGGATATCCCCCTCGCCCATCTCCGTTATATCCGGGGGATCCGCTGCATCGATCTGGAAGAATGGCGGCGTGATCAGCGCTGGGACAATGTCTTTTCCTTTTTTGCTCCCGATGACTGGTGTATCATGATCAGGAGCGATCAGTTCGAGGTGCCGCAGAAACTTGAGGTAGCCTTTCTCATCGCCCTGGGGGAATCGCTGCTGGGGAATTATGCCCGGGAAAAGGTGATGGAGGATGTCGTGAAGGCCGGCCTGCGGCTGGGGAAGGTCTATCACCTGCGATTGCAGGATGAAAAGCTGAGGACCTGTTATTTCAGTGATGAGGAACTGCATCGCTACCTCTCCCTGGCGCGGATGCTGCCGAGCGACGACCCCTGTCACTTCACCCGGCTCATCAACGGTAACGAGGGTTTCACCCCGCCGGGGCTGTTGATGGGACTGATGTATGCCTGGTATATGGAAAACCGGCTGGCCAGCCATATCGAGTACAAGATGACGATTATGAGGATCCGCCAGTCGGACCTCATCCCGGAACAGCTGAATATGGTCGGGAGGAGAAAACGGATCATCAGCTTTTTCCGGGAAGTGGTGTTTTCCGCGACGGATGGGTAGGGAGACCGCATTCCCCAAAAGAATGGTTATTTCCCGGGTGTTGAGGCTGAATACTGAACTCTGACGGAGCCGCCTGACCGGCACAATTCCATGAAGAAAGTCCTGGTCGTCGATAATAACCCGGTGCTGCTCAAGGCCATGTCCGCCATCCTGGCCAGGGAAGGCTGCGAGGTGGAGACCGCTAACAACGGTCTCAATGCCCTCGAGGTCCTCGAGAGCTTCACCCCGGATATTGTCTTCACCGATCTCGTCATGCCCCTGATCGGCGGCGACCAGCTGTGCCGGATCATCCGCAGCAATCCGAAGCTGGCCGAGGTCTTCCTGGTGCTGATCTCGGCAATCATCCTCGAGGAAAAGGAACAGACCCTGCAGTCGATCGATTGCGATCTCTGCATCGTCAAGGGAAGTCTGGCGGAGATGCGGCAACATATCTGCCAGGCCCTTCGCGCCTCCGATGATCGGAGCCGGATTTCGGCCAGGAAGAACGGCCAGCCGGCAAGGCATATCCCCGCCGGTCTCAGCCCCTCTATGGTCACCAGCGAACTGCTCTCTGAAAAGCGGCATATCCGCGAGGTGATAGATAATCTCAGCGAAGGGGTGCTGGAACTGAGCTGGCATGGCAAAATCGTCTCGATCAATAAGGCCGCCATGGCCATTCTTGATTGCCGAAAGGAAGAGATGATCGGCAGGCCGTTTGCCGAGCTGCCCTGGGAGGAACACCGGCCGGACATCCTTGCCTGGGTCAGGGACCAGCTCGTCGGCGGCGGCATGGGGAGGCTGGAGGTCGGCGAAGCTCAGCCGCTGCGGGTCAGGGATAAGATCCTGACGGTCTCCCTGATCCCGATCAGGGAGGAGACCTCAACCTTTGCCGTCTGTATCTTCCGTGATATCACCCGCCAATTCCTTGCCGAAGAGCAGAAGCGGGAGCTCGACGAGGCCGTCCGACTGATCAAGCAGATGGATGCCATGAGTTGCATGGCCGGTGGTTTTGCACATGATTTCAATAATCTCCTGACGGTGATCTGCGGCAATCTGGATATCCTAGTCCATGGCCAGATAGAGGCCGGCCGGGTCGACAGCGGGACAATCCTCGATAATGCCCAGAGGGCGGCCGCAGTCGCCGTCGAGCTGGTGAAAAAGATATCCTGCTTCTCGAATTTCGGCATCATCAGCCGCGAGAATATCCGGATCGGCGTGGTTGTGAAAAACGCGGTCGTCGGCTATTTTCGCAGCCATGGCGGGGACTACGACCTGGTCCTGGATGGGGGGGAGAGTTTCGTCCATATCGATCCCTCCCAGATCGAAGCGGTCCTGCACAACGTCCTGGAGAATGCGGTCGAGGCAGCAGGCGACCGGGAGATCGGGATTCGCGTGCAGGATGAGGAGTTCGCCGTGCCGACCATCATTTCCGGACAGTACGTCCCGGCCGGCAGATATTCGCGGGTGGATATCCGGGACCAGGGTCCGGGGATAGCGAGGGATGACACTCTGAAAATCTTCGACCCCTATTATTCGACGAAACAGCGCTGCAGCACAAAAGGCATGGGCCTTGGTCTGACAATCGTCTATGCCACCATGAGAAATCACGGCGGCAATGTCGTGGTCAGCTCCGAGCCCGGCCGCGGCACCACGGTCTCCCTCTTTCTGCCGGTGTTTAAGCAGGCGCTCCCGGTTGTCAGGAACAGGGACGGTTCGCGGGCCAGGACCTGCGGAGTCCTTCTGGTGGAAGGAGATAAACAGCTCCGTGAAATCGGCAGAATAATGCTGGAATACCTGGGCTACGCCGCTACCGTTGCGGCCGATGGCGGAGCGGCCGTTCAGGCGCTCCGGGAAGGACTGGAGAGGGGCGCGGCCAGGATCACCATCGCCATCGTCGACTTGCCGGGAGATGGCGCAGAGGCCCTCGGCATCTGTCGTCTGCTGCATGGGCTTGATCCGGACCTGAAGATCATCGCCTCGAGTGCCTCGATCCTTGATCCGGCCATGGAAGACTGCCGGAAATACGGCTGCGTCAATACCTTGCCCAAACCCTACTCCATGGACAGCCTCAACCACGTCCTGGCAGCGCTGCAATCCTGACCGCCCTGCGGCCAACCTGGCTCCCGCAGGATCTCAGCACAGCTGCCGGATCGCCTGCCACTGCAGATCGAGCCGTTTTGCCGAGACCGGGATCCTGGTCTTGATCTCCGGGGAAAAGAGGGAAACGCGGAACTCGTTGATCATGGCCCGGTAGTCTTCGAGCAGGGGCTGCACCTCTTCCGAGGCCGCTGCCTTACTGCCGACAAGCCCGGCCAGTTGCTCGACATGCGGCCTGATCAGCGCCTCCTTCGCCTCGTCCTTAGCCGGGTTGGCGTGCAGCCTTTCCAGGCGGATGGCGAGGCTGCGCAGATACCTGTCGCAATCCTCCAGCATCGCGTAGTCCATTGTCCTGAGAAAATCGGCAGGGATGATGGCACTGATCCGGCGATTGATTTCCTCCTTTCTTGCGGCGGTAAAGACGCATTTCCGGCTGTCCAGGGCGATCAGCCGGGACAGCTGCTGCTGCACCTCCCGCCGTCTGCGCAGCAGGGCCATGACCTTGCCGCAGATCTCCTGTCCCCGGCTGTACAGCCCCTCCTGTTTTACCCGCGCTGCAACCTGAAAAAAAATCTCCCTGTCGACGATCCGGCCGCTGAGGGGCTGGAAGACGGCCCGGAGGATGAAGCCGAGCAGACCGTCGACCGCCTCCTTGCGGGTTGCCGAGCCTTCCATGAGCCAGAGAGAGGAGGGGCCGCTGAGACTCGTCGTGCAGAAATTCTTCAGTGCCCTGTACTGATCGGGGAACTGCAGACGATAGAGGATGAGCATGCCGGCGATATTTTTTTGCCTGGTCGTTTCTAAATCGCCTTCGAACGAGATCGTGACCCCGGTCTCCTCGGTGGCATTGAGGGCGGCATGGAGATGGCCGGCGATCCCCTGGCCGGGGGCCTGCAGGGTAAGCGATGCCGGCAGTCCCTCGAAATCCCAGGTGGTGAAGGTTCTGGCCTGCCAGCTCTCCATGATCTGCCGGTCCCGGGCGGACAGGCCAGCGGCGGCCTCCCCGGGTCTCTTTCCGGCAGGTACGTCGAGCAGGGCGGCAAGATCACGGCCGGCGGCGATCTCTTTGCCGGAGATGTCGACGAGGGAGAAGCGGGCCCGGAGGTGGTCCGGCAACTCGGCCGGCCAGTCGGAACGGCGGACCGTGAAACGGAAGAGTTTCAGGATCGAGGCCTCGAGGGCCTGGAGATAGGAGCCCTTATGCCGATGCAGGTCATCGAGCAGGGCATCGAGCGCGGCGTTCAGCGGAACCAGACGCTTGCGCAGATTTTTCGGCAGGCCTTTGAGGAGATAGGCGGTCTTTTCCCGCAGCAGGCCGGGGACCAGCCATTCAAAGGCCTGCGGTGAAATGCCGGCGGCCAGGTCGACCGGGATCCGTACGGTCAGGCCGTCATTTTCGGTGCCCGGCTCGAAATGGTAGTCGAGCGGCAGGGTGTATGAGCCGATGTTCAGCGCAGGCGGGAAATCAGCCAGTTCCCGGTCTTCCGGTCGGCGATTGACGATGTCTGCCTCGGTCATCATCAGCAGGGACTGGTCTTTGCGGGCGGCGAGAAATCTGTTCAGCGAGCTGCGGTCGAAGACCTCGGCAGGCAGACGGGTGGCGTAGAACTGGCGAAGGGTGGTTTCGTCGCAGAGGATGTCGCGCTTGCGCAGACGGTGTTCGGCCTCCTGCCAGTCCTCGATCAGTTGCCGATTGGCGGTGAGAAAGGGATAGTTGCCGATGAGTTCCCCCTGCATGAGGGCGGCCTCGATGAAGATCTCCCGCGCCTCCGCCTGGTTTTTTTTGTTTCGCCTGGGAAAGTCGACGATTCGGCCGGAGAGGATCGGCAGCCCGAACAGCGAGGCCCTTTCCTCGGCGACGACCCGGCCGGTCTTTTTCTGCCAGTGTGGCTGCGACCAGGAGTATTTGACCAGCGGACCGGCCAGGGTTTCCAGCCACTCCGCTTCGATGGTGGCGACGGTCAGGGCATAGAGTCTGCCGGTCTCGAGAAAGGAGGCGGCGACAAGCCACTGGCCGCCGGTGAGGAACTGGTGCGAACCGGGAAAGATCATCAGCTCGCGGTTGCCGGCCCCAAGATACAGCCGCTCCTTCTTTTTCATCGCAATATTGCGCAGAAAACCCGAGAGCAGGGCCTTATGGATGCTCCCGTAGGAGGCCTCCTCGCTGTTTTCGGCGAAGCCGCCGTGCTGGTCGAGGATTCGGCTCAGCTGTTCATGCAGGTCCAGCCACTCCCGCATGCGCTGGAAGGACAGGTAGTGGGCGGCGCAGAATTTTTTCAGCCGGGACCAGGACTTGACCTTGTCGCCCACCTGGTGGAAATGCCGCCAGATATTGAGCAGGGCGAGGAAATCCGAGTGGGGGTGGGCGAAGAGCTTGTGCGCCAGATCGGCCTCCTTTTCCCGCTCGGCCGGCCGGATACGCGGATCCTGGATGGCCAGGGCGGTGGCGATAATCTTGATCTCCTGCAGGCAGTTGTTGTCGCGGGCCTCGATGATGATCCGCGAGATGCAGGGATCATCGATCGGCAGGCCGGCCATGATCCTGCCGTAGGCGGTGAGATGGTGCTTGTCGCTGATCGCCCCGAGTTCCTGCAGCAGGTTGTAACCGTCGCGGATGGCGCTGCGGTGCGGCGGATCGACAAAAGGGAAGGAGGCTGGTTCGCCGAGGTTCAGCGAGATCATCTGCAGGATGACCTCGGCCAGGTTGGCGCGCTGGATCTCCGGCAGGGTAAACTCCGGCCTGCCCAGGTAGTCTTCCTCGGAGTAGAGACGGACGCAGACGCCGGGACCGGTCCGGCCGCAGCGTCCCTTGCGTTGATCGCAGGCTGCCCTCGAGATCCGGCTGATCGGCAGGCTGATGGTCTTGGCCCTGGCGTTATAGGCCGAAATCCTCGCCAGGCCGGTGTCGACGACATAGCGGATGCCGGGCACCGTGATGGAGGTCTCGGCGATATTGGTGGCGACGACGATCTTACGCTGGCCGAAAGACTGGAAGATGCGTTTCTGGTCGGCCGCCTGCAGTCTGCCGAAGATCGGCAGGATCACCGCCTGCCTGAGCTGTTCGGTCAGCAGTGAGCAGCAGAGGCGAATATCTTTTTCGGTCGGCAGGAAGGCGAGGATATCGCCAGGCCCCTCATTTCTATGCAGATCGGCGATTGCCCGCACCGCATGTTCGATATAGCCGTCCTTCACCTCCAGCTGGTCTTCTTCCATCGGCAGGTAATGGACGGACACCGGATAGTTCCGGCCGGAGATCCGCACCACCGGGGCGTTGCCGAAGTGCCGGGAGAAGGCCTCGGTGTCGATGGTCGCCGAGGTGATGATGATCCGCAGATCGGGGCGGGCCGGCAGCAGCTGTTTGACGTAGCCAAGGAGAAAATCGATGTTGAGGCTGCGCTCGTGGGCCTCGTCGATAATGATCGTGCCGTAGCGGCGCAGCTGGGGGTCGGACCGGGTCTCGGCGAGGAGGACGCCGTCGGTCATGAACTTGATCCGGGTCTCCCTGGTCGTCTCGTCATGGAAGCGGATCTTGTGGCCGACAAGGCGGCCGAGTTCGCCGAGTTCCTCGCTGACCCGGGCGGAGACAGTGATCGCGGCGATCCGCCGGGGCTGAGTGCAGCCGATCAGCAGCCCGTTCCGGCCGGCGTGTTCCAGGCAGAACTTGGGGATCTGGGTGGTCTTGCCGGAGCCGGTATCCCCGGCGATGATGATCACCTGGTGAGTGGAGAGGAGATCGAGGATTTCCTGGCGATGGGCGGTAACCGGAAGGGTTTCCGGTGAGTGGTTCGGCATGGAAAAAAATGGCTGTCGGCTTGGAATTGTGGTATTGCTCGTATGGTCGGGACCGGCATTTCTTACCACATTCGCCGCCTTTCTGTCATGGAAAAAGGGCGGCTCCGCATGTCCCCCGGCCCCCTGCCGGCCGGCCCCGCAAGGGCCGATCCCCTGTTCCGGGTGAAAGAGAGGCCCGGCCATGGTCAATTCAGTTCGCACGCGAAACAATCAAACACACCCAGTCGGTACATGATACGAGTTGAAGTGGCGATAGCCGCCCCCCTTGACCAGTCGCTGGCCTATGACCTTGCCGACGATACGCCGGGGCCGTGGAGCGCAGACCAGTCCCCGGTCGGCCGAAGGGTGCTGGTGCCCCTCGGCGGGCGCAGCCTTACCGGCTATGTCCTGGCCGTGCTGCCGGACGAAGAGGTCGCCTACACCGTCCGCCGGGTGCTTAAAGTACTTGACAGGATTCCCCTCTTCCACGAGAATCTCCTGCCGTTTTTCCGCTGGGCTTCCACCTACTATCATTATCCCCTCGGTCAGGTGATCAAGACCGCCCTGCCGGCGGGGCTTGCCCCGAAGAGCGTCAGGGAGATCCTCCTGGTCGACGGTAAAAACGAGGCCATGCTGGCCTCGTTTACCGAACAACCGCCGGAGTGGGCCGTCCGGCTTGCCGCAGCCGGCCGGCTGTCGGCGGCCGAGAGCAGCCTGGTCCTGGGCCGGGGTGCGGCCCGGAAGAACATCGACCTGCTGCGCCGCGAAGGCATCCTGGAACTGCAGGAAACTGTTTCAAAAGATGCGGTACGGGAGAAGATGGAGACCTGTTTCAGCCTCTCCCCGGACCTCCAGGACCTCTCGGCGACACTGCCCGATGCCGGGGAGGGTGAGGGATGGATCGAGGCATGGTGCCGGCAGGCCGGCCTTTCCCTCAAGCTCAGCGAAAAGAAGACGCTTGCCGTCCTGGTCCGTCTTGCCCTGCAGAGCCAAGGGATCGATATTCCGGCCAAAGAGCTGTACCGTTTGTATGCCGGCGGCCGCAAAGCCATCCCCGCCCTGCTGGCGCAAGGGCTGGTCGGACAGCTGGAACGCCGGATCTTCCGCAACCCCTTCGGCGAGCCGGTCGGCCTGCAGAAGAGGCCTGAGCGCCTGACCGACGAGCAGGAGGAGGTGCTGTCGCAGATCGTGCCGGCCCTGGCAGCAGGCAAGTATACCACCTTTCTGTTGCACGGCATCACCGGCTGCGGCAAGACCGAGGTCTATCTGCGGGCCGCCGAAGAGACCCTGGCCCGGGGCCGGGATGTCCTGGTCCTGGTCCCGGAGATCGCCCTCGCCACCCAGCTGGAGGAGCATTTTTTGTCGCGATTCGGCGAGGCGGTGGTCCTCCTCCATTCCGGTCTCACCACTGCGGAACGTTTCGACCAGTGGTTCCTCGCCCTGACCGGTCGGGCAAAGATCGTCATCGGGGCGCGCTCGGCCCTCTTCGCCCCGCTGAAGGACCCGGGTCTCATCGTCGTCGACGAGGAGCATGACGCCGGCTTCAAACAGGACGATTCGTTCCGGTATCACGGACGTGACCTGGCGGTGCTGCGGGGGCGCTGCCATGAGGCCGTGGTCCTGCTCGGGTCGGCGACACCGTCGGTGACCAGCTCGTACCACGCCCGGACCGGCAAATACACCCTGCTGCAGATGACCAGGCGGGTGGGCGAGAGGGCCCTGCCGTCGGTGACCATCGTCGACCTCAGCCGAAAAAAATCAGGTGAGGCCAAAGGCCTGTTCAGGCAGGAACTACGGCAGGCACTGGCGGAAAACCTCGAGAAGGGGCAGCAGAGCGTGCTGCTGCTCAACCGGCGGGGCTTCTCCTCGGTCATGCTCTGCCAGGATTGCGGCGCCCCGGTCGAATGCCTGCACTGCCGGGTCTCATTGACCCTGCACAAGGCCAGAAAACGGCTGATCTGCCACTACTGCGGCTATACGGTCGATCATCGGGTGATATGCAGCAATTGCCATTCCACCGGCTTGCTGGTGCCCGTCGGTTTCGGCACCGAGAGGGTCGAAGAAGAGGCGAGGCTGCTCCTGCCCGAGGCCCGCATTGCCCGTCTCGATTCCGATACCGCCGCCGACCGCAGGACCTTTCTGCAGATCCTCAAGGCGATGCGGGCGCGGCAGATCGATGTCCTGATCGGTACCCAGATGATCGCCAAGGGTCACCATTTTCCCCACGTGACCCTGGTCGGGGTGGTCTGGGCCGACGGGGGGCTCAATATGCCTGATTTTCGGGCGGCGGAGAAGACCTTCCAGCTGATCACCCAGGTCACCGGCAGGGCAGGTCGCGGCGAGGAACTCGGCCGGGTGATCATCCAGACCATGCGTCCCGATCATTACGCCATCCGCTTCGCCCAGCAGCATCAATACGAGGAGCTCTATCAGCACGAACTGCAGATCCGCCGCAGTCCGGCTTTTCCTCCCTTTGTCCGGCTGGTCGCCCTGCATATTCAGGGCGAGCGGGAGGCCGATGTGCGCGGCACCGCCGAAAATATTGCGGACTGCTGCCGCAGGGAGGCGAGGCAAAGGAAGGCGGCGATCGAGACCCTCGGGCCGGCGCCGGCCCCCTTAGAGAGACTGAAACGGAACTACCGCTGGCAGGTCCTGCTGAAGGCGGCGAATCTCGATGACCTGCACCTGATCTGCCGGTATGTGCAGGAGAACAGGCAGGGTTTGGCAGTGGGCGCCAGTCGGATCGCCATTGATGTCGATCCGGAAAACATGATGTGATTACAGCAAGGAGACCGGATGCCTAGCAGAACAGGGGGCGCAGCGATTCGAGGTTTTCGTCGACCTCCATGCCGAGAATCTGGGCGAGGCTGTTAAGGACGACGATGGCGTTGCGGTCGGCGTCGAGGGTGGTGGCATATTTGATTCGTTCCAGCATGCCGTGATTGACCAGTTCAATATTGGTGTAATGATCCTTGATCCTGGCCAGGGAAAAATCAGGCTGGTTTCCCATCTGCACCTGGAAGTACTGGCGCAGCAGATAAGTGGAGGCCGAGCGGAAGAGCGACTCGTCGACGTTGGCGAAGGGCAGGTGAAACCAGGCCATCGGCCGGAGAATGTCGAGCAAGGGACAGCCGCTGGTGGCCATGATGATGCCCATGATCGAGCTCAGGCCGTCCTGGACGATGGTTTCCTTGCTCACCATGCGATCGGCGCTGATGCAGGAGACGGTGCAGTCGCCATAGGAGGCGATATCCTGGAAGGCGGTGACCAGTTCGGCGATGTTTACCGCAATCGGGCAATGGCCTTGGGTGTCTTCCTGCAGGCGGCAGTGCGGGCAGCGATTGTGCGACAGGAGGGTCCACTGCGGGCGTATGCCTCCGCCGTGGTGGCGGTAATGGGCGCTCTGGTCGAGGGTGATATGGAAAAGCTTACGACTTCCATCCGGGAACACGAAATTATAGATATATGTTTTTTCAGTCAATTCCATGTCGTCGGCCGATATGTCGTTGAGGTTCTTGGGCTGGACCGTCTGGTTGCCGTGCCGGACCTGTGTCGTGCATCCTCAGGCATTCCGACCTGTACATGAAAACCACATACCTGAACAGGGATGTACTATACCTCAATCGTACATGGAAAATCATCCTGGAATCAAGAAGGAAACGCAGAAAACGGTCAGCAGGCGTCTCCGCTCTCGGGATAGCTGCATATCTCGCCGCAATAGTTGGAGAAGATCAGATTTTCCTTATCCTTATATTCGAGGATGTACTGCGGGGTAAGGGGGATCTTGCCCTTGCCGCCGGGGGCGTCGAGGGCGAAGGTGGGGACCGCCATTCCTGAGAGATGCCCGTACAGGCCTCTCATGATCTCGATACCCTGGCGGACAGGGGTGCGGAAGTGGTCTGTTCCCTGGGTCAGATCGGCCTGGAAGAGATAATAGGGCTTCACCCGGATGCGCAACAGGGCTCGCATAAGCGTCCTGATTGTTTCGATATCGTCGTTTACGCCGCGCAGCAATACGGTCTGCGAGCCGAGCGGGATACCGGCATCGGCCAGACGCCCGCAGGCCGCGGCGGCCTCGGCGGTGATCTCCCGCGGATGGTTGAAGTGGGTGTTGATATACAGAGGATGATATCTCTTCAGGACGGCGACCAGCCCGTCTGTGACCCGCATCGGCAGGGTGCAGGGGACCCGGCTGCCTATACGGATCACCTCGACCGAGGGAATGGCCCGCAGGGAATGGAGGATGCGGGATATTTTTTCATCTTCGAGGAGCAGGGGATCGCCTCCCGAGAGGAGGACCTCACGGATTGTCGGGTGCCGGCGGATATAGGCATAGGCGTTTTCCAGGGCCTCGTCGGTGATGCGCATCCTCTCGGTCCCTACCATGCGTTTGCGGGTACAGAACCGGCAGTACATGGCACACTGGTTGCTCACCATAAAAAGGACCCGATCCGGGTACTTGTGGACGAGCAGGGGGACAGGGCTGAGGGCCTCCTCGGCCAGCGGGTCGGCAATACAGACCTTGTCCGAGAGTTCCAGCAGATCAGGGACGGCCTGGTTCCACAGGGGGTCGTGCGGTTCGTGGATCAACCCGAGGTAATAGGGGTTGATCCGCATCGGATAGGCGGCGATCACCCGGTCGAGACCGGCGGTCTCGCAGTTCAGCTGCCGCTGCAGGGCGGAACTGCTGGTGATGCTGTTGCGCAGAATATCCTGCCAGGATTCCATTATTATATTACCAAAAAAAAAAGACCCTGCCGAAGCAGGGTCTTTTTGTGACAGAAACTATTAAAATATCAGATTCTTAAGACATTATCAGCAGCAGGTCCTTTCGGGCCGTCCACAATCTGGAAACTTACCCGAGTGCCCTCTTCGAGGGACTTGAAGCCTTCGGCCTTGATGGCGGAATAGTGGACGAAGACATCCTGTCCACCATCTTGTTCGATAAAGCCAAAGCCTTTAGAATCATTGAACCACTTAACTGTTCCTTCTGCCATGTTACTACTCCTTTTGTACTCAGTTCTCTGGGGAACCGCATAATAATTTCCCGATCGTCATGATCGGCTTTGCAACCTGTTGTGCCCCAAAAAAAAACCGCACAACCATTTTTTCGAGGAGTGTGCGGTAACTGGTACATAATTTAAAAAAAATATGTTTGCATTAAGCACAACAATTACATACAACAATACCATGCACGAGCGCGGAACGCAACAGTTTTATGAGGGGAAAAATCGCTATCGCAAATTCCTGCAGCGAATACCGCCTGGATGGCATTATCGGCCTGCTTCGGGAGCGTCCAAGGTAAAATGATTGACAGCCGAGGCATCTCGGGTATCATTTATGGTTGGCAAAATTACCGTGGTCGTTGCAGGCCTCTCTCTCCAGAATCCCTTTTCGAGACAGTCGTTTTGTATCCAGAGTACCCATTCGAATCCCATTTCCTCCGCATCTCGGGGCACCGCCTGCATTACATCGATGAAGGGGAAGGGCCTGTCATTGTCATGGTGCACGGCAATCCCACCTGGTCCTATTATTATCGGCGGGCCATTCGTCTGCTCGCCCAAACGCACCGGGTTGTCGCCCTGGATCATATGGGTTGCGGGCTCTCGGATAAGCCGCAGGACTATCCCTACACCCTCGCCCGGCATATCGATAACCTCCAGGAACTCCTGCGGCATCTCGGTATCTCGCGTTATTCCCTGGTCGTCCATGACTGGGGCGGGGCAATCGGCCTCGGCTGCGCCGTCCGCTCACCGGATCAGCTCGAGCGGCTGGTGGTGATGAATACCGCCGCCTTCCGTTCCTCCCGGATTCCGCTTCGCATACGGATATGCCGCTGGCCGCTCGTAGGCCAGCTGCTCGTCCGGGGCCTGAACGGCTTTGCCTGGCCGGCGCTGTCCATGGCCGTGATCAGACCCCTGTCGAAGGAGATTGCCAGGGCCTATATCGCCCCCTACGATTCCTGGCGGAACCGGGTTGCCATCCATGCCTTTGTCCGGGACATCCCGCTTGACCCCGGACATCGCAGCTATGCAACCCTGGTCGAGGTGGAAAAGGGCCTGAGCACAATCAAGGAGAGGAATGTTCCCATGCTCCTTCTCTGGGGCGGCAGGGATTTCTGTTTTGACAAGGTCTTTTATCGGGAGTGGCGTGCCCGCTTCCCGCAGGCTCGAGCCCACTTCTTTCCGGATGGCGGCCATTATGTCCTTGAGGACAAACAGGCGGAGATCGCGCCGCTGCTCCTTGATTTTTTTCAGGGGGACGTGCCGGATCAGGGCAGGGGGGTGTGATGTCGAAGAATATCGCCGCAACCCTGGACCAGGTGGCTGAGAGGCGGGGCGAGTCCATCGGCCTCATCGAGGTGCGGTCGGGCAGGCAGCTGAGCTTTGCCGAACTGAGCCGGCGATCGGCGGCCTATGCCCGCTACCTGCAACAGAGAGGGGTGCGGTCCGGCGACCGGACCATGCTGATGGTGAGGCCGTCGGCCGATTTCATCTGCCTGACCTTCGCCCTGTTCAAGATCGGGGCCCCGGTCATCCTGATCGATCCGGGCATGGGCTACGCCAACCTGCTGCGCTGCATTGCAGGCGTGCAGCCCCGTATCCTCATCGGCATCCCGCAGGCGCTGATCTTCGCCAGGTTATTCCGCCGGCATTTCGGATCGGTGCAACGCTCCTTCTGCTGTGGTTTTTCCGGCGGCCTCTTCGGGCCGGATATCCGTCGGCAGGTTGCCGAAGACCAGGCAGGGTTCCCCAGCCATGAACCGGCTGACGAGGACCTGGCTGCGATCATTTTCACAACCGGCTCGACCGGACCGCCGAAAGGGGTCAGGTTCGAACACGGAATTTTTGCGGCGCAGCTGCGGATGATCCGGGATTATTACGGCATTGCTGCAGGCGATATCGACCAGCCGGCCTTCCCCCTCTTCGCTCTTTTTTCCACCGCCCTCGGGGCCTGTGCCGTCATCCCCGACATGGATCCGGGCAAACCGGCGAAGGTCGACCCGCAGAAGTTCGTGGCCTCGATCGAGCAGTACGGCGTCACCTATTCCTTCGGCTCACCAGCCATCTGGAATGTGGTCAGCAGCTATTGCCTCAAAGAGAAAATTGTGCTGAGGTCCCTGAAAAAGGTGCTGATGGCCGGGGCGCCGGTGCCCGGAGAACTGCTGGAACGGGTCAGCGCCATCCTCCCTGGAGATGCGGCCATCCATACGCCGTATGGGGCGACGGAGAGCCTGCCCATCGTCTCCATGGAAGGCTCGGAGATCCTGGCCGGCACCTGGCGGTTGAGCAGACAGGGCAAGGGGACCTGTGTCGGCAGGGCGCTGCCTGGCATAGCGATAAAGGTCATCCGCATCGAGGATGGTCCGCTGCCGGAATACCGGCTGGTCGAGGAACTGCCGCCGGGAGAGATCGGTGAGGTCATCGTGCGGGGTGACGTGGTCACCCGATCCTATGAAAATAACGAGCGGGAGACCAGGCTGGCCAAGATTTATGACAACGGGACATTCTGGCACCGCATGGGCGATACCGGTTACCTCGATACCGGGGGCCGGCTGTGGTTCTGCGGCCGGAAGGCGCACCGGGTGCAGACGGCCGCCGGGACCCTCTACACCATCCCCTGCGAGGCCATCGTCAACGAGCATCCCGATGTCTTCCGCTCGGCCCTGGTCGGGATAGCGGCCGGAGATGGTCCGGGGCTTCAGGAGCCGGTTCTGATCGTCGAACCGCGCAAAGGCGCGGCCCGCCCTGACGATGAACTCCTAAGGGAGGTCCGAGCCTTGGCCGAAAGGAACCATCTGACCAGGAATATCCGGTTTTTTCTCAGCCATCCGGACTTCCCGGTCGATATCCGCCATAATGCCAAGATATTCAGGGAAAAACTGGCCATCTGGGCGGAAGGGAAGGTGCAGCGATGATGAAAACAGCCCTGGTTACCGGCGGCGGCGGTTTCGTCGGCAAGGCCATCGTCAGGATGCTGACCGGGCGAGGGATATCCTGTCGGGTGGTCGGGCGTCATCACTACCCCGAGGTCGCCGGGCTGGGTGCCCGCTGCCTGCAGGGCGATATCCGCGATTACCGGTTCCTGGAGGAGAGCTTCGCCGGGGTCGACACGGTCTTTCATGTCGCGGCCCTGGCCGGCATCTGGGGGAAATGGCAAGACTATTTTTCCATCAATGTGCAAGGCACGGAGAATGTCCTGAATGCCTGCCGAAAGCAGGGGGTCGCCCGGCTGATCTATACCTCGACCCCTTCCGTGGTCTTCAATCGCGCTGATATCGTCAATGGCGACGAGTCGCTCCCCTATGCCACGGAATTCCTCTGCCACTACGCCCGGAGCAAGGTGATGGCGGAGAAGCTGGTGCTTGCCGCAAACGAGGCCTCACTTGCGACCTGCGCTATCCGGCCGCACCTCATCTGGGGGCCGGGAGACCCGCACCTTGTCCCCCGGCTGCTCGAAAGCGGCCGGAGAGGATTGTTGAAAAAGGTCGGCGACGGCAGAAATCTGGTGGATATCTCCTATGTCGACAACGTCGCCCACGCCCATGTCCTGGCAGCGGAAAATCTTGCCGGCTGCGGCACTGCCGCCGGCAAGGCCTATTTCATCAGCCAGGGAGAGCCGGTCTGCCTGTGGGACTGGATCAATTCGTTGTTCGCAAGGCTGCATATTCCAGAAGTTTCTGTTACTATCCCTTTTCCCCTGGCCTATGGCGTCGGTGCCGCTTCGGAGGTCTTCCATCGCCTTTTCCGGCCGGGACAGGAACCGCGAATGACCCGTTTTCTTGCTGAACAATTGGCGAAATCGCATTATTTCTCCTGTGAGAGGGCGCGGGTCGAGCTTGGCTATGCACCGATCGTCCCGACGGCGGAAGGGATGGAGAAACTCATTGGATGGGTAAAAGAAAATGAAAAGAAGATGTAAGCAATTGCTGTCGATACTGCTGATCGCCGCGCTCTGCACCGTCGTGCCGGTCCGGCCGGCCTCGGCCTTCACCATCAGTGAAGAGCGCGAGGTTGGAGAAAAGCTGCTCTACACCATTCGCTCCAACTTTCAACTCGTCGATGATCCCGATGTCTCGCAGTATATCAACAGTCTCGGCCAAGAGGTCCTGAAGGTCGCCGGCATCCAGTATTTCGACTATCGATTTTTCATTGTCAATAATAGCGAGTTCAATGCCTTTGCCGCGCCGTCCGGCCTGATTTTCTTTTATTCCGGCCTGATTTCGACGATGAATTCCGAAAACGAGCTGTTGTCGGTCATGGCCCATGAAATAGGTCATGTTTCGAAAAGACATCTGGCCTCGCGCATGGCAAAGACCAAGATTGTCGGCATCGCCTCGCTCGGCATGGCTCTCGCGGCCTTGGCCCTGGGCAGCGGTGCGGCGGCGCCGACGCTGATGATGGGTTCCCTCGCAGCCGGTCAGAGCGCCGCCCTGCACTTCAGCAGACAGGACGAGGAGGAGGCCGATCTTCTGGCCTACGGCTGGATGGACAAGATGGGGCGGAATCCCGAAGGGCAGGAGAGGATGCTGCAGACCATGCGTCGGATCGCCCGGTACCGGAGCGAGAAGATGCCGCAGTATCTGCTTACCCATCCGGATTCCGAGGCGCGGCTCGACTATGTCCAGTCCCTTCTGGAGAACGAGGACAAGGAGAAGAAGCACTATTCCGCCGTCAATGAATTCGAGTTCCTGCGCTGCAAATACCGGATCATGTCGCAGGTGCAGGACAAGACCTCTTTCAGGACCTATCTGGCCGGGGTGATGAGCAATCCCCGGTCAACCGGTTTTGCCGTCAACATGGCGAAATACGGCTTATCCCAGTTGGACAGGCTGGAAAACAATTTTGACAGCAGCCTGAAGCTGATAGACGAGGTCATCGCCGCCTTTCCCCAATATCCCGTCTTGCAGGCGGACAAGGCCGTCATTGAACTGGCGGTCGGCAAGGCCGCGGAGGCGCGCAGGACACTGGAAGGGGTGCTGCGGAAGGACAGCGCCAATATGTACGCCGCTTTCCAGTTGGCAAAAATCCTCAATCAACAGGGCGATGCGGTGCAGGCCGAGAAATACCTGAAAGAAGTGGCCTATGAAATGCCGGAATATTCCAAGGTGTATTTCGAACTGGGGCAGATCGCGGCGAACCAGGGGAAGAACGGCGTCGCCGCCGCCTATCTGGGAAAATATTTTCTCTATGAGGGAAAGATCGAACTGGCGAAGGAAAACCTGAAGAAGGCCGTTGCCAACACCTCGACGCCGGCTGATACGCGCAAGGAATGCAAGGACCTCCTGGAAAACATCAAACGCCTGGATGACGCCTGACAATCACGGAACAAGGCCTTTATACCCTTGCATATTCTTCCGTTTGCAGTATTCTGGCAATCTTTTTTAAAGACGTGCCGGCTCGATGTCGAGCGCAGATAAGTGAAAACGAGGAGATGCCGTCTCAAGCCGACAGCATCGCCGCAGGTAGTGAAACCGATGATATCTGATATCCGCTCCTTTTTTCAACAGATATGGCAGAAGCGGCGATTAATCCTCCTGATGGCCAGGCGCGAGGTTGTCAGCCAGTATGTCGGTTCCGGCCTCGGCTCTTTCTGGATGATCATCCAACCCGTTGTCATGATAACGGTTTTCTGGTTTGTCTTCAGCATGGGGTTCAAGGTGAAACCGACCAACGATGCCCCATTCGTCGTCTGGCTGACCGCCGGGCTGGCTCCGTGGTTTCTGTTCTCGAACATTATCAGCGGTTCAGCCTCTGTCGTCGTCGCCCACAGCCACCTCATCAAGAAGACGATTTTCACTTCACAGATCCTTCCTGTGATCAAGATATGTTCCAGCCTGGTGGCGCACGGGGTCTTTGTCGTTATCCTCTTCCTGCTCATCCTGCTGCAGAGCGTGGCGGTCGACTGGTGGTATCTGCAGGTACTCTATTATCTTTTCTGTCTGGTCGTGCTGGCCCTGGGGATATCCTGGTTTCTTTCAGCCATTTATGTTTTTATAAGGGATATCGGGCAGATAGTGTCAGTGGTCCTGCAGGTCGGTTTCTGGCTGACACCCATCTTCTGGGATATCGAGATGATGCCTTCGAAGGTGCAGTTCATCCTGAAACTCAATCCTGTCTTCTATATCATTCAGGGATACCGTGATTCCTTCCTGGCAGGGATCCCGTTCTGGCACCGGCCGGTCTACTCCATGTATTTCTGGTGCTGCACCGCGGTGTTGTTCTTTCTGGGCGCCTTTGTGTTCAGGAATCTGAAGCCGCAGTTTTCCGATGTCCTCTAATCGTCCAGCCACAATGACCGACTACGCGATTTCCCTACGGGACGTAAAGAAGAAATACTGTCTCTACACGAGGAACAGCCATCGGGTTCTGGAGATGCTGCTGCCTTTCGGAAAGACCTATCACACCCCCTTTTTCGCGGTGCAGGGCATCAATCTCACGGTCGGACGCGGAGAGACGGTCGGCATCATCGGCCGCAACGGCAGTGGGAAATCAACCATGCTGCAGCTGATCTGCGGCATACTGCAGCCGACTTCGGGTTCCGTCTCGATAAGCGGCAGGATCTCCGCCCTGCTTGAACTGGGGGCCGGCTTCAACCCGGAATTTACCGGACGCGACAATGTCTACCTGACCACCTCTATCATGGGATTGACAAAGGAAGAGACCGACAGTCGCTTCGAGCAGATCGCCGATTTTGCCGAAATCGGCGATTTTATCGACCAGCCGGTGAAAATGTATTCGAGCGGGATGTTTGTGCGCCTGGCCTTTGCGACCGCCATCAGCGTCGATCCCGACATCCTGATCGTCGATGAGGCCCTGGCCGTAGGCGATATCTTCTTCCAGCAGAAATGCATGAAATACATGAAGCAGATGATGGAATCACGGACCATCGTCCTGGTATCCCATGACATGCATGCCGTCTCGAATCTCTGTGACAGGGTCATTGTCATGGAAAACGGCCGGAAGCTGTTCGACGGTGAGACCGCCGAAGGGATATCGCTGTATACCCGACTCGTGCATAATGAGCTGTTTTCCAGACAGGAGGCCCATCCGGCCCCGGCGCAGAGGATCCCCGAGGCCGTCGCGGCGCAGATCAAGCAGGTTGAGGCCGATTTCGGGGAGTGGCTGGCTGTCGACAATGAGGCCCGGGGCGGGGCCAACGAAGTGATTATCCACCATGTTTCGGTCACCAAGGAAGGGGTCATTTTTAAAACGGTGCAGGCCGGGGAAACCGTGCTCGTCAGGATGCTGGTCTGGGCGAAACGGCCGCTGCAGGAAACCATTTTCGGCTATACGGTGAAGGACAGGGTGGGGGTGGCCCTGTTCGGCGAGAACAGCGTGTCTCTGCTGGCGGTTCCGCCGCAACTGCCTGAAGGATTCTCGCTGGTCCGTTTTTCCTTCAGGTGGCCCGAGGTCTATTCGCAGGAATACACCCTGACGCTCGGCATCGGCGAGGGAAGCCACGCCTTTGACCACACCATCCAGTGCTGGGCGCATAATATCTTCTCGTTCGCGGCAGTCACGCCGGGCCGCTTTATTCACGGGATGTTTAATAACGCCATTGAATCGCTCACTCTCACCCGGGTGCCGTAAGGGCGGGTCGGAGAGATGGAAGAATGGATCATAGATCGGGATAGAGCGGAGACCGTCGCCGGCTACATCGGCAACTGGGCTGATGCTCCCGGCCAGCGGCGCATTATCTGTATCGATTATTTCGATACGGTCATCACCCGCACCGTTGCCCCGGAGCATACCAAAATAATCGCCTCCGCCGCCTTGAGCCAACTGCTCGGCGGCTCTTTTTCCGGAATTGACCTGTATCGGATCCGCCAGGATCTTGAACTCTCCCTCACCAACCGCAATGCCGAAGAGACGGGAGAACTGGATTTCTGTCTCCATGACCTCGGCCAGCGATTCTGGGCAGCAATCAAGGAGCGAAACCCGGGCTTCAGCCAGTTGAGCCGGCAGGAATTCGCAGTTGCCCTGATCAACATAGAAGTTGTCGTAGAGAAGGCGGTGCAGGTAGTTTGTCCGGAAGTCCTGCATGTCATGCAGCTACTCCGCAAAAAAGATATTCCCCTGATCCTCGTATCGGATTTCTATCTGCCGCAGGAAAATTTCAAGGATATCCTCAGGTCATTGGGGATAGAATCTTTATTTTCGCGGATCTATATCTCTTCTTCGCATGGTAAAAGCAAGGGCTCGGGAAAGATATACGCGCAGATTGCCGAAGATTTTCATTGTTCTCCCGAACAGATGCTGATGATCGGAGACAATGCGCACGCCGATATCAGGATGGCCCGGGAATTTGGTGTCCCGACCCTGCATCTCAAGCGGCCGGCCCAGGCGGATGTGTACGCCTCGTTCCTGAAGGAGCGGTCGCAGGCAAACAACGGGCTGGCGGCTCACCTTGAAAAATTGCCCCTGCATGGTCATTTCAGTGAGATGGCGTGTTCTCTCTGGCTCTTCACGCACCGGTTGTTCCAGGAGCTGAGACGGGAGGGCGCCAAGGATGTATTCTTCCTCTCGAAGGAAGGGGAGTTTCTGAAAGACCTCTTCATTTTGTATCAGAACGAGGTATTCGGTGCCGAACAGATCCGCTCCCATTATCTGCTGGCGTCCCGCAAAGCCACCTTTCTGCCCTCGTTGCGGCCGCTGGCCGAGGAGGATTTCCTGCGGCTGTTCGCCCATTACCGCGATATTTCGATCGGTGATTTCCTGCAGAGCCTGAATTTTGGCGAGGATCTGATCAATGAGGTCCGCCTGCAGCTTGCTTTCGACTGCGAAGAGCGGTTTTTTGATCTGCGCCACCGCCCGGAATTTGCCGCATTGCTCGATTTACCGATATTCCGGCGTGGCTATGAGGAGAAACGCAGCGAGCAGCGCGCCAATTTCAGGACATATCTCGATTCGTTTGGCGTAAATGCCGCCCGCGACGGATTGAATCTGGTGGACGTCGGCTGGAAGGGATCGAT
The DNA here is from genome assembly GCA_031389785.1 of Desulfobulbaceae bacterium. Lineage (GTDB taxonomy): Bacteria > Desulfobacterota > Desulfobulbia > Desulfobulbales > Desulfocapsaceae > Desulfoprunum. The sequence continues at coordinate 88,146 of JANMSX010000069.1, read as the reverse complement.
TCAGGACAACATTTTCCATATCCTCGATCGTCAGGTTGCCATTCACGGCTATTTTATCGGCTCGTTCCATGCCACTGAACGCTGCGGGAAAAACCTGAAAAAAGGCCTCCTGTTCGACAATTACCAGCAGTTGAGCCCTTTCTATGCCGTCTACAACAATAACCGTTCCCTCTATGAAATGATGCTGGGGGCGACTCACGGCAGTGCCGATTGCTATGTGGCGGCGCAGCAGTACAACAGGGAAACGGAGCATGCCCATCTGGCGGTGTCCGCCGTGATAAAGACGGATGACGGCGATCTGTATGTGCTGGTCCTCGACCTGTCGGAAGAAAGGGCGCTCTATGATGACGCCATCAGGCCGTTGCAGGACCGCATGCGCAGGATTTTCTCCCTTCTCGACCAAGGGTATCTCTGCGCGGAATGCCCGGAACCGGACCCGGAATGGTTTGCCCGCCGCCATGCGAGGATGGTATTCATGCCGAGGAAGGAAGAAGTTGATTTTTTTGCCGGCCTCTATCATCTGGAAAACTTCGGCATCTTTGAGTATACCAACTTTCAGACGGGCAATCGTTTGACATTGCGGCAAAGATGGAGAAATCTCAGAAACGTCCTGCGCGACCCGGCGATCCTTGAAACCGGTATCTGGCCGCCGATCATCTTACGGCGTTTAGGGCTTGGTTTTCTCCAGCATCTCGACGGGAAAAGAAGATATCTCAGGGAATTCGGGCGAAAGGGGAAGGACGGTGAAAGCGTCAGTCTTTAGGGAGGAGGAAAACGCGGCACAGAATCCTCTCCTGGTCGGTGCGGCCGGGATGTAACTCCGGCAGTGCAAGGCCTTGCGTTCCTCAAATTTTCAAATGGGCAGTAAGGTAAAAAAACGAATTATGAGCGCAGGGCCTTTCTTCCAATTTTTCTCTAGGATTCAGACGATATCGTCCAGGCCACCGGTGTATCTGCCGCTTTTCTTTGGTCTCTGCCTTTCTTTTTTCTATCTTTCGAATCCCTGGTACCCGGCCGCAAAGCTCCATGTCAAAGGAAAGGTTTCGTCTCTACCCGCCAGGTTGATGATCCAATGGACATCCGGCCATGGTCTGAACGGCTATGAGATGTACCGCTATGCCATGCAGCCTCTGCCGGATCAGGAGAGCAGCAATACCGGGGTGGATGTCACGGTGACCAGAACGGGCAATAAGCATCCGGCGGCAGCCGATTCACAGGTCGTATTAAAAAGAGTTCTGGTTGATGGCGAACCTGTCGCTCCAACGCCGGAACAGTTGGGTCCTGCCGTTGAAAACGAAGATGACCTCCTGGTATTCAGAGAAATCCAGGCAAAGATCACACTCAACCCCAGGCCGAAGCACCATCTGCGTTTTGAATTCCTGGCCTATAATTATGCCGGTGAGGTAGAAGTCAATTTCGAAGGCAAGATCAGCCGTCATATACTGTATTCGGCCTGGGACCGGACTAAATGGACCCGTGACAGCGTCGTCGTTGTCGATTACTGGCTGGTCCAGCCCGATGGCTCTTTTGCGGTCAGCATGGACATGCCGCGATACCCGATCGATGCTGTAAAAATATCCTCGAAACAAGAGATCTCCGATATTTCCGCTCAGATCAACAGCGAGGATGGTGCGGTTGTCGATCCTGGGAAGGCCATCCCTGCGCCTGATGGAGTTGTCTATGAGATGGCCGGGGCTGACAAAAAGCTTAAACGGCATTTTCACCCGCATCGCTTTGCCTTCCAGATTCTCTTTGCCCTGCTTACAACCTGGCTGTTTTTCGGGACGGTCAGATATCTGGCGCGATTTGACGGTCTAGCGGATGTCTTCATCCGGCGAAAACGTTTCGTTTTCTGGCTGATGTTTCTATTCAGTGTCGGTTTCTTTTCCCTCTGGCATATCTCATTCTGGCCGGGAGTCGCTTCGACGGATTCGCTGAAGATCTGGCGCGCCGCCCATATTCCCGGGATGTATCTCGGGGATCACCCGCCGTTGAATGTAATCTTCTATCAATACCTGATGCATTTCTGGGACAATATGGCGGTGGTGCCGATCGTCCAGAATCTTCTCTCTTCCGCGCTTATCTCATGGATGTTTTTCTCTATGTACCGGTGGGGCCTGCCGGCGCTTCTGCTCATCCCGGTCTATCTCCTTGCGGTACTGTCTGTGCCGACAGGACTGTACAACGCTGTCCTCTGGAAGGATGTCCCTTTCGCCCTCCTGACGGTTTTCCTTGGGTTCCGGCTGGCGGATGCATATTTTCAAAAACGCCAAGGCAGACTGCAGTATTCACCACAGGCATGGATCATCCTTTTTCTTCTGGCAACGGTCTTGACCGGCTTTCGCTATAACGGGGCGGTGTATCTGCTGGCCATTCCGGCGATGCTCTTCGGGTTGGGAATCATTACGGTTCGGAAAAAATATATAACGATCTTCGTGTGCTTTATGGTAATAACCGGTGCATTCTATGCTGGATCAGAATACCTCGGCTCTTCTGCATCTTCCTATTTTACCACCCAGACAAAAACCTACATGAAACAGGTGAAGAAGAAAATGTCCCTGCAATTTCTTCAGGAGAGGTGGGACAAGTATCTGGGGATATTTGATATCAATCAGACTGTCATGCAATGGGACCATGTCGGGGATTGCCTTTACGGAAGGTATGACAATACCTTTCTCAGGCGTCTGCGCTGGAATGATGTCTATGCCTACCTTCCCCTGCCCAGGTCGGAAATCCAGAAAACTATGGCCCGCAAGGCCTTTGCCGTATACAAAAAAAGCTATCAAAAGCCCTGGGTGTATTTGTCCTGGAATCCCGTATATATGCTCTACATAATTGCCATTCTGCCATTTTTTTATCGAAGGCTGCCGATGGCCGCAGTCTTCTCGGCTTTTATCCTGATCGAAATTGCGGCGCTGGTGTTTATCGATATCCTTAACTGGCGGTACTACTTTTTTGCCCATTTCGCCTCGTACTTCGTGCTGCCGCTGGCGGTGGCCGATCTGACCAGACAAAAAAAACCGACGGTGGCCTGAGGCATGCGTTTTTCAATCATAACTGCCAATTACAACAGCGCATCCTTCCTTGAGGAAACCCTGGTCAGCATTCTGAGCCAGCGGCAACCGGGAATCGAGGTCGAATGCATCGTGGTCGACGGCGGCAGCACCGATGAATCTCATACAATAATCCAACGATTCAGAGACGAGATCGATCACCTGATAATTGAGAAGGACAGCGGCCCGGCTAACGCCATAAATAAGGGTCTGGCCCTGGCCGGTGGGGAGGTCATAGCCTGGCTCAATGCCGATGATATCTACGCTGCAGGTGCATTGAAGCGGGTAGCCCAATGCCTTGAGAAGAACAGCGGAGAAGTTGCATTCTGCTTTGGCAGGTGTCCTATAATCGATGCGGATGGACAGGAAATTCGTAATGGGATAACCAGGTTCAAAGAATTTTTTTTCCCCCTCTCGTCACGATTTGTCCATCAGTCAATCAATTACATCTCGCAGCCGGCCCTCTTTTTCCGCAGATCCGCGTTTGCCCGGGCGGGATATCTGCGGGAAGACCTGGTTGCGGCCTGGGACTATGAATTCATTCTCAGATTATGGCGGGAGGGGAGAGGCGTATGCATAGCCGGTGATTCACTGGCGGCATTTCGCTGGCATGAAGGGTCGATCAGCGGCCAGAATTTCTCACGCCAGTTCAAGGAGGAGTTTGAGGCCGCCAGGGATGACGCCGGTCTGTTCTCGCCGCAGACGTTTCTTCATTACGGGGTCAGGTGGGGAATCGTGGCGGCCTATACGGCCATGTCAGGGTTCAGGAAACTGCAGAGCAGGGGCTGCGAAAATGGGCGATAGGAACAGGACGCTGCGTCTGGGGGTGAATACCCTCTTCCTGGTCCCGGGCGACGTGGGGGGCACGGAGATTTTTTTGCGGGAGACCCTCAAGGCGCTCGCAACCGGACCCGGCGATATTGAACTCGTGCTCTTCACCAGCAGAGACAACGATGCCCTGCTGCGGGGGGACCTGGCCCGCTATCCGAACGTCTCGTTCAGGCAGCTGCATTTTTCCGCTGCCAACCGCCCGCTGCGGATTGTCCTCGAGCAGACCCTGCTCCCCGCCGCCTGCCTCGGCGCCCGTCTCGACTGCCTGTGGTCGCCCGGATACACCGCCCCGTTCCTGGCGCCATGCCGACAGGCGGTGACAATCCCCGATCTCCAATATAAAAGCCACCCTGAAGACATGAGCCGGGTTGAGCGCTGGGTCCTCGATTCGCTTGTGTGCATCGCCTGCAGAACGAGCCGGACGATTTTTACCATTTCAGAGTTCTCAAAAAGAGAGGTCGTCAAGTACGGTTTCGCCCCGGCCGGAAAAATCCGGGCGGTGCTGCTGGGAGTGGACCAGTCTTTCGCCGCGATCAGGCCGGAAGGGGAAAGAAGGGCGGCGCTGCAGGGATTGATTCCGCTGAATCTGCCGTATATCCTCTGCGTGGCCCACTCATACCCGCACAAGAACGTGCACCTGCTGGTTGAGGCCTTCAGCCGTTTGACCGAGGCCATCCCGCACAACCTGGTCATCGTCGGCAAACCGAGGCGCGGGGAGAAGGCCCTGGCCGACGCGATTGCCGGGCTGAACAGCAGCGGCCGCCTGTTCAGGTTCAAAGAGGGCCTGGCCTATCCGACCCTGCAGATGCTGTACCAGGGGGCGGATGTCTTTGTCCTGCCCTCGGCCTATGAGGGCTTTGGTCTGCCCGTCATCGAGGCGATGATGGCCGGGGTGCCTGTCGTCACCTCCCGTGCCGGATCCTTGCCTGAGGTCGGCGGCGAGCATGTCCTCTATGTCGATGCGCTCACTGCCGAGGACATTGCCGGGGCGATCAGCAGGACAGTGAACTGGAGCAGGGAGGAGCGGCAAATGCGCATCAGCCGCGCCAGGCAATGGGCCGGTGCTTTCACCTGGCGGCGATCGGCGGATCGGCTCATCGGCGCGTTTCAGGAAATGGCAGCGGCGGCATAGACGGAATTCAGGTATCGTAACGAAATGGCAGAGATCGCATCACAGACTATTTCCCGCCCCTTGTGCTGCATAAAGCGCTTTGCGGGCATATTTCTTTTTGAACGACGGCGTTCGGGGGAGGACAACCGATGAGGGCATTGATATGCGGAGTGTCCGGGCAGGACGGGGCCTATCTTGCCAGGTTTCTCCTGAAGAAAGGGTATGAGGTGTTTGGAGCCTCAAGAGACGCCCAGATGTCGTCCTTTGCCAATCTAAAGGCGCTGGGCGTCTACGACCGGGTCACCAGGGTCTCCCTCGCAATCAATGATTTCAGGAGCGTTCTGCAGATTATCCAGCAGGTTGAACCGGATGAAATCTACAACCTTGCCGGCCAGAGCTCGGTCGGGCTTTCGTTTGAACAACCGGTCGAAACCCTGGAGAGCATCAGTATCGGGGTGTTGAACCTTCTCGAGGCCATCAGGTTTACAGGGAGGAAAATCAAATTCTACAACGCCGGCTCGAGTGAAATATTCGGCGATACCAACGGTCTGGCGGCCAACGAAAATACTCCTTTCAGCCCCCGGAGTCCGTATGCCGTCGGCAAAGCCTCAGCCTACTGGATCGTCGCCAATTACCGGGAGGCCTACGGCCTCTTTGCCTGCACCGGGATTCTGTTCAACCATGAATCGCCGTTGCGGCCGGCCCGTTTCGTTACCCGCAAGATAATCTCGACTGCCTGCAGAATAGCGGCCGGGAGCAGGGAGACCTTGAAGCTCGGCAATATCTCCATCGCCAGGGATTGGGGGTGGGCACCCGAGTATGTCGATGCCATGTGGCGGATGCTGCAGATGCCGACGCCTGAGGATTTTGTCATCGCGACCGGGGACCTGCGACAGCTCGAAGATTTCATAGCCCTGACCTTTTCCTCACTGCAGCTCGATTGGCGCGATTTTGTCGAGAGCGATCCCGCGTTGCTGCGGCCTTCAGATATCCTCAAGGGCTTCGGCGATCCGGCCAAGGCCCTCAAGTTGCTTGGCTGGCAGGCCCGGTACCGGCTGGAGGACATCATCGGCATGATGATCGACGCAGAGCGGGTCCAGGGTCTGCAATGAAGAACGAGGCCGACCTCGCCACCGATGGACGATTGACGCCATGACCTTTCTCTTGGATTTCATCGAAAGATGGCTGGGCGGGCTCTCCGCTGTCCTGCCGACCTTTGCCGGGGTCATGTTCTGTGTCTTGATCGTAGGGGCCTATTGGGACCGGAGGATCCGCCTGCCTGAGCTCGTCGGCTGGTTTTCCTGCGGAGTCGCCGTTGCCTTTTACCCGCTTGTCGTCGATTTCATGCACGGAGTGCTGCAATCGCAGTATGGGACCGCCGGCATAACGCTTTTTGTCCTCATCACGGCCGGGGTTCTTTTCATCTCGATCAGGAAAAAGGAAGATACGGCCCAGGAGGAGACGGGGGATGAGTCGGTCATCAAGAGCTCCATTTTCATGGCAGAGACGCCGGGTCGGACCATCAGGGGGACCAGGCTGGGCGCACCGATTGTCATTCTTCTCAGTTTCCTGGCGGTTTTGTGGATCGGGCTGTCGTCACCCCAGGTGATGGTGGGGGATGAGGTAACCCATTATTACATGCTGACGACCCAGGCCAGGGACCTGTCGCAGCCGAATTTTTTCGCCGAAATCCCTCTGGCGACCGGGGAAACGGAAACCCGCCGCTATCCCCATTCGTTTTTGTGGCATTACTGCGGGGCGCTGATCTACGCCATGACCGGTGGGTCATTTATCGCAATTCAGCTCTACCAGGCCTTTTTCCTTGTCCAGCTGCTCACTGTCGCCTATCTGCTGGCACGGGACAGACAAGGGGTTGAATCGCGCTCAGCCCTTGCCTATGTGCTGGTGCTGGCCTCGCTGCCCCTTACTGTCATCTTCTCGGTTACCTTCTACCAGGATGTGCCGATGACGGCGCAGGTGCTCACCGCCTTTTACCTCCTGCGCCGGCAGAAATGGTTTTTTGCAGCCCTCTTTATGAGTCTGGCCATTGGTTTCAAGGTAACCGCGGCGCTGTTCTATCCGGCATTTTTTCTGCTGCTCTTCTATTGGCAGGTACGGAAAACCGGCTGGCTGAAAGGGCTGACGGCGCTTGTCTGCGCCCTGGTTATTGTCCTTGCCTGCACCTGGTCAATCGGCCGAGCGATCGTCAGATATGGCCACTCGGAATTCTATCCGCAGGCGCAGCTCGAACGACTTTTGGAGGCGACTAAGGAGGTCATGGCGTCGTATCTCCCGGTAATCAGTGAAAAAACAGGGATGGCGAAGCTGAATACCGAGCTGTCGGCCCGCCCCGTAGTACCCGGCGAGGTGAAGGAAGATGCACCCGGAGTCATCGCCAACCACCCTGGCGACTTGCGGGTCAAGGAAAATTTCCTGGTATATGGCGGCATCATCCTGTGGCTGGTTGTCGTCTACGGCCTCATCGGCAAATTTTTTTATCGGTTCTCGGCCAGGTGTTCCATCGCCTACCGGGAGTCGAGTCTCTGGCTGTATCTGGTCGGAGGCTCATACACACTCATAGCCGCCTGGTATATCAGGACCTCACCGGATGCCCGTTTTTTTCTGCCCGGCCTCCCTTTTCTGCTGCTGCCGCTGCTGGAAAAGGCCGTCTGTCTGCCCAAGCCGAAGATATTCATATCTCTTCTGGCCACCCTGGCCTTTCTCCAGGGGGGGTATGTGCTCCAGAAGACCTACCGACTCAGGGCATTGACACCTGAAATCCAGGAGAGTATTCATTATATGCAGGATAACCCGCCTGCCGGCCATATCTTCATGTACCCGGAAGGCAATTACCGGTTTTTCCCGGCGCAGCACGAATGGTATCTGGGATACCGTCTCCGTGACTTCTGGCGGGCCGATAACGACGAACGGTTGCGCCTGCTGAAAAAGTTCGAGGTGAGCCTGCTGGTCATCAAGAAATACCTTATCGCCCCTGTTGACGGGCATATTACCAATCTGGGCGTTTACCCGATTGACTTTGTCGAGGACATCGCCGCTGATCGCCGGTTTGCAAAGGTCTTCGAGAATAATCAGGTTGTCATATACGCGGTTCCGTGATTATTCCTCTGCCGCAGGAAACCATTACAATGCTACGGGAAAAGAGTCGATTCCTGACAAATATCCATAAAGCCTTCGATATCGGCTGGGTCGTTATCGCCTATATCCTGGCATATCACCTCAAGAGTGACTGGCTTCCTTTCGGACTGGCAGGTCTTGTCGACCAGCCGAATTATCCCCTGATACTTGCCATAGCGATTCTCATCAGCTACTTTTCCTTCAGTTTTTTCTCTTTTTACGAGCCATACCGGAACCAGTCTTTTCAAAAGATTTTCACGAAAATCTTCAAGGCGGTCTTCATCAGCCAGATGGGACTGATCTTCTGCCTCTTCCTGCTCCACATCGAAGATGTCAGCAGGCTGTTTCTCGGCATCTTCGCTCTTCTACTCCTTATTTTACTGACTTTCAGCAAATTCACCATCTATGCCCTTCTCCGCCAACATCGAAAAAAAGATTACAATACCAGAAACGTCCTGATTGTCGGCACCGAGCAAATGGCCGCGGAGATGATCAAGGCCATATTGAAAAATCCCGGGTCCGGGTATCGGATTATCGGCTGCCTGGATACCCTTGATAATGAGGATCGGATCGGCGCCATGGTGTATGGTGGCGTGAAGATCATCGGCACCCTTAAAATCTATAAGCAGTTGCTCCTGGATAAGACTGTCGATGAAGTCATCTTCGCCCAATCACTTGAAAAAATAACAGATATTAACGATATCCTGCACCTGTCCGAGGAACTTGGTGTTCATGTCCGGATAATGCCCGATTTTCAGCTCCAGAAAATAATGTTTCAACCCGAGACAGCCCAGGTATATCTGGAGCAGTTCGTCGGAATGCCGACAATTGTTCTCTCGAGCATCTCACGCCGCGATGGTGAACTCGCTATTAAGATCTTTGTCGATTATCTCTGTGCAGGTGCAGGCCTCATCATTTTATCTCCGCTGCTTCTGGGCATTGCCATTGGCGTCAAGCTCACCTCCCCCGGGCCGATTTTATTTATCCAGGAACGATGCGGTTTGAATGGCAGACGTTTTTCGATGATCAAATTCAGGACGATGATCGTCGATGCGGAGGCGCATCGCCAGGAACTGGAACGGCACAACGTGATGGATGGCCCGGTTTTTAAAATGATTGACGATCCCCGGGTAACTCCGCTTGGAAGAATCTTACGAAAAACCAGTTTTGATGAATTACCCCAGCTTATCAATATCCTCAAAGGAGAAATGAGCCTGGTCGGACCCCGTCCGCCGATACCGGCGGAGGTGGCACAATACAAACCCTGGCAGCGCCGCCGGCTGTCGATGAAACCGGGGATGACCTGTATCTGGCAGGTCAGCGGTCGGAATAATCTGAGTTTCGACGACTGGATGCGCCTTGACCTGCAGTATATCGATACCTGGTCGCCGTGGCTCGATATAAAGATACTACTTCTGACAATACGCGAGGTGGTTGGCTGCAAAGGCCACTGATTTTGGCCATCACCGTCTTTTCCATGAAAAAATGGGGAAAAACTTTGCCATTATATGGTATTATACTCGGCTTCTATCCGGATAGAATAAATGATATTTTTTTGATAATATTCAATATTTTACCATGTAAAATTGAAATGTCAGTATCCACCCGATGTAAATACTGAGATAACGCTGGAAAATGTTATACTGGGAACTATAGAAAAACCCATGGAAGGTATCCCGTGAACTGGCGTGGCTGAAGGAAACAGGGCATTGGAATGGTACCTTCTGCCCAAGAATGAAAAGGCAATTTTTCAAAGTAGTTAAAGAATGTAATTGAGGTGTTATGATTCCCATATATAAACCATACCTGAATGGACGAGAGAAAGAATACGTTAATCAGTGTTTAGACTCCACCTGGATTTCGTCAAAAGGCGAGTTTATCGCAAGATTTGAAAATCAATTTGCCAAATATATCGGAGCAGAACATGTCACAACTGTTTGTAATGGCACAGTGGCTCTTCATCTAGCAATGGAAGCACTCGGCTTGCAAGCTGGTGATGAAGTGATTGTTCCAACTTTGACCTATATTGCCTCAGTAAATACTATTGCCCAGACTGGTGCTGTTCCTGTTTTTGCTGATTCCCTGGAAACAACCTGGAATATTGATCCAGAGGATGTTCGTCGAAAAATTACTCATAAAACGAGAGCGGTACTTGTAGTGCATTTATACGGCTTACCTTGTGATATGGAAGAGATTTGTGCTATTTGCAGAGAGCATAATCTATATTTGATTGAAGATTGTGCCGAGGCTTTTGGTGCCTTGTATAAAGGACAGCATGTTGGCACTTTTGGGGATATTTCTACGTTCAGCTTTTTTGGTAACAAGACCATTACGACAGGAGAGGGAGGGATGGTTGTTGCTAAAACCAAGGATCTTCTAGGTCGTGCATACCATTTGAAAACACAAGGAGTATCACAAACACGTGTATATTGGCACGACGTAGTTGCTTATAACTATCGTATGACCAATATCTGTGCTGCGATCGGTCTAGCTCAACTCGAGCAGGCTGATACCATTTTAACAAAAAAACTGCAGGTAGCAAAATGGTATCGAGAAAGCTTAATTGATTTGCCTGTTCGTTTCCATCAGGAAGTAAAAGATACCCGGCACTGTTTTTGGATGTGTTCAATTCTAGTTGATTCTCCTGAGTCAAGAGGTCTTCTTTGTGAACATCTAAGTTCTAAAGGAATTGAAACGCGGCCTTTATTTTATCCGGCACATATAATGCCTCACTTTGATAATGGGGAACACTTTCAGGTGGCAGAAAACTTGAGTGCAAGAGGGATTAATCTTCCAAGTTACCCAGATCTGGTTTACCAGGATGTCATGTATATTTGTGATGAAATTCGCAATTTTTTTCAAGGTAATTAATTCGTTTTAAAACGTTATATCTCCATTATTGATTGAGTTGTCGAAGTTAGTGTTTTTGTTGAACACCTTAACTCTGTCACTGCTGCGTTCAACGAATTCTGAATAAAGGGAAAATCATAACATGTATGCTGTTGTCGCAACTACCCGTTTTCTATTGCTTGTTAATCTGGAAAACAAGGAAGTAAGGCCATTGGAGGCCCATAGTCCGGAATATTACGGTATTTCCTGGTTCCCGGGAGAAGAGAATCTGGTGCTATCCCATTCCGGGCTGGATCATGCTGATCTGGTTGATATCAACACCTACGCTCAATCTGAAAAGGGGTGGATCTCATCAGGCAAAGTATTGAGCAAACCATTTTTGTCAGCACCTCATCAAATTCTATGTGCCTCCGATAAACGGGTGATATGCACAAACACCGGGCGGAACTGTGTAGTAGCAATCGATCTGACCAAGCCGGGTTGCTACCAGGAATTCCAGATTTCCGATGCACGGTGGGATCGCTTGTCTCTCGATAATGCCACTGGCGATCATATTAATTCCGTTTTTGAGAGAAAGGGAAAACTCTATATTGTTGCACACCGGTTTTCAAAAGGTTCTCTGATTGCGACAGTATCGTACCCTGATATGGAATTGGAAGACCTGGCACCTGTTGCCGGAAAAAGCGGATTGCATAATATATGGGTGACTGATGAAGGACAAAAAATCAGCTGTCATTCTGAGGCCGGGGCGATTGTTGATCTCCCTTCTGGGAGGATACTATGGAATTCAGGCGGCTCGGGTTATACCCGAGGGTTGGCGGCATCCTCTGATATTGTTGTTGTAGGTGAAAGCCCATTTGCCGGACGTGATCTCCGCCGAAGTTCGATCGGTGGGTTATGGATAATCGATCGCCATTTGTGGAAGGCCATCGATTATCTTTGGCTGGGTCCCTATGGTGCTGTCCAAGAGGTGAGGCTGCTCGATGTGCCTGATGAAGCGCATCACATGCATACATTTTCAGGGCTGAAAAATTTGTTGCAAGACAGGAGCATGACCGAAGACGTGACCAGGCAACGCTTAACTGCCGCTCATGCCGCCAATACATGGAAAACACTTTGGAATGGCTTTGATCTGGTATTCGGTATGCCGCAAACCGACGAAAAAGGGTATCGTGTCGCGACGGCGGACAATCTTTGTCTGGTCATACAAAATGCCTTGTCGGAAAACAGGTCGCTTGTCTTCGATTACAGCCTTGATATTCAATCTCAATCAAATGGGCAATCGCATATATCTGCAATTATCGGCTACCGAGGTAGTGGCGGCGATACTGACATGACCGCCCTGCTTTTACAGCCGGATGGCAATGTTGCCACAATCAGTTTGTGGCGTCATGATGGTACGAACTGGTCCTATACTCCAAATTTTGCGTACGGTGGAATGCCTCTCAGTGGCCGATTAAAGCTTGGATATCAATCTTCAGGTGTTAATTTATTTATCAATGATAAGAAAATCCTGAATGTGTCCAGGGACCAGCTTGGTTCTGCCGGTGGACCGGTCGGTGTCCGTTGGATTGGGGGGCGCGTGAGACCGGTGTTGGCGGAATAGAGGTATATGTCCCCAGCATTTCATGAACATGAGGTAATTCAGTTTTACCTGAGCACGCTAACAGTTTACACGTATTTTTTGATGACACCAAAAATAACTACCAGGTAAATTATGACTGATTCAGTTTTTCCCACGTCATCTGCTGAAGGATGGCCACTCGTCTTTATCCATATACCTAAATGTTCAGGGACATCTTTTGAGAATTATTTGGCAACCTGTTCGTATTTCGAGGGGCGTTCCAGTTGTTTTACACATACTTCTCCTCTTGGCCATAGAGAGGATTTCTCTGATTTTGTAAATCGTAACGCATCAACGCCATTCATCTATGGCCATATTCCATATAGAGACTATAAGAAATTTTTTCCTCATGCGTTGATTTTGACATTTTTGAGAGATCCTGTTCAACGCACCATCTCACAATACAAATCATGGCACGATCCTCGAAATTTTCACGACCAGGATCCCCATTACATTACAGCAACGCAAGAACTTAAAGAAACGATTGAATTTTCTCAAAAAGCAACGCTGGAAGAGTTTGTCAAAACAGACAATCCAATTATAAAGAGCGGTGCCTTGCATAACATTCAAACAACGATGTTGTCTTCATGCAAAGGCGTTTCTTTAGATATTCATCTCGAAAGCGCCAGAGATAATCTAACCAAATGCAATTTTTTTGGCATAACCGAATATTTCAATGACTCGATAGCCGTATTTCGGTCACTATTTATTGATGCACCTCACTATGCAATAGAATCCTCTCAAGAAAACAGGTCTCGTATCGAATTGAATGATATTTCTTCCAAGGTATTGGATGTGATTCGAGAAAAAGTTGCTCACGATATTTCTTTATATGAATATGCGAAGAATATATTCAGGGAACGGAATCATCCTCAATTCACTCGAGATCAACCATATTTATTATTTGATATTTTGCCAGAAAATAATCGAATAGCCTCGCAATTTGAATTGAATGCTGTCAAGGAAACAACGAGTGCTCTTGGCAGTGGAGGAAAAAATTTATACGATGAAAATCAGTTACTTATAAAACGTATTGAGGAGTTGACGGATTTCTATGAAAGTGTAGTTCAATCAAAAGGCTGGAGATTAATTGAAAAGCTTCGTTCAGTGAAAAGATGGTTGTATAAACAATGATTGAATATTTGAAAGATGTGTGGACCGCACGTTATTTTTGGACACATCTGACCATGTCTGATCTGCGTTCTCGCTGGCGACGTTCTTTTTTTGGAATGTTTTGGTCTGTTATCCAACCATTGGGTTTAACATTGCTTGTGTCGTTTGTTTTCAGTCGGATTTTTAAAATCGATTTCACAAGTTACGCTCCCTACATACTCTCAGGGCTTATTGTCTGGGAATTTTCGGTCACCTGCGTTGTCGGCGGGTCCTTGAGTTTTGTCCAGGCAGATGCGTACATCAAGCAATGCCGGCACCCATTGGCGATATACTCCCTGCGAACAATGCTGACTGCACTGCTTGTTCTCATAATGGCCACAGGTCCTCTGTTTGTTTGGGCTGTGATCGCGATGCCTCAAAATTTTGGTATCACCTGGCTGGCCACCGTATTGATTTTTCCAATTCTGGCTTTGATTATGTGGCCGCTGGCTACGCTGCTGGCTTACATTGGGGTGCGGTTTCGAGACTTGCCACCTGCGCTCTCTCTGGTTATGCAGGCATTGTATTTTGTTTCTCCTGTATATTTCGAAACATCGATGTTTCGGAGGGGGGGGCTGGATGCGTTGGTGGATTACAATCCATTGTATCATGTGCTGCAGATCCTGCGCGCTCCCCTTTTGGAAGGGCAATTTCCTACGTTAAATAATTTTCTTTACAGCCTGGGTACCGCTTTAATTTTTACATTACTCGCTTGTTTGGCAGGACGTAAAGTAGAGAAGGAGGTCATTTTCTATCTGTGAATATCAATCATATATCCCTTAGCAATGTCAACTTACACTACGTTGCGGCCGCATATAAAGAGCGCTCGCTCAAATCGTTAGTAAGTAAGGTACTGGTATCAAAAAAAAATCGTCAGGTAGTGGCAGATATTCATGCGTTGAAGAATATATCCATAGAAATTACGAATGGCGAACGAGTAGGTCTGCTCGGGCGTAACGGTGCAGGTAAAAGTACCCTGCTTAAAACCATTGCCGGTTTATACCCTATCTCCAGTGGTAATTTGATTGTACAGGGCAAAGTGCGTTCCCTGTTAAACCTCAGCTTGGGATTTGAGCCGGATGCCACCGGGCGTGAGAATATTTTTTATAGAGGGTTATTGCTTGGACTTTCTCCGTTCGTTATGCGCAAAAAAGAATCGGAAATTGTTGAGTTTGCCGATCTTGGAGAATTTATTGATTACCCCATTAAAACGTATTCGGCAGGGATGATGGTGCGGTTGGCATTTGCAATTACTACTTCAGTCGGCGGTGATGTTCTATTATTGGATGAAATCATCGGAGCTGGAGACGCAAATTTCATGACAAAGGCAAAACAACGCATTGCTTCATTGATTGAAAAATCGGAAATCCTCGTACTTGCCTCTCATGACCTTGTCACAATGTCAGCGCTATGCCAGCGTGGAGTGGTTTTAAACCATGGTGAACTGATTTATGATGGACCAATCTCTTCAGCTATTGAGTATTATAAATGTAACGAAAGCTAAGAGATCCTCAATCAACAGGTTGAAGTTGCTGTACAACCGTCTGGCAGAGGCAGGCGGTTGTCAAATCAAGGACAGGAAATCCAGCGCCAATCATACCTTGCTGAAAACATTTATATAGCCTCCGGTTGCCCGGAAATAAACGCCCCCAAAAGACCGGAAAAGGGAACATGACCCAACAGTTATACACCGGAAAGCGAAATTCTTGACTAACGACATGCAGGTTTTGATTTGCGGCTACGATCCAGGCTTTCAGCGCGTTCAGGTTGCGCTTCTTACATACCAAAAATCTATCGGGAATAGGTGAAAAGTTAATAAACTTCTTTGGCCAGCAGGGGACTGTTGTATGAGAGCATCAGAGCCCGCATATGATTTCAGTTAGTGTTCGTCCCGAAACGGCTTTCTCCTCCTGACTCTTCGTTGCTTTAAGAATTTAATCTTAAGGTAAACGAGGTACGAGACTCCGAGATATTACACATTATCATGTGGTTAAATCCATGGAGCGCCTCGGCTTATGAAAAAATATTTCGTTTTCGGATGGACACCAGTTAGGCAACAAGCTAACACACCCCAAGCTCTATGCTATGCTCAACAGTCCAGGTGGGAAGTTAGGCTTGAAACTCTAATTTCCAAGTCTGAAATACAACTATGCTTTTTTATGACCCACTGTTTCTTTTTATTTTTTTTCCTGTATTTTTTACAATTTACCGAGTTGCCAGAGGTTTTTCCAGAGGGGCGCTGACGTGGATTGCTCTTTCCAGTGTTGGTTTTTATCTTTGGTCCGAACCTCGATTCTTTTTTATAGCATTCGCCTCGACGATTTTTGACTATTGGCTTGGGCGACAAATTGTTCGAAAAAGACGATTGTTGATCAAGTCTTCGCTGCCCTCTATTTCGATTTTTCCGGGTATTCCGACATGGCGATCGGACTCGCGATGATGTTAGGATTCAAACTTAAGGAAAATTTTAATTTCCCTTATATCCTGAGCTCCCGGACAAGTGTAACGATGAAACCAAGTAACTCCCTAAAAAAAGATAGAATATAGCGCAATTTCTCTTGCATTATCCTCGTTGCTTTGTAATAATTGTAACGAGGAAAGGAGGAATTGCCCATGGCTGCGATTGTGTATCAAACTAATAAAAAGACCGGTATAACCTACGCATACGAATCGATCTCTTACTGGGACAAGGGTAAGCAGCAGTCCCGGGCAAAACGTACGTGTATTGGACGGGTAGACCCGGAAACCAAGACGATCATTCCAACCCGCAAAAGGACACCCCGGCCGGTAGCCCAAGAAAGAGTCAAACCCGGACCGGTACCGGTCACGATTGCGGCCCGGAATTTCTATGGAGCAACCTATCTTTTTGATCAAATTGGCGAAGCTACCGGCGTAACACAGGATTTACAGACCTGTTTTCCCGACAGCTATCGCCAGATACTTTCCATTGCCTATTATCTGACCCTCGAGGACCGAAATCCCTTGAGCAGGTTTCCGCGCTGGGCGACTATCCATCACCACCCGCACGGCGAGGTGATCTCTTCCCAGAGAAGCAGTGAGCTTTTTGCCTCCATCACTGAAGAAGCGAGGCAGCGATTCTTCCGTCTCCAGGGAAAACGCCGGGTCGAACGGGAGTATCTGGCCTATGACAGCACCTCAATCTCCAGTTATGCGCAATGCCTCAGACAGGTCCGTTACGGTAAAAACAAAGATCATGAACATCTGGCCCAGATCAATCTGACCCTGCTTTTCGGCCAGCAGTCGCGTCTGCCGTTTTATTATCGTAAGCTGGCTGGCAATATTGCTGATGTGAAAACGCTGAAGAAGCTGTTGGTGGACATGAACACCCTCGGCTACAAAAAGATAAAGGTGGTGCTCGACCGGGGGTTTTACAGTGCTGCCAATATCAACGAACTGTATCAGCATCACCTGAAGTTCTTGATCGCTGCCAAATTATTCCTGCAGCTGGTCAAGACCCACCTGGATGAAGTCCGGGAAGCAATGCGCAGCTGGACCCATTACAGCCAGGATTACCAGGTCTATAGTTATACCAAGCCGATTACCTGGGACTATTCCCAGGATCGACCCTATAAAGGAGATACCCTCAAAGGCAAGCGCCGGATGTATCTGCATCTCTATTTTTCCCCGGACCGCGCCCTGGAGGATGAAAAAGCCTTTAACAGTAGACTGGTCAACTGGCAACAAGAGCTGGAAAGCGGCCAGCGACGCCCGGAGCATGAACAGCACTATGCCAGATATTTTGAGGTGAAACATACCCCGATTCGCGGCACGAAGGTTGTCGCCAAAGAACAAGCCATGGCCGATACTAAACGCAATTACGGCTACTTCGCTTTAATGAGCAATGACATCCAGGATGCAGTGCAGGCGCTGGAGGTCTATCGCAATAAGGATATGGTGGAAAAGGCGTTCGAAAATCTGAAAGAGCGGTTGAACCTTCGACGGGTTGCTGTCTCCTCGGAGCAAAGCCTCGATGGCAAACTCTTTGTGCAGTTTGTTGCTCTGATCTATTTGTCCTATATTACAAAGAAAATGCAGGAGAAAAACCTGTTTAAGAGACACACCCTGCAGGAAGTTCTCGATGAGTTGGACATCATCGAATGCTTTGCGGTGCCCGGTCGGCAACTCCAGGTTGGCGAAACGACGAAACGGCAGGCGGAACTCTATACTCATATGGGCGTCATACCGCCTGCCTCGTTACAATAAGCCGGGAATTCAGGTTATATATCGATTGGCATTACCGAGTTCTGGCGTCGGTGGCATATCTCTTTGTCATCGTGGATCCGCGAATATCTGTATATTCCCATGGGTGGCAGCAGAATTTCGGCGACAAGAACATATTTCAATTTGGTAATAGCCATTATGGCATCTGGCCTTTGGCATGGTGCAAATTGGACTTTTATCGTGTGGGGTGCCCTATCATGGTCTTTTTTTGGTGGCCGAACGTGCGTTTCTCGGGCGCTGGTTGCGGGCGTTACCCCCTAAGGTTGGTATCTATATCACATTTTTTGTTGTTTTAAATGGTTGGGTTTTATTCAGAGCAGAAAATCTGCAACATGCAGTTTCCTTTATTACCAAGATGTATACGTTCGAAAATGAGAACCGTTGGATATATGTTCCTTTTTCTACTGCTCTTATTTCTTCTTTTGCTCTGATTGGTTCGCTTTGTTACCGTGGATGGATGAATGAGCGCCTGATAAGTATCCTTGAAACTCCAATGAACCGTCTGATGTTCAGGCTGTTGCTGGCTTCGTTATTTCTTTATGCCTTGGGCAAGGTTATAACCCAACCATTTCAGCCTTTCCTTTATTTTAGGTTCTAGCAATGCTCTCAAATATTTCAAATTATATCATGATCATTGCAGCATTATTGCTATGGATGCCAGGATTGATTGTGCTTCTTGAGATAATTTCCGGAATGAAGATTGCGGATCCTGCACCGCCTTTGGTTGGCGTCATCGAAGAGAAAATTGATCTGGATACCAGGTACAGGTCCTTGGTAGAAGGTAAATTTCAAAGAAATTTATCGATAAGTTTCCCGCAACATTTGCCATTCTATGCAACAATAACTAGAGGTTTCAATCAGATTCAGTATTCACTGCTTGGTCTTTCGAGTAATCGCGAAATACTCGTCGGGGGAGATGGTATCCTTCATCGCACGACCTATGCAAAAAACAGCTGTCAGCAATCATTGACCACTTCAAGGGAAAAGATCAACGAGTGGGCGGAAAAATATTGCGATAATACAAAATATTATTAGAAAAAGAGAGCAGAAATTTCTCTATATTTTAACTCCATCTAAATCGGATTTCATGCCCGAAACACTTCCCTTTGGTTATCTCTGTCCAGCAACCACCGAAGATCGAATTAATTTTGTAACTTCGGCACTGGCAGCTTTGGAAAAAAAAGGTGTTCACTATTTTGATGCTACTAACGGCCTGAACAGGACTAAGGAGCTTTATGGTTTTGATCCATTTCCCAAAGGTGGGATACATTGGACGGATCTTGCCGCGCATCTTTCCACTCAAGGCCTAGTCGATAAATTGAACTCTGTTTTGGATCGCAAAAAAGTCCCGCACCCTTACAAATTGATCGTTACGACAAAAAAAGTACCAACCTTGGTAGAACAGGATTTCGCCCAACTCATGAATGTGGCGATAACGCCGTCAAATTATTTAACTGCAGAAATAACTGTATCTGGTAAACCAATATCTCCCTGTGGGGAACCCATAGATATTGTCGTAGTTGGAGGTAGTTTTTTTGAATCGATAGGACGATCGCTTTCTCGCTCCCCTTGTCGTCCATCAGTTCGTCAATTATCTTACCTGACAATTAACCAAATAGATTACAGTATTTCACCTGGAAAAATTGTTGTGACTCCGCTAGATCTGGGTATCCTGAAGCAGGCTGATATCATAATAGTCGAGGAAGATATGGGAATGATAATGAATTCAAGACATATCCCGGAACTTCGACAATTCCTGGAAAATGGTACTCTACCGGGTAAATAATTTTTCTGACAACCTCCTCCGGCAAAAGCCGTGGTCACTTACCGGCACTTACGGTACAGTGAAATCCTCCTTTATCAATATTAGCAGAAATTGACTGATTCCATTCGTTTGGTGAAAAAATATGAAAAAAAGAGTTATGTGGCTGTTGAATCATACGGCTGCTAGGAAATTTGAAGTAGCGATGCTTAAAAAAATTGGATTCAATGAAATATTTCTTCCTAAGAGCTATCCCCAGGAAGCTTCTTTTCGTAGTGCGTCCATTGATTATTCAGAGGATCAGTATCTTTCCATTCCCGCGAGGGATCTGCAAATCCTGAATGCCGCCGATTGGTACAATGGGCCGGATAAAGATACCTGGGCAGTGGCGAATGAATACTTTGACATCCTTTTTTTTATCGCACCATTGCCAGTGCTCGCAAACATCAGCCAGAATTTCAAGGGAGCTGCAATTTGGCGTGCTTATGGACTTTTTAAAGGTTTTAGCTATACAAAAATCAATGAATTCCATTCAAAAGGGAAAAGAAACCTTGAAACGATGGGAAAAAGATTTTGGTTTGGCTTGGCATACGAACATTTACATCAGATTGAATGCGAGTTTTTGAAAAATCGTTCTATCTTTCTTCCATTGGGGCTTCATAACTGTACCATTCAGGATAACCAGTGGAACGGAATGGAAAAAAAGATTCTCTTCGTATGCCCTGAACTGAATTTGAATCCTTATTATATAAAGATTTATGATGAATTTAAAAAATCTTTTCATGACATGCCCTATGCAATCAGTGGGGCACAGCCTATTGCAGTGAATGATCCTCATGTATTAGGATTTGTTTCAGATGAAATATATGGACAGATAATGCGCGAGTTTCGTGTCATGTTTTACCACTCCACGGAACCAAATCATATCCATTACCATCCCTTTGAAGCGATACGAGCCGGTATGCCGCTCGTATATATGGCGGGTGGGATTCTAGATCGTTTTGGTGGGATAAATCAACCAGGACGATGTCAGACTATCGAGGAGGCGCGCAGCAAAATTCGCCGTATTCTCGACGATGACTGGGAGTTAATCAATACAATTCGAGAGAATCAACCACGCATTTTAGATCCGATGCAGCCTGAAAATTGCGAACAGGCATGGCGTGATGGGTTTGATCGGATTATCGCCGAACTTGAGCAGGCACAAGGTGAGAGATCAGCAAGTCCTACAAAAAAACATTGTAAAATAGCGGTGATAGTTCCAATTGGATATCGCGGAGGCACTTTGCGTGGGGCAAAAGTTCTGGCACATGCATTATGGGAAGGGAGCCGCCAATCAGGAGAAGATGCCGATATTGTACTTGCTCACCTTGATGACCCGGAACTCTATCCAGATGAAGAATTCGAGGATCTTCATCCGGATATTTCTCGACGTGCTTATCATTGGGATACTTTAAATAACGATGCCGCGAGACTGGCGATGCGCTACGCTGGGCATGATTTCTGGGAGCCGAATTTTTCGAAATATGTTGTTCCAAATGATGGTATTCAGCAATTTTTAGATTGTGATCTGTGGATTATCATAAGTGATAGAATGGATTCTCCGTTGCTTCCGATCCGCCCCTATATATCTGTAGTTTTTGACTACCTGCAACGCTATGAGGAGATTTATTCTCATAATGCGGATGTTTGGTTTCTAAATCTCGCCAGACTTGCAGAACGCGTTCTGGTAACAACGAGATTTACTGAACAGGATGCTTTGCAATATTCTGGAGTCGTCCCTGGAAAAATTAAAAAAGTTCCTATGTTGACCCCATCTTTTAAACCAGTTGTTTCTCCGCTTAACCTAACTAGTTTAGATAATTTTTTTATTTGGACAACAAATACTGCGCCACATAAAAACCATAAAAATGCTATATTGGCGTTAAAAGAATATTACGAAACCCTCGAGGGTAAATTGGAGTGCAGGGTAACTGGAGTAGGTACAGCCAGGTTGCTTGAAAATTTACCCCCACACCTCGACCCTCTGGTTGCTACACTAAAGGAAAGCCGAGTATTACGATCAAAGATTAAATGGTTAGGTGAATTGCCTGATTCTGCATATCAAATGCAACTTTCAAACGCCGCATTTCTCTGGCATCCTGGTCGTATAGACAACGGCACTTTCAGTGTCGTGGAGGCTGCTCAACTGGGTGTTCCATCTCTTTCGAGCGATTATCCGGCGATGCGTGAAATCGATGCACAGTTTCAGCTAAATTTGACTTGGATGGATTCGAGCAAGCCAAAACACATGGCAAAGCAGCTGAAATGGATCGAAGAAAATATAATATCAGTAAAAAAAGGATTGCCAGGAAAAGATATCCTGGAACAGCAAGAGGTGGAAAAATTGGCATTGGAATATTGGAAGGTGGTGCGCGAATGTCTTTGAAATACTACGGTATTTATACTGCCTATGGGCCAAGAGTGGATCTCCGGGGAGAGGGGTTGGGCAGATATTTGGCTGCATTCCTCAAGGGGGCTGAAGGACACAAGAATGTTCGTTTTATCGTCGCCTGTCCTAGTTGGTCTAAGGAAAACCTCATTAAACTTTGTGAAAGCGAGGGAGTGGATATCAATGGTTTTGATATTATTTCTCCCTCAGGAAAACCTGCTATCCTACGAATATTTGAAGCATTTGGGTCATTACTAAGAGCCCGACCATCAAGGCAACTTGATTTTTTTAATCGGTTGGTGGCAAGTTTATCATCTTTGGTTTGGAGACCTGTTCGCTGGTTGGCCAAGAAAATGACAGGCTCGAGGAACTGGCTGACGACCTTATCGATTGTAACTGTATTTTTAGTACTGTCAGTCTTTCTCATTCCAGTTGTTTTGATTGTCCTTGTTTGTGTCTTCCTTTTTAGGTTATGGCGAGTTGTGGCGTTTATTCAGGAACGATCCCTACGTAATTCAAAGGAACCTGCTCCACACACTTCAAAGGAACCTGCCCTACGTACTTCAAAGGAACCGGCACTACTACGTACTTCAAAGGAACCTGCTACACGCTCTTCAATTATTGATCGAATATATTGTACATTTAAAACTATTATCAGACAGTTTGCGGTACCTGTATCTATCCATGGATTTTCCAGGATAATGTATAGTTTAATGGAAGAAAATGAAACGAGTTTGTTATTAGAGCAAATTAATTCATTGAAGCATGTCTCTGCGTGGTATAGCCCCACCGTTTTTTGGCCGGAATTTAATCAGATAGCTATGCCACGCTTGATGTGCGTGCCAGATGTCGTATTTACTCATTTCCCTATTGCTTTTTCTAATGATCGTAAGACCAATCATCTAATGAAAAATTTTAAGAAAATTGAATCTGCCATAAACGGGTGTGAAAATTTTGTGACCTACAGTCAACAGGTTAAATGGCAGACCATGGTGGAACGGTATCAGACAAAGCCTGAGTCGGTTCACCTGGTGCGTCATGCCCCAAGCACTTTGGATCAGTTTGTAAGTATAAAAGGTTTCCCTAATGCTGCTGAAACATCGAAAAATTTCTGTAAAAACTTACTGCATACCGCGATGCAGAAAGCATCAAATCCTAAATATACCAGTGACTTTTTGAATGGGTCGGTACGTTATCTTTTTTATGCCAGTCAATTTCGGCCAAACAAGAATATTCTCAATCTTCTTCGGGCGTATGAATATTTGCTGCGCAAACGTTTTATTGGTCATAAGTTGATTTTGACTGGTAATTTAAACATGGTACCCGACGCGAAGGAATTCGTTTCTCAACACCATTTGGAAAATGAAGTGCTTTGCCTGAAAAGACTTTCTATTATTGAGCTGGCAGCTTGTTATAAACTTGCGGATGTGGCGGTTAATCCAAGTTTAAGTGAAGGTGGATGCCCTTTCACCTTCACCGAGGCATTATCGGTAGATACTCCTGTCGTTATGTCGAATATTCCGGTAACGTTAGAGGTGCTTGATGACCAAAACCTTGCCGATATTATGTTTTTTGATCCTTTTAGTTGGCAAGATATTGCCGAACGTATCGAATGGGCGATACATAATCGAGAAGAATTATTAGCCCTGCAAAAACCTGTGTATGATGTACTTTCACAACGTACCTGGGAGGATGTTGTGACAGAGCATATTGAGATTCTTCAGGGAATCTCTTCTGATTTCAATCAGAGATAAGAAAAAAGTTGTGGAAAAATTAAATGGAATAATTGTACTAGGTTTTGGTGGGCATGCCAGGGCAATAGCTGATATAGCCCTTACATGTGGATTTCATCGCTTCATCTTCGTTGATGCCAATGCCCGTGATGAAGAGCATTTCCAGGGAAACCCTGTTTTGCGTGAGTTGCCATCGTCAATTAATGCACAGTGGGCCTGCATACCAGCTTTAGGAGACAATCTTAAACGTGAACAACAAATGTTGAGAATTGAAAAATTGGGTTGGCCAATTATTTCGCTCATAGCTCCTTCATCGACTATTGGAGTTGGTGCCACTGTTGCTCCAGGTAGCGTTGTCGGGCACCATGCTCATGTCGGTCCTATGGCTTCCATCGGTAGAGGATGTATAATAAATAACGGTGCAATTGTTGAACATGAGTGTCAAATTTCAAATTTTACCCATGTTGCTGTTAATGCCACCATTGCCGGTCGAACTAGCATTGGTGAATACGGATTTATTGGAGCTGGAGCGGTAGTTATTGATGGAATCAATGTCTGTGAAAAAGTGACCGTTGGCGCAGGAGCAATAGTGGTAAAAAATATTACTAAATCAGGAGTCTATGTTGGAATTCCTGCAAAAAAACATTGACCGAGATTATCAAGAAAAAAGAAAGTAGGGCAGACTCTATATCGCTTCAAACTATCCATTAAAGCACCCATTGATCAGGTCAACTTCGATGCTGTCCGTCGCTTGACTTTCGCGGATGGATCATGGCAGCCAATATCTTTACGACCAATTTCAGTATCAGGTCAAATTTTAAGGAATTACATCCAGTTTTACCGTTGTTACGAAACTGTTGTTGCGAAACCAGAGACCAACGGTGAAGTTGAACGACTCATACTATGGTTTTCCAAAACCTTAACTCAAACGGATGAAATTCTATTTCCGATTGAGGTTGAAATGACTATTACAACAAGATTGACGGACTACGACAATAAAAATTCGTTGGTATCTGTACTTAGGGCAAAAAGAATAGAACCGTTTCTGAAAATGATCGAAAACTTGCATAGGAAAAACGGCAAGGTTCGTATTCTTGATGTTGGTGGAACCTTGCAATACTGGAGTATTGTCCCGCAAAAATTCCTGGAAAGATATTCTGTCAGTATATTCATAGCAAATATTTCTGAAAACGATTCATTTATTAATAATGAACAATTCTTTTCTATTATTGCGGATGGATGTGATCTTGGAATATTCGATAACAATTCTTTCGATATCGTACATTCCAATTCAGTTCTTGAACATGTTGGAGACTGGCAGAGAAAGGTAAATTTTGCACATGAGATCAGGAGAATTGCTAAAAATTATTTCGTGCAGACACCAAATTACTGGTTTCCAATCGAACCTCATTGTAGGATGCCGTTTTTCCACTGGTTTCCAAAACCATTTCGTGTTTTCCTGATAATGCATTTCAATTTAGGCTATTGGGAGAGGGCAAAAGACGTTGATAAAGCGATTCGCACTGTGGAAAGCGCACGGCTGGTAACAAAAATGATGCTACAATGGCTTTTTCCAGATTCTCAAATAAACACAGAGCGGTTCCTGATTTTGCCAAAATCTTACATTGCAATTTGTGACAATACTCATCTTAAAGCCCATTGAAAATGTCATTATTTGCGATTCCAAAGACAGCAATGACTTGATTCCCCTCGAAAGGATAAGAATCCTGAAATGCTACTCATTATAGATGCAACATCCGCTTCTCTGCGATTAACTGGAATAGAACGATACGCAATCGAAATAATCAAGGAGCTTGTCTCAATGGCTGCTGATGATGGTTATTCGGTTACGCTTCTCACATCCCGAGATATCGGCGAAAACGTACTCACTTCTTTCAATCATCCTGCCTGCACTATAAAATCATCCCCGTTTCATTCTCGATTGCTCACCGAACAGGTGTGGATCCCCTGGATACTCTGCCCTATAAAAAAGGCTGTCTGCTTTTTTCCGGCATTTCCCCCTAGTCCTCTTGTTAACATTTTCCGATTTAAGAAGAGAGTCATTAAAACAGTCTTTGATGCGGTGATGTGGCGTCATCCTGAAACGGTTTCGTGGAAAAATAAATTCTATATGAGACCGCTGGAAACGTATTGGATGACCAGGTACGATCAGATTCATACCATCAGCAATTTTTCGATGCAGGAGATAACCAGCCTTTTTCCAGCAATAAAAAATAAAGTGACCAATTCAGGAATAGGTTGTAATTATGATAAATTCACCTCTTCCCATAGGGTAAATTGCACAGACAAACAAATAAAAGGTTATGAATTGCCGAAAGAATTCATCCTTTTTGTCGGAACATTGGAACCGAGAAAAAATCTTGTGCTTTTGCTCGAGGCCATTTGCTTGCTTAAGAATAAAATCCCTGACATACGATTGGTTATCGCCGGAAGATTTGGCTGGGGAGCAGATGCCTTGTTTAAATGCGTAGCAGAGCGGCAACTCGCTGAAAACGTCATTTTCCTTGGAGCCGTATCAGACAAGGATCTCCCGATACTCTATTCGTTAGCAACGATTTTTGTTTTCCCTTCCTTATACGAAGGGTTTGGTCTGCCGGTTGTTGAAGCCATGGCTGCCGGTACGCCGGTGATAGCTTCTCATGCCGCATCCATCCCCGAAGCGGCTGGAGATGCGGCTGTTCTTCTGCCTCCCGATAACGCAGCTTTGTGGAGTGATGCTCTTTATTCACTCTTGCAAGACGCAGATCGCAGAAACGATTTAATAAAAAAAGGATACCAACAGGCCCAAAAATTCAGTTGGCATGATGTATCCAGAAAGATATTGGAAACATTGTGACTACTCTCCGTTTTTTCGGACTGAATTTCAATGCAGTACTTTTGTCTGTTGCCGCTGAACAGATAGTAAATGCTTCTGACGCCGGACAAAAAGGTTTGGTCGTAACACCCAATGTCGACCACATTGTGATGCTTGAAACTGATATCGAAATGCGGCATATATTTCAGAAAGCAATGTTCTGTTATCCGGATGGCATGCCTCTTGTGTGGCTGAGCAGATTAATAAGAGGAGTATCTTTCCCCGAACGCGTAACAGGCGCCGACCTTCTCCCCACAGTGTGCAGAATTGCCGCTCAACGTGGCAAGAGAGTTTTTTTCCTCGGCGGGCAACAGGGTGTAGCAGAAAAAGCAGCTCAGAATATGTGCGATCAATTTTCCGGGCTTCAGGTTGCAGGCACATACTGCCCTCCGATGGGTTTTGAGCATAACCAATTAGAGGTGATTAAAATTATAGAATTAGTAAATAGAGCTAAGGTCGATATAGTGTTTCTTGGAGTTGGAACCCCAAAGCAGGAAAAATGGGCCTGGAAAAATATTCAACACCTGCATGTCGGTCCGATATTATGTGTTGGAGCTGCATTGAATTTTGCTGCAGGAATTACCAAAAGAGCCCCGGATCTGATACAACGGGCAGGTTTGGAATGGTTATGGAGATTATGCAAAGAACCAAGGCGATTATGGAAAAGGTATCTGTTGCGGGACAGTCGCTTTCTAGGTATTGCTCTCCGTGAAATTTTCATCAGCTATTGCCAGCATAGATCAGAATAGGAATGAAAGTGTTTTCGATGGATAAAACGCCTAATAATGGGGGTAAAATTGAGTATTATACCTGTATCCTGGTTACAGGATTGCTCCTGGTAACATATGGCCCTATTAATTATATTACAAATAACTCAGATTTTTTCTGGTTTGAAGTAGTATTTTACTTCAGTATCATAACGCTATTGCTATTCGTCTATTTAGAAAATAGTCGAATAGAAAATCATCTGACGATTTATCTCAACGTTTGTTTATTTTATGCAGGATTAATTATAGCTGCAGGTCTGATGCATTGGCTGGCATTATCGATGCTGGATGATCATTATACCATTAATATTATACATAAGACTGCATTGTATGGGAGAAAATCAGTTTACAACTCTATGATACTGTATCTGTTTTTCCCTGTATCGCTCTTCGTTCACATATTTCTGTATCAAAAAATAACTATAGAAAAAATAATACCGCCACTGGCAGTTTTTGCAGTATTCAACATAGGCGTAATTTACTATCAAGGTTTTTTTGATAAGGGATTTTTTAATGACTGGCAACCTTGGACAGGACAGGTTTGTGGTCTATTTGGAGATCCTAATTGGTTTTCATTAAGTTTTTTTCTTATAACTTTATACCTATTTTTAGGGTTCTCCATTACGCAGAGACCTGGTCAAAAGATATTTATGGTGAGTATCTTCGTCGCATCATTTGGAGGGATGTTACTGGCTGGAGGACGAACGGTTGTAGGCGGGATAATTCTGCTTGGGATGTGTTGGCCAATTATCCTGTTGTTAGCTCAGAAAGATTGGTCACTCAAAAAGAAACTGCTGGCCGGAAGTTCTCCTGTACTTTTCATAACGATAGGCATCTTAAGCCTGCCGTTTGTTGTACCAGTTATTGAAAAATTCGGAATCGCAGGACGACGTATTGCAGAAACCTATGCGAAAATATCGCACAGTGGAGTGGGGGAACTGTTTTCTGGAACAGAGTTGAGGGGCGAACTTTTTGTTACCGGCCTTTCATTATTGCAAAAGTCACCTGCGGGAGGTTGGGGCCCCGGAGGGTTCTATGTTGAATATCCTAACGAAATATATGCGCTTACTGGTAATCTTAAAGAATCATTTGATATGATTCTCAATCATTACTTAATGATTGCTGTGGATTTTGGTGTACCGTTTTTACTGTTGAATCTTCTTATAATTTCCATGCCGCTTGCTGGTGCGATATATTACCTGCAAAAAGAGAAGATATTTAAAAACCGACTGGTGATGGCAATCCTGCTCACAGGGAATTGTATTTTTTTGTTTATGATTTCTGTTATGCCGCCCACATATGGCCCACCCGTGATTTGGCTCTGGGCAGGGCAGCTTGCTTATATGCTGGTTCTTGCTGGCAGAAATGGTTTTTTTACACAAAACATATTCAGACATAAAAAAATGATATCCTTTCTTTGTCTTGTCGTTCTCATTTCAACAATGGCAGGAGGTTATCAGGTAAGTTTTGGAGATAAGGGGTACATGGCGAGACATATGTTTTCCTGGTGGAATGCCCCTGCGTATTTTTACGATCAAGGATGTTATCCGGTGGAATATCTCGGCGACGGTACCCCTGTGCAATGGTGTCAACAGAATTCATTGGTGCAGATTCCTGTCCCTGAAGATCATATCGGTATGAATTACGATGTCTTAATAGATAACCAGTATCCAGACCTCCGCAAAAATCCAGTACTACTCCAGTACGGTGGTAAAAGTGGAACCAGATCAGAAATGCTAATACGGGAAAAAGGTATTAAAAAAATAACCATCCCTATAGATGAAGAGCACTCATTTCAATACAGACTATCAGATGGAAGTGAAAGGAGATATGTGGTATTATCGCTTAACCCTTCCAGGACTTGGATACCAAAGGATCATGGTGTTGGCGATGATGATCGCGAACTGGGTGTTCAGGTTATTTTTCCTCGTTAATTCAGGAAATTATTTCCGTTGCTCCGGCCGCTTTCATTGTGGCGATAGATTTTGGTTTCGCGGAAATATTTCAGGGGAAGATTCTTGCCGGCTTGATCGACAGAAAAAATCTTGCATCTCTACGTTATTCATTGAGACATGACTTGAACTTCAGTGCTCGTAAATGTTATGGAAATACAGTAGAGATATGCAGTGTAACATGTTGTTTTTTATATTGGTCACTAATGAACCGACTTCTTTTCAGAGTCGGTTCTTCGTTTCTATGAATTGATTTTTATTTATCTTGAAGGCGAAAGAAAAAATGTCAGTTGATGACTCTCAGCGATGGGATACGGTCATTAGACCGAAAACTGCTTGGTTTGATATAAATATTAAAGAGTTATGGCAGTATCGTGATCTTGTTGTAATGTTTGTAAAACGAGATTTTATAACAATATACAAGCAAACGATTCTTGGACCTTTGTGGTATATTATCCAACCGCTTTTTACCACAATTGTATTTACTATCATTTTTGGGAGAGTTGCTCAAATTCCCACAGACTCGCTGCCGCCGTTTCTCTTTTACATGGCGGGCAATGTCATGTGGAGCTATTTTGCAACGACTCTCATCGCCACGTCGAATACTTTTAATGTAAATGCTTCAATATTCGGCAAGGTCTATTTTCCTCGTCTCGTTGTGCCACTCTCTGTTATCATAGTAAATTTTTTGCAATTTATAATCCAACTAGCTGTTTTTTGCTGTTTTTACGCATATTTTTTCTTAAAAGGCGCCCCTGTTCAACCCACTTTATGGATAATCTGTCTGCCGATTTTGCTTATACAAATGGCGCTATTGAGCTTGGGCTGTGGAATATTGGTTTCTTCTCTGACAACCAAATATAAAGATCTCCGTTTTGCTATGTCTTTTGTTGTCCAGTTATGGATGTATGCCACACCGGTTGTATATCCACTCACCCAGGTTCCGGATTGGCTACGTCCTTATTATATCCTCAATCCGATGGTTGCGCCCGTAGAAGGTTTTCGACTGGCATTTCTTGGAACGAGTTCGTTGCAATGGGATCATGTACTTATCAGTTGGGGCATTACTATTTTACTGCTTTTTGTCGGAGTCATCCTTTTCAGTCGAATCGAGAAAACCTTTATGGATACAATCTGAACCGTTCATAAACATCTATGATGTGAACATGAGCTGTCTTTTTCCCGCCCATGGTTAATGCACATAAAAATTTCTTGTAATGTGGTAGCCATCCACAATGAATATTTTCAGTTATGACAATTGTAATATCGATAGAAAATGTATGGAAAGAATATCGTCTGGGGGTTATCGGACATGGCACTCTTGCTCAGGATTTGCAATCATGGTGGGCCAAAATTCGAGGCGCAGAAGACCCGAATTCAAAACTTTCTCTAGTTCAGAAAGGACTTGAAAGACAGATTGATGGAGATCATTTTTGGGCACTGCAAGATATTAATCTTGAAGTCGAGGAGGGTGAGATCCTCGGAATTATTGGTAAGAATGGTGCTGGTAAATCGACATTATTGAAAATACTCTCCCGGGTAACTAAACCAACCAAGGGGCGGATAAAAATTAAAGGACGAATTGCCAGCCTCCTTGAAGTAGGTACCGGATTTCACCCTGAACTTACCGGAAGGGAGAATGTGTATTTAAACGGTGCTATCCTCGGAATGTCGAAGCAGGAAGTAAGCACAAAGTTCGATGAAATTATCGATTTCTCCGGAATAGAATCGTTTATTGATACACCCGTCAAACGCTATTCGTCCGGGATGTATGTGCGTCTGGCATTTGCTGTTGCAGCGCATCTGGAACCTGAGATCCTCATCATAGACGAGGTATTGGCTGTCGGAGATGCCGATTTTCAGAAAAAATGTTTAGGGAAAATGGGCGAGGTAGCTCATGCAGGGAGAACTGTTTTATTTGTCAGTCATAACATGGGTGCCGTTAATCAATTATGCACAAAGGGGGCGCTTTTTGCAGATGGAGTTGTCAAGGATTACGGTCATACAGAGAATATAATAGAAAAATATTTGTGTGGCGAATCAGAGAAAATCTCTAAAAAGGTATGGAATGACGATACTGCCCTCGGGAATGAAGCTGTCAAGCTCATTTCAGTTGAAATTAACAATAGTATGGACCGGGCGAATGCTCTCTGGACTGACGAAAGTTTTAATATCGAGGTTGTGATAAGAGTTATGAAGCCTAATGTTACAGTCGGGATTGGTCTGATTATTCGTAACTCTTTCGGACACAGCATCGTGCATTCGTCCAGTCTGGTATCCACCACTGCGGAAATGGGTAAAGGCGACTGGTTTTTTAAGGCAGAAATACCTTCAAATTTGTTGAATATCGGGGAATACTTTGTCACCGTCAGTTGCGATGAACCCAATAAGGAAGTCATGTTTGTTGCAGACAATATTCTGCGTTTTTCAATAGCATCAAAATCGAATAACACCTCTATGTATTCAAGAAATGCATGGACTGGCGTTTTATGTCCTGAGATTATTAACTGGACAAAAAACCAGCACCGATAAATGCAGGGCACAAGGACGATTCCTCTGAAAAAAAACCACCTAAATAGTCAGCGATTACATATCGTACAATGTTGCATCGCGGATTGGGTTCAGAGATATATAGATTGTTTCTAAATTTGGAGACTAGCTGATACATGCAGGGATCAGTTGACATTTTGCATCATTGTCCAGTGTGTCACGGGAATATGGCATATTGTTTCAACGGTGAAATATTAACAAAGTACGCGATTTCATATTTTTGCTGCAATAATTGTGGCTTGATTCAGACAGAAAAACCGTTCTGGCTGGATGAAGCTTATTCAGAAGCAATAGCCGATCTGGATGTCGGACTTGTAAACCGCAATATTCGGCTTTCAAAAGTAATGCGATGGATTATCTGCAATTGGTTTGACAGTAAAAGTACATTTCTTGATTATGCAGGAGGCTATGGTTTTTTTGTCCGGCTGATGCGTAATTATGGCATCGATTTTCATCGATATGATAAATATTGTCCAAACATTTTTGCGAAACATTTTGAATGTACACACCTGGATAGAAACCACCATTACGAACTTGTGACTGCTTTTGAGGTTTTTGAACATTTGTTCGAGCCTGTTGAGGAAATCAAAGGAGTTTTTGATGTTACAGACTCGATACTGTTCTCAACTGAATTTATCCCCGAGGGGATTGAGAAAATTAACGACTGGAGGTATTTTTCGCCTGAAACCGGTCAGCATCTTACGTTTTACACATTGAAATCACTTAAAATATTGGCAGAAAGATTATCGGTGAATTATTACTATGACAACTCAGGAAACGGAGAAGCGTTACATCTGTTTACAAAAAGAAATCTATCTGGATTTTCATTTTATCCTCAAGTCGAGAATAGATCTTTCATGAATCGTTTATGGGCCTTCTTAAGAGGATCCCCAGTTAATTCGAAGAAAATCACGGTCCATTATCCGAAAAGTTTGGAAGAAAAAGATTACAAGTATATAAAATCATTGATCGTTAAGAAATAATTGTTGAAGTCGAAACCAATTCTAGAGAGAGTTTTTCTGGAAAACATCTTGTAAAATTTGCAATAGAATTTGACTGTAAAAAATATGAAGCGATTCACATGGTAAGAAATTAATGAACGACGATGCGGAATACCGTGGAGGAATAAAAAGAGAAGTTGGTTTTCCTTCATTCAGTATAGTTACACCAAGTTATAATCAAGGTGAATTTATAGAAGATACTATCAAGTCAGTTCTATCGCAGGGATATCAGGACCTGGAGTATATCGTAGTTGATGCCGGAAGTACAGACGATACCCACCGGATATTGGCGAAGTATCAAGGACAAATTGATAAAATTATCATAGAACCAGACAACGGGCCAGCCGACGCGATACACAAGGGATGGAAGAGCGCGAATGGAGATATCCTGGCGTATTTGAATTCTGACGATATTTATTTACCTGGAGCTATACATAAAGTTGCAGACTCTTTTTCAAGAGAAGCACATATCAATATGATCTGCGGAAATGAATTAAGAATCAATTCCGATGGGAATATATTGGGACAATCTTCCATCGAACATGTGGATTACTGCAGTCTATTATCTCTTTGTTTCATACCTCAACCAAGTGTTTTTGTCCGGAAAAGCATCTTAGCTGAAGCAGGGGATATCAATCCTCAAATGAAATTTATTTTTGATTTTGATTTGTGGGTGAGAATTGCGAAAAAGCATACGATCAGGTGCATACCGGATCTGTTGTCGGCAACACGCTGGCACGAGAACACCATAACCCTGAAACGACGAGCCGATATCGTAGGAGAATTAAACGACCTGATAAGTCGCGAAATTTTATCAGAGCCATGCGCGGTGTCTCCTGCCCAGAAACGGTTCATTTTAGGGAAACTCAACAGACTCCTGATGAACGTGGCCCTTGAAGTTGGCAGGCACCTGTCAAGTCTGGGGTATGCCTGTAAATCAGTATATTATACTCCAACATATGCAAATCTTTCCAAGATTATCAGAAAACAAAGGCAATATATACGTCCGAGCAGACAACTTCATGATGGAAGTGCCGATAATGAGGAGTTGCTGACTCATTGGTCCTCCTATTGTCCAAAATGAATCATTTCAACTTCTCATTTACGCGAATTTCTTTACTGCAATGAAAGTCTTATATGATGCGCAGATATTCTTAGCGCAAAAACATGGGGGTATATCAAGATATTATTATGAATTGGCAAGTTTTTCAGGATCTGACATAGAGACTGAAATTGCAGTTCTTTACCATCGCAATGAATATTTAGGGAAAATCTCTAAATCTTTGCCACTCCCTCAAGGGATCGGTTCCTTCTTAGGAGGGAAAAGTTTCCCGGGACGAGGTATTTTATTTAATTTTAAAGAAAAAATATGCCCGAGCATAGCCCCGAAGAAAGAAAATGAGAAAATTCTGTTAAAAAAAATTGATCTGGAAAAGCCTGACATTTTTCACCCTACCTACTATAATAACTATTTTCTGGATAAAATTAAAAGCACTCCCTTTGTTTTAACTATTTACGATATGATACATGAGATTTATCCAGAATATTTTGTTGGAGACAAGACCTCATTTCTGAAACGAAAACTTTTTGATAAAGCCCTGGGGGTAATTGCAATTTCCGAAACAACAAAAAATGATATTCTTGAAATTTATAATTGTCCTGAAAAAAAAATTGATGTAGTTCATCTCGCGTCTTCTCTATGTCCTCAACAAAATATTTCCAATGGAACAAAATATCCCGAAAAATTTATCCTGTTTGTTGGAGATAGATGGATCTACAAGAATTTTCTCTTTTTTGTAACGGCGATATCTCCTTTATTAAAGGATGATGAAGATTTGTATCTTGTTTGCACCGGCAGGCCATTCAATGAGATAGAGACTGATTTTTTCGTCCAAAATGAGATTTCCAGGAAAATATTGCAGGTATCAGCTAGTGATGCAGAGTTAGCAACCTTGTACAGCAACGCGAGAGTATTTGTTTTTCCGTCCCTATATGAAGGATTCGGCCTTCCAGTGTTGGAGGCATTTGCCTGCAGTTGTCCTGCTGTTCTCAGCAATAAGGGTTCTCTGCTTGAGATTGCTGGAGATGCAGCATTGTATTTTGAGCCGAAAAGCGCATCGGATATCCGAAACGCCGTCGACAAGGTCTTGTCATCACCATCATTGCGGGCTGACCTGATTCACAAGGGCGCACAACGCTTAAAGAAATATTCATGGGCCAAGACAGTTGAAAAAACCCATGAAATATATAGAAAAATTATTCAATGATTAATAAAACAAAATGAAAAATATTGACCTTGAAAGCAAATACAACTCAGTATATAAAAACGACTCCTCATTATTTTATTCATTCAATACCTTTCCGGAATCCAAGCTCATCCTGGAGATGCTGCCAAATCAGAATGGCCTTCGAGTATTGGAGATTGGCTGTGGAGAAGGGCGGTTGGCTGCGATGATGAGTTTTGCCGGGGCCGAGAAGGTCGATGCAATAGATTACAGTGAAGAAGCGATCAAGATTGCTCGACATCGCATAAACCTTGAGAAGGTTGAGTACCATTGCGGTGATTACCGTCAATTTACAGGTCAGTATGATGTTGTTGTGTTGCAGGGTGTACTGGAGCACCTGGACGATCCTTTTACTGAGTTGCGGAATATCCTTGAATCGAGAGTGAGAGAAGGGGGCTGCGTAATAACTTCGTCTCCATCATTTCTAAATCCACGGGGATATGTCTGGATGACCCTGCAACTGCTGTTCGATGTACCGATGTCGCTGACGGACCTGCATTTTCTCTGCCCTTTTGATTTCGAGCAATTCGCCGAAGAATCCGACTATGCCTTGGAATACCGTTCGACCGATTTTGCCTGGGGCAGTGGTGAACGAACCATTATTGATTTCGATAAACGATTGCGAAATGCCCTGCGTGACGCAAAAATGGACAATTCCAAAGTCGACAGGCTGCTCGAATGGCTAAAGAAAGCTGTTCCATATCATCTGCATGATGAACGCAGTGGTGCGACAGTGGCATACAAATTATCCCGAAAATCCTTAGATCAATCAAGACAGAAATAATGAAAATCCTCGCAATCATACCTGCACGGGGAGGGTCAAAAGGTATTCCTCGCAAAAATATCATACCTGTCGCCGGCAGACCCCTGATTGAATATTCAGTTAAGGCTGCATTAGGTGCAGATCTGGTCAGCCGGCTGGTTGTCTCTACAGACGATTCGGAAATAGAGAAAGTCGCTCTCAATGCCGGGGCAGAAGTTGTCAAAAGACCAGTATCAATCAGTGGGGATACCGCTTCATCTGAAATGGCGCTGTTGCATGTATTGGAAACCCTGCAAAAAAAAGAAATGTATATCCCCGATATTTTAGTATTTCTCCAGTGCACCTCTCCGCTTACTTTGGCTGAAGATATTGACGGAACGATTAAGAAGCTGTTGGATACGAATGCGGATACTGCCCTGGCCGTTGCCCCCTTTCACTATTTTCTGTGGAAGGAAAACGAAAGGGGAGAGATTGAGGGGATTAATCACCAGAAACTGCATCGCCCCATGCGCCAGGAAAGAGAAAACCAGTACATTGAAACGGGTGCTGTATATGTAATGCGGGTGAGCGGGTTTCTGGAAAAAAGGCACCGGTTTTTCGGTAAAACCGTGATGTATGAAATGCCCGAGGAAAGGTGCTTTGAGGTGGATGAACCGGTTGACCTCGTTATTGCGGAACAATTGCTCTTAAGACAACGGACCTTGCATCAAGGTTAAGGAGTCGGTGATCCATTGACTGGATTAGTAAGAATATATTGCCTGCAGCGAGGATCCGTTCCCGTACCAGATCATCCGTAGTACCATCGGAAGAAATGTCCTGACTCAATCTGAGCTATGAACCTTTGTTTGTGTAAGTTCAAGCAATCTGAGATTTTTCGGGGAGGCCGCGGCAAACGTCGATTTTGTGCGTAAAAGAACCTGAAATGAGCTGGTTGAGGTCTGACCTGTGAAATATTCGACTGGAAACGTGTATTGGATTTGTCAACATAGAATTTTTATTTCTTGATTATGCTTTTTACTTCACAGGAATTTCTTTTTTCCTTCCTACCTATTGTTGTAATTTTATATTATATCATTCGGATTTTTCATGCCCACCGCGTTTCTCTGGCATTTTTAGTTGGAGCATCACTGTTGTACTATGCCTGGTGGGATATCAGGTTTCTCCCGCTCCTGGTTTTTTCAGTTATATTTAATTATTATTGCGCTAAGGCAATAGCGTTTTATTGCAAAAGATCTTTGTTTTTCTTCGGTGTATTAGTCAATATCTTGTTGGTATTCTATTTCAAGTATTACAATTTCTTTTTATCCAATATCAGCAACTTGTTTCAGGTCGAATTTACACTATCGGAAATAACGCTGCCGCTTGCGCTTTCTTTTTTCTCATTTCAACAAATTGCCTATCTCGCCGATTGTTACAAAACAAAAACTTGTGAGAAAAACTTCTTCGATTATTCGTTATTTGTGACATTTTTTCCGCAATTAATTATGGGTCCTATAGTTCATCACGCTGAAATGCTGCCGCAGTTCAAGGTTGCCATTCCAAGGGACAAGATACTTCGGGATTTCTCGATAGGCGGTGGTCTCTTCTTAATAGGGTTATTTAAGAAATTACTTATTGCCGACCAGGTCGCTGTTTTTTCAGATTCTGTATTTGCCGCAGCGCAATCTGGAGTGAATCTGACCTTTGTTGAGGCATGGAGTGGAGCCCTTGCCTATACCTTTCAGATCTATTTTGATTTTTCAGGGTATACGGATATGGCAGTGGGATCTGCAAGATTTTTTGGCATACATTTACCCATTAATTTCAATTCACCTTATAAGTCTACTAATCCCAGCGATTTCTGGACGCGCTGGCACATTACTCTTTCCAGATTTTTGCGGGATTATTTGTACTTTCCCTTGGGCGGCAATAGATTTGGGATTCTGCGTACTTTAATTAATCTCCTGATTACCATGCTGATCGGTGGGCTCTGGCATGGTGCAAATTGGACCTTTGTAATTTGGGGCGCTTACCACGGACTGTTGTTAGCCTCTTATCATCTCATAAAAAAGCTGTCTGCAGTATTTTTAATTCCCGAAATCCCACTGTTCAAGGTGATCAGGAAATATTTTTCCATGTTTCTGACTTTCACTCTGGTTGTCATGGGATGGGTTCTTTTCAGATCTGATTCCATAGAAACCGCATTGAGTATCCTGAAGTCAATGACCTTGAAAAACGGTATTTATCCTGGATTTTTGAGTAATTTTGTTAGCCATGAGAATATTGGCGTTTCCTTTATGAATGGGATTATCGGTGAGCCTTCTTCTTGTATCGCATGGCTGTTGTTTTTAGCAGTGGTCGTCTTTATGCTGCCGAACTCTATGCAATTGGCTCATTTCTTCGAGGAAACAATCTCCGTTAAAGAGAGCAAATATGTGACCCCTGGCTCTGAACCACTAGCAATAACCGGTTATCCCTGGTTATTGTTTAAAGGGTATGTGCTTTATCCGATGATAGGATTTGTTGTTTTAAGTGTTTCATTGATACTCTATATGGCATCAGATTCCTCTCCATTTATATACACGGTATTTTAGTTAAATGAATACTTTTAAAAGAATAATTCTCGCTGGATTCATATTTGTTTTTTTGGTTTTCTCTTTTGAGTTTGGCTCTCGATATTATCTTAATAAGATGTTGAAAATTGATACAATTGAAATTTCTGCTATAATTACATTAGGAAAAGTTATAAGGAAGAACTTTCAAAACATAGACGCCAGCTCCGAAGAATCTGGAAAAGATAATCTTGAACTCTCTTCCTTTATTCTCTCGGAATCAGAACTGGAAAACAGATTGGAACTTTTTGCAGAAAATTCAATCGGTATTGCCAATTCTCCTTATGACAAATTGATAAACGAAAAGAATTCAACGATAAAAAGAGATGAAAAAAAGGGGTTAGTCAGTAAATCAAACACAATAAAATATGTTAGATTGCTCAAGTCGAGGGTTTTTAATCCCTGGGATCCGATAATCTACAACAGCTTTGAAAAAGAAGAGACTGACAAAGACCTGCAGGAGTTTGTAGGAAAATATGCTTTAAGTGTGAAAACTCAATCGACAGATGAGAAAGGTTACAGGACGACGCTCCCTAAAGTTAATGCCGAGAAGGAAGTAATTGTTTTGGGTGACAGTGTCGCCTTCGGCGCTTCCTTGTCGGATGAGGAGACAATCTCATCTCAACTGCAGGCACAGTATAAACAGGTGAGATTTGTCAACGACAGCATTGGTCAAGGTACGGCACGAGATAACTTGGTGCGCCTGGCTTCACGACTTGAAGCGGACCACGACAAGATTGCAGGAGTAATTTATGTCCATACTGAAAACGATTACACCGAAAATGATACGCCCAAGTCGATTATGACGCCGCTTGCTGCCTTGCTGAAGAAATATAAAATTCCCTATCAGGCCATAGTTCATCAAGTCTATATTTATCAGTCGATGCCTGATCTGTTTCGCGGGAAATACCATTTCAAATTTGGTGAAAAATCGAAATTAATGGGAAGGGATGATAAAGAATTGCTGAAATTTTTCAGATTAAAAAATGAAGCAATTGAAATTGCAAGAGAAAACAGGATCAACGTGGTTGATTTTTATGAAATAGTCGATACATATAGATACGATAAGGGTACTCCCTTTGCGGGGTTAAGCCTCTATGTCGATCATGCTCATTTTTCTCGTGAAGGGGTCGAAAAAGTAGTAGAGAAAATCAAAGAATCTTTTGAACCATTCATCAAAAGCGAGTATTGATGGTTTCAATGAGATATCTTGAGAGATTAATGAAGGAATCACTCTATTGACAGAACGACCAGTTGACCACAGTGTTACCGACAATTGATCTGTAACTAACAGACTTTGCAGCAAGATTGAGTTTATCTTATGATCATTGATAGAAACATCAAGAAATATATAGTGTACAGCGAGGATCCTGTTATCTGTGGCCTCGAGAAGATGGACGCGAATAACATGCGCATCATCTTTGTTGTCAGTGAAACCGGAATGTTGGAAGGGGTAGTCGCCGATGGCGATGTGCGACGGTGGATGATCAGACAGCAGTCGCACGTCGATGTTCAGAACCCAATCATTGACATCTGCAATAAGAATTTTGAATACTGCCTGATTAATGAGCATCCTGCCGTCATTGCCGGTCGTTTCTCGAACCGGATCGAGTATGTCCCGTTGGTTGACGAGAAAATGCACTTGCTGGCCGTCGCCAGCAAAAGAATACCTGTGCTTTCAATAGGCGATCGCCGACTGGCGGATGAGGAGCCAGCCTTTGTCATTGCAGAGATCGGTAACAACCACAACGGAAGCCTGGCCTTGGCCAAAGATCTCGTTGATGCTGCGGTCGAGGCCGGGGCTGATTGTGTTAAGTTCCAGATGCGGAATATGAAGGAGTTGTATAGAAATGAAGGAGATGCCAACGATGCGGGAGAAGATCTTGGTTCACAGTATGTTCTTGATTTATTAAGTAAATTTCAACTGAAAGATGAAGAGCTGGAAGAAGTCTTTGAGTATTGCAAGTCAAGGAACGTTATACCGCTGTGCACGCCGTGGGACACCTCTTCTGTAAATTTTCTCGATGCCTATGGCCTGCAGGCATTCAAGGTCGCATCCGCTGATTTTACCAACCATGATCTTCTCGCCGCCATCGCTGAAAAGGGAAAAATCATGATCTGCTCAACTGGGATGTGCACCGAGCAGGAAGTCAAGGCAGGGGTAGATTTGCTCAAATATCTTGGTGCCCGGTTTATTCTGTTGCACTGCAACTCCACCTATCCGAGTCCTTTTAAGGATATCAATCTTCATTATATTGATCGATTGAAAGAGATGAGTCCTTTCCCGGTTGGTTATTCCGGGCATGAAAG
Organism: Desulfobulbaceae bacterium; assembly: GCA_031389785.1. Taxonomy (GTDB): domain Bacteria; phylum Desulfobacterota; class Desulfobulbia; order Desulfobulbales; family Desulfocapsaceae; genus Desulfoprunum. The sequence goes on along the minus strand of JANMSX010000069.1, from coordinate 47,128 downwards.
GGGTGGGCATGTCGCAGTGGCTGCCGTTGCACGGGGGGCAAAGGTCATAGAGAAGCATCTCACTCTCGACCGGACCTTGGAAGGCAACGACCATAAGGTAAGTTTGCTGCCGGCAGAATTTCGTGAAATGGTTCAAGCCATACGAGAGGTTGAACTGGCGTTGGGAACGAGCGGCAGCAGAAGCGTTTCGCAGGGAGAGTTGATCAACCGGGAAAGCCTGGCTAAAAGTCTCACAGTCAACAGGGATGTGGAGATGGGTGAAGTGATTACCGCCGAGATGATTGAAATCAAGAGCCCAGGTAAAGGTCTGCCGCCTTACAGAAAAAATGATCTTATCGGACTGCCTGCACCACGAAACTTCAAGAAAGGGGAATTCTTCTATCTTGAAGATCTTGAGGGACAAACGGTTTCTCCGCGAGATTTCAAGTTCGTGCATCCTTTCGGTATTCCAGTGCGGTACCATGATGCGCAGCGTATTGCCTCATGCTGCAAAATGGATCTTCTCGAAATCCACCTGAGCTATAAGGATCTCGATGAAAATATCGGGAGATTTTTCTCCGAGCCATTCTCTCAGGATCTTGTCGTCCACAGTCCTGAATTGTTCGCCGGCGATCATATCCTTGACCTCTGTTCATCCGACGAAAAATATCGAAGACGATCCATAGAGGAATTGCAGCGGGTTATAAACATAACCAACGAGTTGAAAAGATTTTTCCCGCATTCGGAGCGTCCAAGGATTGTCCTCAATGCCGGTGGTTTCAGTGCCGATGGATTTCTCCCAAAGGAAAAGCGAACAGAATTATATGCAGTCCTGGCTGAAAGTCTCAAACAACTGAATCAGGAGGGAGTTGAGATTATTCCGCAGACCATGCCGCCTTTTCCATGGCATTTCGGTGGTCAGCGGTTTCATAATCTCTTCGTTGATGCTGATGAAATTGCAGATTTCTGCAAACAGTATGGGTACCGGATCTGCCTCGATCTTTCCCACTCAAAACTGGCCTGTAATCATGCCAAATATTCGTTTATCCGTTTTTTGACCGAAGTCGCACCGGTCACCGCCCATATGCATATAGCAGATGCCATAGGGTTGGATGGTGAAGGTCTGCAGATCGGGGAAGGGGAGATTGATTTCAGGGAATTGATGGGTCTATTGGCCCGCCTTATTCCACATGTGTCATTTATCCCCGAAATTTGGCAGGGGCACAAGAATAACGGTCATGGATTCTGGGTAGCCTTGGATTTTCTCGAAAAACAGTCTCTGAGATAATCAGAACGAGGACTGTCAATAGTCATGGTCACCCTTTCAATTATTACCGTTTGCCTGAATGCCGGAAAAAGCATACAGCAGACCGCCGCTTCTATTTCGCATCAAACAGATAACGATTTTGAATGGATTGTAGTCGATGGCGGTTCGACCGATGGGACTGTTGAATTTCTCCAGGGAATTGCTGGCATAGATCACTTTATTTCAGAAAAAGATGATGGAATCTATGATGCGATGAACAAGGGAATAGGGCTCTCCCGCAGCTTATATTGCCTTTTTCTCAATGCCGGCGATTCATTATATGATGAAAATGTTATTGAAAATGTAAAAAAAGAGTTGAAAGCTGATCTGGTGATAGGATCGCTGCATACCTGTTTCCCTGAAGATCCCGGAAAAAATTACATCAAAAGGTTCGATACCCAGGATATCAGGGAAAAGTATCTTTATTATCGTTCGTTGCCGCATCCTTCCACATGTATCAAACGAGATCTTTTTGAAAAGTTCGGCCTCTTCGATACCTCTTATAAGATTGTCGGCGACCACGATTTTTTTGTCCGGGTTTTGCTGAAGGGGGCGAGCAAGGTATTTGCTCCTTTTTGCATCAGCACATTCATAATGGATGGCATAAGCACAAGGCTTAAACAGTCCGATCAATTCAAGCTGGAGATGCAGAGAATGAGGAGTAAGAACTTCTCATCCTTTTATAGAATGAGAAGAACTGTTATTGACAGGATATTTTAGGGGCCGTTACGAAATAACCGTTACATTTTTCACCATTTCGTTACGGCCCCTTATGCCGGAAAGTTATTTCTGCGTAACGGTTATCGTTTGACCACGGTTTAGAAAATTGCGATGTCGGTTATGAAAGCAAACAGTTCTGCTCTTACAATTATCCTGCCTATTGAAACAAAGGTTCGTGAATTTCATGGAAAAATGTTTTTTGCCTACAATGCTGTTCGGGCAGGATTCGAAGTATATGCAGGCGATCAGGCCCGGATGTGGAATTATGCCGACCTTTTCCCGCGAGGGATATATATAGATAAAAGCGTTGCTGCAACCAGGCGGGATTGGTTTAAAAAGTTGAGAAGTTTTGGTCATCATGTTGTTTCTTGGGATGAAGAGGGCTTGCTCTTTTTTAATCCCGAAATGTACAAAAAACTTCGCTTGGATGAAATGACCCTGGGAATGACTGATTTGTTCTTTTGCTGGGGAGATGTGCAGAAAGAGGTGATCCTTTCTTACCACCCGGAAATGAGAAGCAGACTGTTCGTATGCGGTAATCCGCGTTTCGATTTAATGAGGGAAGATTACAGGGATATCTATTCCGAGGCGGTTACGTCTTTACGAAAAAGATACGGAAGGATCATTCTTATAAATACAAATTTTGCCTTTTGTAATCATTTTCGATCGGAGGCGGATCTTCAGGAAATGCTCAAATCATATCCTCTTGCTTCCGAACCGGGATATATAGATGGCTGGATAGATTATCAGCGGCAGGGATTTCAAACATTTTTCAAAACGATTCCGGAAATCAGCAGAAGGTACCCCGACCATACGATTATCATCCGTCCGCATCCTTCAGAAAACCATGCAACCTGGGAATATTTTTCTCAACGGCATGCGAATGTGGTAGTAAATGCAGAAGGAAATGTGCATGAATGGATCATGGCCTCGGAGGTGTTGCTGCACGACAACTGCACAACGGCTGTGGAGGCGTTTATTCTCGGCGTGCCGGCGATCTCCTATCGGGAGATACAAAACCGGAAATATGAGAATTTTCTGCCGAAAGAATTGAGTTTTCTTGTCCAGACCCAGGATGAATTATTTGATATCATTGACCAGGCGTTAAATAATACGGTCGAATTATATAAAACGAAGATTTGGAGTTTTGATAAGCAGCAGATCCTCAGGAGATATATCGCTGGTCTCGAGAAGAAAACTTCGGTGCAATCAATGCTTGATATCATTGATAAATCACCAATTCATACATTTTCTTCAACGAATATTTCCAAACGTATCGAGTGGAAGATAAAAATACTTTGGCGTAAACTGCTGCACAGGTATCGCGAGTATCTCCATCCGCCGGATGGATATTCCCGACAGAAATTCCCAAGTCTAAGCCGTGATGAGATCTCGGATGTTTTTAAATTATTTGACCGGCAATGCGGCAATACTACAAATATTGCGATTGAAAACATTGCCCGAGACATCTACAAAATCCGTAGTTGATTGATGATCAGTTCCATACCGACAACCTTAAAAGCCCTCTTTTAAATTGATAAGTATTGTAATTCCAACATATTATAGGCATGAACGACTGAAAGGCCTGTTGTCTGCTCTGCAAGGGCAGTCGTATGCACCCGGTGAGATTGTGATAGTCGACCAGACGCCTGAACATGACCGTCCAGTGGATTTTTACAAACAATTTAACAAGATGCCTCTCGTGCTTGTGAACCTGGACAAACCGTCGTTGTCCGCATCGCGTAATACAGGGGCCCGGAGAGCATCGGGGGAATTATTGCTTTTTTTAGATGACGATATGGTTATTGGCCCGGATTTATTGGAAAAACACAAAAATGTCATGGAGCAAGAGCACGTCGATGCAGTTTATGGGGCAATTTCAACAGCGAAGGATCTGCCGGAATCGTATGAAAGAGATACCAAAAGGCTTGACCCCCTCGGCTTTTTTTTAAAAAGCCCCAATAAGAAATGGAATGGTATGGTGCTTGTAACCTCAGGTGCAAATACCTTGATCAAAAGAGAATATTTTCTCAAAGTAGGTGGTTTCGATGAGAAAATGCCACGTATGGAAGACATCGAATTGGGGTATCGGCTTTTCCTGGCCGGAGCAAAAATCTATTACAGTGCCTTGCCCCATGCAATCCATGATGCTGCTTCTTCCGGGGGGACCAGGAAGACACAGAAGAATATGACATACTCGAGGCTGCTTTCAAAGATCTATCTCTATCAAAAACACTTCAGCGGTTGGACTGCCCAGCAATTTTATCTGCTTGTTATCAAAAACGCTTTGACGTATCGTGACCCAATTTCCGGCGCCTTCTTTTTATCCAATCTTCGGCAGGTCCTCTGGCCGCTCCAGACTCTGCTGATGTTAAGAAAGGCGCATCGAAACGCACTCTTGCTCCTGGAAAATCAATAAAGGATAGAACGTGACGTACGCTGCATCTCTGAGCAATTTCCTGGCCATGTTTGGTTTGCGGATTGTCAATAAAAAGCCCTATCGAACAGATTATTTTGTTCGCGAATCCAAGAGATTGATGCAGCCCATTCAGCATCAATACGATAAGCTTATCGGTGAATATCCTACCGCTGCAGATAAGAGAAAGGCTATAGAAAATCAGGCACTTTTCGTGGAGATGGTGCATTGGCTGGGATTGGAAAAGTCCCGCCCGCTCAAAATCCTGGATATTGGTGGTCGGGGAGGCCTGTTCGCCTATTATTGCAAAATGTATGGACATGATTCATATGTATCCGATTTACCGGGAGTACTGAGTGTAAGTCCCAATAAGGAGTTGTTGGATTTACTCCAGGTGAAGAGTCTCGATATCATAATCAAGCCATTTTCACCGACGGATACGCGTGGACTGAAATTCGACTTGGTGACCGGTTTCCGAACTCGGTTTCATTCACGATTGCCGTTCGAAACAGGAAAACAGCACGAAGAACACTGGGGTGTTCCTGAATGGCGATATTTCCTTCATGATTTATCCCGTAATAATCTTTCCAGCTCAGGCCAGATTTTCTTTATGCTGAACAGGTTGCAGGAACGCGAAAAAATAGATTATGTACCGGCTGAGCTGGAAAAATATTTCAAATCGGTTGGCGGCAGACTGCGACAGAATTTTTTGTATTTTCCTATAACTGCAAACATTGACTAACCGTGCTGCCCGTTATCGAATTTTTCGGTTTGCCCGGAGCCGGCAAGACGTTCCTGAGGCAAAAGCTCACCACTTCATTAACGGAAAATCAGATTCATGTTCTCGGTTGCAACGAGGCGGCCGTGCAGGGGCTGAAGAACAGAAATGACGGGTGGATAACAAACCTGGTAAAGCATCTGCCGACCTCTCTCTGGAATAGAGTTATCCATGAAGATTATTGTTTGCAGGAATTTCTCACCTGGGTTTCAAAAAATGCAGCCTACAGCCAACTCATCTTTACTGTTCTGGGCAGTGCCGGAATTTCAGAAAAGCATTGCCGCTCCATACTTGGCGCCATTGCCCGAACTTCTGTTGAATATGAATTGCTGAAACATGTACATCGTACCCCCGGTGCGGCAGTGCTTGCTGATGAGTGGTTTTATCACCGGTTCTACACCCTTTTCGGCAATTGTTGCCTATCTCCTTCACAGCAGCAGATACTCAAATATATCCAGGCTGCGCCCGCTTCAGATTGTGCCGTTTTCGTCGCCACACCACCGGATTTATGCCTTGAAAGGATGAACCGGCGAGGAAGGTTTCCCCTTTTCCTGGCAGATATTTCTGCGGCGGATCAAAGGAATGTTCTCCAGAGTGCCTACACTTCTTTCCTTGATTTTGTTGAGGTGCTGAAACTGCAGGGAAGAGCGGTTGCGGTGTATGATGGGATAGCTGAAGATATTGAAGATATTACCCGATACTGTTTAAACTGTGTTGAGAACCCGAAAAAAGTTGGGCAAGGGTTACCCATTGCTTAGCCAGGTTCACGCAAACCGATGGTTTCTATCACTTGCAACCATCCTGATGCCAATTATGCATGAGACTTTTACAGGGATCCCAAAATATGTCTACTGCGGAGAATAGTCCTTTTTCGGATTCAGCCCCCCAGATTTACGCCAGAGCCCGGGTTGACCACTGGAACTCTGTTGCGGGATCATCTCTGCAACGACAGGGTATGCGCAGGTGTTACCATCATCGTCTACACCAAGTATACCGCTTTCTCGTACCGCAAGGCAGGCGAGTCTTGGAAATTGGTTGCGGCCAGGGGGATCTTTTGGCCGCCCTGGAGCCTTCCCAGGGAATAGGGCTGGATTTTTCTCAGGTCATGCTGGAAAAAGCGCGAGAGAAGCACCCCGGGCTTACTTTTCTGGCACAAGACATTCACCATCTGGCGTCGGGGAATCTTCCCGAGGCGTTGAAGCAGCCCTTTGACGCTATCATTCTCTCTGATCTGGTCAACGATCTCTGGGATGTGCGCGAGGCTTTGCAGAACCTTCGCCCGTTATGTTCGCCTGATACTAGAATTATATTGAACTTTCACAGCCATCTCTGGGAAAAACCGGCTCAATGGGCGCAAAAAAAAGGTGCCATGACCCCGCGTCTTGAGCAGAATTGGCTTACGCCGGAAGACATGAGCAACCTTTTGCAATTGGCCGGTTTTGAGGTGATCCGTCGCTTTGACGATTTCCTCTGGCCCTGGCAAACCCCGTTGCTTGAACCCTTGTGCAATCGTCTGCTGGCCAAGATCCTGCCTTTTCGCTGGTTGGACCTCACTCACTTCATGGTCTGTCGACCCGAGCCTGCAGAGCGGGCCTTCGGGCTGGTTTCGGTCATCATCCCGGCTCGCAACGAGGCCGGCAACATCGAAGCGGCCATCGAACGCACCCCGGAAATGGGCACAGGCACTGAGATCATCTTTGTGGAGGGTAATTCCACCGATACCACCTGGGATGTGATTCAGCAGGCCATTGCCAAACACCCTGAACGTCGCCTCCGGGCTTTTCGGCAGGTCGGCAAGGGGAAGGGCGACGCGGTACGCAAGGGTTTTGACGAGGCCCGGGGCGATGTACTGATGATTTTAGACGCGGATCTGACCGTGCCTCCGGAGACCTTACCGCAGTTTTACCAAACCTACATTTCCGGTAAGGCGGAATTTGTCAACGGTGTACGCCTTGTATATCCGCAGGAGAAACGGGCCATGCGTTTTTTTAATCTACTGGGGAACAAGTTTTTCAGTTTAACGTTTTCCTGGTTGCTTGACAGGAACATCAAGGACACCTTGTGCGGAACCAAGGTCCTCAGTCGCGACCATTATCGGCTCATCGCCGCAAACAGACACTATTTTGGTGAGTTTGATCCCTTCGGTGACTATGACCTGCTCTTCGGGGCGGCTAAAATGAATATGAAAATTGTCGACCTGCCGGTACGGTACAGGGAAAGGACCTATGGCGACACGAATATTCATCGGTGGCGTCATGGGCTTTTACTGCTGAGGATGGTTCTGTTCGCCGCCAAACGGCTTAAGTTCATCTGAACATGAAAGGTCGTCTTTATCGCCTCCTTCAACACCCCTTGACCAGGGGGATGGATGTTGATGACCCGCAAACGACAATCCAGCGTCGAGCCATAATTCGCAGCAAGCCTTTTTTGGAAAAGATTTACCGGGAATGGTACCGACTCATCCGGGAACACATTCCTCCGGGAGGAGGAGGTGTTGTCGAGTTGGGTTCCGGAGCTGGATTTATCAAGGAGTGTATACCTGGCGTTATCACCACCGATGTGCTGGACATCGAGGGGTTGGATTGGAAGTTGCCGACGGATGGAAAACTCCCGGTTTCCGACCAGTCCCTGCGGGCGATCGTCATGACGGATGTCCTCCACCATATCAATGACCCCCGGCAATTCCTTGCCGAGGCAGGACGGGTCGTTCGGCCGGGCGGGGCGATTATCATGGTTGAGCCTTGGGTTACACCTTGGTCCGCTTTCGTTTACAGGAATTTACACCCGGAGCCATTCCATCCCGAGGCGGAAGAATGGGAATTTCCCATCCAGGGACCGCTTTCCGGAGCTAATGGAGCTCTGCCCTGGATTATGTTTAAGAGGGACCGCGATCGCTTTGAGGCGGAGTTTCCGGATTGGATTATTACTGTTGTCGAGCCGATCATGCCGTTTGTCTATCTGCTTTCAGGTGGCGTGTCGATGAGGTCGTTTGCGCCAGGTTGGCTGTACGGGGTTTGCCGAACACTTGAGCGGGGCATGGGACGGATACATTGCAACCCTGCTATGTTTGCGCTCTGTAAACTGTCGCGAAAATAGATGGTAGCATGTATGAAAGGAATTGAGCCATTTCTATGAATACCTTGCCATCCTTCCAGGGGAGCACGCCTACGGATTCTGCGGCAATCAACAAACCGCTTGGGCGATTTGTCTACCATGCCTGTGTCTTGTGTACTTGCGGTCTAGTTTTTTACGCTGCCTTGGCAACGGACGCTGCCAGCCGGCTCGGCCTGCAAGTTCGCTATGATACGATTTTTCTGCCAATGCTGGCGGCCGGTCTATTTTTCCTTTTAGCCCGATTGCCACATCACCTTGCCATGGCCGGGGTGCTGCTCCTGCCCGCAGGGCTATGCGGCCTGGTGCTCTCGGGAGTCTGGTTCGGTAATGTCTCCGACCTGGCGACTCTGGCAGGTCTTTATCCACACAGTGATGGGCGGTCATACCTTGAAGGCGGGTTGAGTCTTCTGAACAACCATGAACTGGGCGATTTTGCCTCAAGGCGGCCGCTTTCGGTGGTGGTATGGGCATTTCTGCTTGCTGTCGGGGGAGGCAATATCAAGGTATGCACGGCTTTGATGGTTTTTATATGCGCCTTGACAATTGGTGCCCTGACCCGCTTGGTTATCAAAAACCATGGCTGGGTTGCCGGTTACGTTGTTTTTCTGACTCTTTTCCTCTTTTATCGCAGGTTTGTCGGTACGTTTCTGACGGAACACCTGGGCCTTGTCCTGGGGTGTCTGGGATTCGCCCTTTTGTGGATGTCGCTGTCTGAACACCGTATCTCTCTTGTTGCGGCCGGCTTGCTTATGCTGACTCTTGCCCTGAACGCCAGGGCGGGAGCATTTTTTATCCTGCCGGCATTAGCCTTGTGGGCCGGCTGGAACTGGCGAGGTGAGGGACTCTTCTCCATGAAAACATGTGCGATCGCCTGTCTGACGATCGCGCTTGGATTCGGCCTGAATTCGTTTGTGCTTCGAACCGTGGGACATCCGGAAGCAAGCCTGGGCAACTTTTCCTACACCTTATATGGACTCGTACACGGTGGTGATTGGACCCAGGCTCGGAAAGACCACCCCGAGTTGACAGTTCTGCCGGAAGAACAGCGGCACCATGCTATTTATCACCTGGCACTGGCAAGAATAGCCTCACAACCGACCAGCTTGCTTCTGGGAGCTGCCAAGGCCTATAAAGCCTTTTTTTTTTCCAGCCAAGGGCCTTACAGCTTTGTGTTTTTCTCCCTCCAGCGTTCTATCCTGAAGTACCCTCTTGACCAGGTACAGTTATCCACGGCTGACTTGCCGGCGATATGGCGAACGGTATGGGATTACCCATGGAAATACCTCCAGATCGCCGCAACGTTCATGGCATTCGGCCTATTATTTCTCCTGTCGGTCTTAGGCTGGGTTGTCCTGTTTAAACGCCGGACGGCCGCAACCTGGCTGCTTGTTTTTGCCTGGACAGGAATTTTGGCCTCGGTGCCGTTTATCCCGCCCTGGGATGTGGACATGATGCGGGTGTACGTGGCCACGATTCCGTTTTTGATTATTTTGCCTGCGTTTGGATTGTCCTTTTTGACTTCATGGGTTCGAAAGGCAGGCGAAGACAAATTCCCTGGACAACAGGCAAATGCTCACCAGTACGGGCTGCTTGTACTGTCCGGCGGAATCACTCTGTTGTTTGTTATCCTGCCGATTGTTTTCAGGCTGCAACCTGGCACCCAGTCTCCTCCGGATATATCCTGCCAAAGCGGGGAACAGCCATGGATCCTTCGTCTGGTGCGTGGCTCATTGATTTCCCTGGGTTCGGAGGACGAGATCTCACCGCAGACCGGATCTGACAGCACGGCATCGAAGCTCAGGGAGAATATGGGTGTTCTTTTCTCGAGGAAACCGCACAGGGCAGAGGCTTTTCTCGGTTTTTCCGCTGGACAGAGCCTGGCGCTCGGCTATGAACGATTTTCAGGAAAGATGCGTTATCTGGTTATTGAAAAAGACGCAACGTTCTTTCATGGTCAAACCTGGACCCATGTATGCTCGTCGGCGTTCTACCCCGATAGCAATACAACCTGGTGGAAGATTCGCAGTGCAGTTGGACAAAAATGAACACGTGCGATCATATGATATTATTAACCGCTGCACTTTTTCTCGTACCGTTGAACGTATGACTGCATCACATACTTTTCTGAAATTATGTTTTGTGATTTGATTTTGATCAGGACCTACCTCCCTTAAAACCGGAAGAACAATGCAAGTGTGTATGCTCATCTATAACTACTGGCCGGAGAAAGTAGGAGGAGCTGAAAATCAGTGCCGACGTTTGATTGCCCATTTCAATTCAGCCGGCGTTGATTGCATTGTCTTGACCGGGCGACATGACATTGCGATTTCATCGCAGGAAATGGACGGTGGGAGTGTCATTTTTCGCTTGTCCACCTTTGAAACCATCTTGCAAAAACTCCGGATACAGAAAAAAAACAGGCCGATACAGACAAAGGAAAGACCTGGCGATCAACCTCGCCATTACCAACATCCTGATCCCCACCCTCAAGAGGCAACCGGGCGATACCTTTCGGGAATCGCCTCGTTCACTCTCCGATATCTCAACGCCTTGGTATTTGGCCTCAATGTGCTCTTTTTTCTTTATAGAAGAAGGAAATCCGTATCTATTCTGCATGTACATATCGCCGACTGGCTCGCCGGAGTAACTGCATTGGCCGGGGCGATGTTCAGGATACCTGTTGTCTGCAAAGGGGCTAATCAGCCGGTGCTCCCGGGCCTGCGAGGAATCCCTTTTTCTTCGTTGCTCGGCCATTGGCGCAAACGGCCTAATTTTATCGCACTGACGGAATCGATGCGACAGGATTTACTCCTGCATGAGGTCCCTGCGGAGAGGATTTATATCATACCGAACGGGGTGATTATTCCTGAGAAGATTGCCGCCGCCGAGCAGAACACCTCCTTTTTGTTTGTCGGCAATTTCAGCCAGACCGCAGCCCATAAGGGATTCGATATTCTGTTGCATGCCTGGCATGGCGTAGTCAGGGAAGAACCTGCGGCTTGCATGGTCCTTGCGGGTGGGGGAGACGCTTCTCCCTGGCAAAAGCTGGCACATCAACTGGGGATTGAAAAAACGCTCACTTTTGCCGGGTATCGGACAGATCTCGAGGAATATTACCTTCGTGCTGCCTGCCTGGTCCTGCCATCCCGGAAAGAAGGAATTTCCAACGCCTTGCTCGAGGCCCAGGGCTATGGTCTTCCGGCAATTGTCTCAGATATTCCGGGCAACCGGGAAGTGGTGGTGGACGGCGTGACCGGCTGTATCGTGCCTGTCGGCGATAGCGGGTGTCTGAGCGAAGCGATGCTCAAAATATATCGTTCGCCGCTACTGCGCAAAAAATACGGCAAGGCTGCCAGAGATCGGGTCGAGAAGAATTTCTCAATGGATTGTGTTGCCTTGAAGGTCAATAGGCTGTACGAGGATCTGTTGCAATGATGGCAAGGTTACTCAGTATTTGTTCGTCCTGCCGGGGCCAATATTTCATAGCTCTGTTTCTTATGGCAGCCCTCCTTGGCTGCCTCTATGTGCTGCCGCAAGGACAGGTAAGTCTTACCCTGCCGGATGGAGATAATCAGGTTGGGCACCCCTGGCAGGGCAGCGATGTGATGACCTACGTGGAACCGGCACGCTCCTTTCTTGAGACAGGTGTGTTTGCCCGGAACGGGGTGCCTGATTTGCATCGGACCGTTGGTTATCCGGCATTTCTCGCCCTGATGATGTGGGCGTTCGGGGACATGTGGCTGCCAATGGCGTACATTTTCCAGCTCCTTATTTTTGCGAGCTTCTTTCCCGCAGTGACCCTGGTTATACAATCCTGGTTTCCTGAACGTGAAAATCTGCCTTCCGTTGTTTTCGGTATCCTGCTTCTGAACGGAGCAGCGCTGGCCTACACAGGTCTGCTCTTGACCGACCTGTTTTTTTCTGCCCTGCTGATGGCGGGGATCGCCGCAGGCCTCTTGGCTGTTCGCCGGGTATCGTGGCTGCTGGCAATGCTCCATATTGGTGTCATTGCCTGGGCCGCGCAAGTTCGTCCGACCTTAGGCCTCTTTGCCGTTGTCAATGTATGTTTCATGGTGTACACCGCGAAAAGGTGGCAATTGCTTCATTTGCCTATGATCAAACCAATTATTGCCATTTCGGCGTTGATGGTATTGATTGCGGGGAACGGACCTGCTGTACGAAACTATTTCAATCATGGAATATTTACGCCGACGAATGTTCTCTCAAATGGTTTGGCCAGATATCTGGCCGGCCCGGTCTTGATTGAGGCAGGCCAGAAGGACATATACGACAGGAAATTGCAGGAATTCAAATCGTCCTCCGGGGTGGAACAGATAGAAATACAGAAAAAATTCGCACTGGAAACTTTTGCTGCCTATCCTTTTCTGGTTAGCAAACGACTTGCCTATCATGCCTTCTGGAATCTCTTTGAGCCGCATTGGGAATATATTCTCAATGTGTTTGGCAGCGGGTTCTATCTTAACCAAATCCTGGATGATAATGGTCAATTAAATAAAAAAATTGTCTGGGGAGTCGGTTTTTGGTTGGGGTATCTGTTGATTTACGGCTTTTTTCTTGTATTCGTTATTCGAGCCCTCCTTCAGGGTGAATTCGTGTTCCTGGTGGGACTGGTGTTTTTTCTCATGCCGCTTCTCGCCTCATTCATGAACGGCCAGGGCGCGCGGATGCGGCTGTATGCAGAACCGATTCTCCTGATATTGGCCTGTGTGGAATTTTTCCGGCCTGGAAAGGAAAAATTTCCTTCGGCTCTATTGAAATCAAAATGATTGTTCATTTCAGCAACTGATTATGCGAGAGCCTGTATTAGAGCCTTTTTTAAGAAGAATGCGGCTTCGCAGGGTATTGGCTTGCCTGCGTGATTTGCATTATCCCACCTTACTCGATATCGGTTGCGGATGGGATGCACGACTCTTGAGAGAATTGGAGCCGCATATTGCCAAAGGGGTGGGCATAGATTTTAAGGCCCCGAAGATACATACTGAGAAACTGAGTACCCAGTCGGTTGTCCTGGAGAGAAATCTTCCTTTTCCGGATGCCAGCTTCGATGTAGTCACCATGTTGGCTGTCCTGGAACATCTCGAGTACCCAGTTGATATTCTCTCGGAAATATCCCGGGTTTTAAAGCCGGGAGGCGGGTTGATCGCAACGGTCCCTTCACGTCTGGCGAAACCTGTGCTGGAATTTTTGTCGTATCGCCTGGGATTGGTATCTTCGAGTGAAATCAAGGATCATAAAGCGTATTACGATCGAGAGGATCTGCATGCGCTGATTGCTGAAATTCCCGACTTGAGTATTCGAAAGCATTATTATTTCCAATGGAAATTTAATAACTTTTTATTTGTTGGAAAAGCTGAACATCCTGTTTCCGGTCAAACAGGAAACCATATTTCAATATCTGATTCATGACCGCTTTTGCATCTTTGCAAAACGTCTTACAGCGAAATCAAAAGTCTTAGAAATATCCCTCCTTCTTTAAAGAACTAAAAATATGTTCAAAATCAGCAAACAGTTGTGGGTGTGTTGTTTTACAATTTTTGCCACCGGGATGTGCAGATGAAAATCTGTATGCTCATTTGGAGTTATTGGCCCGGATCGCAAGGAGGGGCTGAACGGCAATGTCGGCTTATCTGTCCGTACATTGTCCGTAAAGGAGTAGCATGCAATATAGTTACAGCAAGACTTGCATATAAAAGCAAAAGAATTGAAGCTGATGGCGATACGCAGATTTATCGTTTGGGGGTGTTGATCCCCTTTATTTTTGGCATAAAAGAATATTTTAAAAATGTTATTTTCTATGTCTTAACAAAAAAATTTAGATCAGCAAGTCAGAATGATACCACCGAAGCAGATAGCATTAGACAAAAACTATCATTCTGGATTGAGTTACCATTTGTTTGGCTGGCAAGGTTGACATTTTTTTGCGAATTAAATTTTTGGAGTTATAAGAATCATTCAAGAGTTGATGTTATCCATGTGCATGAGGCTGGCTGGTTAGGTGCCTTAGGCATCATCATTGGCAAATTATATAAAATTCCAGTTGTTTGCAAAGCTGCGACACATCCACCTTTTCCGCAAATAGGATGGGATGTGCCTTTTCGTCTGATTCTTCGTAAATTTCAACGATTGAGCGAGAAAATTATCATCTTGAATGATCAGGCTCGTGAGAGCCTGACTCTGGATGGTTTTCCTGCCGATAAAATTATAACCATTCCTAATGCCGTTTTTTTGCCGGTGAAAACCGAGTTTCCTCGAAACTCAGATATTGTACTGTACGTAGGTAATTTTTCTCAGGGTAACCATTGGAAGGCCTTTGATGTATTATTTGATGCCTGGAAAATTATTCACGAACAACAAACTGGTTTGCGATTGGTCGTTTTGGGTGGAGGAGATCGATTGACTTGGGAAAAATATGTTGATCGACTCGGTTGTACCAGTAGTGTTCAATTCCTGGGTAGAGTAAACAATCCTGAGGATTACTATAGTATGGCTGATATATTCATACTCCCGTCCCGAGTTGAAGGGATGTCGAACGCCTTGTTAGAGGCTCAAAGCTGGGGTATACCGTGTGTTGTCTCTGATATTCCCGGCAATACATCAATAGTCGAAAATGACGTAAACGGATTGGTAGTACCGTTAAATGATTCTCAATCTTTGGCAAACGCAGTCATAAAAATTAATAATGATCCCTTGTTGCGTAAGAAAATAGGTGCAGCAGCTAGAAATCTGATGGAAGAAAAATATGAAATAAATGGAATTGCAGAGAAACTGATCATGTTATATGAAGATGTAATAAGTGCGAAAGCTATCAACAGGACATGAATTTAATTTCGGTTCGTTCTCCAGGATTTTTGCGCATCTAGAATACTGCGGCGATAAATAACTTGAATATGGATATAGTTGAAAATAGTTGCAGGCAATGGCGTGTATTAATATATACTGATTCCGTTGATTTTGGAGGACACGAAAAAACATTACTAGATGCTTTAAAATACATTTGTTGCCAGTCAGCAATTGATTTAATTGTATTGATCTCCGATAGAAATGTACGATTTATCGAAGCTGCTCAATGCATTGCTGACAAATGCACTATTCGAACTATTCCATTTTCAACCGCTCCTGGAGATGTTTTTCGTGTATTACTCAAAACTCCAAAAGTTAGATCCATCAAGAAAATTATTGCGGCAATTGCTCCAGATCTCGTGATTGTCTCCCAAGGTGCCATTGCTTTATCTTCATCCGGCCTGGGAGCCGCAAAATTGCTTCAAATTACCACACTGAGCTTCCTGCCAATGGCTCATAATGTCGCATTTGTCCGGAATTCGAATAGCATAGCTATTTTTTTCCAAGAATTCTTATATCGGCAACTTTATAAGATTCCAGATTTCTTTTTGACAATTTGTCAAACTACAGTTGATCAACTCACTCATGATTATTCCATCAATCATGAAAGAATTTTTTTAAATTATTACGGTCTTGATATTAAGAAACTGTCTGAACCAAAACTTTTTGACAGGAATTTATCACACACAATTAAACACGTAGGTATAGTCGGGCGGGTCGAATTCAATCAAAAACAGCACGATTTCTTTATGCAGGAATTGCAAAAATATCATGATCAGATTACCCCGGTAATTATCCATGTTATTGGAGATGGACCGGATCTTGAAGATTTGAAACAATTGGTTGAAGAACTGGGATTAACCGGTATTGTGCAATTCGAAGGATGGGTTGATGATCTAACGAAGTGGTATCAACAACTTGACTTGATAGTGCTCCCCTCCCGATTTGAGGGTGTGCCTATTGTTATGCTGGAGGCAATGTACTGGGGGGTACCTGTCGTAGCGAGCAATTCTGATGGGATGAAAGAAATGCTACCCGCAAAATGGCTCTATTCTGTTGGTAACGGAAAAGAGATGTTTGAAAAGATAGATTTTGTCATTCAGAATTGTCAGGATGAGTTGCTGAAGAAAAATCACCAGTACGTTGTGGACTGTTTGAATATTGAATCATTTAAAGTGGGTTTTTTTGAGAGTGTAGTGAAGTGTTTGATGTTCAGGAAAAGTGATGGTCAAACACAGTCCTGAAGGAGATCAGTGCATAAATTCTATTTTGTTTGAAGTGTCATGAAATCCGTTGTCTTAACGCCATACTGCCCACTACCCGCTGATCACGGCGGCAAGGTGGAGATGATGAAGCATCTGGAAATATTACGTTCTCTGGGCGAATGCACGATAGCCTCCGCCGCTACCCGCCCCGCGGGCATGGGTTGGAGTGCTTCGCTGCGAAATTCGCTTGAATCGGTCGGGTATCGTGTCAGGCTGCGGGAGGAGGCGGGTTATTCCCGCACATTACGGCAATGGCTTGGCATCGCCTATGCCTCTGTGTGTAAAGGGCTCAGGCTGGAGCGTGCCTTCGGGCATGCAAACCCCTATCACCGCTACGCCTTTCCCCCTGCATGGTGGCAGGATGTGACCGCTAAAGCCGATATTGCTGTAATAAATTACAGCTATTGGGCATGGCTTCCGACCGCTTGTCCCAAGGTCGTTGTGTTGCTTGATCTGTTTTCCGGCCTTATGTGGGGAGGAAGCCTCAAGGAGACCGAGGACCTCCGCACCGCCGATCTGGTAGTTGTCATTTCCAAAGACGAAGAACTGGAACTGCATCGTCGCGGCATCAAGAATGTCCTGTGGAGTCCTCCCGTTGTCAGGCAGGCATCTCTCCCGTTGTCGGATGCTATCGGTATCGTCGGCTCTGCCAATCCTCATAATCGCGAGGGCATTCATTGGTTGGGCACTTCTTCTCCCCCTGAGGCTATCGCCGTCAATGTTTATGGGGCTTTGTCCGGATTTGCCGGCTGGCCCAAGGTCGTTAAAGTAAAATCATATTCTGATCCGTATCAGCCTTATCGGGATTGTGGTATTATTCTGTTGCCCACCGCCCTGGGTACCGGGGTCCAGATAAAGGTTGTCGAAGCCCTGGCCTGCGGTCGGGCAATTATTGCCCGGCGTGGCGCCATGAGGGGGATACCCGACGGTCAGGGGGCCTGGATAGAGGTCGATTCACCAACTGAAATGTGGCTGCAGGCGGAGCGATTGTCTCGCGATGGGCAGGAACGTATCGCCCAGGGTGAAAAGGCAAGGGCATATTATCAAAGGTATCTCGACCATGAAAAGATCAACCTGCAGTTGCGCGATGCTTATCGCTCCCTGCTGTCCGGTCGGATGAAGACCAGGGAATGCGCCAAAAAAGCGTAAAAAAAATCATTCCGCACTGATGCCTTTATCAGGTTGACGTGCGAGAAAACAACAGAGCCGAAGCGTTCTTTCGCTATACAGGCAGATTTGATTGCCCGCGGCTCCATAAGAGCACTACATGCACAGGCCGATACCAGTCTTTGATTTACTGACATGATGAATACACCTATTTTTGTTGTAATTCCGGCATACAATGAAGCTGAGGTCATAGCTGATGTGATCGCTGAGGTCCGTGCTGCCGGGGATTACTCCATCATAGTTGTCGATGACGGCAGCAAGGATGGCACCTGTGAGCGGGCCGCGACCTGTGCGGGTGTGATTGCCCTTAAACATAGGATCAACAGAGGCAAGGGCGCCGCCACCAAGACCGGAATCGTCGCGGCGAACCGGCTCGGGGCGGAAATTGTCGTGACGATGGACGGTGACGGTCAGCATGACCCTGTCGATATCGAGACCCTGGTACGGCCAATCCATGAGGGCAGCTTCGACGTCGTCTTGGGCACACGACCGAGAAAGACCGGAGAGATGCCGTATATAAAGATAATTGCTAATAAAATCGGAAATATGGTAACATGGTTGCTGTATGGTCTGCACGTCTCCGACAGCCAGTCCGGTTTTCGGGCATATTCCCGGTATGCATCGAGGGTCATTGATACGAAAGCGGATAAATACGAATACGACAGCAAGGTCATCCGTGAGATCAAGAACAACAGACTGAGATTCACCGAGGTCCCCATCCAGGTGAGGTACACCGAATACTCGATGGGAAAAACACAGAAACAGGGTTTTATTAACGGTTTGAAGACGCTGATTCGGATGATCTGGGGGATGATCGTCTAACACCCCACAAGGGGGTATAAGTGCCTTTCGCAGATTATTTTCTTATTTTTTATGAACGAAAACAATCTGTAAGGCACTAAAAAACATTACATTACCGCCTGCTCAACAATATGAAAATTCATATCTATCAAATCATCATCGTCAGTATCGCCTCGATCATGCTCTTTCAGGGGGCCAAAGACTATCTCAAGCGGGAAACAGGACAGACATTTCTCAAACTTGCGGTGCGGATCATTGTCTGGGGCGGAATGGGATTTGTCGCGATCTTTCCTCAATCGACCATTATGGTCGCGAGGCTCATCGGCATAGAAGACAATATGAATGCAGTAATGCTAACCGGCTTTCTGCTCGTATTCCTGATCATATTCAAGCTGTTGTCGGCGATTGAAAAAATCGAACAGAACATCTCGGAACTGACCCGGAAGGAGGCGCTGTCGCATCTTCCTGCAGGCACATCTACAAAACCATTGAATAATCACGAAACCGATGACCAGAAAAATGCTGACTGATTGCAATCCTTGCCTGTTGAAGAAAGATGGCGGCAAAATGCTGGTATTGATGCCAGCCATGCTCATTGCCCGAGAGGTCAAATGAATACCAGTCCGGAGAAATTTACCAAACTATCGATAGTCATCCCTGTATTCAATGAGAGGGAAACGCTTGTTGAAATAATAGAAAGTGTTAGATCGATCGAAACCGGTCTGGAGAGGGAGATTATCCTGGTGGATGACGCATCGACGGATGGCACCCGTGAACTGATCAGAAGCCTTCCGGAGAGCGCATCGTTGATCAAGGTATACCACGATATCAACCAGGGAAAGGGGGCGGCCCTGCGCACCGGTTTTTCCAGGGCCACCGGGGAGATAGTGCTGATTCAGGATGCCGATCTGGAATACGACCCGAGGGAGTACCCGAGGCTGCTCGCACCGATACTCGAAGGGAGGGCCGATGTCGTTTACGGCTCACGGTTCCAAGGCTCCGGCGCGCATCGGGTCCTCTATTTCTGGCATAGCCTGGGAAACAAGCTCCTGACACTTGTGTCGAATATGTTTACGAATATTAACCTCACGGACATGGAGACCTGCTATAAGGTCTTCAGGAAACCGATCCTCGAGAGAATCACCATTTGCGAAAACAGGTTTGGTTTTGAACCGGAGATTACGGCAAAAGTCGCGAAACAGAATTGCCGGATATACGAGATCGGTATTTCGTACAGCGGTCGCTCATATCAGGAAGGGAAGAAGATAGGCTGGCGTGATGGTGTCAGGGCCCTCTGGTGCATCATCAAATACAATGTCTTTGTCTGAATCGCCCTATGTCGATGCCCAAGGTATCTGTGGTCATACCCTGTTATAATCAGGGACACTTTCTCGATGAGGCGGTCGATTCCGTGCTCGTCCAGACCTTCCGGGATTTCGAGATCATCGTGGTCGATGACGGATCCACAGACCCGTTTACCGAGCACCTGCTGGCAGACTACCGAAAAGAGAAAACCTCTGTCCTGCATACCGCAAACCAGGGTCTTGCCTCGGCCAGGAATAACGGCATACGTGAGGCTTCCGGCCAATACATCCTGCCCCTCGACGCCGATGATCGAATTGCCCCTGAATACCTGGCCGAGGCGGTTCAGATCCTCGACGGCAATCCGGATATTGGTATTGTCTACTGCCGGGCCAGACTCTTCGGGGCGGTTGAGACGGAGTGGACCCTGCCCGAATATTCTCTAGCCGAAATGCTGCAGGATAATCTGATCTTTTGTACCGCCCTGTTCAGGCGGGCCGACTGGGAGTTGGCCGGCGGCTACGACCCGGGGATGGTCTATGGCTGGGAGGATTATGATTTCTGGCTGTCCCTGATCGAGAAGGGCCGAGGGGTTTACCGGATACCGGAATATCTCTTCTCGTATCGGGTGGCCTCCGACTCCATGGTGCGCAGCAAGGAAAAATGGCAGAAGGTGGCGATGTTCAAACGGATTTTCGATCGCCATCAGGATCTGTTCCGGCAGCATATCGAAGTCTGGATCGACAGGCTGCTGAGCTGTCGCGAGAGCTATCTCACCAGCAGGCTCTATTTCGACACCGGTACGGGCATCAGCGACAGCTCAAGTATCGCCCGAAAGATCGAGCAGGGGACGGCGGTCATTGATTTTCAAACGACGGCCTTCCAGGAAATCCAGGCCGTGCGCTTCGACCCGGTCGATACGTATGCTGTTTTAAAGATAGAAAAAATAATTTTCGACCGGCAGTCCGGTGCTGAGGAATTCCCATTGGCGGAACTCACCGGCAATAGTTGTCTGCGGGAGGAGAACATTTTTTATTTCGACACCTCCGATCCGCAGATTTTTTTCAGCTGCGATCCCGGCAGGCTGGCAGGCCTGCGACAAGTCACGGTGTCCCTGCGGTTTCTTGCCCTCGATGCGGAGGCGCTCAGGCTTCTCAGCGACAGGCAGCAGGAGCAGCTGAGATGTCTGCAGATGGAAAACACCGCTCTGAAAAAATCCTGGCTTTTCAGGAACATAGGCCGATTTTTGCCTAACTTCCGTATATGAGATTGATCAGGCACGCAACGTACCATCCCAGCCGTATCACCAGTGGCAATTTTCTTAAATCATCCAACAGATGCATCTTCGTCGACCATGAAAAATATCCTGCATTCAGCTTTCTCCGCGATCTTCAGACTGGCGAGTCCGACTTATCGGAAGATAAAGGCCTCCGGCATCTTTGACCCCGAATTTTACCTCAAGGCCAACCCTGATGTGGCGGCACAGGACGGCGATCCCCTGATGCACTATCTGCGCGACGGCTGGCGGGAAGAGAGATCTCCCGGGCCATTGTTCGATCTTTGCTATTATCTCAGTCAATCTCCTGAAATACAGGAAAACCACGCCGAACCGCTGCTGCATTTCATCACGGGAGGCTGGCGGCAGGGGAAAAAGCCGAACCCTTATTTCGATCCCCTGTATTACACCGAGGAATATGGAGACCTGAACCTGGCCGGCATGAACCCTTTGACTCACTATATAAAAATGGGCTGGCGGGAGGGGCGGAGGCCCTGTCCGCATTATTTCGACCCTCAATTCTACGAGCGGAAATATCCTGAAACCGTTTCCCATGAAACAAATCCATTGGTTTATTATTTACTTCATGGCAGGAAAGCCCGGCAGCAGGCCTCCGTTTACTTTGATCCGCAATGGTATCTCGACAGGACGCCGGTTCTGGCTGAAACCGCAGAGGATCTTCTCATTCATTATCTCGATTACGGCATTCGTGAAGGAAAAAGCCCGATTCCGGTCTTCGATCCCGCTTACTATACGGCCCATAGAAATGCGAGGGGCGGCGAGGGGGAAGATCCGCTCGCGCACTATCTCGAGACCGGGGAAAAAGACGGCCTGCGACCCTGCGCCTGGTTCGATCCCGTCTTCTACGGGCAAACCTATCTCGACAATGGCCCATCCGCAGCCCTCGGCCATTTTCTCTCAGAAGGCGTTTATCGCGACGATTACCCCAACGGTGATGTGGCGGAACTGCCGGAAAAACCCGTCATTTCCCTGATTGTTCCGGTCTATAATGTTCAACCGCACCACCTCAATAACTGCATCCGTTCGGTTCTCTACCAGAGCTACCCCCACTGGCAGCTCTGTCTTGCCGATGACTGCAGCACCAGCCCTCTGGTCAGGCCGTTGCTCGAGGAGTGGGCAGCACGGGACAGCAGGATCAGGGTGAGCTTTCTCGACGGAAATCTGGGGATAGCGGGTGCGACCAATGCCGCCGCCGCGCTTGCCACCGGCGACTATGTCGGCTTCCTCGACAACGATGACGAGCTTGCAGCCGAATGCCTGTACAGGGTCGTCAAAACCATCTGCAAAACCGGCGCCGATCTCCTCTATACCGACGAAGACCTGATCGGCGAGGACGGTCGCCGGTTCAGTGTCTTCCATAAGCCGGATTACAATCCCGAACTGCTGCTCTGCCATAACTATGTCACCCATATGGTGGTCACCAGCCGGAACCTTTTCGAGAGGATCGGCGGCCTGGCGGCGGACAGGGATGGGGCCCAGGATTACGACCTCTTCCTGAAGCTCGCGGAGCAGGCCGGCAGGATTGTCCACATCCCGGAGGTCCTCTATCACTGGCGGGCCTCGGAGACTTCGACCAGCATCAACCACAGCCAGAAGGAATACGCCGACGAGGCCGGCAGGGCCTCGGTGGCTGCCGCCCTTGCGCGCCGGGGGATTGAGGCGGAAGTACTGCATACCGACCTGAAATATTTCTACCGGACGCAACGGGAGCAGTATATCCTGCCCCTCGTTTCACTGGTGGTTTACTGGGACCAGGTCGACCGGGATCCGGCAGAGTGGTTGGAACACCTCATTGCGGTCACCGCCTATACGAATTACGAGATAATCCTGCTGCACGACCGGGGCGATGCGCTCGACTCCCTGCAGCGCTGCCTGCTGGCCAGCGATCAGCCGATCAAAACGGTTGAGGTCGCGGCCGGACAGGGGCTTGCCGTCCTCTACAACCAGGCCCTGCCACACTGCGACGGCGACTATGTGGCCTTTGTCAGCAGCGATGTGTCGATCACGGGCGGCAGCTGGCTGTCGGCCCTGCTCGAATATTGTCAGACACCCGACACCGGGGCGGTATGCGGTCGTCTGCAGGACGAAAACTCCGAACTCGTCGAGCTCGGTCCCGCCCCCGACATCCACCGCCAATCCGCCTGGTATTATGCGCGTTACCTGCAGCAGGCCTCGATGCTGCTCAACGGCCGGCAATGTCCGCAGAACATCTGGAGTGCGGCCTGGGAATGCTGCGTGATCAGCAAGGAGGCCCTCGACCGCTGCGGCGGTTTCGCCGCTGACCGGTTTTCCGATCTCTTTGCTATTCATGATCTCTCCTTCCAACTCCTCGGGCTGGGCATGCAGGTCTATTATACCCCGTATTGCCAGGTGGACTGGCGTGCGGATGCCCGCCGTTTCGGGCAGGAAAGGCGTCTTGATCTCTGGGCCGCCGAGAAGCTGGCCTTCCAGGAGAAATGGCGGCAGATTCTGCTCCAGGGCGATCCCTTTTTCAACAGGGGCAGGCTGCAGGAGGAGGGGCTCCCGCTTGCAGATTTTCAGTGGTGGTTTGCCGGCGGCGATCAGCAGGGGGAAATCATCCGCGCCGGGTAGAATTGCTTGACTTTCGTCAGTATTTTCATTAGGTAATGCCCAGCTTCCGCCTGCTTCCGGCAGATGTTCAGAGCCGGAAATCCCTGGGCACAGGTAAGTAATGGCGGATATATCAACGTGGATTACCTGTCCTTTTTGACACTCGCAACCTCCTGAAGGTATTGAAATATGAGTACGCCGCTTGTTTCGGTGATGATACCGGCCTATAATCATGAACGGTTTGTCGGCGCGGCCGTTGAGAGCGTGCTGCAGCAGACCTGCGCCGACCTCGAGCTGATCGTTATCGATGACGGCTCGCGGGACCGCACGGCGGAGGTGGTGCAGGGCTACACCGACTCCCGGCTTTCCTATTATTATCAAGAAAATCAGGATGCATACAATACCATCAACAGGGGCCTGGGAATGGCCAGGGGTGAATATGTCGCCATTCTCAACTCGGATGATATCTATACCCCCGACCGACTCGAGCGCCTGCTCCGCAGGCGGGAGCTGAGCGGGGCCGAGTGCCTGTTCAGCGATGTCATCCCGATCTCCGATAGCGGCGAGGTGTTCAGCGATCCGGCCTTCGGCTGGAATCTCTGGCACCAGAAGAATCGTTCCTTCTACCGGCAGTGCGGCGATCTCTATACGGCCTTTCTCAAGGGCAATTTCATGGTCACCACCTCCAACCTGTTCATGACCGGCAGGGCGGTGCGGGCGGTAGGAAACTTCTGTTCGTTGCGGTACCTGCATGACTATGATTACATCTTCCGCATGATGCTGGCCCACCCCGGCAAGGTCGAGTACCTCGAGGACGAGAAACTGCTCTACTACCGGATTCATGCGGGCAATACCCTTGGTGAGGCGGCAATTACCGGCAGACTGCAGGATCAGCAGCTGATCCGGAAATACATGCTGGTGGTGGTAACGGATGCTCAAAAGAGCTATGTCGAGGCCGGCTGCGACCGCCTGGTCGAGCTTGAACAGGAACTCCAGGCGGTGCGGCAGACCATGCAGCCATGCCGGAGCGAAGGTGTTCGACCGGCGTCCAGGCAGCTTGCCCGCAGCCTGAAAACCTGGCTCGGCAAGAAGCTCGGCTGAACATTTGGTGATCTCTGCACTTTTCTGCAGAGACGGGTGCAATATGGCTTTCAACAAATACTATTCCGTACAGGCACTGGTGGACAAGGGGCGGGAGCTGGCCGGGCGGATGGATGTCATCTCCTTCGATCTCTTCGACACCCTGCTGGTTCGCCGGATCCATGATCCCGATCTGGTCAAGCTGCCGGTGGCCAGGTTTGTCGCCGCAAAGGCCGCTGAAACCGGTCTGTGCTGGCCCTGGCAGAAGGTGCAGAAACTCCGCGACGCCATCGAAAAACGCCATCGCCTGGAAACGGGTGAAAACTTTGCCGATCACGAGGCCTGCTACCCCCGCTTCATGCTGGAGACACTGGTCGAAATCTTTGGTGATGGCCAGGGCCAGGCCCTCCTGCCGGCGGTTACCGAGTATGAACTGTTCATGGAAAACAGCATGCTGGTGCCACGCCGGGAGATCCTCGACTGGCTTCGCGATCTGGCTGGGAAGGGGAAGAGAATCTTCATCATATCGGATATCTATCTTCCAGCTGAACACCTCGCGAAGCTGGTTCGGCATGCCGGTTTTCTCGATACCGTCGAGGCGGTTATCTCCTCGGCCGACACCTTTCTGGCCAAGGCCTCCGGCCTGGCCTTCCCGCTCATCGAGGAAAGATACAATCTCGATCGCAGCAGGTGGCTGCATGTCGGCGACAACCCGATCTCCGATGGGCTCAGGCCTTCGGAATTCGGTCTGGATGCCCTGGTCCTGCACGATGCCGCCGAAAAACACCGCAAGGCGCTGACGAAGCGCTATGTCAACTACAGTGACGGGCTGCCTTTCTGGCGGGGCAGGGCCCTGCAGCAGCTCATGCAGCCTCATGAGGGAGAGAATCTCGACCGCGAGGACCTGTATATTGAGGGCTATGCCTTCCTGGCCCCGCTCATCGGCGGATTTGTCCAGCATATCGCCGAACAGTGCCGGTCCCGGGGGATCACCAAGGTCTTTTTCCTGTCGAGGGAGGGGTGGACCTTCAAGCGGTTCTGGGAGAAATCGATGCCGGCCCTGTTCCCTGACGGCAAGCTGCCGGCAATCGACTATCTCTATGTCAGCCGCATGGCCTTGGCCGGCGCCAGCTGCGCCTGTCGGGGGCTGAGCAGGGCAAATGCCGATATAGCCTTCCTGCCGCCCGGCAATCGTGATTTTCGCGACCTCTGCAGGATCTTCAATCTCGATATCCCGGCCCTTGCTCCGCATCTTGCGCGCCACGACCTGGCCGTCGATACCTGTCTGAGTCATCTGCACGAAGGTTTTGACCCCTGGGGCAAGGTGCGCTTCTATGAGCTTCTCGAAGATGCCGCCTTTCAGGAGGAGATCAGGCGGCAGACCCTGCCGGCTAATCAGGCCCTGCAGCGCTACCTGGCGGATGTCGGCTTTTTCGACCACGCCGATGTCGCCATTGTCGATATCGGCTGGCTGGGCACCATCCAGCGATTTCTCTTTGAGGCGGTGCAGCACCGATCGGATAGCCCGGCCTGCCATGGTTTTCTTTTCGGCGCCACCCGCGGTATTCCCTTTCCGACCACGGCAAAAAATTCCATCGAAGGGGTGCTGTACGACCGGCAGCGCTTCGATATGGCCGGGAGCACCATCCTCTATGCCAGGGATCTCTTCGAAGAGGCCTGCCGGGCCCCGCATCCGACCCTCAATGGCTATCAGCTCACGGAAGACGGCTACAGGCTGCAGTTTCGCGGCACCGACGACGATATCGGCCTGGCGGAATTGGAACAGGACGGTTATTTCGCCCCGCTGCAGCAGGGGATATTCGATGCGGCCGAAAGATACGGCGCGGCCTCCGCCCTTCTCGGGTTTACCTTGGAAGATTACAAACCCTGGTTCAATTATCTGCTGGTCAGCAAACTGGCCTTTCCGAGAACGGCTGAGGTCGCCAATATCCGGCACAAACATCATCTCGATGATTTTCATGGCCGACATGTGCCGAACAAGGTACATGTGAAAGGCAGCAGGCATCTCTGGGACTCTTCCCTGCTGCAGCTTTCCTGCAACCCGTTACTCAGGCTGAAATATTTTCTCAGACATCTGCGCGAACGCATCAGAGAATAGCATGAAGACCATTTTGACAAGACGATTCGATCTGGCAGGCAGCGAGATATCCCGGGTTATCAGGATACTCATGTTCAGCAGGCTGATTCCGGTCGGCAATCTGGCCGGGGGGGGAGGGGTGCGCAGTCTTCTCGTGCTTGCCGTCCTGCACGTCCTGGGGCGACCGATCTTCCGGCTTCTGATCAAACAGGAGCGGAGGGTCCATGCCTTGCATAGAGTAATCAACCGTCTGAAAAGTTAAGATATGGATACCTTGATCGAGAACCTTGTTCGCCACAGATTCGCCTGGTTGCTGGGCCTCCTGGCCTGCCTTGCTTTTCAGGTTTTTTTTGTCGACAGGGCCTATGTCGACCTGACGATTCAGGTTGAAAAGAGAACTTTTTTCAAGATTTACTGGGCGGGGGAAGGGCAGGCGTTTTCAGAAAAGCGTATGGCCTTGGTCTTGGTGAAACCTGACCGTAAACAGTACGGGTTCTTTCTGACCGACCTCAAAAAGGTGAAACACCTCCGGATAGATTCGCAGCAGTACGCCGGAACGGCAACCATCGAGGATATCCGCATCCGGCAGAACGGCTTCAAGGAAATTCAGTTCGACTCGAGCGAAGACTTTTCCCGGCTCAAACCTCTCGCGGATATAATAACCTACTCAGTCACCGACAACAAACTCGAGGTCCTGTCCAGCGGTGTCGATCCGAATTTTTCCTATGAACTGGCCCTGGAAACCGAGAAATTTGACTGGTACGGCATAGTGTTGGGCCATGTCTTTATCTTCTGCCTTGTCTGCCTGGTGTATTCCGTCGTCTATCCGCTCAATTTCGCCTTTCGGTATATCCCCGCCTTGTTGGCTGTGGTACTGGCCCTGGCGGTCACCATGGCGCTGATCAGCGAGAGGGATGTCCATCCCGATGAGTTTGTCCATATCGCCGCAGCCAAATACTACAAGGACCACTGGCTGCCGCCTGCCGCGGATGACGAAGGCATCCAGGATACCTACAGCCTGTACGGGTCGTCGAGGTTGAATACGGATGAAATCACCTATCTGTTCAACGGCAAGTTCGCCCGGCTCATTGCCCCTCTGCAGCTGAGCGAACATGTCACCTTCCGTATATTCAACCTGTTCCTACTCGGGCTCATCCTGTTGTACGCCCTGAAGGTGCCGGATTCCCGGCTGGCGGCGGTACCGCTGTTGATTTCGGCCCAGGTCTGGTATTTGTTCAGTTACTGCAATTCAGATGCCTTTGCCCTGACGGTGGCATTTTTCGCCGGCTGCCAGCTTGCCGTGCCGGACAGCGCCCTGAACCGTTACCTTTTTGGCCGGAAGGGGTGGCGATGGCTGGTCTCCGGCCTGCTGGTCGCCTTGCTTGTCGGTCTGCTCTTTGTCCTGAAGAAAAATTTCTACCCGTACGCGATACTGCTTGTCGGTTTGGTTTTTCTCAAAATCTGGAAGGTCACCAGCAGGGAGACCCGTTACATGGTCATGAAACGGTTCGTTCTGGCCTGTTTGCTCGGCCTGTCTCTGCTGGCGGTGAAAAAGGCCGCCGATTATCACGCCAGCGGTTTGGCCAGGCAGGAGAAGCTGCTGGCAATGCGAGACAAGACGGCCCGTCCCATGTTCAACCCTGACACCCCGTTGGCGGAGCAGCACTTGAGCCTTTCGAAGAAAAAGAGGGGCATTTCTCTGCTGGAGATAATCCAACAAGATCGATGGCTTGAAAAGACCTTCCGGAGTGCCTTCGGAGTCTATGGATATTTCACCATATCAGGAGGTTATGTCTACTATGATTTTGTCAGGTGGATGGCTACGGCGTTTCTGATTTTTTTCTTTGCTTCGATTTTTCTCAGGTCGGGGCTGTATAACAGTTTTCAGGCCATGACTGTTCTTTCCCTGGCGGTGGCCCTGATCGGGGCATCCCTTTATCATTCCTGGACCAAGGATTTCCAGGCGCAGGGCCGGTATCTCCTGCCGATACTGCCGATGCTGGGGATATTGTGCGTGCAGTGCAGGGCGTACCTGAATCCCCGGATTCTCACCTTCTTCACCTCCACCATGTTTCTCCTGGCGGCCTATTCGTTCATCTGCGTGGCGCTCCTGGAGATCCCAAGGATGATCAAGATATGAATGAGTGAAGGGATCGATTACGGTGTCGCCTGAGGCTCCTGTTCCACCGTCCCGGTTCCCCTGATCCTGTTTTGCCGGATACCTGCAACAACCGATAGATGTTCAACATTACTCCCGGATGCGGCTCCGCCGAGATCCCCGGCAGGATTGTCCCGACGATTTTGCAGGGTGCATCCTGCTGTCAATTGGATTATATAGTGATTGTCTGCTACCATGCAGACCTTCAGCATTCAGCCTCAAGGCCTGCGTAGGTACGCGCATGTTTCCTGCCGGACTCCCAGGATCCCGAATTCAGAAATACACCCAGTCAACGAGATGATATGTGCGGTATTTGCGGTGAAGTAGGCAGTGCCTACGGATATACGGTCGACAAAGGCCTTATCAAGAAAATGACGGATGCCCTTTCGCATCGCGGCCCGGATGACGAGGGATACCATGTCTATGAAATGGTCGGCCTGGGCCAGAGGCGGCTGAGCATCATCGACCTGGCCACCGGCCATCAGCCCATCGCCAACGAAGACGAGACCGTCTGGGTCGTTCTCAACGGCGAGATCTACAATTTTCAGACCCTGCGCGAGGAACTGCAGCGCTCCGGGCATCACTTTTCGACCAACACCGATACCGAGGTCATTGTCCACCTGTATGAGGAGGAAGGGGTCGACTGCCTGAAAAAATTGCGGGGGATGTTCGCCATCGCCCTGTGGGATGTCACCCGCCAGACCCTGCTGCTGGCCCGGGACAGGCTAGGCAAGAAACCGCTTTTTTATGCCCCGCTGGCGCAGTCGCTGATCTTTTCGTCGGAGGTCAAGTCGCTGCTCGCCGACCAGCGGCTCAGTCGCCAATTGAATCCGCTGGCCGTCCACGACTTCCTTTCCTTTAAGTTCATTCCCCGCCAGGACGACCTGATTGCCGGGGTGCATAAACTGCCCCCGGCCTCGTACATGATCTTCCGGAATGGTGAGATGTCGGTGGAGCGCTACTGGCAGCTCGACTACGTCACCGATCAGCGGATGACCGAGGAAGAGGCGGTGGCCAGGACGGAGGAACTGCTGGCCGAATCGGTACGGCTGCGGATGATCAGCGACGTGCCCATCGGCGCCTTTCTCAGCAGCGGTCTTGACTCGGGGATGATCGTCGCGATGATGAGCAGGATGTCGCCGACCCCGGTTAACAGTTTTTCCATCGGCGACAAGGCCGAGGGCTACAACGAACTGCCGAATGCCAGACTGATTGCCGAACAGTGCCGGACGAACCATAACGAACTGGTGGTTCATCCCGATGCGGTGAAGATCCTGCCGGATCTCATCTGGCATCTCGACGGTCCCTACGCCGATGTGCCTGCCTTGCCGATGTATTATGTAGCGAAACTCGCCCGCGAGCATGTCAAGGTTGTCCTGACCGGCGATGGCGGCGATGAGTCGTTCGCCGGCTATGACCGCTATATCGCCAATCTCCTCCTTGCCAAATACCGGGCATTCCTGCCGCTCGCCTTGCGCCGGAAGGTCATCCCGGCCTTTCTCAACCTGTTCAGGGAAAAAACCGAACGCAAGAGCTGGCGGCAGTCATGGCGCTGGTTCAATACCATGTCGACGCTCCCGGACAACGAGAGCTATGCCCGGGGCATCAGCTTCTTTTCTTTTCAGAACGAGGATAAGGAGCTGCTCTACACCGACAACTTCAAGAAGATGATCGGCGGCAATAATTCCCTGGACGGGATACTCTCGCGGTTCTCCGAGGAGCGGGTGCATGATCCGGTGGACAAGATGACCTTCTGCGACCTGATGATCCGGGTCCCCGAATATTCGAATATCAAGATCGACCGGATCACGATGATGCACGGCCTGGAGGCGAGATGCCCCTTTCTCGACCACAAGCTGATCGAGTTCGCCGCGACGATCCCCACCCACATCAAGATAAAGCATCTCAATCGCAAGCATCTCATCAAAAAGCTGGCGGTGAAATACCTGCCGAAAAAGATTGTCAAGCTGCCGAAACAGGGCTTCGGTTCGCCGATCAACACCTGGCTGCGGGGTGAGCTGAAGGGGCTGACCGACGGCTTGCTGAAGAACTCTCTACTGGTCAGGGACGGTCTGTTCAACCGGCAGTACATCCAGACGCTTCTTGACCAGCACGCCTCCCAGCAGATGAACAACGGCACGCGGATCTGGGGCCTGGTGAATGTCGAGGTCTGGTACCGCATCAACTTCGGAGACCGCAATCCGGAGGCGATGAAGGAAAATCTCAAGGATCTGTTTCATGCCTGGCAGTACGGGCAGACCGGGAAGTGATGCAGGTACCTGTCGTTGCCCTCTCTTTTTCCTGAAATGACGCCTCTGGCCGCACCTGATTGCTTATGAAAATCACCCGTACCCATGCTGTCGCAGCTGTCAAAATATTGATAAGCTGCGCATTTTTTTATATATTGTTTTCATTCGTGCAGACCAATGAACTCCTGAAGATCTTTGCCCGCATCGACTGGCTGTATTTTTCCCTCTCCTTTCTGCTGATCCCGGTCATGCTTTCGGCGAGCTGCCTGAAATGGCAGGTGATCCTCGGCAGGAGGGCCAGGCATATCCGCTTCGGCCAATTGCTGCGGATCTATATGGTCGGCTACTTTTTTTCCAATCTCCTGCCCTCGACGGTCGGCGGGGATGTGATCAGATCCTATTATGCCGGACGCCTGCTCGACAACCAGGCCCTTGCGGCGGTCAGTATCTTTATCGAACGCTTTACCGGCATCCTGCTGCTTTTTTTCCTGGTGGCCATTGCGCCGCTGTGCGCCCCGGAACTGTATGGCAATCCCTATATCTTTCTCCCTGCCGCGGCCGGTCTCGTGCTGTTCGGCATGACCTTGTGCATGTGGTGGGTCAAAGACCCCTTTGCCCTGCCGCGGCAGATTCTCAGCTTCGTGTTCCGCTGCCTCTATGCGATGACCACCGGTTCGGCCCTGTCGGTGCTGCGGAGAGGGGTGGTATTCCTGGAAGACGGCAGCCAGGCACTCCTGGCGAAGCTGCAGAAGGTGCGGGAGGAGTTGACCGTCGCCCTCGACGCCTTTCGGGACGACAGGATATACCTGGTGAAGGTCCTGCTGCTGACCGTCATTTTCTATGTCCTGACCTGGGTAAACGTCTATGTCTCTTTCCGTGCCTTCGGTGTGAGACCGGAGTTTCTCTATGTCTGCGCCCTGGTTCCGGCGATCCTCTTTGCCGCCCATGTGCCTGTGACCCTGCTGGGTAATCTCGGCTACTTCGAATCGGTATTCGTCTTTTATTTCCTCATTATCGGCATTCCCGGAGCCGAGACCCTGGCCATGGGTCTGCTTTTGCGGATGAAGATGCTGACCCTGGGGCTGATAGGCTATGTCATGTATCTTTTCTATACCCATAAGAAACAAGGGGAATTTGAAAATCTTGAAGATTTCGCCAGACAATAGATGCAGATCCGGCCCCCATGACGCCGGGCCCGGATCTGCATCAACGGAAGATGTTTGGTCCGCTGAAAAATACTGGTATATTGCGTTGACGGATATTTCCGCCGGACCGTTTGGTAGAGTATGAGCAAAGTGACGAAGATCAAAAAGGAACCGTTCGCATCCCTGCTGGAAAAGGTTATTCGGCCGGGATTATGCACCCGTTGCGGCATGTGTGTCGGGGTCTGCCCGCACGGCGTCCTCGACCTGGATGCAGATGCCTATCCTGTCCCGGTTGGAGAGTGCACCAGCTGCGGCTTCTGTTCGGCCTGCTGTCCGGGGGCGGAAGTCGATTATCCCGCCTTGTCCCTGCAGGTTTTCAATGAAAAATATGACGAGCAGAGCCTCCAGGGCCATGTCGAAAATCTCTTCGTCGTGCACCCGGAGAACCAGGACATCCGCCATGCCGGGGCAAGCGGCGGGGTGGTCACGGCGCTGCTTGATTATCTCCTGGTGAACAAAAAAATTGCCGGCGCGGTGCTGGTCGGCATGGACGGCCTCAGACCCTACAAGACGGCAGGCCTGCTGGCCACCAGCCGGGAGGAAATCCTCTCCTGCGCCCAGTCGAAATATTGCGTCACGCCATCCCTTGCGGTCTTGCGGGAGATTCGCCGGCGCAAGGGGGAGTTCGCGGTCGTGGCTCTGCCCTGCCAGGTCCATGCCCTGCGGAAGATGCAGCGGGTTGATCCCGGCCTGGCCGGAAAGATCAAATATATCTTCGGCCTGTACTGTCATTGCACGATGGAGGTCAACGGCCATGAAGAGGCTATAGAGGCCTTCGGCATCCCGCTCGAGGACGTTGCGGCTTTTCAATTCCGGGGAGGCGGCTGGCCCGGCGGTTTTTTTGTCAGGAAAAAGGATGGCACCGAGGTTCGGCTGCATGAAAAGATCCTGATCAAGGATGTAATGAACGTCATGTTCAGGCTCTACGGCCCGAAGAGATGCCAGCTCTGCATCGATGCCCTCTGCGAGTACGCCGATCTCAGCTTCGGAGACTTCTGGGCCTTCGATTTCGCCGAGGATCTGGCCGGCCACGAGCGCTGCACCCTCATCTCCCAGCGCACCGCAACCGGCAGGGAACTGATGCGGGAGGTGCAGGCGAGCGGCGAATTTGCCGTACACACACTGCCCCATGCCCGAAATTCGAAGAGGATCCTGAGGATGGCGCAGGGCAAGAAAGCGAGGTCCTTCGTCGGTCTGTTCCAGAGGGCCAGGGGCAACAGGCCGTATCCCTTCTACAATTTCAAGACCCCGGTGCCAACGGCAAAGGACCGACGGCGGGTGTTCTTCTACTCGTTGTTCCAGCGCACCAAGGCCCCGCTGTTCCGGAAAATAATATTGAAGATGCTGTTTTCCCCCATCGGGGTTCTGGCATACCGCTTGAACTCCCTGAGGAAAAAGACCTTTATCGATTATCATGCCTGAAGACCCCTGCCAACCCCACCCCTTGAGAAAACAGGCCGCGGCGGAAATCGTCATTCCGCCGCCAGACTGCGGGGCCATTCCCGGGATACCAGGACAATCCAGCGTCATGAGCGTGGCGGTTATGCGACGTGATCGATTCCTCTCGATATTGTTGATCTTCCTGGCGATGTTTTTCCAGGCGGACCTGCAGGCCGCCGAAAAGGCCGGGGAGGGCTTGCCTCAAGGGGAGGTGATTACCCTCGAACAGGCCATTAAGGTAGCACTGGAAAACAATCGCTCCCTGCAGAATGCCGCACTTGGCGTGGCCTCGAACGATCTCTCCCTGAAATCCCAGGAGGCCGAGTTTGATTTGAAGGTCACACCCCGGGGTTCGACGAATTATTCTTCGGTAACGGACGGCTCATGGCAGGCCGGGGCCACGGTGTCGAAAAAGATCTCCACAGGGGCCAACCTGTCGGTCACGCCGCTCACCGGTGAAACGGCAGGCCGCCTGAACAGCGAGGTCGATGTCGCGCTGAGCGTGCCGTTGCTGCAGGGGGCAGGGGTCGAATATGCCATGTCCGCCGTGTACAGCAGTATCCATGCCAATAAAAGCGCCAGGCTTTCATTCATGAGGCAGCAGACGGACACCATCCTGCAGACTGTATCGGCTGTGTACAACAGTATCCAGACCCAGCAGCAGGTCACCTTTCTCGAAAACCAGCTGAAGGAACTTAAAAAGCACCTCTCCCTGGCCCGGATCAAAGAGCGCAGCGGCATCATCAATGCCATGGATCTTTACAGGGCCGAAATCAGGATACAGAATGTCGAGGAGGAGCTCACCTCGACACGCGAGCAATTTGCCAATAACATCGACCAGGTCAAGGAAATATTGGCAATCTCCCAACAGGAATCGATTATTGTCGCCGCCTCGGTCGACTTTTCGCCGGTGCAGATCGATCCGGCAGAGGCCCAGAAAATTGCCCTGGCCAACCGCATAGAACTCGAATTGAGCGCCATGCAGGTAGATGAGGCGGAGCGGCAGGTGGGGGTGGCGAAAAACCGTGTCCTGCCCCAGCTTGATCTGCGCCTCGGCTATAACAGGTTCAAGGATGAGGATTTTGACGATCTTTCAGAGGAACTCTGGACGGTCGCCCTCTCCAGTGATACCGACCTGTTCCGCAAGACCGAGCGAAACGAGTACGAACAGAGCAGGATCAGTCTGCGGCAGACCCAGCTCGAGCACCAGGGGGCGGAAGAGCGGATCATCCAGGATGTCCGTTTCCAGTTGAACACCCTCGAGAAGCAGCAGGAGAGGATCAGCATACGCCAGGAACAGGCCAGGCAGGCGATGGGCAAACTCCGTCTCGCCGAAAGCAAATTCCGCTACAGCCTGGCCAATAACTTTGACCTGCTCGAGGCCCAGACGGAACTGCAGCAGGCCGAAACAGACCAGATGCTCGAGAGCATCAATTATATTATCGGCACCTATCGCCTGCGTTCCTCGCTGGGGACGCTCGTTGACGGAACAAGAGAAGAGAAGACAAACTGATGCGCATCTCATTTATCGTTGCCGTGGTCATCGCCGGTTTTCTGCTGGCGATGACCTTCCTTCCCGGGGAAAAGGCGAAACAGGGGGGATCTTCCCTCGAAACCGAGGTGAAGCTCGCGGATTTTCAGGTTGAAATCAATGTGGTTGGAGAACTCGATGCCGCCCAGTCGCATATGCTCTCTTCCGAGATTCAGGGCACGGATGGCAAGATCATCTACCTGATTGATGACGGCACTCGGGTCAAGAAAGGTGATATCCTCGCTAAACTCGATCCGCTGCCGTTTCAGAAACAGGTGGAAAGCCTGGAGGCCGAGGTGGGGGAACTCAAGGCCGCGATTGATGCGGCCGGACAGATGGTCGCCTATGAGGACAATCAAGTTGGTCAGGAAATAGCCAATGCCGAGTACGGCCTCAATGTCGCCACCCTGGAATTGCGGCAGTTCGAGCAGGGCGACGGACCGCTGAAGATCTCCATGCTGCAGGAGGAACGGCAGAAGGCGAAACTCGAACTGCAGCGTTACGAGGCCTTTTATAATGACCTGCTGGCCTTGAAAAAAGAAGGATTTGACAATAAATCGGAAATAACCGCGGCCCAGGAAAAGGTGGTCGTCCTCAGGGAACAGTTTAACGAGGCCAGCAGCCGCTTCGACAGTTACAAAAAACATGTTTTTCCGGCCCTGCAGGAGAGCGCCAGGGCCAAGAAGCAGAACGCCGTCCTGCATCTCGAGCAGATCCGCCAGGGGGGCGTGCACAAAGTGGCAAAGGCCCAGGCCACCCTCAATCAGATCGCAAGCAAAGTCGATGCCAAGGAAACAGCTCTGAAACAGACGAGGGCCGAGCTTGAAAAAACGGTGATCAAGGCGCCGTTCGACGGCATCGTCATTCATTACGAGACCTTCAGGGACGGAGAAAAGCGCAAGCCGCGGGAGGGTGACTCGGTCTTCATGGGCCAGCCGATCCTTTATCTCCCCGATATCTCGAAGATGATCGTCAAGACAAAGGTCCGCGAGATAGATCTTTTCAAGCTCTCGCTGGGCCAGAAGGGGGTTATACAGGTGGACGCCTACCCCGACACGGTCTTTCAGGGCGATCTGACCTTTATCGGGGCCCTTGCCACCTCCGAATCCGCCGAACCCGGCCAGGAAAAATATTTCCAGGTCATCTTCACCCTGCAGCAGGAGGACAAGAGACTGCGGCCGGGTATGACCTGTCGGGTGTCGATCATCTCCCAGCAGGTCAAACAGGCCGTGACCGTACCGACCCAGGCGCTCTTCGCCGATGCCGACGGCGATATCTGCTACGTGCAGAGCGGTTGGGGCGCTTACGAGAAAAGAAAGGTCAGGGTCGGGGCGCAGAACGAGGACCTCGTGGAGATCCTCGACGGCCTGAAGGTCGGCGAAAAGGTCAGTCTGGTAAGGCCTGAAACACCCTGATTACCCCTTCCTCCCCGAGAACGCCCTCATGCTGCTGCAAGTCAACAATATCCGTAAAAACTATATCCTCGGAGGCGAGACCATCGAGGTTATCCGCGGTGTCGACCTGACCGTCTCCGCCGGTGATTTTCTTGCCATCATGGGGACATCGGGATCCGGCAAATCCACCCTGCTGCATATCCTCGGCGGCCTGACACGACCTGATTCCGGCAGCTATCTGTTCGGCGAGAAAAACATGCTGACCCTCTCCGATAACGACCTCTCCTGGATACGGGCGCACTGGCTCGGCTTTGTTTTTCAGACCTTCGACCTGTTGCCCGAACTCAATGTCAGCGATAATGTCGCCCTGCCGTTCCTCTATAACCGGCTGGAACGAAGCGGCGTGCAGCAAAAGGTCGATGAGGCGGTAGCGAGGGTGGGGCTGACACACCGGAAACGGCATCGGCCGATGGAACTCTCCGGCGGCGAGATGCAGCGTGTCGCCATCGCCAGGGCGCTTGCCATCTCGCCGAAGCTTATCCTCGCCGATGAACCGACGGGTAATCTTGATACACGCAACAGCAGAGATATCCTCGAACTTTTTCGAGAGCTCAATGAAACAGGAACAACCATCGTGATGGTCACCCATGATCACCAGGTTGCCTCATACGCGAAAAAAATCATGAAAATGGAAGACGGCATCCTGAGTGCCGACTGAGATGGCAAAACTCCTTCTTCTCATTGCCGTTGCCTGGAAATCGCTTTTTGTCCACAAGCTGAGGTCCTTTCTGAGCGTGCTCGGGGTGGTGTGCGGGGTCATGGCGGTGATGTCGATGATATCCACCGGCGAAGGGGCCAAGGAGGAAGTCCTGCAGCAGATCGAAGGGATGGGTCTCACCAATATCTACATCAACAAGCTGGATCTCACCAAAGAACAACAGGCGCAGGCCCGGGAAAAACGGTCTTACGGGCTGTCCTGGGGCGATGTCGACAGACTGCGCAACGGCGGCCTGTATATCAAGGAGATTGCCGCCCTGCGGGAAGTGACGGCAACGCCGCTCGGCACAAAGAAGGCCATTCTGCCGAAGGTTATGCTCTGTACCGCCAATTTCGATCAGGTTATGGGACTTACCGTCGCCGAAGGGCGGTTCCTGCATGCCCGGGATGTGGCGAGCAACGCCACGGTCTGTGTTCTGGGCGCCGGTGTGGCCAAAGGTCTCGGCAGGGAAGGGGAGGTGGGGAAATATTTGCGCCTGGGCGGATCGCTGTACAGGGTGGTAGGTGTCCTTGCCGAACAGTCTGTCGGCAAATCGGAGAGGGTGAAGATTTCCAGGGAAAACCTCAACGAGACCCTCTTCCTGCCCTTTTCGGTCAACGATTCAGGGACGCTGCCGGCAGGCAGCGCTGTCCGTTCATCCCTGTCCCGGATTATCATTGAAATCGATTCCAGGGACAATGTCTTTTCCGCTGCCAGCTTGATAGACAGGATCATGGATCTGGCCCATAACTCCGTCAAGGATTATCAGCTCGTGGTTCCCCTCGAGTTACTGCAGCAATCATTGCGTACGCAAAGGATTTTTAATATTGTCCTCGCGGTCATCGGAGGAATTTCTTTGCTTGTTGGCGGAATTGGTATTATGAATATCATGCTCGCGACGGTGTCGGAGCGGAGGCGTGAAATCGGCATACGCCGGGCGGTTGGGGCGACCCGGAATGACATCGTCATCCAGTTCCTGACCGAATCGGTCCTTTTGACTGTCAGTGGCGGTATCCTGGGGGTGCTGACCGGTTTTGTGTTTGTCCTGACGATGGAGGCCTTCACCGGCTGGTCCATCAAAATTACTATTGGTTCTATGCTCATCCCGTTTCTTCTGGCGGTTGCCACGGGGATCTTCTTTGGTCTTTACCCTGCCATCCAGGCGGCCAGGCTCGATCCCATCAAAGCTTTAAGAACGGTTTAACAAAACAGGTTAAAAAAAATAGAAGGTGGAGCGTCTTATGGTTCGGAAATGTCTTAATAATGTATGCGTCATCCTGATGATCCTCAGCATCGGTATCTATCCATTGGCGACAGCCACCTCGGCGGACGCGGCGGAAAAGGTGAAAGTCCCGGTAGATCAGGAAGAAGCTTCTGCATCTTCACAATCTGAAACTGCCCGGGATGTGGGGGCCAAGTACCAGGCTGAGGCCATTACCGAGAAGGGCAAAAAACCAGCCCCCCGGACGACCAAAAGCGGTTTCGGGAATAAAACGCTGCTCTATGCCGGAGCAGGGGTTGCAGCGGCAGCGGCGATTGCCGTGGCCGTGGGCGCGGGGGGAGGCAGCTCCGGTTCGGATGAACCCGTCGTACCCGTGGTACCGAAAGAGGACCCTGTCGGAGCTGACCTCGAAGGCGATACCTGGCATGGCCGGTTGATTCTTGCGGATAGCGGCTTCAAGGAAGATGTCACCGCCACCGTTAAGCAGAACGGCCGCACTTTGGAAATTACGACCTCTTCCGTCCAGAAATACGGCAAGAAATTCATCGGCACGATCGACAGAAGTGCCTTTATCAGGGTGCGTGATCAGGATACCGGTCAGGACTGGACGACGCATTTTCAGAACGCCCGTAGGAATATGATCGACCTCTATGATTTTGTAAACGATTTTAATGACCTGGACAGGTTGTTCCTGACTCGTGAGTAAAATTAAGGCAAGATTGTCCTGAAATCTCTGCAAAAGGGATTTTCAATGCACATAATCGTCTCTATCCGGTGAGATAGAGGAAATTCCCCGATATTTTTCACAACACAGCGGAGATCGTGTTTTGCTCTTATCCGTAGTTATCCCACTTCTCAATGAAGAAGAAAATATCCCCTTGCTGTATGACGAACTCAAGGGCGTGCTTAGAGGCATGGATGAAGATCACGAAATGATCTTCATCGACGACGGCAGCAGGGACAACAGCCTGAAGATACTGCAGGACCTGCAGAAGAAGGACGGCAAGGTCGTCGTCGTCAGTTTCCGGAAGAATTTCGGCCAGACTGCCGCGATGGCGGCCGGCTTTGACTATGCCCGGGGCGATGTCATCATCACCATGGATGCCGACCTGCAGAATGACCCCCGGGATATCCCCCGGATGCTGGAACAGATCCGGGCCGGCAACGATGTGGTTACAGGCTGGCGTTTCGATCGCAAGGATGCCTTCATCAACCGGCGTCTGCCGTCGATCATCGCCAACCGGCTGATCTCTTTCACCACCGGCGTCAACCTCCATGATTACGGCTGCACCCTCAAGGCCCTCCGCCGGGATGTCATCAAGAATGTCAAACTGTATGGCGAGATGCACCGCTTTATCCCTGCCATCGCCAGCGGTATGGGCATCGATATCACCGAGGTTAAGGTCAATCATCGCCCCCGCCGTTTCGGTTCCTCGAAGTACGGCATATCAAGGACCATCCGGGTCATCCTCGATCTCCTTACCGTCAAGTTCCTGCTCAGCTACTCCACCCGGCCGATCCAGGTATTCGGGCTGATGGGGGTGGTGTCCGGGGGATTGGGCTTTCTTCTGGCCTTGATCATGACCGTGCAGCGGCAGTTTTTCGGTGTGCCCCTCGCTGACCGGCCGCTGCTCTTTCTGGCGATTCTGCTTATCTTCATCGGCTTTCAGTTCGTCTCCCTGGGGCTCATCGCCGAACTGCAGGCAAGGACCTATCACGAATCTCAGGACAAGGCCGTATACTACGTAAGGGCTGTATACAGGGCAGGGGAACAGCAATCTTCAGGAGAGCGATGACTCGCGATGTACCGTTCATTGAGATTGTCATTCCGAACTGGAACGGAAAGCACCTGCTGCAGGATTGTCTTGATTCACTCGCCCGCCAGACGTTTCAGGGGTTCTCGATAACGGTTGTCGATAACGGCTCCGGCGATGGTTCAATGGAACTGCTCGCCCGTGACTATCCGGCGGTAAAGGTCATCTCCTTTGCCGAGAACCGCGGTTTCAGCGTGGCTGTCAACGCCGGCATCGAACAGTCGTCCGCCCCCTGGATACTCCTGCTCAATAACGATATGGAGATTGACCCCCGCTGTCTTGCCGTTCTTCGCGACGGGGTGAAGACCTATCGCGAGTACGATTTTTTCGCCCTGAAGATGCTCAATTTTCAGCAGCGCACCTTTCTCGATGGGGCAGGAGACGGGTATCTCCGGGGAGGGGCAGGGTATCGTCTCGGCACCATGGAGGAGGACGGGCCGCCCTACGACTGCGACCGCGATGTCTTCGGGGCCTGCGCCGGCGCCGCCCTCTATCGCCGGGATTTCTTTGCCAGGGTAGGTCTGTTCGACCAGGACTTCTTTGCCTACCTCGAGGATGTCGACCTCAACCTGCGGGCCCGCAGGGTCGGCTGCCGCTGCCGCTATCTGGCTGCCGCCATCGTCTGGCATATCGGCAGCGCCACCTCGGGCTCGAAGATAAACCCCCTCACCATCAGACTTTCGACCAGGAACAATATCAATGTCCTGGCCAAGAACTATCCGCTCTCCCTGGCCCTGCGCTACCTCCCGGCGATATGTCTGTACCAGCTGGCCTGGTTCCTCTTCAACCTGAAAAAGGGCATGCTGCTGCCGTACCTGCAGGGCCTCCGGCAGGGCCTGGCGGAACTTCCGGGAATGCTCGCCAAACGGCGGATGAATGCGGCGGACTATATCTCCGTCGCAGTATTCGACAGCATCCTGCGCCAGGCGGAACGGGATGCCGTTGACTCGATCATGGCCAGGAGAAGGGCAGCCGGCAAGGGTAATGCCCTGCTGCGGGCCTATGCCAAAATTTTACTCTGACAGCCTCTGTCTCAGCCATGACGACACCGCTCTCCGTCATCATCGTCACCCATGATTCGGCCAAGGTCCTGCCGGCCTGTCTGGATGCCCTCGATCGCCAGACCCGCAGGCCCGATATGGTCGTGGTGGTCGACAGCGGTTCGGCCGACAGGGGCTATCTCGCGGAGCTTCGGGGAAAAATCGGGATAACCCTGCTGGAAACCGGCAATATCGGCTTTTCCCGGGCGAACAACCTGGGGATGACGGTTGTGCCGCCGCAGCCCGGCACCGTCGTTTTCATGAATCCGGACACCTATCCTCATCCCGATGCCTTCGCCCGGGCCGAGGCGGTTCTCGATGAACGGGCGGATATCGCTGTGGTCGGCGGCAAACTGCTGGGCTACGACCCGGTCAGCCGGCAGCCGACGGGGAGAATCGATTCGACGGGCATTTTTCGGCGCTGGTACGGTCGCTGGGTCGATCGGGGCCAGGGCCGGGAGGATTGTGGCCAGTACGATTCGGCCTCGTTTGTGCCGGCGGTCTGCGGCGCCCTGCTGTGCTGTCGGCTGCAGTCCCTGCAGTCCCTAGAGGAAAAAATATTCGATGAAGATTTTTTCCTGTACAAGGAAGATATCGAACTCTGCCTGCGATTGCGCAAACACGGCTGGCAGCTGTGGTACGACCCGGCGATTACGGCATTTCACTGCCGCGGCTGGCAGGCTGTACGGCAACAGGTTCCCGTTTCCCTGCGGCGTATGGCGGCCGCAAACGAGGTGCGTCTCTACCGGAAGCACCCTTCGCCCTATATCCTCTGGGCCATGCTCAAATACCTCCTGGTGAGGTATCTTCATATCTGACTACTGTGCGCAAAGATGAAACACGGGCCTGACGACACGGATTGCGGCAAGAAATCGCGGCCGACCATTTCCCTCATTATCCCGACCAGGAATGGGGCGGCGGACCTGCGCGAACTCCTGGCGGTGCTGACCCTGCAGACGGTGCAGCCGGATGAGATCCTGGTGGTCGATTCCTCGTCCGACGATGACACGGCAGATATCGCCCGGCAATATGGCGCAGTGGTCTCGGTGATCCCGCGGCAGGACTTCGATCATGGCGGAACCCGTACGGACATCGCCGGGATGGCGAAAGGCGAGCTGCTGGTATTCTTTACCCAGGATGCCCTGCCGGCAACCAGGGATGCCCTGGAAAAACTACTCGAGCCGTTCGCCGAGAGCTCCGACATCGCAGTCAGCTACGGTCGGCAACTGGCCAGAAAAGAGGCAGCCTGGGCCGCCGCCTCGCTGCGCGCCTTCAATTACCCGCCGCAGTCTTATCAGCTGGGTTTCGCCGACCGCGGGCAATACGGATTGAAGACGATATTCGTGTCGAACTCCTTTGCCGCCTATAAAAAGAGCGCCCTGGCCGAGGTCGGGTATTTCAAGAACGGTTTGATTTTTGGCGAAGATACCTGTACTGTAGGACGGTTGCTGGAGCGGGGATACAGGATCGCCTACGTCAGCGAGGCCAAGGTGTATCACAGTCATAATTATACCCTGTCGGAAGAGTTCAGGCGTTCTTTTGACATCGGTGTCCTGCACACCACGGAG
Organism: Desulfobulbaceae bacterium; assembly: GCA_031389785.1. Taxonomy (GTDB): domain Bacteria; phylum Desulfobacterota; class Desulfobulbia; order Desulfobulbales; family Desulfocapsaceae; genus Desulfoprunum. The sequence goes on along the minus strand of JANMSX010000069.1, from coordinate 3,995 downwards.
AAATGGCTTCTCGACACCTATGGCCATGCCGAGGGTGTCGGCCTCAGATTCATCCAATCGCAGGTGTCGAGCCTGATCCACCAGAAGAAGTTCTCCCTGGTGTTCGATGTGCTCCTCAGGGCGGCAGCAAAATACAGCGGGTACAGGCTCGGCAGGTGGTTCAGGAAAATTCCGGCCGCCTGCATACCGTATCTGAGTATGCACACATCCTGGTGGGCCGGGAAAACCGGAAAAAACGACATTCGTTCCGCGCGCTGAAAAGCCTGCATTCTTCCAGTCATCAATTCGCCTATGTTGTCGACCAATCTGCGTGAGCAGAGCTCCCTTATTGTCAGATTCCTCCACATCCTCGACTGCCTGCTGGTAGTCGGCTACCTCTGGGTTCTTGTGGTCTGGTACCGGGTACCGTGGAGTCCTTATTATACTCGGCTGGAATTTATCGTTTTTTTCCTCTGCCTCATCAGCTTTCAGTCATTCCAGCTGTACAGGTCGTGGCGGGGCTGGCGGTTCTATATCGAATTTCTGTATATCCTGAAGGCCTGGGCAACAGTGGTCGGCATCCTGCTCTTCTATTTCTTCATCTTCAAGATCTCGCACGCCTATTCGCGGGTGGTCTTCATGATCTGGTCGACCACCACACCCTTCCTGCTTTTTGCAATTCACATCGCCGCGAGAAAAATGTTGAGCAAAATCAGGTCGAAAGGGAGAAACGTTCGGCGGGCAGTGATTGCCGGAGCGGGAGATCTGGGTGTGAAACTGGTGAAGGAGGTCGAATCGATGCCCTGGGCCGGGATTGAAGTCCTGGGCTTTTTTGATGACAAGATCGACGAGGAGAACCTCGATCAGGTGATGGGTAAGCCGATCCTCGGGAATATTGCCGGTATCCAGGCTTATCTCAGCAAAAACGACATCGATTACGTCTATATAGCCCTGCCGATGCGGGCCGAGAAAAAAATCTTCAGCATCCTCAGGGAATGCAGATCCCTGGGGGCACGCATCTATCTCATTCCGGATCTCTACGTCTATGGCATCCATCATGCCGAGATCCAGTCACTCGGCAAACTGCTCATCCTCAACTTCAATCCCCATACGGAATGGAAGCGCGGCTTTGATATCGTCTTCTCCTCCCTGGTCCTGCTCCTCTCCCTGCCGCTTACCCTTCTCGTCGCCCTGCTGATCAAGCTCGACGACCGGGGGCCGATTTTCTACAGGCACCGGAGAATCACCGCCGCCGGCAAGGAATTCGACTGCCTCAAATTCCGGACCATGCGGGTCGGTGCGGAACGGGAACTGAATACGCTACTGGCCGCCAATCCCCAGTTGAAAAAGGAGTGGGAACGAAGCTACAAATTGAAGAAAGATCCGCGCATCACCCGGATCGGCCGGTTTCTCCGGCGTACAAGTCTCGATGAATTCCCGCAATTTTATAATGTCCTGAAAGGCGATATGAGCGTCGTCGGGGCCCGTCCGATCGTCGGCCGCGAACTGCAGGATTTTTACAAGGAAAGCGCCGGCCGCTATTGCTCGATGAAGCCGGGGATTACCGGGCCCTGGCAGGTGGGCAGACGTTCCGATGTCGGCGACTACAGCGAACGGGTCGAGCTGGATGACTGGTATATCCTCAATTATTCCCTATGGAATGACCTCAAGATCATTGGAAAAACGATCATCAGTATGATAAAAGGAAACGGGGCCTACTGAGCCGGTCAGGCATTGGCGTCCCGGGGTCGGCTCTTGCACAGCGACCCGGAATGATTACTATATGAGAAGAAATTCGTAGTTTTGTTTTTCAATAACCATTATTTCAGGAGCACACCATGTACGGAAGCACCAATCAGATCACCATCGCCCAGGCCCGCCAGGAGGCCTCGAGCATCTTTCTCGCCAAGGTCTTCAACTGGATGGCCATGGGACTCGGCCTCACCGGCCTCATCGCCTACTTTACGGCAAGCTCGGGCCTGGCCAGGGCGATAGTCGGCAGTCCGCTCTTTTTTATCATGATCATCGCTGAACTCGGCATGGTCTTTTATCTCTCGGCCCGGATCAGCAAGATTCAGGCGGCGACTGCCTCGGCGCTGTTTATCGGTTACTCGGTCCTCAACGGCCTGACCCTGTCCGCGGTCTTTCTGGCCTATACCAGTTCCTCGATTGCCGGCACCTTTCTCATTACGGCGGGGATGTTCGGGGCCATGGCCATCTACGGCCTCGCCACTAAACGCGATCTCTCCGGCCTGGGCTCCTTTCTGTTCATGGGTCTGGTCGGCATAATCATCGCCTCCGTCGTCAATATCTTCCTGCAGAGCTCCGGCATGAGCTGGATAATCTCGCTGCTCGGGGTATTCATCTTCACCGGTCTCACCGCCTACGATGTGCAGAAGATCAAAAACATGGGTGAAGAAGGCATCATGAGCCAGGGCGAGGAAGCCATCAAAAAGGGTGCCGTGATGGGCGCCCTGGCCCTCTATCTCGACTTCATCAACCTCTTTCTCATGCTGCTCCGTTTCTTCGGCGGCAGCAGGGACTGATTGCTCCATGACGTGATCTTGTTACCGTGGGAAAAGCATGTCTCTCCCTGAGGCATGCTTTTTCTGTTTGTATGGCGAAAAGGTAGAGGGATAGGCGTATGCAATCGAGTTTTGCCGGGAAAAAAATTCTCATCGGGGTCACAGGCAGCATCGCCGCCTTCAAGGTGGCCGGCTGGGTAAGCACACTGGCCAAGGCGGAGGCCGAGGTCTCGGTCATCATGACCCGTTCCGCCAGGGAGTTTGTCTCGCCGCTGACCTTTTCGGCCCTTTCCGGCAACCCCACCTATGGCGAGATGTTTGCCGAGGGGCTCGAGGATACTATGCACCACATCACCCTGGGCCGAGACGCCGACCTGGTGATTGTCGCACCGGCCACGGCCGGGACCATCGCCCGGCTGGCCGCGGGCATGGCCGACGATCTGCTGACCACGACCATCCTGGCCAGCAGGGCGCCGGTGATGGTCTGTCCGGCCATGAACAGCCGCATGTACCTGCATCCGGCAACCCAGGAAAATATCGCCAGATTAAAACATTTCGGCTATCAGGTGCTGGCCCCCGAAGATGGTCTGATGGCCTGCAAGGAAGAGGGGCCGGGCCGCCTGCCCGAATGGGAACAGGTCTGTGATTTTTTTCTGCGGGCGGTATCGAAGCAGGATCTCCTGGGTGAGAAAGTCCTGGTCACCGCCGGTCCGACCAGGGAACCGATCGACCCGGCCCGTTTTCTCAGCAACCGTTCCTCCGGCAAGATGGGCTATGCTATGGCCCGCACGGCCTTTCTCCGGGGAGCCGAGGTGCAGCTGGTCAGCGGGCCCGTGTCGCTGGCCTGCCCGGCCGGGGTGCAGCGTATCTCGGTGCAGACAGCCCGGCATATGCATGAGGAGGTCCTCCACCGTTTCGAGTGGTCATCGATCGTCGTCAAGGCAGCCGCTGTGGCGGATTTCCGGCCGGCCGTCGAGCAGCCGCAAAAGATGAAAAAAGACCAGATCGAAAAGGAGATGCGGCTGCTGCAGAATCCGGATATCCTCCATGAACTCGGCCAGAGGAAAAAAGAAGGGCAGATCCTCGTCGGCTTTGCGGCAGAGAGTGCCAACCTCGAGGCCGAAGGGCGAAAAAAACTGACGAAAAAAAATCTCGACATGATCGCCGTCAATAATATCTGTGCCGAGAATACGGGTTTCGAGTGCGACAGCAACCAGGTCCTGCTGATCGATCGGGATCAGGCCCGGCTTCTGCCGATGACCGGCAAGGAGCAGACGGCCGATATGATCTGGGACCGGGTTGTCGAACAGATCGGCAGCAGGGCAGGCGGCACCCCTGGTGATCGCTGAGTCGGGAATAATCAGTATCCGGCGGTTCTGACTGGTGCCAATCAGGAAAACAGCCTCAGGTACGGCCGCAGCAGCGCTTGAATTTCTTCCCTGAACCGCAGGGACAGACGGCATTCCTCTCGAGTTTCCTTCTTCCCGTCTC
>JANMSX010000087.1:0-3460 GCA_031389785.1 Desulfobulbaceae bacterium | reverse complement strand
TCATCGGCCTTGGCGGCGGTGCTGCAGAAGTCGGGATCGACCACTATCACCCGGCCGCGGCGCTTGGCCTCGATCAGGTGATGGGCGTCGGGCAGCCGGGTCTGGATGACGTTGGAGCCGAAGATCATGGTGGTGCGGGCGTTGATCCATTCCAGCGATTCGAGTTCCTCGCTCTGCACCCCGAAGGTCATCGGCCAGAACATCGGCAGGTCGCCGTTCTGGTCATAACCGTGGTGCATGGTCCAGTGGGCAAGACCGGCCAGGGCAACCATCGCGCCCTTCTGGACATAGCCGGTACCGGGGACCTGGATGGTTGTGGCGATCGCCTCCGGGCCGTATTTGCCGCTGATCTCCTTGAGTTTACCGGCCGCGTAATCGAGGGCCTCCGACCAGCTCGCCCGCCGGAACTCGCCGCTGCCGCGGGCGCCGGTGCGGATCAGCGGGTACTTCAGCCGGTCCTTGCCGTAGATCAGGTCGGTCATCGACAGGCCGCGCAGACAGCCGCGGGGGTTGTAGGAATCCTCGGGATAGTCGGCCGCCTGGATCAGGGTGCTGATCCGGCCCTTGGTCACCCGGGCCTTGAAGCCGCAGGCCCCGGTGCAGTTCGGCGAACAGGTGGAGCGGATCAGCTGCTCGACCTCCGCCGCATGGGCCACGGGATCATCGGAAAAATGGAAAAACCGCAAGCCGAATGCCAGGGCGCAGCCGGTACCGACCGCCCCCCGTAAAAAATCCCGTCTGTCCATATCCATGATGATCTGCTCCTGTTTGAGAGTTTATCCGTGAATAATACTTTTATGCTCGCATCCGGCTTTTGGCCGCCTTTGGCCGTTTCTCAATCGGAAAATCCTCAGCGTGGCGCTGCCACGCCTGCGGTTTTCCTCAATCGTCACGACCAAATCCGTCTCAAAATCCGGCGCGATCACTCAAAAGCTTATTCACGGATAAACTCTAAGTGACTCTCGATGAAAGACGTCCCGTGCATCCCGGCCGCTGTCGGCATGACCTTTATTCTGTTCTACCTGAAATTATCCGCCTGTCACTTGACCTAAGTCAAACACAAACACTTTCTTTTCGGGTTATATGAATTCAACCTTCTTTTACACCAACAGGAGAAACGCAGATGAATGAAGCAGGCGACGGATTCAGCAGTCCGATTGACATATCAGAGGACGATATCCTGGCGGCGATGAAGGATATCCAGGGCTATATCGACATCAGCCCCGGCGACTTCAGGGAGGTCTTCCAGGTGGCCTACCGGCATGCCGTGCAACGGCTCTTCGAATCCCGGCAGGCCGGCGATATCATGACCCGGCCGGTGCACTGCATCGGCCTGGAGATGGACCTGCAGCAGACCGCCGCCTTTCTCGCCGACAAAGGCATAACCGGGGCGCCGGTCGTCGATAAGGACGGCAGGATCGTCGGCATCGTCTCCGAAAAGGATTTCCTGGCCATGATGGGGCTCAGCGCGCCGCAGTCCTTCATGCAGATCATCTCCCACTGCCTGCGGAACCAGGGCTGCATCGCCACTGAACTGCGCAACCACTCGATCCGGGAGATCATGACCAGCCCGGCCATTACCGCCGGGGTCGACATTTCGCTGGGGGCGATTTCGACCCTGTTCAAGGAGAAAGGAATTAATCGTCTGCCCATTGTCGATGCGGACGGCAGGCCTGTCGGCATCGTCACCCGCACCGATATCGTGCACTCCTACTGTTTTTCACGCTGAAGGCGGATAATTATGGAATTCTTGCAAAAAATGCGGGGTAACGGGCAGAGCCCGCCACGGGTGAGCGTGGTCGAGGTGCTGTGGTCGTGGGTCGGTAGTTTCGTCGGCATCGCCGCCGTCGCCCTGATCCATTACCGGCTGCTGGACCTGAACGGCCTGTCGATGCTCATCGGTTCGTTCGGGGCCTCGGCGGTGCTCATCTACGGTGCGGTGCGCAGCCCGCTGGCCCAGCCGCGAAACCTGCTCGGCGGCCATATCCTCTCCGCTCTCATCGGCGTGACCGCCCACCTGCTGCTCGGCGACCAGCCCTGGCTGGCGGCCTCGGCGGCCGTTTCGATCTCGATCGCCGCGATGCACCTCACCAAGACCCTGCACCCGCCGGGCGGCGCCACGGCCCTGATCGCGGTGATCGGCGGCGACAGCGTCCACCAGCTCGGTTATCTCTATGTCCTGATGCCGGCCGCCCTTGGGGCGACGGTCATGCTCGTCGTCGCCCTGGTCGTCAACAATATCCCCAAAACCCGGAGATATCCGGAATTCTGGCTGTAGAAGGACAGTGCGCCGGTCCGCAAGAGCGTGACAACAGTAAAAAAATACTTATATTCTTTTAATTGGAAGACACGAAATTCTAACAACGAACCCAGAGGAGAATCACCATGTCCATGAAAGTGACCATAGATACCGATGAATGCATAGGCTGCCAGACCTGTACCGAGCTCTGTCCGGAAGCCTTCAGTTTCGACAACGATACCGAAAAGGCCGAAGTCCGCCCTGATATGACCGGAAACGAGGACTGCATCGAAGAGGCGGCGGATGCCTGCCCGGTCAGCTGCATCCACGTCGAGAAAGAATAACAATTTCTGCCGGCCTTGCTTCCCATTTGGAGGCCGGCCCATTTCGGGAAAAAGGACAGCGCCCATCACAATCCGTGATGGGCGCTGTTCCGTTAATATCTCGACCCGCCATCCCCTTCCTGTCATCTCGACCGCAGGGAGAGATCTCAAACTACCCATCACTCAAGTAGGGCGGAAAATTTCCCACCCTTATATTCATCAATGAAATTGATGACATCGACCTTGATGCTGTCCCGCATGATTCTGGTCTGCTGCAGCCTGTCAATTCTGCTTTCGGCAATTTTGTCCGGGTCGGGATGCCGCCAGTTGAGCCGCAGGAGTTGACCGGGAATATCAGGGCACTTTTCATCGATCCGTTTTGCACAGACGGTGATCAGGATGTCATACCGTCGTCCCCTTTCGAGCAGGTCGGAGACCAGGCACGGTTCGTCGCAGGTTGACAGGTCATAGCCATCGAGTTTCATGATGATGGCAACCAGGGGATTCAACGGCCCGGTTTCGAAGCCGGCGCAGTCGACGGTAAAACAGTCACCGGCGAGTTTCCTGAGGTAGGCAGCGGCTATGAGGTTTTTGCAGAAGTAGTAATCCGAAACTATGAGCACATCGAACATGACCGACTCTTCAGTTGAGTTTTTCAGATGTCCAGCACGACCGTAGCGGACCAGCCATCCGGATTCTCTTCGACCTTGAAACAGTGCATGGTAACCGCCTTGACATCGACGATCAGCCGGTGCCTGTGCCGATCGATAGGTTCGCCCCGGGCGTCGGCGGTCAAAATGAGTGAATCCCCCCGGCGGTCGAGGGTTACCTGTTCCACCACCAGCAGCAGCACTTCGGCGTCCTTGTAGAAGATCAGCTCCCCCAGCAGATCGAACAG
>JANMSX010000100.1:0-25533 GCA_031389785.1 Desulfobulbaceae bacterium | reverse complement strand
GGAGACTGCATGGGCTCTGGAGTGTATCGAAGTTTTCTGTCAGCATATGTGGTACACCGAGTCTGTGACCGACTGCAAAAGAGCCGTATCGTGAAAGATGCCAATCATGGTCGTCCCTTCTCCACGCAATTCTTTAAGAATCTCCAGCACCACCCCGACCGAGTCTTTGTCCAGCGAGGCGGTCGGTTCATCGAGCAGCAGCAGGCGGGGACGCCAGCTGACCGCCCGGGCGATGTTGATTCGCTGCTGCTCACCGCCGCTGAAGGTCGCCGGGTAGGCATCGAAGAGGTGAGCGGGGATGCGTAATCTCTCGAGCAGGCCGATAGCCCGCCTTCGCGCGGCTTCCCGGCTTACCCCGTTGCGGGTGAGGACCGGCTCCATGACCACCTCGAGGGCGGAGACCCGGGGGATGACCTTGAGAAACTGGGAGACATAGCCCATCTCCCGGTGGCGGAGGTCGATGACCGCACGGTCGGGCAGGCTGGCCAGATCGACCGGACCGAAGGCGGTCGAATCGTAGCGGATCATCCCGCCCGTCGCCAGATAGGTGCGGTAGAGGCATTTCAGCACAGTGCTCTTGCCGGCGCCGCTCGGGCCGGACAAGCCCAGAAAGCCTCCCGGCGGGACGCGGAAGGAAACATCGCGGCAGGCCTCGATTCTCTTTTCATCGAGGATATGCAGCGTGAAGCATTTTGACAGCTTGTCTACTGTAATCACTGATATTCCTTTTAGTACCTTAGAAATGAATTTCGTGAAGGTACTTATACCCCCTTGTGGGGTGTCAGAGTTGGGAGGCCACGAGGAGTTGGGTGTAGCGGTGCTGGGGGTCCTGCAGGATCTGGTCGGTCAGCCCCGCCTCGACGACATGGCCGGATTTCATCACCATGGTCCGCTGACAGAGCAGGTTGATGACTCCGAGGTCATGGGAAACCACCAGCATCGACAGCTTGAACTCGCTCCGCAGATTCCTGATCAGATCGAGGACCCGGGCCTGGACCGAGAGATCGAGACCGGTCGTCACCTCATCGAGAAAGAGGATCAGCGGGTTGTTCGACAGGGCCTTGGCTATCTGTACCCGCTGCTGCATGCCGCCGCTGAAGTTGCAGGGCGGTTCATCCATGCGCTGCACCGGGATCTCCGTTTTCTCGAGCAGTTCCGCCGAGCGCTGACGCATCCGGGCGATGTTGCGCCAGCCGGCCTCGAGGAGCCGTTCGGCGATATTGCCGCCGGAGCTGACCTGCATCCTCAGGCCTAATTGCGGGTTCTGGTAGACAATGCCCATCAGGGCGTTTCGCATCTGCCGTTTCTGAAAGTGGCTCAAATCAAGGAGATTGCTGCTGTAATCGGCGTGGTCGGTAAAGATCTCGGGCAGTTGACCGTGCCAGCCGCTGCGGTGCACCTCCATACTGCCGCCGCTGGCTTCCCATTCAAAATGCAGCAGGCGCACCAGGGTGCTCTTGCCGGAGCCGCTCTCGCCGACCACGCCGAGGGCCTCGTCGGCATGGAGGTCGAAGGACAGGTTGTTGCAGGCCGTGACCGAACCGCAATGCGGGCAGAGATTGGTGTCGTGCCCAGGTCCGGTCGACTCGGCGCAGAGCTCGCAGCCCTGGCCGAACCGTTTGGTCAGGCCCCGTACACGGATCAGCGGCTCCATGTCTCGCTCCTCTTGTCACAGTAGCCGGAATCAGAGCAGAAATAGCTCCGTCCGCCACCGATATTGTCGATGACTTCATCGAGGAAGGTGTCTGTGGCGCCGCAGCGGGCGCATCTCTTGCCGTCAAAATTCTCGGTCCTGAATCGGTGATCCTCAAATTCCAGCGGCACAACGGAGGTATGGGGCGGAATGGCGTAGATCCGCTTTTCCCGGCCGGCCCCGAACAGGAACAGGGTGTCGGCCATGTGCAGTTTGGGCACGTCCCAGCGGGGTATCGGGCTGGGGTCGGTGATGTAGCGGCCGTTGACCGTCACTGGATAGCGATAGCTGATGGTGATCTCGCCGTACTTTACGATATCTTCATAGAGATAGAGCCACATCCGGCTGTAATCCGCCTCGGCATGCATCCTGCGGGTCTCCATTTCCGAGGGCTCGACCTCGCGCAGGGCCTCCGGATAGGGGACCTGCAGGATGAGGATCTGGTGTTCGCCCATCTTCTCCTCCGGGATACGGTGGCGGGTCTGGATGATGGTCGCCTCGCGAGTATCGGTGGTCACCGCAACTCCCGCCACCTTTGCCACGAATTTCTTGATGTTGGCGGCGTTGACGCTGCCGTCGCAACCCTGGTCGATCACCTTGAGAATATCGTCAGGCACGACGAGGGCGAGGGTGATCTGCAACCCGCCGGTACCCCAGCCGCGGGCAATCGGCATCTCGCGCGAGCCGTAGGGCACCTGGTAGCCGGGAATGGCCACCGCCTTGAGGATGCTGCGGCGGATCTCCTTCTTGGCCCCTTCGTCCATAAAACCGAAAGGGTAGCCTATCGTCCGGACGGCAGCCTGATCCCGTTGATCCTGCCTGAGCCATTCATCCATCAACATCGGTTTCCTCCCTGTTTTTTCCGGCGACCGCCAGGTCCTGGGATTTTCTGAGACGATCGAGATCGGAGAGAAAATCGACATAATGCGGCAGTTTCCAGTGATTGCAGAAGCCCATGGCCTCGATGCCGTCGGTGTGATAGAGGACGAACTCCTGGTCCTCGGCCGGACTGCCTGGGCTGGCCGTGCGAGTGCAGCGGTCGAGGACCGCCATCGAGATTGCCTTGATCTCGTTCTGGCCGAAACAGAGGCCGTACCCCAGACTGAACTTCGGCACTCCGCCATCGGCCTGCATACGGGCCAGCACCTCCGCCTCGGTGACCTTGACTTCGCCGACGAAACAGGCTTCGCCGGTTACCGGATGGCGGACCGTGAGCGGCAGGTAACCGACCCGCAACTCACCCAGGGTCGGGTGGATGTTGCCGTAGCCACGCATGCTGGAATAGGCCAGGGTCAGCATACCGCCGGTCTCCCCCCGGGCCAGGGCCTGCAGGGAGGCGCTGCGGCCGGCCGGGAAACTGAGAGGCTGACGGGTAATGTCTGAGACCGCCCTCTCCTGCTGTTCTGGACCATACGCCTCTTCCAGCAACCCTTCCCGGCGCAGGATGCCGATCACCTTCGGGAAGCTGTCCGGAATTTCCAAATCCGACGGCAGATGACTGAAGACCTGTTCACGGAAGGCCTTGCGTCGCGCCGCATCATCGTCGAGCAGGTCGAAATCCAGCAGCCGCAGGGTATAATCACTGGTGGCCCCGAGGATCTGGCCGCCGGGGATATCCTTGAAGGCCGAGGATATCCGGCGGATGATCCGCATCTTCCCGGTGCCGGCCGGCAGCGAGTAGCCCAGACGCTGCTGGGTGGCCCGAAAGGCCCGCAGCATGAAGGCGGCCTCGAAGGTGTCGCCGGCCGACTGTTTGAGGGCCAGGGCGGCCAGGTCGGGAGCGTAGAGCGAGCCCTCGCCCATCACCCGGTCAACGGCCAGATAGAGCTGCTCCCTGATCTGATTAACACCCAGGGGCGGGGACGAGCCCCTGCCCCGTTCGTAGGCGAAGAGCCGGCAGGCCCGCTCAATCGCTTCGTTTCCGCCTTTTACCGCAACATAGCCCATATCAGTTCACTCCAATCCGCGAGGAGCGGGGAATACAGCAGATACGCCCGCGCGCGTCAAGAAACACGGCGTCGACGCCGAGGGGAAATTCGTTGTTCAACTCTTTCAGACGCACTATTTCGTTCAGGCTGAGACCGTTGATACGCAGTGAAACGGTGCCGTCAATCCCGGGGCCGGAAAGCGCGATATCGCCGTTTTCCCCGCTCAGGGCCGTCACCAGATAAACAATGGTCGCCCCGCTGTCGGGATACTCGAGGCTGCCCCGCCGCAAATCTGCCATCTTTTTACCGCCGCTGCCCCGGGCAACGAGAATAAAATCAGCCATTTCGGGGGAGACTGCCCGGCTGCCGGTATGGAGGGCCAGGGCGGTTTCCAGGTCCGGGTCGCCGAGGACGGCAAAACTCGTCTCATTGTCCATCAGGCAGCTCAGTAGTTCGACGGCGACAGGTGCACTGCCGGGAAAATCCGGCAGCGGGTACACCTTACCAGGATGACTCATGGCCTGGAGGATCACCCTGAAGGTCAGATGATCACGGATAATTGTGCTGGTTTCCATATTATGCTCCCGGCATGAGATCGAATTGGACCCTGGTGGCGGCGACGAGGGCCGCGTGTTCCGCCACCTGCGTTTTCTGCCTCGAACCTTCCTGCACCAGAAATGTTTCAAGCTGTACCCGGATGTAACAGGGCTCGGTGGAGTTGAGCACCGCATCCGCCACGGCCCGGGCCAGCGCCCGGCGGGGGGCTTCCCCGGAAACCATGCCGAAGCCCTCGCAGCCCTGGAAGAGGACGCGCGCCTCGGTCACCAGAATCTCGCCCAGGTGGAAGTCCGTGGCGAAACTGTCCCTTACCGTGAGCATTACCAGTCCGGTGCGGGGAGGCAGACTGATCGTCAGCTTCACATCGGCAAAGAGGGCGAGCAGCTTTTCCACCGTTGTGTCATCCATCGCGTCGACCAACGCCGTCAGATCAGCAGCACTCATATCGTTCCTCCTTGTCTGTTCTGGATCCTGATATTTCCTGCAGCTCCGGCGCTGGTTCGGGAACCGAGATCTCTGCGGCCGCAAAGGTCATGGAGAAACTGTAGCCGTGCAGAGCAAATCCCAGTGATTCGTAGAACCGATGGGCAGACTCCCGATTCCGGTTGCTGCTGAGGCTCATCTTGTAGCAGCCCTTCTCCCGGCAGAGGCTGACCGCATAGCGCATCATCTGCCTGCCGATGCCCCTGCCGCGCAGCTGCTCTTCCACCACGACATCCTCGAGGACAGCCGACCTGGCGCCGCAGTGGGCGATATTGTCCATGATCAGCAGTGCGAAGGTGCCGACAACCCGGCCATCCGCCAGGGACACATATATGCGGTAATCGGGATAGGTCTGCATCCTTTCCCAGATGAGGCCCGCCTCCAGCTGGTCGAGGACCGCGCCGTCATCCTGGCCGAGCTGGCTATACAGTGAAAGGATGGCCGGCAAATCGCTCTTGGTTGCCGGCCGCAGGGTAAATTCCATGATCTGCTCCGATGGTGTGAATAATGGCGTAATATCAGGTAAAGCGGGTCCTGATAGCGGCACTGAGCCGGTCGATTATGGCCACAGTGATGACAATGATGATCAGGATCGTCGTTACATCGTGGTTTTCGTAGCTCCTCAGCTTATCGAACAGGAAGATGCCGATACCGCCGGCCCCGGTGAAGCCGAGGATCGTGGCGGAACGGACATCCGACTCGAGGCGATAGAGGCTCATCGAGACAAAGAACGGGGTGATCTGGGGAACCACGGCATAGCATATCACCTTGACGAATCCGGCGCCGGTGGCGGTCAGGGCGTCGACCGGCTCCTGCTGGGCCGTCTCGATGCCCTCGGAAAAGAGCTTGATCAGCACCCCTGAGGTATGGATGCCGAGCGCCAGAATGCCCGGCATCGGCCCGAGCCCCACGGCGGAGACGAAGAGCAGGGCCCAGATGATCTCGTTGATCGACCGGCTGAGGTTGGCAAAAAACCGCACCAGGATATAGATGCCGTTTTTCAGCAACAGGGCCGATCGACGATTGCCGGGGATGATGATGTTGAGCGTGTTCCTTGAGGCAAAAAACGACAGCGGGAAGGCAATGCACACCGACAGAATGAGGGCCAGGATGGCCATCTGCACCGTTTCCAACATCGAAATCAGGTACTTGGTCAGATTGCGGGGATTCAGGTTCGGGGGGAAAAACCCGCTGTCTTCGATTTCCGGGTTGCCGACGATATAGGTAGCCATATTGCCCCAACCATCCCATAAGCCGCCGAGGCTCATTTCCGTCGAGTGCCAGCACCATGACAGCACGGTCAGGCTTGCGGCCAGGATCATGATGTTATAGGGGTGGAACGGGTTGGTCCGGCGCTTTATCTCATCAATATGCATGACCAGAAAACTCCTAGGGCAGCCTCTCGGCCGCCTGCGGCAAAGGGATCGCAGTCGACACCCGAAAGTGCCGACCGCGGGTATGCATCGGCTATTTGTTCGACAGTTGTTTCTTCACTTCAATCTGCTCCCGGATCGGGTTGTAGGTAGCATCGTCGGTGTCGGCGTAACCCTGCAGCTTGAGCATCTTCAATCCTTCTTTGTCGTTATAGGACAAAAATGCCTCTTTCAGGGCCGTTTTCAGGGTGTCCGGCAGGTCCTTGCGACAGGCCATCGGCGAACCGGGGATCAGCTCAGAGGTCCAGACAATATGAAAATCCTTGTCGGTCTGCCAGCCCTTGCCGTTGCCGCGGGCAAGATCCAGGTCGTTGGTCGAGGCGATATCGATCTTGCCGCCCTTGACCGCCAGGATAGAAGCCTCATGACTGCCGGAATAGATGACCTTGGAGAAATACTGCTCAGGATCGATCTTCATTTCTTTGACAAAGAAGACGGTCGGAACAAGGGTGCCGCTTGTCGAGTTCGGATCGGTGAAGGCCCAGACCTTGCCCTTGGCATCTTCCATTGTCTTGATATCAGAATCCTTCTTGGTAATGATCACGCCCTTGTAGCCCTTGGTGCCATCCTCTGCGACCTCCATGACCAGGACCTCGGCACCGGCGCGACCGGCCGCCTCGACATAGGATTTGGGTCCGAAATAGGCCAGGTCCACATGTTTGAACTGCATGGCGGTGATAACCCCGGCGTAATCGGTCGCTGTCTGCATTTTCACAGGGATTTCAAGCTGTTTTTCCAGGTAATTGGCGAGATTGTCGAAACGTTCGGTGATGTTGTCCGATGATTCGGTGGGAATCAGGCCGAACGTCAATTCCTTCGGCCAATCGGACGGTGCGGCATGGGCTGCCAGGGGAATACAGAACGACAGGGCAAGGGTGGCAACTGCTTTACAAAATGTATTCATCGAATTTCTCCTTGTAGTTGATGTGCGTGACAGTAAGAGATGGCTGCATTAACCCTGGCAGGCGGCTGCCTGGAGCGAAGCTGGGATATATGGAGCGCAGAAACAATCGCGGGCGGGAGTTTCGGGCTGCTCCTTATGATAAATCAGTGAGATAATAGCAGGGCACAGCTTATCCGGCGGACCGTCATAGACGATGCGGCCGCCGTTCAGGCCGATTACCCTGCTGCAGAATTCCCGCGCATAGTCGAGCTGATGCAGATTCGAGACCACTGTGATGCCGTAGGCCTCATTGGCATTTCTCAAGGTTTCCATGACACAGCGGGCGCTGACCGGGTCAAGTGATGAGATCGGCTCATCGGCCAGGATGATCTCGGGACGCTGGGCGATGGCCCGGGCAATGGCCACCCGCTGCTTCTGACCGCCCGACAGCCGGTCGCAACGGCTGAGGGCCTCCTGCTCGATGCCGACCACTTTCATGTACTCGTAGACTTCCTCATACTGCCGCGGGCTGTAATGCCTGAACAGGGCCGACAACAGCGGCTTGCGGTACAGCATGCCGCTGGCGATGTTGTCAAAGACGCTGAGTCTGGAGACCAGGTTGAAGCCCTGGAAGATTACACCGATCCTGGCGCGCAGGGCTTTAAGCTCATGGTGCCTGATCGTCCCCAGATCGCTGCCGAGGACCCTCAGGCCGCCTTCAAGGATCGAGGTGGTGGCGTTCAGACCCATCAACAGCGTCGATTTTCCGACGCCCGATGGCCCGATGATGCTCAGGAATTCGCCCTTCTTGATGGTAAGGTCGATGCCTTGGATAACTTTTTTGCGGCTGTAGCCCAACGTCAGGTTTTCTGCTGTGATATGTCCCATTTTCCCCCCTTGGCCTCGTTCAGAAATCAGATTTGACTGCCGTGCTTTCCGGATCGCTGTATCTTCATGCCATGCGATCCCGATGATGTTTTCAAGTGTTGCAAGATTACCGGGGCCAGATGAGGATGCCGTTCATTTTAAGTAAAGAAAACATGAGGATTTTTTTTAGAAAAGGGATGTTCTCGGGAGACCGGTTGAATCAGGTGAAGAATCAGGGGAAGCGACAGAGAGATGTATACGGCTGAAGGGGCGCGGCTACAGTCTGTCCTTTCTTTTGACCGCTTCGGCGACCCGACGGTCGCGGACGATGACCGACCCTTTTGTATCCTTGGCCCGCTTCTTCAGATCGCTGGCGATCGACGAGACCTCGGCAAAGGAACTGATATGGTGGATCTCGGTGCTGACGATGCCGCGCGTTCGGAGGTCCGTTGCAACGGTTTCAGCTCGTTCCAGGGCCAGAACCCTGTTGTACTCATACGCTCCTGAATCGTCGGCAAAACCCACGAGGATGATTTTCTTTCCCATTGCCTCTTTGAGATAGTCGATCATCCTGTCCAGGTCCCGCATGCCCCGGTTGTCAAGCTCCGCCTGGTTGTTTTTGAACCGGAAGTTGACGGAGAGTCGGTCTGAATCCTTTATCGTTTCGGCATACTGACGAATCAGTCCGTCGTTTTTTCTGCCGGCAGGATCGATCGCATCCGCAACGAAGCTTTTAATGTTCAGATCAACAAAGCCCAGATCTTTGACAATGGTCTGGCCGGCCCGAGAAAGAGTGTATCCGACAAAATCTCTGACAATGGGCCGGGATGGATTCGTCTCAGTATGCAGGGGATTGCTCTTGTTCACAATCACAGCTATGCCATCTAAGGCGATGATATGCTCATTGGTAATAGCTGTCATATCGCCAAAGGTCTTCAGTTGCTCAATCTCAATCGTCTTGATCCTTCTGGATGACATGGCGATATCACATTTTTTCGCGATCAGACCTTCAAAGCCGGTGGTCGAACCATGGGCCTGAATCTCTATGATCTCAGCATGATCACTGTAAATGGCTTTGACCTTCATTTCGTTGGCATTGCCGGGAACAACCTCCACTCTGGGAGCTTTAAGAATATCTTTCAATCTCCTGCAGCAATACTGGTGCTGTCCTGCTGAGCGGAGACCTCAGAATTACCGGATACAAAGAAGAAACTGTTCACGCCAAGGAGTACACCCAGCAGGGGAAGAATGACGGCGGCAGCCAATTTCAACCAAAATCTTTTCCCGCGGATTACAGGGATATTCCCCTTTTCGACAGCACCGCTTTCCGCCCCGGCGATATTTGTCTGAACAGCTTGCGGGGTACCTTCTGCAGGTCCCAAGGCATCTTCGCCGGATATCACCATACCGGGCGAGACCTTATGAGAGACCGGAGAACTGCGCACCCCCCGGTTTTCCTTTTCTTGAGCTTCGATGGCCTGGCCATTTGCTGTGCGACTTGCACTTTCAATCAATTGAAATTCGAAATCATTATGAATATTTGCTTCAGGGAACTTCTTGATCTTGATTTCCTTGAGGGTGCCCTTCTTCCAGGACATGATCCGGGAAAATGCCTCATCTCCTTTCAGTTGATCCTGCATGGCATACATCACTTTGCCGTCTTTGATCAGGATGATGCCCTTTTCATTTTTTCGGGAAATCAGAACAGCCTTGGTCGCACCGTTCATACAAAACATCTGGATATAATCCTGGAGACTGATATCCTTCAGGATGCCTGAAAACCCTTTATTCATCAGCGATGTTTTAATTGTCTGGACCAATGAGAAAAAATCGAGCGGCCGGGGATAATCGGCGAGAACCTTTTGGTTTTTCGCTTCGAAGGAACCAGGAGTCGTTAGAGTAATTATGTGTGTCTGAGGTGAATACTCAGTAAGCCACTGAACGATATCAAACTCCTCACTGACAGGCATGTCTCTGCTGACTACAACCAGATCGAATTTTCGGGCGTTGAGGATGACGATGGCTTCCCGCAGGCTGTGCGAGGAAAAGACATTGAACGATTCAGATTCCAGAAGATTCTGCATGGTAAACGTTGTATTTTTTTCCTGATCAACAAGCAAAATCGTTTTCATACCGGCATCCCGACCTGTTTTAAATTTTTGAGTAGAGATGGTCACGATGACACCACCATTATCTCGTTTCCATCCGGAAACGAGATATTTTTTCATGAATCGAGGCGCTCGATGAATTTAACCGCAGGCATATGTGTAATATTCCGAGGATTAAATTTTGAGAGCAACGAAGAGTCAGGGGAAAAAGAGCCGTTTCCGGACGGAAACTAACTCCATCTTTGCAGGTTTGATTATTACCAGGAGGTACTTCCGATTAGGTTATATTCCCGTTAGTTTACAGTTCAGCCGGAAGGGTACGCTCCCTGGATTGTGGCAGGTTGCAAAAAATTGAGGTCGACGGAATTGGCGGCCGAGCCCCCGGGGTCGGATATCTTGACAAGTGTCGAGTACTGCCTATTTTTTCGACCTGATCACCTGCAATTATCCCGGCATGCGCGGTGAGGGGGCAAACAGGGAAGACAGAGGGCATCGGCACAAGGAATTTGCCGAAATCGGAGTTTTAAAATAAATCTTGAGCATCGAATCGAAAAACTCCCGGGCGGACGGGCTCTTTTAAGGTTGCCGGGAAAAGAGACTGGATATCACCTCACCCCTGTCTCCGATCACCAGATCAGACCGCCCGACCGGAAATATGGTGCTTTGAGGTAACTGCGATGAGAAAACCTAATCTGATGAAGGGGTTGGCTACCGCGACCTTACTTTTCACGCTCCTGGGTCTCCTGGTTTTTCCCCATGCCGCCTATACTGTCGAAAGCGCACCCCAAGATCTTTCCACCAAGCACTATAAGGAAAGCCTCTTCAAGGTTACTGAAAAGGGCATATTCAGCATTGAGCTGGTGGTACAGAACAAGGAACTGCAGACGGGGATCAACTCCTTCGATATCATCATCCATGACAAAGCCGGTAGGGACGTTGTCGGGGCGGAGATTACCGTCGTTCCCTGGATGCCGGCGCATGGCCATGGAGTCAATGAAATACCGGTGATTACGGAGAGGGGCGGCGGTCTCTACAGCGCCGGCAATGTCATGCTGATCATGGCCGGCCACTGGGAATTGCGGATCATGGCGAAGAAGGATGCCGTCGAAGACCAGGCGGTGTTCTCCTTTCCCCGGGTGATGGCCGGAGGAACGGAACATCATCAGGAGATGCAGCCGACTGGGCAGCCGGACAGGGATACCTCACCAATACGCATGTCCGAGAAAGGCCTCTTCAAGGTATCGCATGAAAGCCCTGCCGGAACAATTCCGTTGAACAGGATTCATACCTGGAGACTGAAGGTGGAGACCAGGAACGGGGAACCTGTCGCGGGTGCGCAGATAACCGTGAACGGCGACATGCCGGAACATGGGCACGGCCTGCCGACCAGGCCGGAGGTTTTGAAGGAACCCGAGGCAGGCAGTTATCTCGTGGAAGGCATGAAATTCAACATGCCCGGCTGGTGGGTGGTTTCGTTCTCAATCAAGAATGCTGATACTGAGGACAGCGTCGTATTCAATCTTATGCTCCAGTGACGGAAAGGCGGTAACACGATGATGAGCAGCCTGTTTCCCAAGATACTTACGGCTCTGTTTCTGGCTGTCTTTGCTGGCTCGACGTACGCGGGCGCAGCCGGAGACGATCCGCACCTCTGGAACACGGGTGAAATCGCCGTCCTCCGCTCGCTGTGGATCGGCTCGCTGCCGCCCATCCCGAAAGACCCTTCCAACGCCTACGCCGACAATCCCAGGGCCGCCGCGCTCGGCAAAAAGCTCTTTTTCGACTCCCGGTTCAGCGGCAATATGAAGGTCTCCTGCGCCACCTGTCATCGGCCCGACATGAATTTCACCGACAATCTCCCCCTGGCCCACGGAATGGGGACAACCATGCGGAGATCGATGCCCCTCGCCGGCGTTGCCTACAATACCTGGTTTTTCTGGGATGGAAGAAAGGACAGTCTCTGGTCCCAGGCATTGGGCCCCATTGAAAGCCATGTCGAGCACGGCGTCACGAGGACGGCCTGCGCCCATCTGATTACCGAGAACTACCGGGCCGAATACGAGGAGATATTCGGCCCGCTGCCCCGGCTCAGCAAAGAGGCCCATCCCGCCATAGCCAGTCCGGCAACCGGCGACCTGCTTGGGCTGAAGGCCTGGCTGTCGATCGAACCGGACACGCGGGTCGCCATCAACCGGGTCTATGCCAACATGGGCAAGGCGATTGCTGCCTTTGTGCGAACGATCATGCCCGGCCCGGCCCGCTTCGACCGCTATACGGAAGCCCTGCTTAAGGGGGACAGGGAAACCATGCAGCAGACCCTCTCGCCGGCTGAGGCGAAGGGATTGAGGCTTTTCATCGGCCGAGCCGGCTGCACCAACTGCCATTCCGGGCCGCTCTTTTCCAACAGCGACTTCCACAATCTCGGCCTGCCCCGATCCACCCGCCCGACCACCGACAGCGGTCGCGCCGACGGGATCAAAGAGGTCCTCGCCGATGAGTTCAACTGCCTTGGCATATACAGCGACGCAGATCCGGCGGACTGCGTGGAGCTGAGATTCATAGACACCGAGACGGCCAAATATGCCGGCGCCTTCAAGACGCCCTCCCTGAGGAACGTTGCTGAGCGGGCCCCGTACATGAATGCAGGGCAGTTCTCGTCGCTACGCGAGATCCTGGTATTTTATCACCAGTCAAAAAATCCCGAAATCAATCACGGCGATCTGAACGGCGAGGAATTACGCCAGGTCGAGGCATTCATGCGGACACTGACCGGACCACTGACCTATTCCGCCGATCGGTAAGATCCCAGAGCACAGGAAATACCATGCCCAGCGAGTACGCCGCCCTGATCCAGTTTGTCAAATACTCCATCGCCGGCGGTGTCGCCACCGTCATCCATATCACCATTTTCCACCTGGTTGCCTGGAAGCTCTTCCCCTCGCTCGGGCCGGACGACCACGCCGTACGGTTTTTCCACCTGCGGATCCGGGAGGTCAACGACTACAGCCGGGCGAGAAATTCGATGATCGGCAACTTCATCGCCTTTCTCTTCTCCAACATGGTCGCCTATGTCATCAATATCCTCTGGGTTTTCGAACGGGGCCGGCATGCCATCGCCGTTGAAATCCTGTTCTTCTATCTGGTGTCGGGGATCAGCACGATGATCGGCACGGTGCTGATGGGCCTGCTGATCAAACGTTTCGGGCTGTTGACCACCTATGCCTTCACCTCGAATATCGCCGCCGCGATTCTGATCAATTATGTGATGCGCAAGTATTTCATCTTTCTCGGCTGACCTGCCGGCCAGGCCCCGCCTGCCTGACGGCGACAGAGAGCAATTCCGGCCGCTCCGCCACTGCCATCAGCCCACCGCAAAATTCGTCCTCCGGCCATCTGTTGATTCTGTCAATTCTCATGTTCTTGCGCTAAGATAGGGGGAACGGCCAGGCCCTATGCCCGCGAACCCACTCAACAGGAAGGAAGAGCCATGCGCACTGCGGAAGAACCCATCTGGGATTGGACTTTAAGAAGGATACGAAAAATCTGGCCCCTCGGAGACCAGGGAAAACTGAAGGACCTGATCGATCAGGATCTGCCGGCAAACGACGTCCAGAAACTGCGCGACAAGATCAAGGCCTGCCTCGAGGCGCGCGGCGGCGAGGTCTCGGCCCGGACCAGGGCGGCCGAACTCGGCGAGGCCTACCTGGTCCTCAACCCGCAGGGCCGGCGGCGTTTTCTCGAACTGCTGGCCAACGAGTACGATGTCGACAATGATGCGGTCGAGGCTGCCATCGAACAGCGCCGGAACAGCCAGGGGCCGGATCAGCGCCAGGAGGCCACCCTGCACCTGCGCCGGCTGCTGGAATCACCGCGCACCAGGCTGCTGCGGCAGTTCAACGAACTCCGGGAGGGGGTTAAATTCCTCGTCGATCTGCGGGCCGAAATGATTCCATGGGCCCGCGAGGCCCCGGAACTCAAGGCCCTCGACCAGGACGTCTTCGCCCTGCTCGCCTCCTGGTTCGATGTCGGCTTCCTCGACCTCCGGCAGATCACCTGGAAGACCCCGGCCGCCGTTCTCGAGAAACTCATCGAATACGAGGCCGTGCATGCCATCCGCTCCTGGGGCGATCTCAAGAAACGCCTGGGGGACGACCGCTGCTGCTACGCCTTCTTCCATCCGCGGATGCCGGATGAACCGCTGATCTTCGTCGAGGTCGCCCTGGTCAGTGGCATCTCCGCCACGATCCACGAACTCCTCGACGAGAAGGCCCCGGTCGGCAACCCGAAAAAGGCCGATACGGCGATCTTCTATTCCATCTCCAACTGCCAGAAGGGCCTCGCCGGCGTGAGCTTCGGCAATTTTCTCATCAAACGGGTGGTCAGGGACCTGACCGCCAGGATGCCCAATCTGAAGAATTTCTCGACATTGTCGCCGATCCCCGGTTTTGTCGCATGGCTGCAGACCGACGCCCGTGAGCTGCAGCTTTCGGACCGCGAGGCCAGGGTCCTGGAACTGGTGCAGCCGAACGGCGAAGAAGCCGGGCTGGCGGAAATCATCAAAAACGGTGACATGCAAATCGATGCCGACAGCAGGATGCTGCAGCCCGCGTTGCTCCGTCTCTGCGCCCGCTACCTGATGAACGCCAAGAAGGACCGGCAGGCCCTTGACCGCGTCGCCCATTTCCATCTGACCAACGGCGCCAGAATCGAGCGGATCAACTGGGCTGCCGATCTCTCGGACAAGGGGCTGCGGCAGTCAGCCGGGCTGATGGTCAATTATCTCTACAAGCTGCCGGATATTGAGAAAAACCATGAGTCCTACAGCGGACACGGCGGGATCGCCGTGTCCGCGGGGGTACGAAAACTGCTGTAGAGGATGCAATCAGATAACCTTCACTCCCCGCCCGACGCGGCCGGGGAGTCGACACCTGGTGTGGCGTCCTCTTACATCTTGCCGCGGATGGCCTCCCGCACCTGACCGTCACCGAGGATTTTTTCGATCACATCCGAAAGTTGGACATTGAGCATATTTTCGAGATCACTTATATCCGGTTTCGTGGCGGTCTCCTTGCTGGCCTCGCGATTGTAGTCCTTGGTAAGGACCGAACCCCGGTTGCTGACCGTCAGCCTGAGCCGGCTTTTGGCCTCCGATTTATAGAGAAGACCGCTCTTGGTCTTGCCAACCGTGACCTTCAGCTCCTCAATCGCAATGGTCACCACCACCGGGGTCTGGCCGCCGCGCAGCAGTCCCTGCTGGCTGAACCCGTCGGCCAGACGCTCCGCCATGAGGATCTGCGGCGCCACCTGGTTGACCAGCACGGCAGGCTCATTTTTGAAGGTGTAGGAGACGACAGCCTTCTCAAAGCGATCGTCCTTGCCTTCGACGCTGATGACAATGCTCGGCGGATACACCCCGGCCGGCTGATCGGCCAGGACCGGATTGAGATTGGTCTTGTTCGGCATTGTCCCGGCGCAGCCGGTCAGTATCACGGCGATGAGTACAAGCAGCAGTTTTTTCATGGGATTTCCTCTCAGGTAAGTTTTTCTCGGACCTTCAGGAAAGCCCCGATCCAGACCGGTTCAACCGGCAACGAACGGGGACGGCCCGATCTCATCGACTTCGCTGTCCTGCCCACGGCAGGACGGCACAGCGGCTCACGTATCCATTCTATTTTATCAAGTATTTGTATTTATTACCAGAAGACCGTTCCACTCTCAAGCTCTTTTTATTCAGTCCCAGGCGTTTGCCATGCGGACTCAAAAAAAATAGCTGCCAGGGGCCTGTTATCCCGAGTCGCAAAAAAAATCTTTACCCTCTTGCCTGATTCAAACATTTGTTTTATTCTTATGTTTCAATCAATCGTTTGAACACAGGATAGACATGAGCGACCACCTATCGACCACCAAGGAAAGAATCCTCGAGGCTGCCGGCGACATCTTCGGCAGGGAGGGATTCAAGGCTGCCACGATCCGGCGGATCGCCGAGAGCGCCCGGGTCAATGTCGCCGCCATCAACTACCATTTCCGCGACAAGGAGGGCTTGTACGCCGCCGTCCTCGAACATGTCTTTCATACCGGCTTCAGCAAATTTCCGTCCACCATGGGAATAGATGCCGATACGCATCCGGAACAGCAGCTGCGGGCCTTTATCAAGGGGATGTTCTACCGGCTCCTGAGCAACGACGGCTGGGCGGGTCTTTCCGGAGGGGGTAGATTGATCACCCGGGAACTCCTCGATCCCAGCCCGGCATTCGAGACTGTCCTCGACACCTACATCAGGCCGCATAAAGACCTGCTGGTGTCGATCATCATCGCCATCATGCAAAAAAATCCCGGCCCGGAAAAACTGCATCCCTGCGCCATCAGCATCATCGGCCAGTGCATTTATTACGCCGTGGCGGCCCCGGTCATCAAAAAAATTGCCGAGGATGACGCCCCGATCGAAAGCAACCTTGACCGCCTGGCGGAGTTTGTCTGGCTCTTTTCGCTCGGCGGCATCGAGAGGATTCGCCGTGACAGTCCTGCCGGAGACGACAATGCACAGCCATAAGCAACCATCCTTTTTTTGCCCGTATCGAGGAAACCATGAAAAAACGCCTGCGCATCATCATCCCCCTGCTTGTCCTGGTGGTCATCGCTATCGTCCTGTTCAACTCCTTCAAGGATTCGGGAGATGCCTCAGCCCTGAGGATTTCGGGCAATATCGAGGTGACCGAGGCCCAGATGAGTTTCAGGATTCCAGGCAGACTGGAGGCACGGCTGGTGGATGAAGGCGATGCCGTGCACAGCGGCCAGCCGCTGGCGAGACTGGAAAAGACCGACCAGAAGATCGCCGTGACCCGGGCCGAGGCCGACCTTTCCTATGCCGAGTCGGTGCTGGCCGAACTGAATGCGGGCAGCAGGAGCCAGGAGATCGAGGCGGCCAGGGCCGAATACGATAAGGCCCTGGCGGCGGAAAAATCCGCCGCGGTCAGTCTCGCCCAGGCCGAAACCGATTATCAGCGATATGCCGCCCTCCTCCGGGAAGGCGGGGTCAGCAGGAGAATGTATGAGACCTATGCGACCCAGCTCGAGACCGCCGGAAATGCCAGGGATGAAGCCCGGTCGCGGGTCAGGATCGCCGCCGAACAGCTCGATCTGCGCCGGAGCGGACCGCGCCGTGAGACCATCGACCAGGCCGGGGCGAAGGTCAAGGCCGCGGTGGAGGTCCTGAACCAGGCGAGACAGCAGCTCGCCTATACCGAACTCACCTCGCCGCTGGACGGGGTAGTCCTCAGCACCTCGGCCGAGGCCGGCGAATACCTGAATTCCGCCACACCGGTCCTCACCCTCGGCCGGACCGCCCAACCCTGGCTGCGGGCCTACATCAACGAGCGGGATCTGGGCCGGATCCAGCTGCAGCAAAAGGTCTCGGTGACCACCGACTCCTTTCCCGGCAAGGTCCATGCAGGGCGGATCAGTTTTATCAGCAGCCAGGCGGAATTCACCCCGAAATCGGTGCAGACATTTGAAGAACGGGTAAAGCTGATGTACCGGGTCAAAATTGACCTGGAGAACCCGGCGGGTGAATTGAAACCCGGCATGCCGGCCGATGCGGTCATCGATCTTGCCGCTCGCTGAGCGCCGCCCCGTGCTCACCCCGCAACCACCCATGGAATCGCAATATCAAACGGATAAGGCATCTCCGACAATCGACGCAGACGGACTGAGCAAGCACTTCGGCGAGCTGACTGCGGTCGAGGGCATCAGTTTTCAGGTCTTCCCCGGCGAGATATTCGGTCTGGTCGGTCCCGACGGGGCCGGCAAATCGACGACCCTGCGGATGCTCGCCACGATCATGGACCCGAGCTCAGGCTCGGCCAGGATCGCCGGATTCGACGTCGGCCGCGAGGCGGCCCCGGTCAAGGAGCATCTTGCCTATATGAGCCAGAAATTCGGGCTCTATCAGGATCTCACCGTGCGGGAAAATATCGACTTCTATGCCGACCTCTACGGCGTGCCGAAAAAAGGCCGGAGCGCCCGTATCGACGAGCTGCTCGATTTCAGCCACATGCGTCCGTTTCTGGCGCGCAGGGCGGGCGATCTCTCCGGCGGCATGAAGCAGAAGCTGCAGCTGATCTGCGCCCTCATCCACACCCCCAGGGTCCTGCTGCTCGACGAGCCGACTAACGGCGTCGATCCGTTGAGCCGCCGGGATTTCTGGCGCATTCTCCACAAACTGCGACAGGCCCGGGTATCGATCCTGATCACCACCGCCTACCTCGACGAGGCCGAGCGCTGCGACCGGGTCGGCCTCCTTGACCGGGGCCGGCTGATCGCTGTCGGCAGCCCGGATGAAATCAAGGGTCTGATGCAGGGCCGGATACTGACCATCAGGAGCAGTGCGGCCCGAAAAATCCTCCTCCTCCTGCAGGGACGGCTTGCCGTGCTCAGCGCCAAGGTCTTCGGCGATACGGTGCACCTGGTCTGTCGTGACATCCGGGAGACCGAGGCCCGGGCCCGGCAGCTCATCGCCGAGGCCGGCCTCGCCTTCGATCAGATCAGGGAGACCCGCCCGTCGCTTGAAGACGTCTTCGTCAGTGTCCTCGACCAGGACGGCCGGACGGCAGCCGGGACCGGCCGGGATCAACGGTCGTTCTTTTCTTCAGCCCGGGCCGGGGCGGCGGGTGAAACAGCGGTACAGGTCGAACACCTGACCCGCCGGTTCGGCAGTTTCATCGCCGTCGACGATATCGGTTTCCAGGTGCGGCGGGGCGAGATCTTCGGCTTTCTCGGGCCGAACGGGGCCGGCAAGAGCACCACCATCCGCATGCTCTGCGGACTCCTGCGTCCCAGTTCCGGCAACGGCAGCGTGGCAGGTTTCGATATCCTCAGCCAGGCCGAGGAGATCAAGCTGAACATCGGCTATATGAGCCAGAAGTTCTCGCTCTACGAGGATCTGACGGTCAGCGAAAACATCAATTTCTACGGCGGCATCTACGGCCTGAACGGCAGACGGCTCGAACAACGCAGGGACTGGGCCCTCGACATGGCCGGCCTGAAAGACCACCGAACCAGCCTCACCGCCACCCTCAGCGGCGGCTGGAAGCAGCGCCTGGCCCTGGCCTGCGCCATCCTCCACGAACCGCCGATCATCTTCCTCGACGAACCGACCAGCGGCGTCGACCCCTTAAGCCGCCGGCGCTTCTGGGATCTCATCGCCGGCATGGCCGAACAGGGCATCACCGTCTTCGTCACCACCCATTACATGGAGGAGGCCGAATACTGCGACCGGATCGCCCTGATCTACGGCGGCAGGATGATCGCCGCCGGCTCGCCGCTGGAACTGAAGACCCGCTCGATGCACGACGAGATCATCGACCTCCGCTGTCCGGACCCCGAAGCCCTGATCGAGCCCCTGCGCAGTCTTGCCGGGGTGCGGGACGCCTCGCTGTTCGGCGCCGGACTGCACATCGTCACGGCCGATGCCGGGGCCGCCGGGGCGGAGATCGGCAAGTTTCTTACGGAACGGCAGATAACCGGGGCTACGTTTGAGACCATTCAGCCGAGCATGGAGGACGTCTTCGTCTCCTTGATCGAGGAGGTGGACCGCCGGGATGCGGGGAGCGCTTTACCGGGGGACAGGCCATGAACATGAGACGCCTGGCCGCCGTGGCCAGAAAAGAGACCCTGCACCTGCTGCGGGATTGGCGGAGCCTGGCCCTGGCCCTGGCCATTCCCCTGATCCTCATCCTGCTCTACGGCTACGCCCTAACCCTTGACCTGCGCCAGGTCCCGACCGTGGTCTGGGATCAGTCCCGGACCAGCACCAGCCGGGAACTCCTCAGCCTCTTCCAGAGTTCCCCCTACTTTTCGATCAAGGGTTACCACGACAATTACCGCGACCTGCAACAGGCCATCGACCGGGGCAAGGCGATGATCGCCATCGTCATCCCCGCCGATTTCGCGGCCAAAGTGCAGGCGGCCAAACCGGTGCAGATCCAGATCATCGGCGACGGCAGCGACGCCAACACCTCGCGGCTGTCGATGAACTACGCCCAGGCGGTCGGGACGATCTTCGCCCGCACCGTCACCGCCGAGCAGATGCAGTTCAAGGGCCGGGGCGAACTGCGGCCGCCGGTGGAGATGATCCAGCGCTCCTGGTACAACCCCGATCTGCGCAGCCAGAACGTGCTCATCCCCGGCATCATCGCCCTGGTGATGATCGTCGTCGCCGCCATGCTCACCAGCACCACCATCGCCAGGGAATGGGAGACCGGCACCATGGAGCAGCTGATCAGCACCCCCCTGCGGGCCCCGGAGCTGATCTTCGGCAAGGTCGTCCCCTATTTCATCATCGGCATGATCGATGTGGCCATGGCCGTGCTCATGGGCAAATACATCTTCGCCGTGCCGATCGTCGGCAACGCCGGCCTGCTCTTCGCCATGTCCGCCCTGTTCCTGACCGGCGCCCTGTTCTTCGGCCTGACCTTGAGCATCGTCCTCAAATCGCAGGTCCTCGCCAACCAGATCGCCATCGTCGCCGGCTTCCTGCCGACGCTCCTGCTCAGCGGTTTCGTTTTCGCCATCGAGAACATGCCCCTGCCGCTGCAGATCATCACCTATATCGTACCGGCCCGCTATTTCATCGCCATCCTGCGCGGCATCTACCTGAAGGGCATCGGCCTGGAGATCCTCTGGGCAGACGCCCTGTTCCTCGGCATCTATTCGCTGTTCATGATCATCCAGGCCAACCGCAAGTTCAAATTCAAGCTGGAGTAGGCGATGCTGCAACGGATTCGGAGAATGCTGGTCAAGGAGTTCCTGCAGATGCTGCGCGACCCGCGGATGCGGGTGGTGATCTTCGGCGTGCCGGTGATCCAGATGACCATCATGGCCTTCGCCCTGACCACAGATGTCACCAATATCCGTACCGCCGTCCTCGACATGGACAGGACCCCGGCCTCGCGCGAGCTGATCAGCAGGTTCACCGCCGCCGGTTATTTCCGCATCTCCCATTACGTCCTCGCCGAGGCTGAGCTGACCAGCCTCCTCGATCATGGCGAGGTGCGGGCGGTGCTGAAGATCCCGGCGGGTTTCGGCAGAGACATCCCCAGCGACAGGACCGCCCGCTTCCAGCTCATCACCGACGGCACCGACAGCAACAGCACCGCCATCGCCCTCGGCTATGCCGGCCTCATCGTCAGCGACTACAGCGATCGAATCCAGATGGAGCGTCTGGCCCGCAAAGGCATAACCACCCCGCCGGTACAGATCGAGACGGTCGGCCGGGCCTGGTTCAACGCCAACCAGGAAAGCCGCTTCTATTACGTCCCTTCGCTGATCGCAACAATGCTCTTCATCTTCAGCCTGCTCCTCACCAGCATCGGCATCGTCAGGGAAAAGGAGATCGGCACCATCGAGCAGGTGATGGTGACGCCGATCCGCGGCTTCGAATTCATCCTCGGCAAGACCATCCCCTATATGATCACCGGCTATATCTCGATGACCATCATGCTCATCGTCGCCTTCCTTGTCTTCGGGGTCCATGTCCGGGGCAGCCTGCCGCTGCTCTACCTGCTGACCGGCATCTATCTCTTCGGCAATATGGGCATCGCCCTGCTCATCAGCGGCAGCGCCGCCACCCAGCAGCAGGCCCTGCTCACCAGCTTCCTGGTGCTCATGCCCTCGGTCATGCTCAGCGGTTTCCTGTTCCCGATCAACAACATGCCGGAGGCGATCCGCTACGCCACCGTCCTCAACCCGATGCGCTGGTATCTCGAGATCCTGCGCGGCATCGTCATGAAGGATGTGGGCATCGCCATACTCTGGCCGAGCATCGCCGCTCAGACCGCCCTGTCCCTGACCTTCCTGAGCCTGGCGGCGGCACGATTCAAAAAGACCCTCAGATAAACCGACAATGCTCCGAGGAAAATCCCATGTTCAGAATATCTGCCCTCCTCCTTCTGCTTATTCTCAGTCCGGCGCTTTCTGCCGCGGCCACTGCGGCGGCCGGCGACATCCTGAGCCTGTCGGAGGCCCTCGAGATCGCCCTGGCCCGCAACCCGTCGCTCAGGGCGGCCGAGGCGAGAACGAGAGGCGCCCTGGAAGAGGTGAAGATCACCCGCACCGATTTCCTGCCGAAGGCCTCGACCCAGTATGGCTACACCAGACTGCAGGATGCCCCCTTCCAGAGAATCGACGGCCGCGAACGCCTGGTCGGCGATGAAGACGGCCATCACTGGGACATCACCCTGAGCCAACCCCTGTTCACCGGCTTTGCCACCCGGAGCCGACACCAGATAGCCAGGAATTCAGCGGAAATCGAGAAACTCGCCGGCCGGCAGGACCTCGTCGCGATCAGCCAGGACCTCCGGGTTGCCTGGTTCGAGGCGCTGCTGGCCGGCAGGATCACCGAGGTGGCGGAGGGTAACGTCACGGCCCTGCAGTCCCACAGGAACGACGCCGAGCGTTTTTTCCGCCAGGGCCTGATCTCCCGCAACGACCTCCTCAAGTCCGAAGCGGCCCTGGCCAACGCCCTCCAGGAACGAGAGCGTGCGGTCGCCGCAGGCACGGTGACCCGTAGCCGCCTGGCCAACCTGATGGGCGTTGAACTCGCACCGGGACGCGTGCTCGAAGATATCGCCGCTATCGAGCCGCAGCCCCTGGAACTGCCGGCCCTCTACGAAGAGGCCAGGCAGCACAGCCCGGTCCTGCAGGGCTATCGGCTGGCCCTGGACAATCTCGAGGAGAGCGTCAACCTGGCCAAAAGCGGCTACTACCCAACCCTCACCCTGGCGGGCAGATACGAACGGAACGGCAGCGATCCCGGGGCCGCCACCAACGACTTCGCCAACGACGACAATGCCGGCATCGCCGTCACCGCCAAATGGGATTTTTTCGAATGGGGCAGAACCGGGGCCGAGGTGGCGAAGCAGAAATTCGCCAGGCAGGACCTGGCCGAACAGGTCCGGGGCATAGAAAATCAGCTGCGGTTTGACATCGAGAGGGCCTTCCTCGACCTGCAGGTTGCCGGGAACAATATCGGTACGGCGAACCTGGGACTCGAACAGGCCAGGGAGAACTGGCGGATCACCGACCTGCAGTATCGGAACCAGGTGGCGACCTCAACCGAGGTCCTTGATTCCAGGAGCCTGCTCAGCCAGGCCGAAAGCAACTATTACCGGGCTCTCTACGGCTACCGGATCGCCCTGGCGCAGCTGGAGCGGGCCGTCGGCAGGAGCTGACAGCCCCTGCAGGCAGTCAGCTCCCTTCTCTTTTCAGATAAGGCTCTTGCCTTCGGCCGCCGATTCATGGTAGGTTCGTGGCCTGGCCGGGCAACCTGCCTTTACACAATTTAGACGAATTATTCCAAACTCTTAATCAAGCCAAGCATTGTTTATGGCCTTTACACGATATCTGCTGCTGCTCATGATCTTCGCCGGCGCCACTCTCTGGAGTACCGCCGCGATCTCAGGCGACCTCGAAGCAGCGTCGGGGGAAGAACAGGCCAGGCCGGGCATGACCGCGGTTCAGGCCGCCGTCCTCGGCATCGTCGAGGGGGTGACCGAATACCTGCCGGTCAGCTCCACCGGCCACCTTCTCCTCGCCGAACGGATCATGGGTATCGGCAACCGCCAGCCCGCAGCCTCGGCCGCCGACCAACAACGCATCCAGGATGCCACCGATGCCTATACGATCTGCATCCAGGCCGGCGCCATCATCGCCGTCCTCGGCCTCTACTTCCGTCGCGTCCGCCAGATGCTGGCTGGCCTGCTGGGCAGGGATCGGACCGGTCGCCGGCTCTTTATCAATGTGGTGATCGGCTTTCTGCCGGCGGCAGTGATCGGCCTGCTGTTCAACAAGATGATCAAGACCTGGCTGTTCGGTCCCTGGCCGGTCGTGGCCGCCTGGTTTGTCGGCGGCCTGCTGATATTGATCGTGCATTGGTGGAAGCAGGGAAGGCCGGCAGCAGCCCGGGTCGGCTCCACCTTGGAGGAACTGACCTGGAAGATGGCCCTGATCATCGGCATCGCCCAGTGCCTTGCCATGTGGCCGGGGGTGAGCCGCAGCCTGATCACCATCGTCGGGGGGGTGGTGGTGGGCATGTCCCTGCCGGCAGCGGTCGAGTACAGCTTTCTCCTCGGGGTCCTGACCCTCGGGGCGGCCACCGCCTACGATACCCTCCGGCACGGCCAGGCCATGCTGCAGACCTTTGACCCTCTGGCGCTGATCGTCGGCCTGATCTTCGCCTTCGGCTCCGCGGTCCTGGCGATCAAATGGATGGTCTCCTACCTGAACCGGCACGGCATGGCAATCTTCGGCTACTATCGGGTGGCCCTGGCCGTGGCCGTAGCCGCGCTGCTGATAACCGAGGCGATCTAGCGGCAGACGACCGGGGTCTGTCGGCAGGCTTGACTGACAGACAAACAGGCCGCCAGGTTGGCGCCAAAATCCGGCGACCGGTCCGTCTCATTGCGGCCCAGGGGCGCCATCCTCGGGGAGACAGTGCACGGCCGTGTCGGGGATCAGCACCGTGAGCCTCTCTCCCACCGGAAACGGCCGGCCCTGGTAGGTCTCGCGGCAGAGGCGAAACGTCAGGCCGATACCGGCCTCCACTTTCACCCTGACCCCGTCATTCTCCTCCTCCAGTCCGGTCACCCGGCCCTCCACCAGGCTCCCGTCCTGAGCGCCGCCTTTTTCTCCGGGGAAAAGGATCTGCTGCTGATCGATCACCAGGTGGATGACGGGGGCGGCAACGCCTGTCCGCCGAGGCAGGCTGAGGACCATTCCGGCTGCCAGCCGGTACGAGGTTCGCCCATCCCCCTGCTCAACCAACTCGGCCCGGAAGACATGGTCGGCCAGGCTTTCGGTGAGGGTCCCCTGCTGGAGTTGCAGCGAGTGATGCGCCAGTTCCTGTTCCTGCGACAGGTAATGGGTCGAGAAGATGATCGAGGTCTGCTCGGTACGATTGATGCCGGCCAGGATATCGAGGATGATCCGTTGATTCTCGCTGTCGACGTTGGCGGTCGGTTCGTCGCAGAGCAGGACCTGCGGCCTGACGGCCAGAGCGCGGGCCAGGGCCACCCGCTTGGTCTCGCCGCCGGAGAGCTTGTGGGCCTCGGCCCGCAGGAATCCCTCCATTCCCACCTGGCGAAGGGCCTCAATCACCCGTTTTTCGCGGGCAGGCCCGGGCACCTTGCGCATCTTCAGACCGAACTCGACATTTTTCGCCACCGTACCGGTAAAGAGCAGCGGCGACTGGTCGACCAGCACAACCTGCCGCCGCAGCTGCAACAGTTCATGTTCGCCATGGCGCACCTTTTCCCCATCAAACCGCATCTCCCCGGAGCTCGGCCTGTCAAGAAAAGCAAGGATCTGCAAGAGCGTGGTCTTGCCGGCGCCGTTGGGGCCGGTCAGCGAATAGATCCGCCCCGCTCTGATCGACAGGGCCGGCACGTCAAGGATCCTGCGGCCGCCAAGGACCTTTTCCAGGCCGGTCAGTTCATAGAGCATCTGTTCTCATCCTTCCCTGGAAAACATGGAAGAGCAGGTTTACCCCGAAGGCAATGCTCATCAGTACGATGCCAAGGGCGACGGC
>JANMSX010000098.1:0-13371 GCA_031389785.1 Desulfobulbaceae bacterium | reverse complement strand
ATTGCCGTCGAGCTTGATATAGTTCAAATTGAACTTGGCCGCCTCGGCCTCGGCAGGATCGTCTTCATTGGGGTCGTGCATGGCGACGACATCCGGATGCCGGAAAAGGGCGTTGGAATCGACGTCCATCTTGGCGTCGAGGGCCATGATCTCATTCCCTTCGGTGATGATCAGGGGATTGATCTCCACGAGGGAACAATCATAGTCGACAAAGAGCCGGTAGAGATTCTTGAACACCGCCGAGGCGGATTTCATCAGCGCCGGCTCGAGTTCAAGGCCGAAGTTCAGCTGCCGGAGATGATAGCCCTGGATGCCGACCAAGGGATTGACGGCCACCTTGATGATCCGCTCCGGGGTCTTTTCAGCGACCTCTTCGATATCCATGCCGCCGTCCTGGCTGGCGATGATGGTGATGCTCGCCGTCTCCCGGTCCGGGATGATCGAGAGGTAGAGCTCTTTCTTGATGCGGACGCCCTCCTCCACCAGGACCTTTTTCACCAGCCGGCCTTCCGGCCCGGTCTGCTTGGTGACGAGCTGCATGCCGAGGATCGCCTCGGCCGCCTTTCTGGTCTCTTCCGGGCTGCGGGCCACCTTGACGCCACCGCCCTTGCCCCGGCCACCGGCGTGAATCTGGGCCTTGACCGCTACGGGGAATCCAAGTTTGTCGGCATGCTGAACGACGTCAGCGACTGTCTCGCAGATATTTCCCTGCGGTACCGGGATGGCGTATTTCTGAAACAACTCTTTCGCCTGGTATTCATGAATCTTCATAGAAATTCCTCAAGACTGCGGCGCATTGCCGCAGGCAATTGTTTTCCAGAACATCGGAGCGGAGCCGGCAGCCTGTCGGCTGCCGGCTCAATTACTCTCTTTGTCAGTTTTTGGGATATCCCATCTTGGCGAGGGTGGCGGTAATTTCATCAAGGATAGCCGGGTCATCGATGGTCGAAGGCATGTTGTAATCCTTGCCGCCGGCAATGGCCCGCATGGTACCGCGGAGTATCTTGCCGGACCGGGTCTTGGGAAGCCTGGCTACCTGGGTTGCATCGCGGAAACAGGCGATCGGGCCGATGGCATCGCGTACCATCTTGACCAGTTCTTCCTTGATTTCCTCGCTGGGCCGGGTGACACCGGCCTTCACGACAAACAGGCCGACCGGGAGTTGTCCTTTCAGCTGATCGTGGGTGCCGAAGACTGCGCACTCGGCGATATCAGGATGGTTGGAGATGATCTCCTCCATGGCCCCGGTGGAAAGCCGATGGCCTGCCACGTTGATGACGTCGTCCATCCGGCCCATGACGTAGACATAGCCGTCCGCGTCGATATAGCCGCCGTCGCTGGTCTCATAAAAGCCGGGGAACTTGGTCATGTAGGATTTGACAAAGCGCTCGTCGTTCCGCCAGAGGGTGACGAGGTTGCCTGGAGGCAGGGGCAGCTTGATGACGATGTTGCCTTCCTTGCCGGCCGGGAGTTCGGTGCCCTCATCATCGACAATGCGGACATCGTAGCCGGGGAGGGGTTTGGTCGGCGAACCTTCCTTGACCGGCAGCTCTTCGATGCCCCGACAGTTGCCGACGATCGCCCAGCCGGTCTCGGTCTGCCACCAATGATCGATTACCGGCACATTCAAGAGCCTTTCAGCCCAGTGCAGGGTATCCGGGTCGAGACGCTCTCCGGCCAGATAGAGGCATTCAAAACTGGAGATGTCATATTTTTTGAACAGCACGCCGTTCGGGTCCTCTTTCTTAATGGCCCGGAAGGCGGTGGGGGCGGTGAACAGGCTCTTCACCTTATGCTGGGAGATGACCCGCCAGAAGGCGCCGGCGTCGGGTGTGCCGACCGGCTTTCCTTCGTAGAGGATGGTGGTGGAACCCTGGATCAGAGGGGCATAGACGATATAGGAGTGGCCGACGACCCAGCCGACATCCGAGGCCGACCACCAGACTTCACCGGGGTTGATATTGTAGAGATTCTTCATGGTCCAGTGCAGGGCAACGGCGTGTCCGCCATTGTCTCTCAGGACCCCTTTCGGCATCCCCGTGGTCCCTGAAGTATAGAGGATATACAGAGGATCGGTGGCATCCAGCTCCACACAGCCAACGGGTTTTGCGTCGGCAACCAGCTCATTCCAATCGAAATCCCGGCCCTGTTTCATCTCGGCTTTGACGATGTCACGCTGGAAGAGGATGACTTTTTTCACTTCATGGACGGACTGCTCGATGGCACTGTCAACGAGCGGTTTATAGGCGAGAATTTTTTTCCCTTCCACGGCCCCGGAAGCGGTGATGACCAGTTTCGGCTGGGCGTGGTCGATACGAATTGCCAGCTCATGGGCGGCGAATCCGCCGAATACCAGCGAATGGATCACCCCCAGACGGGCGCAGGCCAGCATGGCGATTGCGGCCTCAGGGATCATCGGCATGTAGATGACGACGGTATCGCCCTTCACCAGGCCCTGATTCTGCAGAACCCCGGCAAAGGTGGCGACCTGCGTCTGCAGTTCTCTATAGGTTATCTTGGCAATGGTATTGGTGACAGGACTGTCGTAGATAATCGCGGTTTGATCAGCACGACCATTTTCGACATGACGATCGACAGCATTATAGCAGGTATTCATCTTTCCACCGGGAAACCAACGATAAAATGGAGGATTTGATGAGTCGAGCACCTTGTCGTACTGTTTGTACCAGGTGATGCCTTTTGCAGCTTCGGCCCAAAATGCTTCCGGGTTTCTGACACTACTCTGGAATACAGAATCAAAACTAGTCATAATCACTCCTCATCTGGTTTGATTTTTAGCTGTTCGTCCTGCTGCCTTTCCATTGTATACTGTAAAGAAATTCAATCTTCAAGGGATTAATCAAACATTGTTACTGGCATCCTCCCTACTGAGAAAAGCATAATAATATTTTGTCAATATAAATAAATAATTATATAATATACCCCAAATCAGAAGAAGATCAATTTTTTCCCACAGGAAAAATTGCGCTTTAATATAAAAATATTTACATTTATTTGATATAATAATAATTTTATAAAATTTCCGTGTATACCAACGGTTGACCGCGTAACATTGTTATCATTCATAGGCTATTACACAAAACCGCATTGGCCGGCGCTGCCCCCCTCCGCTTTGCAAATCAGCAGAAATATCACCAGATAGACATCCAGATTGTTGAACTGCTCAATTTTTAAGAACTTAATATCGTCAGCCCTCCGGGCGGAGAATTGCTCCGCTGACGGTGAACGTGACGGAACGGGGGACTGCCGGCAGGGTTGCTGCAGCAGCAATCCCGCCGGCAGGTGCAAAGAGGTGGCGAGATGGCAAACGATCAGGCCGGGAAAGACCTGCAGGGGAAGTCTTTCCCGGGTTTTCAGGCGCTCTGCTGGCAGGTGGGCGGACTCCCCCCGATGGCCTCGCCCTGCTTCCTGGGATATCTGAGATAGGGAATTATCGCCTCATTTTTGAAGCCGCCGGTGCCGTCGTATGTCACCGAGACGACAGGGACGCCGGTCCGTCGCTCGATGTTCTCCCTCATCGCCTCGGTGACCAGTGAGGCGCAGCAGAGGGACGGGCTGGTCTGGACAAAGAGGGTGACATCCGGATAGTGCTTCTTGATATAGTAGATCTTCAGGATATTATCCATAGATTCCCCTGTGTTCTCGATGGAAATATTGTAGTCGGCGAGGATATTCTCCGGCCTGTCGGTGTACTCCGGCTCATTCTCCCCGAGGATGCGGCTGAAGAGGCGAAAGTAGGCCTTTTCCACCTGGGTCATGGTGGCAAGCAGGGTCCGGTAGGACAGGACATTGAGGTATTTCCCCTCGTTAAACCATTTGCGGAAATAAGAACTGGCGATCATCTTGGCGTAATGACTGTAGGGCGTGGTGATCACCTCCCCGCCGTTTTGCTCGATGAAACGGATAAGATCCTGGTTCATTACCCGGTTGTCCCGGACATAGAGATCCCCAAATATCGCCACCTTCGGCCGCGACTCCGGCCGTGTCTCTATCCACTCGAACTGGGAAATGATCTCGGCCAGGGCATCTTCCTTGTCCCGCTTGCCCTCGAAGGCATCGGCGAGAATACTGATACTCTTGTTCAGGATCCTGTCCGTCTGCCCTTCTATGGTTTCATAGGGCCTGATCCTGCAAGTCACCTTGCGCAGCATCCCGCCAAGCATATAGGCAAAATAGGCATTCATCGTCGCCTTCAGGGAGATATCGGAAAAGGACAGCTGACCGACGAAGACCCCGGCCTCTTCCATGCCACCCCCGCGCTCCCGCAGAATCTGTTTGATATGATGGGGATAGAGTTTGATGTTGCAGGCCAGGGTCGATCTGTTCAGCCAGAGCACAGTCTCCTCCGGTGCAAGATTGTTGGCGGCGATGCTGTCCATATAGCCCTGGGCGATGGCGTTCAGCGGGATGCACTGGCCGGTGTTGTGCTTGAGGCTCTCCCGTATCGACTGCCCGGTCTCCTCCATCAGGATGGCGTTATAGCCCTCGCGCCGCAAAGTGGCGACCAGCAAGGCGCAGGTGAGGCGATCCCAGTTGGGAAAGACAATGTTCTTTCTCGTCAGGCCCATTTCACGGCAGGGATTGATCGGGGTATAATCGATCGCCCGGGGCGCCTGCCGCAACCGGGTGTGATGGTTGCGAAAGGCCCTGACCGCAGCCTCGATCCGGGTTTCATAGCCGACGCTCGAATCGTGCTCGTCGAGTTCGAGAATGAGATAGGGTTTGCCATGGGCCTCCATGATAGCCTTGAAATATTCGACGGCAAAGGAGTCGGGGGAACATTTGAAGGAGGTTATATAGACCGGATAGAGCCCTTCCCGCCCTGCCAGGACCGCCGTCGCCTCAAGGATCTTCGAGGCGTATTCCCAGTGCAGTTCCTGCAGCAGGGGCTTGATGGAGAGGACGTCCTGCGGCTCATAGGTCAGCATGTCCTGATAGAAGGCATTGACCCCGAGATTGGCGAAGATCTCCGGGATACCGCAGTTGAGACCGGGCGAGAGGACGGTGTAGGGGCGCCCGACAAAAACCACCTTGATATCCTCCGAGCGGTCGGCCCAGTCCAGATAGATCTCCTTCAAGCGCCGCCGGCAGGAGCGGTCGTAATCCCCGGCGCGATCATAGGCCATCGAGATCTCGAGAAAACTCAAAGGCTTCCTGCTGACCCACTGGAGCATCCTGTACAGCTGCATCTTGGTGTGAAAGGAGGTATAGAGATACTTGATAACCGGCCGGAGGAAACGCCGCCCTTCAGCCTCCAGGGCCAGGGATGCGAGAGGGGAGAGAAACTGGGTGTAGTAGCAGTACTGACGGCGCACCTCCTTGTTCTTGTTCTCGAGGTAGATAGGCAGAAAGACATAGTCCGCCCGGTCCAGCAGCCAGGCCGCATGACCGTGCATCGACGCGATCGGGGCGCAGAACTCGGCCCGGCTGATCGACTTGCCGGCCTTTAGCCCTTCGCTATAGCGCTCGCTCGAGACGGTCCTGATCCCCAGCAGATCGAAAAACTTCCGCCAGAACGGCAGGTCCTCGACCATGTGGACGGCGGCGGGAAGACCGATGACGATATTCTCGCCATCCCCGGCTTCCGGGCGGAAGGTGACGGCCTTACGGCGTTCCCCGAGCAGATCGATCGCGCCGGTGTCCCGTTTGACATAGCCCGTGCTGTCGTAGTCCCGGCCGCAAAAGAAGCCATAGGCCACCTTGGCATTGTCGAGCTCGGCGACACTGATCTTGCAGTGATTGGTGCAGAGATCGCAGATCTCCCCGCTGATGGTTATCTCTTTTTGCCAGAGATCCAAGCCGGCGAAGCCGCTGTCCCTCCCCTGCCATTCCTCCTGGAGGATCAGGGCGGTTCCCAGGGCGCCGGTAAGGTGGCAGAACCTGGAGACGAGGATCGGTTTGCCGAGACGCTGCTCGAAGGCGGCGACCAGGGCCCGGTTCTTGGCCGTTGCCCCCTGGAAGAAAATGGTCGAGCCGATATTCTTCTCCGTCGCCACCTTCAGCAGGTAGTTCTCCCGCACCGAATGCAGGGCCGAAGCGAGGACCTCGTCGACCGAATAGCCCTCGCTCAGATAGTGATTGATGTCCCTCTCCATGAAGACGGTACAGCGGTCACTGGCGAGCGGCGCCCTGACCGCCTCGGCCCTCCGGGAATAGTCCCGCACCGGGCAGCCGAGCCGGGCCGCCTGTTCCTCGATGAACGAGCCGGTACCGGCGGCACAGACGTTGTTCATGGTCGAGGAGGTGACCCTGCCGTCCTTCAGCGTGGTGAATTTGGCATCCTGCCCGCCGATCTCGATGATCGTGTCGACCTCCGGGTTGAGCTGGCAGGCGGCCCGGGCATGGGCGGTGATCTCATCGATGACGGCATCGGCCCCGATTATCCTGCCGATGAATTTCCTGCCGGAGCCGGTGGTGCCGCAGTGCAGCACCCTGAAAACGATGCCCTTGCGCCCGGCGATATCGTCGATGGCGCGGAAGATATTCTGGACCGCCACCAGCGGCCTGCCGGAGGTGCGGGTATACAGCCCGGTCAGCACCTCCTGCTGCCGATCCAGGAGAACCGCCTTGGTGCTGGTCGAACCGATATCGATGCCGAGAAAGACCTCCCGGTGACCCCCGCCGGCGAGATCCCGGTAGATATCGACCTCAACGGGGACGCACCCGTCCCCGCCATACTCATACTGCTCCGTACTTGTGAAATCGGGATAACCGGAGAGCTGCAGCTGCAGAGGCGGATAATAATAGACCCTTGCCTTCTGCGGCACCGGCAGCAGGAGATCCTCCGGGACGTGCAGGACGAGAGACGACGCCAGGTCAGGGCGTTCCGCCTGCAGCTCCTCGCTCAGGGCGAAAGCGGCGCCCACGGCCCCATAGACATTCCCCCTGTCGGGGATCACCAGAGACAGACCGGAAAGCTCCATGATGTGCCGGGCCACGGTGGGGTTCCTGGCCACCCCGCCGCAGAAAATCACCTCCCCCTCGATGCCGCGGGAAAGCGACAGGGTATCAACGATATTTTTGGCCAGCCCCTGGCAGAGCCCATCACTGATCTCGCCAAGCTGGTAACCCTCCTGCTGGGCATGGATAAGGTCGGTCTTGGCGAAGACCGCACAGCGCGAGGCAATCCGCGGACAATCGCCGCAACTGGCCTCGGCCTTTGCGCTCAGCTCCTCGATCCCGGCGAGATTGAGTCTTCCTGCCTGCTGGTCGAGAAAACTGCCGGTGCCGGCGGCGCATGAAGTGTTTGCCGTGCTGCCCAGATAGTGGCCGTCCCGGTCGAAGGTGGAAAAACTGAATTTTTCGCCGCCGACGAGGAGCATGCCCCGCATGCCGGGATGGAGGTATTTGCAGGCGGTGATGCAGCAGATCTCATTGTTGAAGCGCCGCTGGGCCGCCAGGGAATGAGGCACAGAAGCCGTGGCGGCAACGTGGGAAATCAGGGACAGGTCCACATCTTCGAGGAGTTTGAGCACGCATCCCTTGACATTCCCGCGATGAAAGCGGTAGGCCGTCTGGACGATTTCCCTGTCAGGGGTCACCACCGCCAACCCGACCGCTACCGAACCTGCATCAATCCCCAGGATTCTTTTGACAGTGCCCATTTTTTCCTCCTTTTTTCTGCCCATTCAAGACTCGGAACAAGTTATCCGGCGGAACAGCCTTTACAGTTTTTCCCGGATCTCATCCCAGAACTGCTCGACACCGCTTTTCCAGCCCTTGACATAGACCCGGAACAGTTCGTTTTCCCCGTCGGGACGGGCCTCCAGCAGTGTATTGTCCCGGATTTTCTCCTGGAAGTAAGGGCCAAGTATCCGGTCCTTTGCGGCGTTATCGCCTTCAGTCCAATCAAGGGCGTAGAGCAGGTCGTCATAATGGGCCGATTTCGCCCAGAGGAAACCGTCCCGTCGGCCGGAATCAAAGAAATTCCCTTCCGACCTGGCCTTCTCGCTGCGCAGGCGTTCGATGATCTCCTGCAGGTCGAGATCCTCCCGGATGCGCTTCTGAAAATCCTCCTTTTTCTGGATGGCCTCCATCACCGCGTCCTGGAACATCTTGGAGAGATTGAACGATTCTCGCCACTTCTCCATCTTTTCATGGAGCATATCAGGAATGCTGACAGTCACTCTCTTGGCCATAACGGCACCTCCATACATGTATGTTATACGTACATCACTTTTCTATACATATCATTTCAACGATGGCGTGTCAAAGACCGGCTGTGCGTATCCCCCCACCTTGCCCAGCCGCCGGCAATTCCGGTTATTCATCCAGGACCGGAGAGTGTTGGCCGCCATTGTGATGCAATAAAGAGGTACGTTAGAAACGACAAAAGGGCCCGTCCGGATCGGACGGGCCCTTTTGCATTATCTGCAAACTGCCTCAGGCAGCCTACTGGCTATTTGCCAATCATGACATTACTGGCCTTTATGAGCGCGATAACCTCATCACCCTTTTCCAACCCGAGGTCATTTACGGCATCGACCGTGATCGTGGATGTAATTGCATTCCCACCACCAATATCGATCTTCACTTTTGCAGAGACGGTACCTTTGACAATCTCGATAACCTTGCCTTTGATTTGATTTCTAGTGCTTAGTTTCATGATACCTCACCTTTCCTGGGTCTAGAGTGGTGTGGTGAGGGTGGAATGACCACCCCCTACCCGATTAAATGTGGTCTTTATTTTTCTTTTGCCATCGCTGAGGCTTCAAATCCATATTTTCTCAGTATCTTTTGACCTTCGGGCGACAAAATATACATAGCCAGCCGCCATGCCTCACTCGGTGCTCCATTCCTGACTAAAAGGCCGTAATCGGCCCCCACAGAAAGATCTTCAGGTATTCTGACGACCTTGAGGGATTGCACTTCTTTTTGAGCCAATACGGCATTGGTGCAATAGGTAAGGAAAACGTCAGCCTTTTTCCCTTCCATTACCCAACCGTATTGATTGCGCCCTTCGGGAGCCTTCTCACTGTCTGGTCCGCCTGTGAGTTGGAGTGCCTTTCCGGAAAGCGTCGCGAAGCTCCCTTCCTGGGTTGCCTCAGACTTTTTAAAGAGGTCCCAGGCATAATCGCCGCTCGGATCTGCTTTCGGTGTCGAAGTTCCCACCCTGACTTTCTTATCAATGAGGATACTCAAGAGATTGTCTGTTGTTACTTCCATATCAGACTGAGCTAATGCGCAAAGCTGATTACGGGTAAACAACACAACGGGACTTCCCCAGCCTCCGGATGCGAGTTTTTCGGGGTGGGTCATATTCGCTGAAGCGAAAACATCAGGATTTTCACCTGCTTCAATGGCCGTTGTCAAAAGGCCGCTGGGACCGAATTTTGTGGTTATTTTGGTCTTGTAGATTTTTTCATAGGAGGTTGCCACGTCGCTGAGAGCCACCTTCAAACTTCCTGCAGCATAAAGTTTTAATGGCTCGGCCGAAACGGACAAAGGAATCGAAACAACAAAAAGTGCAACCAAAACTACATAATTTCGATAGATTTTCACAATTATCTTCCTCCTCTTTTTGACATATGGATAAGGTTAATTGTACTCGGAGTTCTGCATTGCTTATTTCAAAAGCTTTTCATTTCTTTCTTCGTCAGTGTCGTCCATTTCGGCCCTTTGCTTCCATTGCCAGTTCTCGCAACCGGGATTACCCTGGTGTCACCCAACAATACCGTTTTCACAGTATTTTCGGCAAAGAGAACCATATCTTCAGGCTCCAGCAGCTGTCCGTCATCCGTCCTCACAGCATCGACAAAGACATGGCTGCACAATTCCGCCACAGTGGTCACTTCACCGGCGCTTCCGAGACGATGCCATCCCCGGTAACGGCCGTCATTGCCGAATAGTCTCAGGCCGGTTGCCGCCAGAGCCCCGATGACTCCGCCACCGGTCCCTCCATGTTCAGAAAGGTGAACGCCCAGGACATCGGCGAGGTCATATGCCGCCTGCTTGTCGAGAACGGTCTGTTTGGCATTTCTGCCGAAGGTTATCAAGGCATCCTTATCGAGGCGTGAGTCGTAGATAACAACACACAATCCCGGATCGGAACCTTCAGCCGATGAACTTTGCAGGAATGACTGGCCAAAGGAGATGATATCCTCCAACCTGTCGGCATGACTTGTGGCGGGGATGCACATTGCACTATTGTGGGAGGTAAAGGGAATATCCTTATGAACAAAGAGCTGGTGGCGGGTTATCCCCTCACATTCCGCAAGGCCGTTGCTCTGCAGCGCCCTGGCCAGATTCTCTGCTGCGGTTCCTGACCCGGGACTGTCGAGGTTGTCAGTGTCATCGATACCGATCAATATTTTCAGCATACTGATGTTTCTTGTCATAATTGGTCATCCTTATTCCAAAAATGGGCTCTAAATCGTAACAGTAATAAAAAGATGCGAAAATGGCAGATGATGACACTTGATAACATCTTCTTTTTTAGATGATTTTGGCGTATCTGTCTGTTTTCTTCTTTCACCAGGATTATTGAGATTCCAGTCACGCTTTTTAATAAAAAGAGGTCTGCGCACCGTGAGGTCAGATACTCCCACTCCTGCCATAACGATAAAAAAATCTCAATAATTTGTCTAACATACCGGACATATGCACACATTAATAAAATTAAGAACTACCAACAATAACCATTAATAACAGGAGAATGCTCCTTGCCATCTTCTGCATGGTGCCCTATACTTCTATAATGGCTGTATCTATATACATAAAATCAAGGAGGAAAGACCATGGCTGGACAAATTTTCTATAGAGAACGGCAGAAGGCAAAAGATGGGGCAAAAACACCTCGCTATCGAATTGTCGCCGTCACCGGCGTTGACCTGAAGGTATATGGCAACCACTTGCGAAAAGCTGAACTGGAGCAGATCGCCAGCGCCACCAAGGCTGACCTTGTCACATTGAAGCGCGGCCCGAAGCATCAGTAGCAAAATATCGACATCGCCGATTGACAAGGGGGGAAAACATGGCCTTGGTACGGGAAAAGGACGGCAAACGACTGCACGTCAAAAGCGTTTTGATGGGCGAGAGCCTGGTGAGCAAGGAATTCATCGGCCAACTGAATATTGCTCCGCAGGAACGTTTATACCCTGATATCGCGATAATGAAGATCGGCGGCCAATCGATCTGCGACCGCGGGGTAAAGGCCTTACCGGCGATTCTCAAGGAAATCGTCAGGATTCGCCAGGATCATAAAATACTGATCACCACCGGCGGCGGTACCAGAAGCCGGCATATTTATACTATCGGCCTGGAAATGGGCATGCCGACCGGCGTGATCGCCAAATTCGGCAGCATGGTTTCCGAACAGAACGCCTTGATGATTGCCACCCTCCTGTCACCATGGGGCGGGATCAAAATATCCCACTCGGATATCGTCAAATTGCCGACCTACTTTGCCGAAAACATCATCCCGGTCATGCACGGCATGCCCCCGTACGACTATTTTGCGATCAAGC
Source organism: Desulfobulbaceae bacterium (assembly GCA_031389785.1). Lineage (GTDB taxonomy): Bacteria > Desulfobacterota > Desulfobulbia > Desulfobulbales > Desulfocapsaceae > Desulfoprunum. Next base: position 1,885 of record JANMSX010000098.1, on the reverse strand, counting down.
CCAAGGTCGGCCGCATACCGATCCATCGTACCGATGTCGGCCTGGTGATTCTTGCCGATCTCATCGGTTCCCGGACCATACTCTTCATCAAGGATGAAAATGGTCTGTACACTGACGATCCGAAGAAGAACCCGCATGCCGAATTCATTCCGGAGATCGGCGCCCAGGATCTCCTTGATCAGGATCAGGATGATCTGGTGATCGAAAGGCCCTGCCTCGAGATCATCCAGAACAGCGAGGTCATCGAGAAGGTGCAGATCATTAACGGACTGGTCGAGGGCAATATAACCCGCGCCCTGAACGGAGAGCATGTCGGGACTATCATATACAAGCAGTAGATGGTGGGTCAGTGGATGATTACTTTGACAGGCGTATCTGTGTGCCATAAGGCAGATACGCCTTGAGAAGCGGGTAATGAACCTTGAGAATGTTTACTGCTGAATCAGCTCATGTTTATAGTACTTCTGATCTTTTTCGTCGTCCTTTTTCTCCTGGAAGTCGTCTTTGGATCCTGTCTCGAGGTATACAATGCCGAGATCGGTTTTGCAGCCGATTGCAAAAAGATAGAGAAACTCCCCGCCGGACAGTTCTTTTTCCAGCTATTGCCCTTTGCCGCGCTGTGTACCGGCGGATTGTATCTTTTTCTCAAGAATTTTTCTTTCTTGATAGAGAGGAGTTGAGTCTGCCGGATTTTCAGCTGCAGCAGACTCCTCCTCCCACGCTTCTTTTCTGGATTTCGGCGGATTCCATCCAGGCTTCTCATGAGTGGACAGAGTTGTTCAGTATACAATGCACCGCATCGTCAGGGATGACAACGGCAACAACCTCCCCGACCATAACAGGTCGGGCCTCGTAGATCTTACGGGAAAGCATGAGATCCAGAATGATCCCCGCATCGAGTTTTACCTCGATTGCGCCGTTCTCTGCCCGGATCTGGGCTACCCGCCCTTCGACAAGGCTGCCGGCCGGATCGCCGCCTCCGGTTTTTTCCGCAAGCCGGATCTTCCCCTGGTCAATCCTCAGACTGAACAGAGGTTCTGCCGGTAAGACCCGGGTCGGCAGGTTGATGACCATCTTGTTCGCCAGTCTGCAGGAGGAGCGTGGTCGCCCTCGCTCGATCAGTTCAGCATGAAAGACATTGCCAGGCTGATGCTCAGTGATATGTCCGTGCTGCAGGTGCAGGCAGAAATGCGCCAGCTGCTGTTCCAGCGACTGATAATGAGTAGAGAATATGATCGAGGTCTTCTCCTGCCGGTTGATACCGGCCAGGATATCGAGGATGATCCGTTGATTTTCACTGTCGACGTTGGCAGTCGGCTCATCGCAGAGTAGGACCTGCGGCCTGATGGCCAGGGCGCGGGCCAGGGCCACCCGCTTGGTCTCACCGCCTGAGAGACGGTGGGCCTCGGCCCGGACGAATTGCTCCATGCCTACCTGTTCAAGGGCCTCGATCACCCTCTTTTTCCGAACAGGGGCCGGAATCTTTCGCATCTTCAGACCGAATTCGACATTGTCGGCCACCGTACCGGTAAACAGCAGGGGCGACTGGTCGACCAGCACCACCTGCCGCCGCAGATCGAGCAGTTCACCTTCATCCTGTATGACTTTTTTTGTGCAAAAACGTATCTCGCCTGCACTCGGCCGGTCGAGAAAGGCAAGAATCTTCAGCAGGGTCGTCTTGCCGGCACCATTCGGCCCGGTGAGGGAATAGATGTGCCCGGAGCTGATCGAAAATCTCTGGATATCAAGGATCCTGCGGCCGCCAAGGACCTTTTCCAGGCCGGTCAGTTCATAGAGCATCTGTTCTCATCCTTCCCTGGAAAACATGGAAGAGCAGGTTTACCCCGAAGGCAATGCTCATCAGTACGATGCCAAGGGCGACGGC